>NZ_JACHDP010000001.1:2550738-3188423 GCF_014201145.1 Micromonospora parathelypteridis
CCGAGGCGACCGCGGACTGACCACCAGCCACACCTGACATCCCCCGCACCGCCACGCGCGGTACGGGGGATGTTGCCTTCCCACCCCACCTGCCGAAGATGGAACGATGCCGGAATCACTGGACGCCGCCCTGACCGAGGTCCGGGCGTTGCTGCTCGACCCCGCGCTGACCCGGGCGGTCGCCGCCGGACGCCGGCGCGGGCACCGTCCCACTGTTGTTCGGGCCGAGTTGCGGCCGGTGACGCTCAAGGCCGGGCCCAGACTTCAGATCGCCACGTCCGACGGCGCTCGTCCGTACACCCGCAACGTCGCCCCCGGTCCCGAGGCCGCTGTCGCGGTCGACGAACTGCTGGCCGAGCCCTTCGGCAACTGGCACGTGGAGACGGCCGACGCGACGCTCCAACTGCGGGTGACCAAGTCCGGCGAGGCGCAGGTGCACCGGGCGGCCGCGACGGCCCGTCCGGCGGCGACGCCGGGCGGGAACGACCGGACCAAGGAGTACCTGCTCGACCCGGGCGATGAGATCTTCGCCGAGATCGGCGGGTCGGCGGCCAAACGCCGCCAGGTGGACGCGTTCCTGCGTGCCCTGGCCGCGACCCTGCCCGACGACCTGACCGGTCCGCTGCGGGTCGTCGACCTGGGCTGCGGCAACGCCTACCTGACGTTCGCCGCGTACCGCTACCTGTCGAACCGAGGGCTCGACGTCCAGCTGATCGGCGTGGATGTCCGGGAGGACCAGCGGCGGCGCAACACCGAGCTGGCCGAGCGGCTGGGCTGGGCCGAGCGGGTCAGCTTCGTGGCCGGCACGATCGCCGACGCCGTCGTCGACCCCGCCCCCGACCTGGTGCTGGCGCTGCACGCCTGCGACACCGCCACCGACGAGGCGCTGGCCCGCGCGGTGCGCTGGGAGGCCCGCTGGGTGCTGGCCGCGCCGTGCTGCCATCACGACCTGGCGAAGCAGCTCCGCGCCCACCCCGCCCCGGCCCCGTACGAGCTGCTGACCCGACAGGGCATCCTGCGCGAGCGCTTCGCCGACGTGCTCACCGACGCGCTGCGGGCCGGGCTGCTGCGGGTGCACGGATATCGGGCCGAGGTGGTGGAGTTCGTGGACTCCCAGCACACGCCACGTAACCTGCTGATCCGCGCCCGCCGTACCGGCGCTGCGGCAACCGAGCCGCAGCGCGCGGAGTATCGCGAGCTGGTGAACCAGTGGCAGGTCACGCCCCGGCTGGAGACCCTGCTGGCCGCCGGCGAACAGCCGATCGACCAGCAGCCCGTGGCCTAGCCAGCCCCGGGGCGAGGGCTAGCGACGCTTGTCGCCGCGCTCCCGGCCACTGTTGCGCTCGCCGGCACCACCGTCGAGGACCGTCACCCGGTCGCCACCGCTGCGCTGGCTGGCCCACTCGGTGTCGCCGGGGGCGGTCGGGAACGGCACCACCTTGCCCGTGCTCTCGGCGTTGCCGGCGGCGGTGAAGGCGTTCCAGGAGATGTCGACAAGCAGCTTCTTCATCTCCGCGTGCCGGATGGCGGCGTTGTGCTGCAGCGCCATCCGGGCGCCCAGCACCACGCCCAGCAGCGTGGTGGTGATGGCGCCGGTGGCTGCCAGCACCTGGAGACCGGTCGCCGAGTCGGTGCGGAGCACCAGGACCAGCAACCAGATCCAGAACGTGGCAGCGAAGACGCCAGCCTTGGCGACGAAGAAGAGGCTGACCGCACCGGGCTGGTACGGCTGGGGACGGCTCGATTCGGCCATGGTGCTCCTCGGCGGTGGTCCGGTCGAACACGGCAGGCGAACGAACGCCATGCCGGGGCGGGCACCGAGCTTAGTGGAAGAACGATGGTGATCGCTCGGTGCCATTTCTGGTTGGTACGCATCCTGACGGATGCAAAGTCCCGCCCACGGGACAGTTTGTGCGATCAGTCAGTTGTTTCCGACCCTGGGAGTACTACCCTCGGAAGGCAGATCGTCCCAGTGCTCGGCAGGGAGGAACAGACACACAGGGATGGGATCCGCCGACATATCACCGCAGATGGCCTTCGCCCGCTTCGTTCGGCGTGCCATCGACGACGCTCGCGACGAACGTGGCTGGACCGTGACCGATCTCGCCGCACACACGGGCGTGGGCCGCTCCACCGTGTTCCGCTGGCTGGCCGGTGACTGGCAGGACTATCCCGAGTTGGCCAAGGTGCGCGGCTTCTGCGCCGCACTGGACCTGCCGGTCGCTGCCGCGTTCCGCGCGCTCGGGCTGCCCGACGCCGGTCCGGTGCCCCGCCGACGCCACGACGACGGCCCGGTCGAGGCGGACGTCCGTGCCATCCTGGATCGGCTGGCCGACCCAACGGTCAGCGCCGAGGAGAAGCACCACATCCGCGACCTGCTCCGCTACCTGGCCCGCCGCCCCATCCGCCGCGCCGGCTGAGCCGGCCGGCTCAGGGGACGATGACGCTGAATTCCGCGGTGTGGACGTCGGCCCCCACCTGGAAGTCGAGGTAGAGGCGGTAGCGACCGGGGCCCGGGATGGTCAGCCAGAACTTGACCTGGCCGTCGACCAGCTCCGGCTCCGGGTGCACGTGCAGGTAGCCGAGGTCGCCTTCGCGTAACGCCACCAGGTGCCCGTACGCCCCGAGGTAACGCTCCAGCGGAGCCGCACCGCCAGCGCCGTCGACCCGGAAGGTCAGCGGCACTGTCGCTCCGGCCTGCGGGGCGCCCTGATAGCCGACGGTGAACCCGTCCACGGTCGTCGACGTCGCAGTGCCCGGCAGCGGGCGGGGCTGGTAGCCACCGGGCGCGACAAGGTCCGTGCCGAGGGTCACCGCGGTCTGCGCGCCGTTGTCGGCGACGACGGTGAAGTCGGCGTACGCGCGCCAGACGCCGGGCTGCGCGAGCGTCAACGGCACCGACCAGGTGCCGTCCGTCGCCATGGTCGGGTGCAGATGCTGGTAGCCGGTCAGGTCCCGGCGGACGACGATGAGGTGCATCGGCTTGTCGTGCACGATCGCGAACCGGGTTACCGGCCGGCGTTGCACGTCGCGCACCTGGAAGCGGAGTTGACCGGGACGGCCGGCCGCGAACTCGGTGCCCAGCGGTGCCAGGGTGAACCCGGCCGAGCTGACCGCCAGACCTCCCGGCTCGGTTGGCGCGCCCTGATCGGTGCCCGTGGCGGTGCCGTGGCTGTGCGGCCCGATGCCGGGCGGATCGGTGTGCCCGGCCGCCAACGACGGGCTGCCCGTGGCGGCACCGTCGGTGTTCAACCGGCCGAGGCCGAAACCGAGCAGGACCGCCAGCACCAGCCCGCCGACCACCAGCGCCAGCCGAAGGGTGCTCCGGTCCGGCGCGGCAGAGACCTCGTCCGGCACCGCGGGCGCGACAGCGACGTCATCAGGCACCGCGGGCGCGGCGGAGACCTGGTCAGACACCACCGGCGCGGCGGTGGGGTGCTGGTCGGTCATGCCGCCCACGGTACCGCCGTGGCGGGTTCGTCCAGGCAGACGCCCGGACGGCGTGGCGCCCGTCGCATTCGGCAGCGCCCGGGAACTTTCCCGCCCACCCGGGCGAGGCCGAGGCCACAGGCGCGAGCAGCACGGGTCAGCCGGCCACCGCGAGCGGCAGCGAGTCAGCCCGCCACCGCGAGGGCGAGTGGGAGCACGTCGGGTGCGCCAGCCCGGCGCAGAGCCCGGGCCACCAGCGTCATCGTCCAACCCGAGTCGATCAGGTCGTCGACGAGCAGCACCGGACCGTCCAGTCCCGCCACGGCATCGGCCAGGTCGGCTGGCACGGTGAAGGTGTCGTGCAGCGCGCGTACCCGTTGGGCGCTGTTGCCGCGCGGCCCGCCTGGGCCGCCCGGGCCGGCCGGGGTGACCTCGCCGAGAATCGGCAGCCGGCCCACGGCGGCGATCCGCTCGGCGAGCGACCCGACCAGCCGGGGCCGTCGCCGGGAACCGACCGCGACCACCGCCACCGGCCGACGCGGCCACGGGTCGTCGCCGTGCGCCCACGCCTTCAGCACCTCGACCACCGCGCCCGCGACGTCGTCGGGCACCGGCGCGTCCGGCGCCTCCGGACCGACGAGATCACGCAGCCGACCACCCCAGCCCAGGTCGGAGAGGCGTCCGACGGCCCGGCCCGGCAGCGCCTGCTCCGCGGGGGAGATCCGGCCCTTGAGGGGTACGCCCACCGCGTCGAGGCCGGTCGGCCAGAGCTTCTTCGGCGCGATCTCCACGCCGGGTCGGCCCAGGAAGGTCTGCGCGGCCGCGAGCGCGGCCGTCGACACGTCGGCGGAGAAGAGTGGGTCGGCGCATCTGTCGCACCGGCCGCAGTCGGCCGCCCCGGTGTCGTCCAGGCATTCCCGTAGATACCGCATCCGGCAGTCGGTCGTGGTCGCGTACTCCCGCATGGCCTGTTGCTCGACGGTGCGTGCCTCGGCGACGCGCCGCAACCGGGCCTCGTCGTAGACCCAGGGCTCACCGGTGGCGAGCCAACCGCCGCGCACCCGGCGGACCGCGCCGTCCACGTCGAGCACCTTGAGCATCAGCTCCAACCGGGCCCGGCGCAGGTCGACGAGGGGCTCAAGAGCCTGGGTGCTGAGCGGGCGGTCGGTGTGCAGGGCGGCCAGCACGGCACGCACCTGCTGCTCCGGCGGGAACGCCAGCGAGGCGAAGTAGCGCCAGATCGCCGCGTCCTCCGCACCGGGCAGCAGCAGCACCTCCGCGTGCTCGACCGCACGGCCGGCGCGGCCGACCTGCTGGTAGTACGCGATCGGCGAGGGCGGCGCGCCGAGGTGCACGACGAAGCCCAGGTCAGGCTTGTCGAAGCCCATGCCGAGCGCGCTGGTGGCGACCAACGCCTTGATCTTGTTGTCGAGCAGGTCCTGCTCGGCGGCCCGCCGGTCGGCGTCCTCGACCTGACCGGTGTACGAGGCCACCGGGTAGCCCCGGGAGCGCAGGAACTCGGCCGTCTCCCCCGCTGCCGCCACGGTCAGCGTGTAGACGATGCCCGAGCCGGGCAGCTGGTCCAGGTGGTCGGCGAGCCAGGCCAGCCGGTGCGCCGGGCTGGGCAGGTCGAGTACGCCGAGACGCAGCGACTCGCGGTCCAGGGTGCCGCGCAGGATGAGAGCGTCACCCAACTGCTCGGCGACGTCCTGGGTGACCCGGGCGTTGGCGGTGGCGGTGGTCGCCAGCACCGGGGTCCGCTCGGGCAACTCGGCGAGGAACGTCCGCAGTCGCCGGTAGTCCGGCCGGAAGTCGTGCCCCCAGTCGGAGACGCAGTGCGCCTCGTCGACCACCAGCAGCCCGGTGGTCGCGGCCAGCTTCGGCAGCACACCGTCGCGGAAGTCCGGGTTGTTGAGCCGCTCCGGGCTGATCAGCAGCACGTCCACCGCACCGGTCTGGATCTCGGCGGTGATCTCGTCCCACTCGTCGAGGTTGGCCGAGTTGATCGTGCGAGCCCGGATGCCGGCCCGGGCAGCCGCCTCGACCTGGTTGCGCATCAGCGCCAGCAGCGGCGACACGATGACGGTCGGGCCGGCCTGCTCGGCCCGGGTGGCGTCACGCAGCAGCGCGGTGGCCACGAAGTAGACGGCCGACTTGCCCCAACCGGTGCGCTGCACGCAGAGCACCCTCCGCCGGTCGACGACCAGCGCCTCGATGGCCCGCCACTGATCCTCCCGCAGCCGGGCGTGGTCGCCGGCCAGCCGGCGCAGCACCGCCTCGGCCCGCTCCCGTACCGCCGCCCGCTCGTCGCCCATCCGGCATTTCTACCAGCCCTGACCCGAGAACCCCCACGATCAGCGGGGCTCGGCTGGCTCCGCCTCCACCGCAGCGGGGCGGCTCGCGGGCGGGGCGGGCGGCGGCAGGAAGAGCAGGACACCGCGGAGCGCGTCGACAGCCGCGAGCGGCAGCGCGCAGCGGGCGGCCAGCTCCTCCATCGACGCGTACGGGCCGCGTACCCACCGGTCCATCGCGATCTGCCGGCGTTGCACTTCGGTGAGCCCGGGAAGGGTGGCGAGCACCTGGTCGGGTACGGCGTTGACGTCGACGAGCCCGCCGTCGTCGAAGGCGCGGGCCAGGTCCGGTCGGCCGATCGCGAACTCGTAACGCGCCGACGGGTAGCGGTGCAGCAGGTTTCGCGCCTGCTGGCGGCGCACCCGGCGCTCCTCGTCGCGCGCCTGGGCCACGAGCCGCCGCCCGGTGACCCGTCCCCAGACCCATCTGTTGAGCAGGACCACGTGCGCGGCGCCGACCACCCAGCAGAGACCGAGCACGCCGAGCCCGGAGAACGCCTCGACGGCGGAGTCCTCCGTCTCGAGGTCGTCGGTGGAGATCATGACGACCAGCACCGACGCGGTGACGAGGTAGCCGAAGGCGGCAAGGCCGAGCCGTCGACTGCGCCGCCGCACCGCGTACGCCAGCATCACCAGCCAGGTCACCGTGCCGAACGACAGCAGTGGCAGGAGGGTGCCGGCGACGGTGGCCGTGGTGCTCACCCAGGTCGGCAGCGGGTGCCGCTCCCGGCGCGGCTGGTCGACCCCGAACGGGGAGGGCGGGCCGGCGGGCAGACCGTCCAGCGCGGGGTGCAGCGGCGAGGGGAGGTCCGCGTACGGCGGGACGGCCGCCTGGAGCGGCGGGGCCGACGCCTGGGCCGGGGCGGTCGAGGCGGGCGGCGCAGCGGGGGGTGGCACGGTCGGGTTGGAGGTCGGGGCACCCGGGACGCTGGCGGTGAGGGTCGGGTCGGCGCGCAGGATCCGCCCGTGCAACTCGCGGAGCGCCTCGCCGGGCCCGATGCCGTACTCCTCGCGGAGCAGGCTGTCGATATCCCGGTACGCGGCCAACGCCTCGGCCTGCCGGCCGCTGCGGTACAGCGCCAGCATGTACTGGTGGCGTAGCCGCTCCCGGACGGGGAACTCGGCCACCAACTCGACCAGCTCGCCGACCAGCTCGCGGTGCCGCCCGCTGTCCAGTTTCAGCTCGGCGCGGGTCTCCAGGGCAACGGCCCGCAGCTCCACCAGGCGGTGCCGGGCGGCCTCGAACACTCCCCCGGAGAAGCCCGTGAACGGCTCTCCGCGCCACAGGTCCAGGGCGGCGGTCAACTCGGCCAACGCCTGCTCCGTCTGCCCGGACGCGTGCCGCTGCCGGGCGGCCTGGACGCTCCGATCGAAGCGGACCGCGTCCACCGCCTCGGGATCCACCCGCAGCAGGTAACCGGCGTCGGTCAGGCTCAGCACCTGCCCCGGCGTACGCGGCGACCGGTCCGGCTCCAGCACCCGGCGCAGCCCGGCGACGTACTTCTGCACCACGTTGGGGCCGTTCGCGGGCGGATCGTCCGGCCAGACCGCCTCGACGATCTGCCCGGTGGCCACCGGACGACCCGCGGAGAGCAGCAGCACGGCCAACACCGCGCGCTGCTTGCCGGGACCGAGGTCGATCTCACGGTCGGCGTACCAGGCCCGCTGAGGCCCGAGGATCTCGAAACGCAGCGTTCCTGACATGCGAATTTCCGCTCCTGACACCCCCGGCGAGCGCCGGACGGCAGTGCCCGGCAGCCGGACGGCAGCATATCGGCAGCCGCACCGCCGTGCCCGCCGACAACATCGTCATCGGCACAAGCCACGCATCGAGAAAGAGAAGTGTGATGACACAGGCAACGGGCAGCGCGAGCACCATCCGACGGACGGTCGGCGCGGTCGCCGCCATGCTGGCCACGACCACCCTGCTCGGGGGGTGCGGGCCCAAGAACGAACCAGCCTCTGCACCGCAGAGCAGCCCGAGCGCCAGCCCGACCGTCGACCCGAAGCAGGCGCTCCTCGACGCCGTCCCGGACGGCACCGAGGGGACGTTCCAGTTCAGTGGCAAGGACTCCTCCAGCACGCTCAGCGGACGGATCGACCACGCCTCGAAGGCGATCGAGATCAACACCACTGCCGCGCCGGGCTCCGACGGCATCACCACGAAGATGTCGTTCCTGCTGATCGGGGAGGAGGTCTGGGTGAAGGCGAAGTTCAGCGGCCAGCCGGGCCTGCCGAAGTTCCCGGACAAGTGGATGAAGCTGGACCGCACGAAGCTGGCCGACAGCGACTCCATCCCGGCCTACGACGGTGCCGACCAGGGCAACGCCGGCCCACTCATCGAGGCGGCCACCTCCGTCAAGGAGCAGAGCCCCGGGAAGTACGTCGGGGTCATCGACATGAGCGTTGGTAACGCGGCCCAGGCGTTGGAGGAGGGCGAGGCGGCGGCGCTCGGCGAAGCCGCCAGGACGGTGCCGTTCACCGCGGTCGTCGACGCGGACAAGCACCTGACCTCGCTCACGCTGAAAATCCCGGCCGCCGGCAAGGCGAAGGCGTACGACTACGTCGTCAACTACGCCGACTACGGCACCACGCCGAAGATCAGCGTGCCGACCGGCGCTGCCGTGACGAACGCACCCAAGATGGCGTACGAGATGTTGAACGGCTGACCCACGACGCAGGAGGGCGGCGGCCACACGGGGGGCCGCCGCCCTTCAGTCGTTCGTGGCCGCGGCTAATCGTTCGTGGCCGCGGGGCCTGGTCAGCGGCCGAGGACCGAGCCCCCGTTGACACCGAGGACCTGGCCGGTGACGTAACCGGCAGCAGGGCTGGCGAGATAGCGGACGGCCTCGGCGATGTCGTCCGGCAGCCCGGCCCGCCCGACCAGGGTCGCCGCCACCCGCTTCGCGTACCCCTCGGTGGTCATCCGGTCGCCGAAGAACTCGGTTTCCGCGACATAGCCGGGGCTCACCACGTTGACCGTGATCTGTTCCGGGCCGAGCTGAGCGGCCAGGTCGTACGCCCAGCCGTGCAGGGCGGCCTTCGCCGCCGAGTACGCCCCACCGCCGCCGCGTTGGGCGGCGATCGAGCTGACCAGGATCACCCGGCCGCCCGGGCGGCGGAGGGCGGGCCGCAGCGCCTCGGTGAGCAGCACGGCGGTGAGCACGTTGGCGTCCAGGTTGGCCCGCCAGTGCGCGGCGATCCCGGCCGGCGTGTCGGTGTCTCCGCCCAGATAGCCACCGGCGTTGTTGACCACCACGTCGATCGCCCGGTCGCCGACCGCCGCGAGTACGCGGTCGAGCTGCTCCGGGTCGGTCAGATCGGCGGTGACGGCGGTGACGGCATCGGCCCGACCACAGTCGAAGGAGATGCGGGAGGCAGTGTCCGTCAACACGTCCGTCCGCCGCCCGACGATCAGAACGTCGTACCCGTCCGAAGCGAGCGTCCCCGCAACGGCCGCACCAATCCCGGTCCCGCCCCCACTGACAACCGCAACCTTAAAGTCCATCTCCCCAACCTCCCTCACCCGAACCCCTACCCAGAACCCCGTCGATCATGAAGTTAGCGACAAGCCGCACGCCGTGTCGGGGCAATAACTTCATGATCGACCGGGGCCAGGGCGGGGGGCCTGGGTGGGGGTGGGGGTGGGGTTGGGTCAGTTTGGGGGGGTTCGGGGTTTTAGGGAGCGGGTCAGGTGGGACAGGCGGGGGGCGAGGCTGGTTAGGCCTCCTGGGAAGAAATAGACGGCCAGGATGAAGACCGTGCCCAGGACGAACAGCGGCTGGCTCAGCGGATGGCTCAGGACCGCCGGCAGGTTGTCGACCGCGTCGGAGGTGCCGAAGGCGGTGAGCCGGTGGTCCAGGTACATGTAGAGGACACCGCCGAGCACCGGCCCCCACCGGGTGCCCGGCCCGCCGAGCACCACCATGACCAGCAGTGACAGGGTCAGCTCGGACGAGGTGATGTGCGGCGACGCGCCGCCGACGATCAGGACGTAGACCACCCCGCCCGTCGACGCCAGCCCACCAGCCAGAGTGAACGCCACCAGCTTGTAGCGGTAGGGGTCCAACCCGAGGACACCGATCCGCCGCTCGTCGTCGCGCAGCCCGGCGAGCACCCGACCGGTCGGCGACCCGCTCACCCGGTGCACCACGAAGACCACCAGCGTCAGGTACGCCAGCGCCAGCCAGTAGAGGTTGACCGTGTTCGTCACCCCCACCAGGCCGGCGGGCAACCCGGACACGTCCAGTGGCAGGCCCTCCTCGCCACCGGTGAGCCCACCGAAGTCGCGCGCGACCAGGATCGCCCCGACCTGCGCAAAGGCCAGCGTGACCATGGCGAAGGCGATACCCACGGTACGCAGCGCCACCGCACCGAGCAGCGCGGCGAGGATCGTGCCGCCGGTGATGGTCAGCAGCGCCGCCTGCCACAGGGGAAGGCCGGCCCGGGTGACCAGGATGTCGGTGCCGTACACGCCGGCCGCGAAGTAGAGCGCGTGCCCGAAGGAGAGCATGCCGGTCCGGCCGAAGAGCAGGTCGTACCCGGCGGCCAGCCCACCGAAGATCAGGCAGATGGCGAGCAGTTGCAGGGTGCCGGGCGAGTTGACCGGCCCCTCGAAGATCCCCGGAAGGGAGATCGTCGAGTACGGCAGGATCACGAGGACGACCAGCGCGACCAGCGGAAGGAACGGGCGGATTCGGTGCACACGGCCGGGTCGCGGCGACGTGGGTGCCGGTGCCGGGGTTATGTCGAGGAGCGTCATGCCGTTGCCACCTTTCCGGCGATGCCCTGCGGGCGCAGCAGCAGCACCACGGCGAGCAGGCCGACCACACAGATGTCGCCCAGCCCGGACGTGCCGTAGTAGTTGACGAACTGCTGCACCAGCCCGACCACGACCGCCGCGTACGCGGAGCCGACCACCGAGCCCATCCCGCCGATCACCACCACGATGAACGCGAAGATCAGCAGTGAGCTGCCCTGCCCCGGCGAGACAGTGCCGAAGTAGACCCCGCCGAGCGCACCGGCGAGCGCGGCGGCCGCCCCACCGATCGCGAAGACCAGGGTGAACGCCTTGCGTACGTCGATGCCGAGCGCGGTCACCATCTCCCGGTTCTCCACCCCGGCCCGGATCACCAGGCCGTACCGGGTCCAGCGCAGGAACGCCAGGATCGCGCCGAGCACCAGCACCGCCGCGATGATCAGCAGCAGGCCCCCGTTGGGCACCTGCGCGCCGAGGATCCCGGTCACCTGCCGGGTCCAGTCCGGACGCGGGAACGGTCGGGCGTCCGCACCCCAGGTGGCCTGCAGAAGCGCCACCCCGGCCAGGGACAGACCAACGGTGACCAGCACCTGCTCGATCGTGCGGGAGTAGAGCGGGCGGATCAGCACCAACTCGACCAGGATCGCCACCAGCGTTCCGGCGGCCACCCCGAAGGCGACCGCGAACACGAAGCCGAACCCGTCCGGGCCGGCGCCCGGCAGGTTGCCCGCCGCCCACCAGGTGCCGTACGCGCCCACGCCGAGGAACAGCCCGTGCGCGAAGTTGAGCACGTCGGCCAGACCGAAGACCAGGGACAGGCCGGAGGCGACCAGGAAGTACAGCGCCGCCAGGCCGAGCCCGGTCAACGCCAACAGGATCACGGTCCCCATCAGTGCGACACCTCCGCCGAGCCGACGCCGAGCAGCGACTTGGTCAGCGCGGTTTCCAGCAGCAGCTCGCGGGCGTCGCCGGTCCAGGCCACCTTGCCGGCGGCCAACACGACCGCATCGCGGGCCAGCCGGCGTACCACCGCCAGGTTCTGCTCCACGAGCAGCACCGGCACCGACTCCGCGACCCGTTCCAGCACCTCGGCCACCTCGGTCACCACCTTCGGCGCCAACCCCTTGGTCGGCTCGTCCACCAGCAGCAGCCGGTTGTCGTTGAGCAGCACCCGCCCGATCGCGAGCATCTGTTGCTGCCCGCCGGAGAGCGAACCGGCCCGTTGCCGTCCGCGCCGGTCCAGCTCCGGGAAGAGCGCGAAAACCCTGTCGTACGCCGGGCTGGTGCCGCGCCGCTCGGCGAGCCGCAGGTTCTCGGCGACGGTGAGGCCGGCGAACACGCACCGGTCCTCCGGCACGTAGCCCAACCCGCCGCGGACCAGCCGGTGAGTGGGCCGAGCCAGCAGGCTCTGCGCGCCCATCCGGACGGTGCCGCGGACCTCCCCGGCGGGCGGGGTGAGGCCGACGATCGCGCGCAACGTGGTGGTCTTGCCGACTCCGTTGCGCCCGAGCAGGACGGTCACGCCGGTCGGGGCGACCGTGAAGGACACCCCCTGGAGGATGTGCAGCCCGGAGATCCGGACCGACAAGTCCTCCACACTGAGGATCGGTTCCAGCAGAGCCGCCTCCGTTCGCGACTGCGGGGCTCGCGAACCCGGCTCACTCCTCGCGCTCACAGCGACTCCCCCAGGTAGGCCTCTTGCACGGTGGGGTTCGCCATCACCGTCTCCGGGGTGTCGCAGGCCAGCAGCGCGCCGTGGTGCATCACGGCGATGCGGTCGGCCAGTTCGAGGATGACGTCCATGTGGTGCTCCACCATCAGCACCGCCCGGCCGCTGTCGCCGGTCAACGACTTGATGACGGCCACCAGCTCGGGCACGTCCTCCGCGCTGACCCCGGCCATCGGTTCGTCCAGCAGCATCACCCGCGGTTCACCGGCGAGCAGCAGGGCGATCTCCAACTTGCGCTTCTCGCCGTGGGCCAGGGTGCCGGCCAGTGCCGTACCCCGGTGGGCGAGGCCGACCCGGTCGAGCGCCGTGTCGGCGGCGACGGCGACCTCCCGGTCGGCCGCCGCCCGCCGCCACAGTGCCATCGAGCCCCCGCGGTGCGCCTGCACGGCGAGCCGGACGTTCTCCCGCACGCTGAGCGAGCCGAAGACCGAGGACGCCTGGAAGGTACGGCCCAACCCGAGGCGGGCCCGCCGGTGCGGCGGAAGCGCCCCGATGTCCTGCCCGTCCAGGGTGATCCGACCCTCCGTGGCCCGGCGCAGGCCAGTGATCAGGTTGAACAGTGAGGTCTTGCCGGCGCCGTTCGGCCCGATCACGCCCAGGAACTCCCCGGGCGCGAGGTCGAGGTAGACGCTGTCGACGATGGCGACCTCACCGATCCGCCAGGTCAGACCGCGGGTGGCGAGCATGGGTCAGCCCTTCATGGCCACGGCCGGTGGCGCGGTCTCGTCACCGGTGAGGCTCTTCTGCGCGGTCGCCGTGAACGCGGTGCCGCTGCCGGTCAGCTTGGCCTGGAACATCGGCTGAAGCAGCGCGTGGTCGGCGGCTCGGATGGTCATCTTGCCCTTGACCCCGTCGAAGCTCCAGTCCTCCAGGGCGGTGACCATCTTGTCGACGTCGTCCCCGCCCTCCTGCACCGCGCGCACCACCATCTGGGCGGCGGCGAAGCCGTCCGGGTGGAACAGGTCGATGGTGCTGACCTTGGCCTTCAGCGCCTTGCTGGCCTCGGTGTCGCTGGCACCGTCGAAGTAGTGCGACAGGAAGGAGATCTTCGTGCCGGCGGCGCCGAAGGTCGGCCAGGAGGAGCGGATGTCCAGGCCGGTGACGACCGTGGTGGACGAGAGCACGCCCTGCTGGTCGAGGCTCTGCCACATCGCCGGGGCGGTGGTGCCGGCCCAGGCCACGAAGAGCAGATCCGGCTTGGCCGCCTTGATCTGGCTGGCGAACGGGGTGAACTCGGTGGCGCTGGCCGGGGCCCGGACGCTGCTCACGGTGGCGCCCGCGCCGCCGATGACGGTCTTGACGGCCGCCTCGTTGGCGTCGCCGAACGCGCCGTCCTGGGCGAAGACCACGACCTTCTTACCGGCCGAGTCGCCGATGAAGGACTTGGCGGTGACCACGTCCTGGTAGGACTGTCGGCCGGAACGGAACGTGTACTTGTTCGCGCCGGTCACCGCGTCGGTGGCGGCCGGGCCGGAGATGAACAGCACCTTGTTCTGCGCCGCGATGGGCGCGACCTGCAGCGCCACACCGGAGGCCGTGGAGCCGGCAATGATCTTCGTGCCCTTGCCGATCAGGTCCTTCGCGGCGGATACCGCCTTGGCCGGGTCGCCCGCGTCGTCGACCTCGGTCAACTCGATCTTGCGGTCGCCGACCTTGCCGGTGCCCTTGGTGGCAAAATCGAGCCCCGCCTTGAACCCCTCGATGTACTGCTTTCCGTAGCTGGCCAGGGCACCCGACTGGGAATACACCAGGCCGACCTTGACCGGCGCGGCACTGTCGCCGCCGCCGGTGGCGGTGTCCTGCGGGCTGCCACAGGCCGTGGCGGCCAACGCCGCGGCCATCATCGTGGCGGCGGAGAGGAACACCCGCCGCGTCGTCCGGACCGTCATCGCGACTCCACATGAGGACTCGGAGGGAGAGAACTTCTTCGTGTCGGCTCACGCTAGAAGTGACGTCACCCACGAGCTATGTGGCGGAAACACACAAGTAACAGGAATGAGGTGGCCCAGGGTTACAACGGGCCGCACAAGCATTCGGAGAGCCGCTCCCCCGGTGGCCCAAACCCCCACGGACCACTCGACCCCTGTGTCGGGCCGCGCCATCCCGCCACGCCCTCGGTCGGGCTGGACACCCCGGCGAAGGTCGTGCTCGATCCTGGAAGTAGTGGCCTCGACCGCGCAGCGACACCACTACAACCTGGATCGAGCACGATCTTGAGCCTGCGAGGCCACTACAACCTGGATCGAGCACGAACGTGCCGCTGGCCCGCAGTCCGGGTGGCGGACGGCGGGCCAGCGTGTGGGCCGGGCTTGGTCGGCCCGGTGGTCGGCGCGGAGCGGATCAGCTCCGGGCCGAGGTCAGTTCCCGGCGAGGCCGGCACGGGCGGCGACGGCGGTGTCGGGCTGGTCGGTGAAGACACCGTCGAGGCCCAGGCCGAGGAAGAGTTCGTACTCGGCAGTGATGTCGCCACGCGCGTTGGGATCGGTGCCGATGCGGAAGTCCACCGGGAGGAACTGGTTCTCCGCGCGGAACGTCCAGGAGTGCACGAGTAGGCGCTCCCGGTGCGCGTCACGCACCACGTCCGTCGGGGCGAGCAGGGCACCGGCGGCGTCCCGGGGCACGATCAGGTTCTTGTTCGCCCCGATGCCGTCGGCGTACCCGGCGATCCACTTCAGCCCGGCCGGCGAGGCCAGGTCCTGGTAGCTGCGCGTGTCGCCGGCGACGGTGAAGTCGTACGGGCGGCCGGTGGCGTCGAGCAGTTGGATCAGCTTGACGTCGGTCAGCCGGCTCAACCGACGCAGGTTCGCCGTCTCGAACGACTGGATGAAGACCGGCGAGTTCTTCCGGTCCAGTTTGTTCTGGCGCAGCACGCGGAGCAGCGGTTCCTCCAGCGACAGGCCGATCGAGGCGAAGTAGCTCGGGTGCTTGGTCTCCGGGTAGATGCCGATGGTGCGGCCCCGTGTCCGCCCCTCGGCTCGGGCCAGGTCGATGACCTCCTGGAGGGTGGGCACCTCGAAGCGGCCGTCGAAGGCGGTGTTCGGCACCCGGACCTGCGGGAGCCGCTCCTTGGCCCGCAGCGTCTTCAGCTCGGCGAGGGTGAAGTCCTCGGTGAACCAACCGGTCACCGCGACGCCGTCGATGCTCTTCGTCGCCTTGCGGGCGGCGAACTCCGGGCGGGCGGCCACGTCGGTGGTGCCGGAGATCTCGTTCTCGTGCCGGGCGACCAGCACGCCGTCGGAGGTGGAAACCAGGTCCGGCTCGATGTAGTCGGCACCCATCCGGATCGCCAACCGGTACGCCTCCAGCGTGTGCTCCGGCCGGTAGCCGCTGGCGCCACGGTGCCCGATCACGATCGGTCGGTCGCTCGCCCGGGAGCGGTCCGCGTCGGCCACCGGTTCGGCTTCGGCCATGGTCGGCACGGCCACGGCGGTGGCGAGCAGTACGCCGGCCAGGCCCAGGGTCGAGAGGGTGCGTCGCATCGCCGTCTCCTGTCGTCGGGGGAAGCCGCTCCAGCAGACCTCCCCGGATTGACCGGCAGTTGGTCGATGGCTGACCGGGAGATGAATCTCCGGAATGAGCGTTCTCACTCCGGGTGGCGGGCGGAAAAGGAAGATTGTCTGGTGCGCCGGTTTTTCCGCAACCCCGTGCGGCTGGTGCCGTTCGCGTTCCTGGTGCCGATCCTGCTCGGTACCGGGTTGCTCATGGCGCGCTGGGCGACCGCCGATCATGAGCGCCCGCCGTTTGTCACCGCGCTCTTCACCGCCACCTCGGCCGTGTCGGTCACCGGCCTGGCGATCACCGACACGCCGAACTACTGGTCCGGCTGGGGACTGCTGGTGATCACCCTGCTCACCCAGCTTGGCGGTCTCGGCATCCTCACCGTCGCGGCGCTGGCCATCCTGGTCGTCTCCAGTCAGCTCGGGCTGCGCAACCGGCTGCTCGTGCAGGCCGAGACGGCGGAGTTCGGCATCGGCGACGTAGGGCGGCTGTTACGCCGGATCGCGGTGACCGTCTTCGCCTGCGAGGCGGTGATGACCGCGCTGATCTCCGGTCGGCTCTGGCTGGCCTACGACTACTCACCGGGGCGGGCTCTCTGGTCGGGTGTCTTCCACGCCGTGCAGGGGTTCAACAACGGTGGCTTCGCGCTCTACTCGGACGGTCTGCTGGCCTTCAGCCGCGACCCGTGGGTGTCGCTGCCCCTGGCGGTCGGCGCGATCATCGGTGGGCTCGGGTTCCCCGCGCTGTTCGAGGCGGTACGCGAGTGGCGCCAGCCGGCGCACTGGGCGGTCGCGACCAAGTTGACCATCTGGGGCAGCGCGGTGCTGCTGCTGATCGGCTTCGCCGGCCTGCTCGCCGCCGAGTGGACCAACGCGAGCACGATCGGCCAGTACGACGTACCCGGCAAGATGCTCGCGTCGTTCACCCAGATCGCGTTGAGCCGCACCGGCGGCTTCAGCGTCCTGGACATCGCCGCCCTGCAGGAGGAGAGCTACCCCCTGCTGATCGTGCTGATGTTCATCGGTGGGGGCAGCGCCAGCACGGCCGGTGGCATCAAGGTCTCCACGTTCTTCCTGCTGGCGTTCACCCTCTGGGCGGAGCTGCGCGGCGAGCCCGACGTGACGGTCGGGCACCGCCGGGTGGCCACCGCCAGTCAGCGGCAGGCGGTCACCGTGGCGCTGCTCAGCGTCGCGCTGGTCACGCTCGGAACGATGACGTTGCTGCTGCTCACCGAGGGCGTCCGCTTCGTCGCGGCCCTGTTCGAGATCACCTCCGCGTTCAGCACCACCGGTCTGTCCACCGGCCTGGCCAGCGAACTGCCGGCCGGCGGTCAACTGACCCTGACCGTGCTGATGTTCATCGGCCGGGTCGGGACCCTCACCCTCGGGTCGGCGATCGCCCTGAACACGCGACGCCGGCTCTACCGCTATCCCCAGGAACAACCCATCGTCGGCTAGCAGGGAAGGAGCGGTGCGGTGTCGGCTAAGAGAGCGGACAGCGGCGGCGTCGTCGTGATCGGGCTTGGTCGCTTCGGTTGCCACCTGGCCGGGTCGTTGGCCCGGATGAACCGCGAGGTGTTGGCCATCGACCGCAACCCGGCGCAGGTGCAGCGCTGGTCGGCGCAGCTCGACCGGGTCGTCCAGGCAGACTCGACCGAGGAGGGAGCGCTGCGGCAGCTCGGGGTCACCAGTTTCGGACGGGCGGTGGTGGCCATCGGGGCCTCGGTGGAGGCGAGCGTGCTCACCGTGCTGGCACTGGTTGAGCTGGGCCTGCCCCAGATCTGGGCCCGGGCGACCTCACAGAAGCACGCCAAGATTCTGTCGTCGGTGGGCGCACACCACGTGATCTTTCCGGAGGCCGAGACCGGGGACCGGGTCGCGCACCTGATCGTCAGCCGGTTGCTGGACTTCATCGAGTTCGACGACGACTTCGCCATCGCCACCGTCCGGGTGCCGGAGTCCCTGGTCGGACGCACCCTGCTCGACCTGCGACCGGAGGAGCGTTATGGGGTTCGGGTGGTCGGCGCCAAACTGCCGGGCGAACGCTTCCGCTACACCTCGGACGACACCGCGCTCCCGCAGGGTGGTGTGCTCATCGTCGAGGGTGGAATCGACCAGGTGCAGCGGTTCGCGGGACAGCGCTGACCTGACTGCTTCCTGCTGGCCACCGCATAGCGTTCACTCCAGCTCATAGCAACGCCAATTTGATCTTCGTTGCGTTAGCTTCATTCCCGATGCAACGAAATTAGCGGCTTGAGCTGGGACAACACCTCTGCATCGCAACGAGCGGCTTGAAGGGCATTGGAAAGCAACGTAGCGTTTCCGATGTCAGAAAGAACGGGCCGCAAGGAGAGCGTCATGCAGAAGTTCGACAGCCCCACCCCGATTTCCACCGTCGTCGACATCCCCGCCGGCCGGGTGCGGTTCATCGCCGCCGACCGCGTCGACACCGCGGTCGAGGTCCTCCCCGCGGACGCCTCGAACGGCCGCGACGTGCAGGTCGCGGAGCAGACCACTGTCGAATACGGCGACGGCGTTCTCCGGATCAAGGCTTCGGCGAAGAACCAGCTCTTCGGCAGCTCCGGATCCATCGAGGTGACGGTCCAGCTGCCCACCGGTTCCCGGATCGAGGCCAAGGCGGCCAGCGCCGAACTGCTGGGCGTCGGACGGTTCGGCGACGTCGCCTTCGAGGTCGCACACGGCGACATCAAGCTCGACGAGGCCGCCACCGCCCGACTCACCGCCGTCGCCGGTGACGTCTCGGTCGGCCGCATCAACGGCTCCGCGGAGATCAGCACCAGCAAGGGCGACATCCGCATCACCGAGGCCGTACGCGGCACGGTCGTCCTGCGTACCGACGCCGGCGAACTGTCGGTCGGCGCCGCCCACGGCGTCTCGGCCTCCCTGGACGCCGGCACCGGATTCGGCCGGATCCACAACGCGCTCAAGAACACCGAAGGCGCCACCGACCTGAACATCCACGCGACCACCGGCTACGGCGACATCGTCGCCCGCAGCCTCTGAAGGGCATGATCATGACCAACCTGGCCATCTCAGCGAACGGACTGCACAAGTCCTACGGCGACAAGATCGTGCTCGACGGCATCGACCTGGCCGTACCCGAAGGAACGATCTTTTCGCTGCTCGGCCCGAACGGGGCGGGCAAGACCACCACCGTCCAGATCCTGTCCACTCTGCTCCCCGCCGATGGCGGCACCGTCCACGTCGCCGGCTACGACCTGGCCCGCAAGCCGGACGACGTGCGCGGCGCGATCGGCGTCACCGGCCAGTACTCGGCCGTCGACAAGCTGCTCACCGGCGAGGAGAACCTGCTCCTCATGGCCGACCTGAATCACCTGTCCCGCTCCGATGGCAAGCGCAAGGCCGCCGAGCTGCTCGAACGGTTCGACCTGGTCGACGCGGCCGGCAAGACCGCCGGCACCTACTCCGGTGGAATGCAGCGCAGGCTGGACCTGGCAATGACCCTGGTCGGCGACCCCCGCCTGATCTTCCTGGACGAGCCCACCACCGGGCTCGACCCCCGCAGCCGTCGCTCCATGTGGCAGATCGTCCGCGAACTGGTCGCCAACGGCGTCACCATCTTCCTCACCACCCAGTACCTGGAAGAGGCCGACGAACTCGCCGACCGCATCGCCCTCCTCGACCACGGACGCCTGATCGCCGAAGGCACCGCCGACGAACTCAAGCGCCTCATTCCCGGCGGCCACATCGAGCTCACCTTCAGCGACACGCACCTGCTCGATGCCGCTCAGCACCTCCTCGGAGCAGGAGTCGCCGACCCCGAGGCGCTCAGCCTGCAGGTGCCCAGCGACGGAAGTGTCCGCGCGATCCGCGAACTGCTCGCCCGCCTGGACGAAGGCTCGATCGACATCGACGAGATGAGCGTCCACACCCCCGACCTCGACGACGTGTTCCTCACCCTCACCGGCCGCCAGAAGGAGACCACCCGATGAACACCCTCACCCTCGCCATGCGGGACAGCTCCACGATGGTCCGGCGGCAGCTCAAGCGCCTGATCCGCTACCCGTCCATGACCGTGCAGCTGGTCGCGACGCCCGCCATCCTCCTGGTCCTGTTCGTCTATGTCTTCGGCGGCACCCTTGGCGCGGGCATCGGCGGTGGCCGCGACGCCTACGTCGACTATGTCGTCCCCGGCATCCTGCTCATGGCGGCAGCCACAGCGGCGACCGGAACCGCCGTCATGGTCGCCACCGACATGACCGAAGGCATCATCGCCCGCTTCCGCAGCATGCGAATCTCCCGGGCCTCGGTCCTGACCGGCCACGTCATCGGCAGCCTCGTCCAGCAGCTCCTCAGCATGGCCGTCCTCATCGGCATCGCCCTCGCCATCGGCTTCCGGCCGAACGCCAGCGCAACCGAGTGGCTCGCCGCCGGCGGAGTGCTCACCCTGCTCGTCCTGGCGGTCACCTGGCTGGCGGTCGCCCTCGGCCTGAAGTCCTCGACTCCCGAGGCCGCCAGCAACGCGCCGATGCCCCTGATCCTGCTCCCCTTTCTCGGCAGCGGCTTCGTCCCCACCGACTCCATGCCCACCGCCCTCCGCTGGTTCGCCGAGTACCAGCCCTTCACCCCGATCATGGAAACCGTCCGCGGCCTCCTGCTCGGCACCCCGATCGGCAACAGCGCCATCATCGCCACCGCCTGGTGCACCGGTATCGCCCTCGTCTCCTACCTCTGGGCCAAGAACACCTTCAACAAGGCCTGAGCGTCAACAGACCGAACAGGGCCGTCAGACCAACTGGTCTGACGGCCCTGAACCGTGACAACGCGCCTTCAACGACCGCCGCGACCTTCGGTCAACGTGGTGCTTGCCCCGGGCCACCGCCACCGTGTCCCTCGGCCTTTTTCGGTTTCGCGGGGACCTTGGCGGCTTTCGGGGGCTTGGCCTTCGTCGCGCCGCCGCCCGTACCGGAGCCGCCGCGCACCGTCGTCGCCTTCGCTGGGGCCTTCGGTGGGGCGGCCTTGACCGGCGGGACCGTGGACGGCGCACTGCCGGCGACACCGGAGACGCGGACCCCGCAGGTCGCCTCGCCGAGCCGGAACTCCACCGGCAGCGGGTTCGCCCCGCTGTACTTCCCCGTGAGGGTGAGCTTCTCGGCCGCACCGGGTGCCAGCGTGTTGCGCTGGGCCGTCGGCCGAATCAGCACCGTGCTTCCCTGCTGGTGCACCGGCGCGGGCTCGGCCTTCGTCACCGTCTGCTGACCGGGGAAAGTGAAGCTCATCGCCCAGTCCCGCAGCTCACGGTCACCGGTGTTGGTCAGCGTCAACTCGGCGGCGAAGTCGGTGCCGGAGTCCGTGCGCAGCGCGTACGCCACCTCGCAGGGCGGCGCCGACGGCGGCAGACCCATCCGGGCCTCGGTCGTCGGCCGGCCCTCACCGCTGGCCGGGCTGCGCGAGGTGAACCCCCACATCGCCCCGGTGACCGCGATCAGCCCGACGGCTGCCACCCCCGCCTCAACCCGACGACGTCGGGTCACCCGCCGACGCGTCCGCCGGTCCCGTTCACGGGTACGCGACAGCGGCAACGCGTCGGTCGCCGCGGACCAGGGCAGAATCGTGGTCCGCGCACTGCCCAACATGGCCGGGTCCAGGGGCCCGCCGGCCGGGGAGACCGGCGCGAGCATTCCGGCTGCGTCCGCGAGGGTCCGGGTCAGCTCGGCGGTGGCGGGCCGGTCATCGGGCCGCTTGGCCAGGCAGCGCCCCACCAGTTCGGTCACCTCGTCGGGCAGCCCTGCGACGGTGGGCATCGGCTCCGGTTCGTTGTACATGTGTGCGCGCAACATCTGGGTGGTCGTGCTGGCCCGCCACGGCAGCCGCCCGGTGAGCATCCGGTAGAGCAGCAGCCCGACGGCGTACACGTCGGTGGCCGGGGAGACCTGGCCGTTGTCGAGCCGTTCGGGAGCGAGGTACGCGGGAGTGCCCAGCAGCGCGCCGTCCGGCCCCTTCTCGCTCTCCCCGACCAGCGCGGAGATACCGAAGTCGACCACCTTGACCCCGGTCGACGTGAGCATGACGTTGCCCGGGGTGACGTCGCGGTGCACCACGCCACGGGCGTGCGCGGTGGCCAGCGCCGAGCTGACCTCCGCGGCGATGGTCACCGCCTCCCGCCACGGCAGCTGGCTCTCCCGGCCCAGTCGGCTGGCCAGCGATGCGCCGTCGACCAGCTCCATCACGACGTAGGGAACGGTCAGGCCGACCTGCTCGGACTCGCCGTAGTCGTACACGTTGGTGATGTTGGGGTGGCAGAGCCGCGCGGCGGCCTGCGCTTCGATTCGGATCCGGTGGCGGAAGGCCCGGTCGCTCGCCAGCCGCGAGGCCAGCACCTTCACCGCGACCTGGCGGCCGAGCACCTCGTCGTAGCCGCGCCAGACCACCGACATGCCGCCCGCGCCGAGCTGCTCGATGAGCCGGTACCGCTCATCGAGCAGCTGCGCGCCGTTTCGGTCCCCACCACCCATGGTGACCGTTGTTGCCCACGAGCAACCGACCTACACCTGGAGTATCGGAATCGGTCAGAATTGTCACCCGTTCAGGCGGTGGCCAGCAGTTGGTCGACCGGGGCGTAGTCGTCGGTCAACACCAGCGCCGAGCCGACGAAACCCGTCAGCTCAGTGCCGGCGAGCAGGCTGACCGTGGGGTCGACCGCGTTCAGCCGGGCGCGGATGGCGTCCAGCGGCAGCGGGGCGTCGGAGCCGACGATGAGGAAGTTGCTGCCCTGCTGCTCGGCGAGCGCCTCCGGTGGGGCGATCAGCGCGACGTGCGTGAACTCGGCGGCCACCGTGGCCAGCTCGGCGCGGATGAACCGCAGCGGCGGGTAGTCGATGACGTTCTGCACGTACACGCCGCCGGGGCGGGTCACCCGCCGGACCTCGGCGGCCATCTCCCGGGTGGCCAGGTGCCAGGGCACCACCAGGTGACCGAACGCGTCACCGACCACCAGGTCGCGGCTGTCCGTCGGCTCGCCGACGACCAGCATCCGTGCGTCGCCCACGACCGCCCGCAGGTCCGGCCCGGTGCGTACGCCCAGCTCCCGCTCGCCCAACTCGACGAGCCCGCCGTCGATCTCGAAGACCACGTTGTCGGTGCCCGGCCGGGTGGCGGTCAGGTAGCGCGGCACGGTGAACCCACCGCCGCCCAGGTGCAGCGCGTCCAACCGCTGCCCGGTCGGCGCGGCCACGTCGGCGACCGCGCCGACCCACTTCGTGTACGCGTACTCCAGGTGCTTCGGATCGGCCAGGTCCACGTACGAGTGCTGGGCCGAGTTGAGCAGCAGGGTCCGTCCGGTGGGCCGGTCGGGGTCTGACGTGACCCGGGCGCAGTGGTACGCCGTCTCGATGTCGCACGGGTTCGGTGCCACGGTGGTCAGCCCCGCCCCGACCAGGCCGAGCACGGCCAGCGCGGCCCGGGTCCGGGCGGGACCGGGCAGCTCGGTGGGCTCCTGCCGGCGCAGGTACCAGCCGAGGCCGATGCCGACCAGCCCGAGCGCGACCGCCAGGGTCAGCAGGATGACCGTGCTGCGCAGTGCGGCGACCAGCACGAAGCCGGTGAGCAGGGTCGCCGTGATTCCGCCCAGGGTGCCGATCCCGGAAAGTCGGCCGACCACCTGGCCGGTGCGGCGCAGGTCGGCGAGCTGGAGCTTCACGACCAGCGGGGTGACCGCGGCGAGCAGCGCGGCCGGTACGAATACGGCCAGAGCAACCAGCAGCAGGATGCCGCTGGCCGCGCCACCGCGTAGCACCTCACCGGCGTACCGGACGACGGGCAGGGTGACGGCGGTGGCGATGCCGGCCAGCACCAGCGCTGGCGCCAGCAGGCCTCGCGGATTGCGCCGGTCGGCCAGCCAGCCGCCGGACCACGCCCCGTAGGCGATCGCGGCCAGCGCGATGCCGATCACCGAGCTGGTCACCTGGAGGGTCACCCCGACGTACGGGCCGACCAGGCGTAGCGCGACGGTCTCCAGCACCAATACGGCACCGCTGGAGAAGAAGACCAGGAAGGCGGCCAGGCCGTTGGGCAGCGCCCGGCCAGTGATGGACACGGGCGGGGCCGAGGATGCCGGCGGGGCCGCCACGTCGGACGGTGGGGTGCTCATCGTCGCGATGGTACGCAGCGAAGCTGATGCCTCGGGTCAGTACAGCGATAGATGAACGTGGTTCGTGTGGGACGCGGCGGGACTGCCGCTGCCGCTGTACGAACGCCACCCGGTGCCGGGATGCCAGATCTGCCGGTACCAGATCACGTAGAGCACACCCAGCCGGTCGGCGTTGCGCACGTGCCAGGCGGCCAGGCTGTCGCCGTACGCCTTGTCGCCGCCGGTCGCGTTGCGGTCCTCGAAGCCGTTCGTGGCGGCCGCGAAGTCGCAGGCCCGCCCCTTCGGGTGCTCGCCGCCGCCACCGCTGCGTTTGCAGGAGACGTGCCGCTTGTAGCCGGCCGCCTGGGTCTGGTTCAGCGCGTGGAGGGTGCGCGGGGTGATGCAGCCCGAGGTGGTCGGGTCCTTCACGGAACAGGATTCCGACGGCCAGGATCCGTCGGAGTTGCGCGGCGCCGGCTTCGCCGAGGCGGAACTGCCGCCGCTGAAACCGTTGCTGCCGCCCGAGCTGACCTCGGCGAGTGCCGCCTCGGCCTCCTTCTTCTTCTTCGCCATGACGGCGAGCTGCTTCTGCTGCTCGCGGACCTCGGCGTCGATGGCGAGCTTGGCCTGCTGCGCCTGCTGCCGGGCTTCGACGAGGTCACGCAGCCGCTTGCTGTCCCGCTGGGCCATCAGCTCAAGGTCGCTCGCGCGTTGCAGGAACGTCTGCGGCGTGGCGGTGTTGAGCAGCATGGCGACCGGGCTGAGCCGGCCGGCGCGGTACGACTGCGCGGCCACCTCGCCAACCTGGGCGGTGAGCCCGACCAGGCGACCCTCGACCACCGTCAGCTCGCCGGTCAGCGCCGTCTGGCGCCGCTTGGAGTTGTCCAGTTTGGCCTTGGCCTCGATGTGCCCCTTGGCGGTCAGCTCCAACGCGTCCTGCAGCTTCTTGCTGCCACCCTCGCCGGGTTCCGCGTACGCGGGCACGGCGGTACCGCCGAGCATCAGCGCGACGGTGGCGAGCAGGGCGAACAGTGCGCGGCGACCGAGCCGCGGGCTGAGCCTGGTCCTGGGCACGCAAGCGTCCTTCCGTCGACCGCCGGCCCCCGGGTCAACAACTGCGCGGCGGCGTCCCCGCCGGCGCCGGTCGGCGGCCTGCTGGCGGAGACCGCCGGTCACGATACCGGACTGTGGGCCGGTGACCAGTCCCCTGACCTTCGAGCTGCCTCAATGTCGACGGAGCGTTTTGACGCCGTCGCGCAGTGCGCGGATCAGGGGTTGAGGAGGGCGTCGCGTACCTCGGCCCAGACCTGCTCGTTGACCGCGACGAGCAGACCTCGGCCGTCGTCGGCGGGGTGGTAGTCGACTCCGTCGAACCGGCGGGCAACGCCACCAGCCGCGCGGACCAGCACCGTGCCCGGCGCGTGGTCCCACGGCAGGGTGCGCCAGAAGAGGGCGAACTGCTGCTCGCCGGTGAGGATGTCCAGGTACTCCCGGCCGGCGCAGTGCTGGCCGGGCAGCAGCTCACCGAGCCGGCGCCCGCCGGCGCGGACCCGGTCGCGGGTCTCCGGCGGCAGGAACTGGGTCATCGCCGCGCCGCGCAGCTCGCCGAGTGGCGGCACCGTGGCGGTGCCGTCGACCGGTCGGCCGTTGAGCAGGGTCCCGTCGTCCGCCCAGCCCGCGGCGAGAGTGTCGGCGAGCGGGTCGAGGATCCAGCCGGCGGTCGGCCGCCCGTCGGTCAGCAGCGACACCATCAGGGCGAACGGCCGGCGGCCCGCGGCGAAGTTGGCGGTGCCGTCGACCGGGTCGACCAACCAGACGTCCCCGCTGTCGCGCAGGTGCCGCAACAGCCCTGGATCGTCGGCGACGCCCTCCTCACCGACCACCGTCGAGCCCGGCCGCAGTCGGCGCAGCCCCGCCGAGAGCAACTCCTCGGCCCGGCGGTCGGCGATGGTGACCACCTCGCCGGGCGCCTTCTCCGACACGTCGGCGTCGTCGAGCTTGCGGAACAGTGGCAGAACGACCTGGTCGGCGGCCTCTCGGAGCAGGTCGCCAACGTCGTCGAGCAGGGTGTCAGCCACGCGGCGGCAGCTTGACCACGCTGACGAAGAACTCGTCGATCTGACGGACCACCGAGATGAAGCGCTCGAAGTCCACCGGCTTGGTCACGTAGGCGTTGGCGTGCAGCTGGTAGCTGCGCAGGATGTCCTCGTCGGCCTGCGAGGTGGTGAGCACCACCACCGGGATCCGACGCAGTTCCTCGTCCTTCTTGATCTCCTCCAGCACCTCCCGGCCGTCACGGCGGGGCAGGTTGAGGTCGAGCAGGATCAGGTCGGGTGTCACCGCGTCCGCGTACTGACCCTCCTGCCGCAGGTAGGCGAGCGCCTCGGCGCCGTCGGAGACGACGGTCAGCCGGTTCCGCAGCTTGTGCTCCTCGAACGCCTCCTGGGTCATCAGCACATCACCCGGGTCGTCCTCCACGAGCAGGACCTCGATCGGGCTCTTGCCATCCGCCGGCGCGGTCATCCCACCGTCTCCCTCATGTCACCCGTTCTACCGCTTTCCGGCGACTCGTCGGCCCGGTCCGGCCGGTCCGACCCGTCGGACTGCTCCGTCAGCGCTGCCGGAACCTCGTTCGAGGGCGTCGCGTCGCCCGCTGCCATAGCCTGCGGCTGCTCCGACGGGTCGACAGCGGCAGCCGCGGCAGCCGCGATGTCCTCGGGAAGCGCCGGCAGGGTGAACCGGATCGCGGTGCCCTCCGGCACGTCGGTGTCCACCCAGACCCGGCCGCCGTGATATTCGACGATCTTCTTGACGATGGCCAACCCGATGCCGGTGCCCGGGTACGCGTCCTTCGAGTGCAGCCGCTGGAAGATCACGAAGATCTTGTCGGCGAACTCCGGCTCGATCCCGATGCCGTTGTCCTGGCAGCTGATCTCCCACTCGGTGCCCACCAGCCGGGCCGAGATGTGCACCTTCGGCGGCACGTCCGGGCGACGGAACTTGATCGAGTTGCTGACCAGGTTGGCGAGCAGGTTGGTGAGCAGCGGCTCCTCCCCCGAGATAACCGGCAGCTCGGTCCAGGTCAGCTCGGCGTCGGCGTACTGCCGGGCGGCTTCGGTCTGGCCGGCCACGTCGCCCATCACCTTGTTGAGGTCGACCTCGACGAAGCCGGTGGTGAGACGGCCGATCCGGGAGAACGCGAGCAGATCGTTGATCAGGCGCTGCATCCGCTGCGCGCCGTCCACCGCGAAGGCGATGTACTGGTCGGCCCGCTCGTCGAGCTGCCCGGCATAGCGGCGCTGGAGCAGCTGGCAGAAGCTGGCCACCTTGCGCAGCGGCTCCTGCAGGTCATGCGAGGCCACGTACGCGAACTGCTCCAGGTCACGGTTGGACCGGGTGAGTTCCTCGGCCTGCTTCTGGAGCTGGTTGTTGACCCACTCGATGCGCTCGCGGGCAGCCCGCACCTCGGCCAGGTCGGTGGCGATCTTCTGGCGCATCGCGTCCACGTCCTCGCCGAGCCGGATGAACTCCGGCGGGCCGCTGGTGGCGATGCCGTGCTGGTAGTCACCCTCGGCGACCTCGCGGACCTGGGTGGCCAGCCCGGTCAGGGGCCGGATCACCATCCGGTCCAGCGAGAGCAGCAGCACCGCGCCGGCCACGACCACCACCAGGGCGGCGACGATCAACAGGACGACCAGCACGTTGCTGCTGGTACGCACATTGGCGGCGGCCTGCTCCCGGGCGGCCAGGATCTCCTCCTGGAGGTCGTTCACCGCCGCCCGCACCTGGTCGAACTGCTGGCGAGCCTGCTCGGTGACCAGCGCCTGGCCAGCGCTGGTGCCGCTCTGCTCGGTGGTGGTGATGACCGGTTCCGCCACCGACTGCCGCCACTGTGCGGTGCGCTCCTCGACAGCCTGCAACTCCTGGCCGATCTGCGGATAGTCGCCCAGCAGCGTCCGCATCGAGGCGACAACGCTCTTCTCCCGGTCGAGCCCCTGCCGATAGGGGCTCAGGTCGGCCGGGTCGCCGCTGACCGCGTACCCGCGGATCGCCGTCTCCTGGTCGAGCAGCGCGTTGAGCAGCTCCTGCGACTGCACCCGCAGCGGGCCGGTCTGGTTGAGGATGGCGTCGATCTGGGTGCGGTTGCGGGCGGCCATCGCCGCCTCCGCGCCAGCCAGGCCGATCAGCAGCACACCCACGACGGTGAGCAGGGTGATGACCCGACGGCGCAGACTCCAGCCGCCGACCACCGGCTTCACCGGCCACCACCCCGGCTGACCAGCAGCATGGCCACGTCGTCGGCGAGCGGACCACCGTTGATGTGCTCGGCCCGGCCGACCAGCCAGGCCGGCAGTTCGGGCAGTGACACCGCACGGTTGGCCGGCTCGTCCAGCAGCCCACTCAGGCCCGGCACGTCGAGCCGCTCGTTGCCGGCACCCACCCGCCCCTCGATCAGGCCGTCGGTGTACATCAGCAGGGACCAGTCATCGGTGTCGAACTCCAGGTCGTAGGCGATCGGCCGGCGGGGTCGTACGCCGAGCAGCAGGCCGCCGGGCGCCGGCACCGGGGCGACCCGGCCTCCGGAGAGCAGCAGCGGCGGCGGGTGCCCGGCGAGTCGGACGGTGGCCCGGTTGGCGTCCAGGTCGAGCCTGGTGGTGGCCACCGTCGCGAAGATCTCCTGCAGGCGGCGCTCACTCATCAGCACCTGCTCCAGCGCGGGCAGCACCTCGTCGTCCGGCACTCCGGCGAGCACCAGGGCACGCCAGGCCACCCGCAGCTCCACACCGAGCGCGGCCTCGTCCACCCCGTGCCCGCAGACGTCGCCGACGATCAGGTCGAGGCGGTCCGGCCGGGTCTGCACCACGTCGAAGAAGTCCCCGCCGATCAGCGCGGCGTGCCGCCCGGGCCGGTAGAAGGTGTGCACCGCGACCTGGTCTGTCGTCATCAGCGGCTGGGGCAGCAGGCCGCGTTCGAGCCGGGCCGACTCCGCCTGGCGCAGCTCGACCTCGCGCAGCCTGCGGGCGTTCTCGTCGGCGCGCTTGCGCTCCACGGCGTAGCGCAACGCCCGGGTCAGCAGCACCCCGTCGACCTGGCCCTTGACCAGATAGTCCTGTGCCCCCTCGGCGACCGCCACGACGCCCAGGTGCTCGTCCGAACGACCGGTCAGCACGCACACGGCGGCGCCGCTGGACATCTCCAGCACCTGGCGCAGTCCGTCCAGCCCTTGCGCGTCGGGCAGGCCCAGGTCGAGCAGGACGCAGTCGACGTCGGCGATCCGCTGCCGTGCCTCGCTGAGACTGGTGGCGACCATGAGATCGATCATCGAGTTCGTCTCGGCGAGCAGCTCACCGACCAGGAAGGCGTCGCCCTCGTCGTCCTCCACCAGCAGCACCCGCAACCGCTCGCCGGGCGGCAGGTTGGCGTGCCGCGCCAGGCCGCCGTGGGGGTACGGCACAACTGGGGAACCGGCCAAGCCGGCCCCCCGGTGCGGCCGGGTCACCGCCGCGAGACGCGGGAGTTCGCTGGTGATGTCGGGCTCCTTCCGAGTGCCCTGCTGATCCTGTATTAGACAACGGTCGCACACAACACGACGCCTGCGGCGCGGGCGGGGATGGGCCGCATCACTGCCCGCGGAATGACAAACCGGGCGGACGGTCGGCGTTGGGCGTACCGGCCATCCCATCCGGGGCCGCCGACGGGCAGGATGGTGCCACCCCAGGCCCCACCACCCCCCGAGGAGTTTCCGTGGGCGCACCGACCACCCCGGCCACGACGGGCACGCCGGCCCGGCCGACTCCGGGCGTACCCCCTGCCGACCGTGCGTTGACCCGGCCGCGGCGGCGGCTCGTGGCCGCCGCGGCGGCGCTGGTGGCGCTGGCCGCCGTCGGCGCTGGCAGCCTGCTCGACCTGCGCACGCCGACGCCGAAGCCGGCGGACGCGCCGGCGGGTGAGTTCAGTGCCGCCCGGGCGTACGAGGACGTCCAGGTGATCGCGGCCCGGTCACACGTCGCCGGCAGCCCGGCCAACGACCAGGTTCGCGCCCACCTCGAGCAGCAGTTGCGCGGGCTGGGCCTGGAGACCGAGGTGCAGGACACCGTGGCACCGGAGGCCGGCCAGCTCAGCGGGGCGGCGGGCGGTGCGACCCTGGCCCGCGTCCGCAACGTGGTGGCCCGGATGCCGGGCACCGACTCGACGGGCCGGGTCTTCCTGGTCGCCCACTACGACTCGGTGCAGACCGGGCCGGGCGGCAACGACGACGCGGCCGGCACGTCGGCCATCCTGGAGGTGGCCCGCGCGCTGAGCACCGGCCCTCGACCCCGCAACGACATCGTCTTCGTGCTGACCGACGCCGAGGAGGCGTGCCTCTGCGGCGCGGCCGCGTTCGCCGCCAGTCACCCGCTCGCCGCCGACGGCGGTGTGGTGCTCAACCTGGAGGCGCGGGGCTCGACCGGGCCAGTGATCATGTTTGAGACGTCCCGGAACAACGCGAAGCTGGTGGACGTCTTCGGCCGGTCCGCCCCGCATCCGGTCGGCACCTCGTTCGCGGTGGAGATCTACCGCGCGCTGCCCAACGACACCGACTTCACCGCGTTCCTGGACCAGAAGTTCGTCGGGCTGAACTCGGCGTACATCGACGGGGGCGCGATCTACCACACGCCGTTGGACACCCCGGCGGCGATGGACCGGGGCAGCCTCCAGCAGCACGGGGACAACGCGCTGGGCCTGGCCCGGGAGTTCGGCCGGACCGACCTGACCGAGCTGCGCTCCGGGCACGACGCCACCTATTTCCCGGTCCCCGGCGGGCTGGTCCGCTACCCGGGCTGGCTCACCCTGCCGTTGGCCCTGCTCGCGGTGGCCGCGGTGGCCGCGCTGGGCTGGTTGACCCGTCGCAGCGGTCGGGCCAGCACCGGCCGGCTGGCCGCCGGCTTCGGGCTGGCTCTGGTGCCGATCGTGGCCGCGCCGGTCGCCGCGCAGTTGCTCTGGCTGGCGATCACCACGATCCGACCGGGGTACGCGGAGCTGCTCGACCCGTACCGGCCGATCTGGTACCGGTTGGCCGTCCTGGCGCTCGCCACCGCCATCCTGTTCACCTGGTACGCGCTGACCCGCCGCCGGATCGGCCCGGCCGCGCTCGCCGTCGGCGGGCTGGCCTGGTTGGCCCTGTTCGGGGTGCTGCTCGCCGTGGCGGTGCCCGGCGGGGCGTACCTCACCACCCTGCCGGCGCTGGCCGGCGCCCTCGGCGGGCTGGTCGCGCTGCGTACCCGGCAGACCGGGCCATGGCCGGTGGTGGCGGTGACCGCCGCCGCGGCCGTCGGCGTGGTCATCCTGCTGCCCACCGTGGTGCTGCTCTTCCCCGCGCTGGGGATGGCCATGGGCGGGGTGGCCGCGCTGGTCGCGGTGCTGCTCGGCCTGACCGCGCTGCCGGTAGTCGACCTGCTGCACCCGCAGGCCGGCGGCCAGCGCGGCCTGCGGGCGTTGCGGGCCCGCCGGCTCGGCATGTTGCCGGCCACGGCCGCCGCCGTGGCGGCGGTGGTGCTCGCCGGGGTCGGGCTGGGCGTCGACCGGTTCGACGCCGCCCATCCCGCGCCAACCCACCTGATGTACGCGTTGGACGCGGGCACCGGCCAGGCCCGTTGGCTCAGCCACGAGAGCGACCCGCAGTCGTGGACGGACGGCTACGTGGACGGGCTGACCGACGTCAGCGACGACTTCCCCGGGCTCGGCGGCGGTGAGCTGCGGGCTGGGCCGGCACAGTCGGCGAATCTGCCGGCACCGAAGCTGGAGGTGTTGGCCGACAACAGTTCCGGCGGCGAACGCACGCTGCGGCTGCGGCTCACCCCGCAGCGGACGGCCCGGCTCGCCACCCTGCACGTCGACACGTCGACGGCCACCGTGCTGCGGGCCGAGGTGGCCGGGCGGTCGGTGCCGGTGGAGCCGCGCGCGGGGAAGTGGGGCTTCGGGTTGGTGTTCCATGCCCCGCCGACGGAGGGCATCGAGGTCGCGTTGACCCTGCGGCCCACCGGCGGCCAGGTGGCGCTGCGGGCGATGGACGCCAGCGACGGCCTGGAGGCGCTGCCCGGCTTCCGCCCCCGACCGGCGGCCGTCGGCGTCGTCGGGTCGCACAGCTCCGAGATGCTGGCGGTCGCGCGCACCTATCCCATCTGACGGACAGCGCGGTGGTCCGGTGGAGCGATTTCGCCCCCGGACCACCGGCTATTCGAAACGACCGAAACTGTCACCCGCCGATTCGGATCGATCCGGTGTCAAATTTCATCAGCCCACCGGTTCGGGTTGACCGGCGCCGATCCGCCGCCAGCGATTTCCGTCGTGATCGGTGAAGGTGAGTTCCATCAGAACGGTGTCGGCCGCGCGTAGGCGGTGTTCTGCCGTGACGGTGACGAAGATGTCGTGAACGTCGTGACCAGGAATCCGGCGGACCTGTTTGGCCGCGGCCAGCCCGACGGGTGAGCCGTCCGGATCGTCGGGCGGGACGAGCCGGGCCAGCACCGCCACGTCCAGTACCGGGGCGTCACTCTCGTTGGCCACGGTGACTCGCAGCACCGAGGTGCCCCGAATCTCGGCCACCGCCGAGACCAGCCGGGCCTGGGTGGCCCGGATCCGCAGGTCGTCGGTGCGGCGGGCGCGGATCTCCCGGCGCAGCCCGAGATAGACGAAGAGCACGCTGGCGATGGAGCCGACCGCGCCGAACCAGTCCGGTACGGAACCCCAGTCGACCACGTCCTGGATTGGCGACCAGTTCATGAGTCCATCGTGGAGGCCTCTGTCGAACGTCGAGCACGACGGATCGGCCGGAATCAGCGGCGAATTGGGACTCCCGACGCCGATTCCGGTGAGCCGGCCGACCTAAACGGAGAGTGTGCAACCCAGTACGGCGGTGGATACCCTTGCGGTTGACGTGGTGCGGGCGACAATCCCTCCGACTGTCCACCAGATGGACAGGATCTTCTGCCGCCGGCCACTGCAATTTCGCCACCGAAGGGGGACCGCATTGACTGCGGACGTTCCACCCGAGGATGCCGGCGTGCCCCGGCCCGCGTACGACCGGCCGAGTCGCGTCTCCGTCGATCCACCGCTCGGACGGCTGGACAGCCCGCTGCACGGGCGCGACGACCTGATCGACGAGATCGTGCAGCCAGCGGGAAGTGCCGGGGGACGGCCCTCGGTGCACATCCTCTGCGGCATGGGTGGCTCCGGCAAGAGCCACGTTGCCCTGGAGATCGCCCGCCGCGCCCGGGCCGACGGCCGGACGGTCTGGTGGGTGCAGGCGGGGCGGCTCAACTCCGGCATGCGGGAGGTGGTCAGCCAACTCGGCGCCTCGGAGAGCCAGGTCGACCAGGCCTGGGCCGGGATGATCAGCGCGACCGACCTGGTGTGGCGCTACCTCAACCAGGCAGCCCAACCCTGGTTGCTGATCTTCGACAGTGCGGACGAGCCGGCGACGCTGGGCCCCACCGACGGGGTGCTCGCCGACGGCACCGGTTGGTTGCGCCGCCCGGATGCCGATGACGGTGTGGTCGTCGTGACCACCCGGGATGGCAATCGGGCCACCTGGGGCACCTGGTCGACGCTGCACCAGGTGCGCCCGCTCGACGCCGAGGCCGGCGCGCAGGTGCTGATCGACCGGGCCGGTGAGCAGGCCGGCGACCTGACCGACGCCCGTGAGCTGGCCCGGGAGCTGGGCGGGTTGCCGCTGGCGTTGCGCGCCGCCGGCAACTACCTGCGGTCGGTCAACGCCAGCCCGGTCTGGCGCGGCTCGTCCACCATCACCACCTTCGCCGACTATCGGTCCGCCGTGCAGCGTCGGTTCCGCTCACCACGCGACGCCACCGATGTCGACCTCGACGAGTCGCTCGGCCTGGAGATCGTCCGTGAGGTCGACGACATCTCACTGGACCTGCTGGCCCGCCGCCAGCTCCAGCAGAGCCGGCCGCTGCTGAACGTGCTGGCCTGCCTGAGCGTCTCCCCGGTGCCCTACGAGGTGGTGCTCAGGCCGGCCATCCTGGCCGGGTCGCCGCTCTTCGCGGGGCTGACCAGCCGGCAACGGGTGAAGGTGCTGGAGGGCATCGGAGACCTCGCCCTTGTCGACTTCGACGTCCGGGAGGACGTCACCGACCCGGCGTTCGCGCACGTGCTGTCGCTGCACCCGCTGGTGCACGCGATGTTCCGCGACCGGGACGAGGTCCGCGAGCAGATCGCCGAATACCACAGCGTGGTCATGAAGCTGTTGCTCGCCGCCACCGCAGGGCAGAGCCCGGACGACTCGGCGGCCTGGGCCAACTGGGACGTGCTGGTGCCGCACCTGGTCGAGGCCGTGCGCGAATACCTGGTACCGCAGCACCACAAGCACGACCCCGAGACGGTACGCCGCGCGCTGGAGCTGACCCGGTTGACCGCCCGCTACCTCATCGCGGTCGGCCTACCCGGCTCGGCCTTCGACATCCTGGACCCGATCGTGCGCGGCTGCGCCGCGTACGACCACGATCTGGACCGGCCGCAGGTGCTGGCGCTGCGCCACGAGTTGGGCCGCACCTGGCTGGAACGCAACCAGCCGGAGATGGCCGACCGGGTGCTCCGCGAGGTGATCGCGGACCGCACCAGAGTGCTGGGCAGCGACGACGCCGACACCCTCGCCAGCCGACACAAGCTCACCAAGGCGATCATGGCGCAACGCCAGTGGCCGGAGGCCGAGCTGGAGCTGCGGCAGATCGTCGCCGCCGAGGACCAGGTCCGCGGCCCGGAGCACTGGGACACCATGATCGTGAGGCACAGCCTCGCGCTGGCGGTGCTCGCCCAACAGCGGGCCCCCGAGGCCGAGGAGATGCTGCACGCGATCCTGGAGGTCCGCTACCGGACCTGGCCGCTCAACCAACCGGAGACCTGGCAGGCCCGGCACACGCTGGCCCGCTGCATGCAGGAGCAGGGCCGCCTCGCCGAAGCGGAGGCGGAGCTGCGAGCCACCCTGGCCACCGTCGAGCCCCGGCACGCCGACCGCAGCGAGGTGCTCGCCATCCGGGCCACCCTGGCCGCCGTGCTCCTGCTCGACGGGCGGCTCGACCCGGCGATCGAGGCGTACGAGCAACTGCTGGCCGACCGTCGACGACTACTCGGGGACACCCACCTGGACACCCTCCAGGTCGAGCACGCACTGCGCCGCCTGCGCAACGGCGGCTGACTGGTCAGTGCGGCGCGGCCGGGCCCAGGTCACTCGGGTCGGTGTTGCCGCCACAGATGATCACTGCCACCCGCTCCCCCGGCTGTGGCACGTACGCGCCGCCGACCAGCGCGGCCAGCGCGGCAGCGCCACCCAACTCGGCGGCGACCCGCAGCTCCGACCAGAGCAGGCGACGGGCGCGCACCAGGTCCTCGTCACGGACCAGGACGGAGACCACCCCGGTCCGGCGCGCGGTGTCGAAGGCGATCTCGCCGATGCGACGGGCGCCCAACGAATCCGTGGCGATGCCGCCCACCTCGATGTCGACCGGCCGGCCGGCCTTGAGGGCCGAGTGCAGGGTGGGGATCTGCTCGGGCTCGACGGCGACGACGCGTACCGACCCGCCGAACCAACTGGCGATGCCGGAGACCAACCCACCGCCGCCGACCGCCACCAGCACGGTGTCGATCCCGCCGACCTGCCGCTCCAGTTCCCGGCCAACGGTGCCCTGACCGGCCACCACCTCCGGCTGGTCGTACGCGTGCACGACCAACGCGCCGGTCTCCCCGGCCCGCTGCGTGCTCGCGGCCAACGCCTCGGCGTAGTGCTGACCGACCTGGCGCACCTGCGCGCCCAGCCCGGCCAACCGCTGCACCTTCACCGGCGAGGCGGTGACCGGCACGAAGACCTCCGCCGGAACGCCCAACGACCGGGCCGCGTACGCGACGGCGAGGCCGTGGTTGCCACCCGAGGCGGCGATCACCCCGGCCGACGGCAACGCCCCCTGGAGCATCCGGTTGAACGCGCCACGCGGCTTGAACGAGCCGGTGTGCTGGTGCAGTTCCAGCTTGAGACTGAGCTGCCCGGGCACGCCCAGGTCGGCACCGTCGACGGCGATCACCGGGGTCTCCCGGACCCGCCCCTCGACCAGTGCGGCGGCGGCCTCGACGTCGCTTCTGTCCACCATGGGGAAACGCCCTTCACTACGACCAGAGGGCCAGTCGACCATCGTCGGTGAGCCCGACAAAACATCCTATGGAGATCCGCCGGCCATCCGTCGCGGGACGCACCGTGTGATAGTGCCGCGGGTCGAACAGAAAGCCCTCCCCGAGCGTGGGTCGCAGTGTCAACGACTGCGCGTCGGCGGCTACCGACTCGTGGAAGCCGTACCCGCCGGGAATCCGCAGGTCCTCGTCGTTCGGCTGCCAGCGCCGCCGCCACAGCACGGTCTCCCCACCGGCCGGCGGCACCCGGATGTAGATGTTGAACGCCAACTGCGCCACCACGTCACTGTCGAGCAGCCGGCCGGCGTACTCCCGGACCGCGTCGTCGAAATGCACCTGGAGCCCCGCGTTGATCTCCCGGACGATGCCGACGTGCATGTCCCGACGCTGCCGCCGCCCGGCTGCGACGTCCGGCCACGCGGCCCGGAACGCGGCCAGACACAGCTCCCGTGGCGCGTCCGCCAAGCCCAGCGTGGACCAGCTCTTCTCCGCCGCGCGGGCCGCGTCCCAGTAGTCCTCGCGCAGGTCACCGGCGTCCCGGTGGTCGTTGATGGCCGGGCCGAACTTGGCGACGACGGGAAAGACCCGGCTCTCGTCGTACCGGTCCATCGGGGCGTTGGCGAGAGCCGCGGTGATCGCGTGGCAGCGGGCCGCGGCCAGCAGCCCCGGCACCCGGACGGCGGCCAGCCGCCCCGCGATGAGCCCGGCGACATCCGCGCGAGTGATCGAATCGGATTCGACGGCGACGAACAATGGATCGGTCCTGCTCGAATGCTGCACGGCGGTCCTCCCGTAACGAAGATCCCTCACCGGACATGTCGCGCCCCCCGATCCGCGCACCGTGCAATGTACAAACCTCCGGCAATGCCGATCATTGACCGCGACACATGCGCTGTAGGGTTTCCGCAGTTCCGGGCAGGGTGGCGCGGGCATCGCTACCATCGGCCCAACCGGGTTTCGCGATACCGAGCCGTACGGCGAAAGCTTTCCACCGATCGGGGAATGGTGACGAATCCCGGCATGACAGATGATGCGACTAGCTCGAACGCTGACGAGGAGTTCGATATGGCTGGGGCCGGCCCGACGGATCTTGACATGCAGGTCGACCGCCTGGAAATGGCGCGTCGAATCGCCCGGGAAATGATCGAGTCCGACCGTCAGGCACTGGAGCTGGCCGTCCGGCAACGGCCACAGTGCTGGTCCCGGCACCCAGCCGGCCACGGCGCCCGCCCGGACGCCCTCGCGGGCTGACCCAGCAAGCAGCGCTCGGCACACGCACGTACGGTTCCCACTCAACCCCCGGCACCACCGGTCGCGTCTCACTCTGCATCCGCACGCGAACGCGAGGCGGACGCGACCTGGAGGTGGCGTGAGCCGGCACGAGGACGACGAACAGTTCCGGCTGTTCGTACAACGACAGTGGGGGCCGTTACTCCGAACGGCCTACCTGCTGACCGGCGACCGAGGGGCTGCCGAGGACCTGACGCAGTCGGCGTTGGAGAAGACCCATCGGCGCTGGGGGCGGGTGCTGCGCAGGGACGCGCCCGAGGTCTACGTACGCCGGGCGATGGTCAACACGGCGATCTCCTGGCGGCGTCGACGGCGACCGCTGGAGGTGCCGCTGCTGACCTCCGACAGCGCGCCGACAACTGACGCGTACGCGCAGGTGGAGGAGCGGCAACTGCTCCTCACCCTACTGCGGCGGTTGCCGCCCAGGACCCAGGCGGTCCTGGTGCTGCGCTACTTCGAGGACCTCAGCGAGGCGGACACCGCCAAGGTTCTCGACTGCTCCATCGGCTCGGTGAAGAGCCAGGCGTCGCGCGGACTGGCCCGGCTGCGGAACGAGTTGGCCCCACCCGCCCCGCAGTCCCCGGTGCGGCTCGAGGAGGAACTCGCATGACCGAGAGCTTCGCGAATTCAACGCTGAGCCCTGCGCTACGGCAGGCCACGCACGCCGTCGACGTACCTGAGGACCCGTGGCCGGGGTTCGCCCGGCGCGAGCGACGGCACCGGCGGACCCGGCTCATCCGGGCGGCGGCAGCCGCCGCGGTCGGGGTCGCGCTCGTCGGGGTCCAGACCAATGTGGTGCCCCTGCCCGGGTGGGCGCCGGGCATCGCGGTCGCCGCCGCCCCGGCAGCGCTGCTCGACGCGCCACCTCGGGGCTCGTTGGCCGGCGATCGGGCCTGGCTGGAGACGCTGCGGGCGCGGATCAGCACCGACATCCCGTTGGGTGGCGGGAGCCGGGACGGAATCTGGAAGGTTGGCGATCGCGACCGGATTCGTCTGCTCTACGGCAGTGACCAGCCGGGCCACCGGGTCGCGCTGGTCGCGGTGCCACTGCGGTTCGGCCTGCTGACCAAGGAGGCGCTGGTCTGGTACGTGGGTCCGGCCGGGACCGACGCCCAACAGATGCGCTACGCCGGCCACAGCGAGGACGTCAACGAACCGGTGATGACGCTGATGCAGGCCGAGCCCGGCCGGAGCGGGTTCGCGGTCGTCGTCGGGCCCGTCGATTCGACCGTGACGATCAGTGGCGAGCCGCGATACACCCCAGCGGGAACGCTGGAGTACGAGGACCTCGCCAGGGCGGACGGCCGCGGGGTTGGGTTTGCCGCCCTGCCCGCTGTGCCGCTTCCGGGCGAACCCGTCGTCCGGGTCAGCCGTGGCGACCACGTGCTCTACCAGGGCGGCCTGGGCGGCGGCCCGTACGCCGGTGTCGACCCGACCGGGCAGGAGATGGACGCCCTGCTCACCGCCGCCCGACGAGGTGCCCGAGGCACGCCGATGGACGATGCCAACCTGCGCAACTACATCGAACTGGCGCTCGTCGACAGTCGCCTCCCGGCGGCCGGGACGACGGTACGGGTGCGGTGGTCCAGCAGCGAGCACGGCCAGGCCGCCGCGCTGCTCACCGTGCAGCCCGTCGGCGGCGGCGTGATCGCGTACGCCAGGCATGGCGACGAACGAACCGGCTGGTGGACGGACCTGCGGCTGCTGCTGCCGGCCGAGGGTGCCGACCAGCGACCAGTTGGCTGGCGGATCCGGGAAGACATCGGCACCGGCACGCCGACGGACCAGGTACGGGTGATCGCTCCGCCGGACGCGGCTCGGGTCACCGTCACGGCCGGCGGCGCTCCTCCGGCCCCGGTCACCCTCGACGTGTCGAACGCCGGCACCACGCGGATTCCGCCGGACCAGTCAGCCACCTTCACTGCGTACGCCGCGGACGGTCGCGTCCTCGGAACCACTCCGTTGCCACCGGTCGAGGCTGATATGTCGGGCCTGCCGGGCGACAGCCCGGCCACCCGGGTCACCCCCTGACGAGAACCGAAAGCGAGGCCGAACAGCGGGCCGCTTGATCGACACCATTTCGCCGACGTTGCGGTATCCAGCCGCCCGGATACCGCAACGTCGGCGAAATGGAGTGGATCGAGCGCGCTGCGGTCGGCAGAGCGCCGGCGCTACTTCCAGCGGAAGTGCACGAAGAGCCGGCCGAAGTTCTTGGAGTCCTTCTCCACGCGGTGGTAGAGCTGCTTGACGTCCTTCTGGTCGAGGAACCGCAGCACCCGCTTCTTGAGCTGGCCGGACCCCTTGCCAGGGATGATCTCGACGAGGGTGGCCTTCTTCGCCACCGCCTCGTCCATGATCCCGCGCAACGCGCGGTCGATGTCCTGCCCCTTGTTGAAGATCTCGTGCAGGTCCAGCTTGAGCTTCATGCCGCAGCCCCCGGCCGGTCAGGTCCCATGTCCGCCATCCTAGGCACGCCCGGCGGCCCACCCGCCGGACGACGGAGGGGCGGCCCCGAAGGACCGCCCCGCCACGTCACCGGTGCACGCTCAGCGCGTGCCGCCCACGCGGGTTTCCACCCGCTCCAGCGCCGTCCGGTAGTCGTCGTTGGTCGCGTACATCGCTGCGGCGATCCGCAGGTGCCGCAACGCGTCGGTGTGCCGGTTCAGCCGCTCCAGCGTCCGACCGAGCACGTGGTGGGCGTAGTGGTCGCTCGGGTCCCGATCGACCAGCTCCCGCAGATGCTCCTCAGCCCGGTTGAGCTGGGCCGACTGGAAGTACGCCCGGGCCAGCAACTGCCGGACCGCGGCGTTGCCGGGTTCGGCGGCGACAATCGGCTCCAGCAGTCGGGCCGCTCCGCTGGGATCACCGGTTTCGAAGAACATGGTCGCCCGCCGGTAGTCCGCCAGAAGATCCATCTGCCCACCTCCTCGGGTCGCACCGTCACCTGTTCCGACGCTGGCACAACGCTGGGCGTTTGGCGACTGTTCCCGGGAGCCGGGAGCCCGGGCCGAATCGGGTCAGGTACGGGCGTCCCGGCGTCCGGCGGCGAGCTCCCAGGCGCGGACACCGCCGACGATCCCGGCGGTGTTCGGCACCACCACCACGTCGTCGCCCATCCGGGCCAGCTGCTCGGGCCGGATCAGCCGGGAGTTGCCCCCGCCCAGATAGAGCCGGTCCCAGCGGAACACCGGGCGAAGCCCGTCCACCACCTGCCGGATCCGGCGGGACCAGAAGGCGTCGCCGAGCCGCCGGCGTTCCGGCTCACCCACGTACGTGTCGTAGGTGGTGCCCCACCGCACCGGCGCGTGGGACAGCTCCAGGTGCGGTGCGAGCACCCCGCCGTCGAAGAGCGCGCTGCCCAGCCCCGTTCCCAGGGTCAGCACCAGCTCGCAGCCCGTGCCGGCGACCACCCCGGCGCCGTGCACCTCGGCGTCGTTGAGCACCAGCGCCGGCACCCCGAACGCGTCGGCCAGCGCGCCCCGCGCGTCCCAGCCGGACCACTCGGTGAGCAGGTCCGGGTCGACCCGGGTGCGTGGGCCGTTGCGGGTCACGTAATGCGGTGTGGTCACCACCACACCGTGCCGGATCATCCCGGGTACGCCGACCGTCAGCCGGTCCGCCGCCGGCAGGCGCCCACCCAGATCCAGCAGGGTCCGGACGAACAGCGCAGGCGGCAACGGGTACGGGGTCGGCACCCGCAACGGCCGGGCCCGCATCGTCCCCGCCTCGTCGAGCACGGAAGCCTTGATGCCTCCGCCGCCACAGTCGATCGCCAGTGTGGTCACCACGCCATGAGTCTGCCCGCTGCCGTCGGGTCGTATGCCAGCAGCCGGATAGGCTGCCGTCCTGATGAGCGCCACGATGATCGTCAAGGACCTGGCCGCCGGGCACGGCGACCGCCCGCTCTTCGCCGGACTGGACCTGGTGGTCGCCCCCGGTGACGTGGTCGGCCTGGTCGGGCCGAACGGGGCCGGCAAGTCGACGCTGCTGCGTACCCTCGCCGGGTTGTTGCCGGTCGAGGCCGGCACCGTGCGGCTCAGCCCGCCCACCGCGAGCGTCGGGCACCTGCCGCAGGAGCCGGAACGGCGACCGGGCGAGACGGTACGGGACTTCCTGGCCCGGCGGACCGGGGTGACCGCCGCGCAGGCGGCGCTGGACGCGGCGACCGAGGCGCTGACCGCCGGGGCGCCCGGCGCCGACGACGCGTACGGCGACGCGCTGGAGCGCTGGCTCGCCCTCGGCGGCGCGGACCTGGACGAACGCGCCGAGCAGGTGAGCGCCGACCTGGGGCTCGCAGTCGACCTGGACCACCCGACCACCGGGTTGTCCGGCGGCCAGGCGGCCCGCGCCGGGCTGGCCTCGCTGCTGCTCAGCCGCTACGACGTGTTCCTGCTCGACGAGCCGACCAACGACCTGGACCTGGCGGGGTTGGAACGGCTGGAGGAGTTCGTCACCGGGCTGCGGGCCGGCACGGTGCTGGTCAGCCACGACCGGGAGTTCCTCACCCGCACGGTGACCCGAATCCTGGAGTTGGACCTGCCGCAGCAGCAGGTGCACCACTACGGCGGTGGTTACGCGGCCTACCTGGAAGAGCGGGAGGTGGCCCGCCGGCACGCCCGCGCCGACTTCGAGGAGTACGCCGACACCAAGGCCGGCCTGGAGGCGCGGGCCCGCACCCAGCGTGGGTGGATGGAGAAGGGCGTGAAGAACGCCCGGCGCAAGGCCACCGACAACGACAAGATCGGCCGCAAGTTCCGGAGCGAGGCGAGCGAGAAACAGGCCGCCAAGGCCAAGCAGACCGAACGGCTGATCGAACGGCTCGACGTGGTCGAGGAGCCCCGCAAGGAGTGGGAGCTGCGGATGGAGATCGCCGCCGCCCCCCGCGCCGGCGCCGTCGTGGCCACGCTGCGAGGTGCGGTGGTACGTCGCGGCGGGTTCACCCTCGGCCCGATCGACCTCCAGATCGACTGGGCGGACCGCGTCGCGGTGACCGGGGCGAACGGCTCGGGCAAATCCACCCTGCTGGCCGCGCTGCTCGGGCGGCTGCCGCTGGACGCCGGCACCGCCTCGCTCGGCCCCGGGGTGGTGGTGGGCGAGGTGGACCAGGCACGAGGGCTGTTCCTCGGCGACGCGCCGCTGATCGACGCGTTCCAGGCGGCCGTACCCCACATGTCGCCGGCGGACGCGCGGACCCTGCTGGCCAAGTTCGGGCTGCGAGCGGCGCACGTGCCGCGACCGGCGGCCACCCTCTCCCCCGGTGAGCGAACCCGGGCGGCGTTGGCGCTGCTGCAGGGGCGTGGGGTCAATCTGCTGGTGCTCGACGAGCCCACCAACCACCTGGACCTGGCCGCCATCGAGCAGCTCGAATCGGCGCTGGCCAGCTACCCCGGAACGCTGCTGCTGGTCACCCACGACCGGCGAATGCTGGCCGCCATCGAGACGAACCGCCGACTCCGGGTCGACGCCGGGCGGATCGCCGAAGATTGATCCGTGCCAGCGGGCCAGCGCGGGGTGAGAATGACGCCATGCTCAAGTGGGAGTACGCCCTGCTGGTCCGCCGCCGCCAAGCTGCGACCAACGACCTCGGCTGGGAGGTCGTCTTCGTCTGGTACGGCCCGGACGGCTCGATGGTCGACGTGACGCCGTACGGCGACACCGCGCTGGCCCACCTGAACCGGGCCGGCGACCAGGGCTGGGAGTTGGTCGCGATGAGCGAGGACCCGTCCCTGCCCGGCCATCACGAGTTGCACCGCTATCACCTCAAACGGCCCAAGCCCGCCGCCCCGCAACCCCGCCAACGGATACGCGGCGGCCGCCGTACCGTCTCGGGCTGACTCGGCCGCACCCTGCGCGCGTCAGCAACATGATCGACACGACATCGCCGATGTTGGTGTATCCCGCGCCCCGGATACCCCCAGATCGGCGATCTGGAGTGGATCATGGGGCATACCGGGCGCGAATGCGGGTAACGCGCGGCGGGAGGTGACCCGAATGGTCGCGTTGGCACAAACTCCACCCTCGGCCGACCGGCTGCGGGCGATCGACGAATTCCTCGGTCAGGCGTGGGCGGACCAGGTACGACACGACGACCGGCTGCAGGGCCTGGCGGTCGAGGTGCGGTTCGACCGGGGGGTGGCCCACCTCAGCGGAGACGTCGCCGAACCCGCCGAACTACGGCTCGTACGGGACCTGGTGGGGCGGCTCGCCGGCGTCTACGGCGTCTGGTGCCGGGTCGGCGTCGACGGGCGGGCGCCGGTGGTCGTGGACCTCGGCTGCGGGCCGACCAAGCAGTGGTCGAGCAACCTGGGGCTGGACATCTACCCGGCGCCGGGGGTGGACGCGGTCGCGGACCTGTCCGGTTCGCTGCCGCTCGCCGACAACTCGGTGGACGTTCTCTTCGCGGTACACATCCTGGAGCACCTGATCGACTTCCTGCCGCTGGTGGACGAGTGCCACCGGGTGCTCCGCCCGGGCGGTGTGCTGCACGTGATGAGCCCCTGGTGGGGGCATGTCAACGCGGTGGCCGACCCGACTCACGTCCGGCTGATGGACGTGCAGACGTTCAAGGGGATCTGCCAGCTCCGGCCGCCGGGCACCCCGCGGTGGTACCCGCTGCACGCCGGCTGCGACGGTGCCTCCATCTTCGCGGACCTGACCCCCCTCCCCCCAGACGCCAACCCCGCACCCCAACCCCACCTAGCCCGCTTCTTCGACTAACCACCCACCCCACCCACCCCACCCACCTCACCCACCCACCCGTCGAGCGCGGTGATCAAGAGGTTTGCGTCAAGGGGAGCGCAATTTCTGACGCAAACCTCTTGATCACCGGACAGGCCTGGGGGAGGGGGCGCGCGGGGTGGGGGTGGGGGTGGGGTGGGGTTAGGGGGTTTGGGTTGATTCGCGGAGCTCTAGGCGGTGGGGGGCCTTCAGCTCTTTGGCGGGGGCGGTGCGGTCGCCGTCCAGGCGGTTGGCCAGGAGTTCGACCGCAAGGCGGGCGATCTGCTCCTTGTCGGGGGCGACGGTGCTGAGCGTGGGGATGGAGAACCGGCCGTCCTCGATGTCGTCGAAGCCAACCACCGCCACGTCCTCAGGAACCCGCAGGCCGGCTTCGTGCAGGGCGCGCAGGGCGCCCAGGGCGAGTGTGTCGTTGAAGCAGAAGACGGCGTCGGGGCGTACGCCGGAGGTGAGCAGGCCCCGCATGGCGGCCGCGCCGTCGGCGCGATGCCAGGCCGGCGCGGGCGCCACCAGGGCCTCGTCGTAGTCGAGCCCGGCGGCGCGCAGCGCGTCGGTGTAGCCGGCCAGTCGCAGCCGGGCGCTGGCGCCTTCGTCGGTGCGTTGTGCGCCGATGGCCGCGATCCGGCGGTGGCCGAGCTCGATCAGGTGGCTGGTGATCTCCCGGGCCGCTGTCACGTTGTCGATCATCACGCGATCCGCGGGGCCGTGTTCGACCCGCTCGCCGAGCAGCACCATGGGCGTGCCGTCCAGGCTGGCAAGGTCTTCGGCGGTGAGCGCCAGCGGGCTGAAGATGAGCCCGTCGATCAGGTGGTCGGTGATGCCGGAGGCGACGACCCGCTCCTGCTCACGCCGGCCGCCGGTCTGGTCGATCAGCACCGTCCAGCCGTAGTCGGCGGCGGCGATGACCACGTGGCGGGCCAACTCGGCGAAGTACGGGATGTCCAGCTCCGGAACGGCCAGCGCGATCACGCCGGTGCGGCCCTTGCGCAGGTGGCGGGCGGAGAGGTTGGGCCGGTAGTTGAGCTCGGCGATCGCTTCCTCGACCCGGGCACGGGTGTCTGGCCGGACGTGCACGTAGCCGTTGACGACGTTGGAGACGGTCTTAACCGACACGCCGGCCCGTTCGGCCACGTCTTTGAGCCTGTGTCGCATTCCGCAACCTCCCGATGTAACCCAGCGCACCATACCTCTTCATCAGCCCTTTACAACGTTGCCTACAACGTTGTAGAAACGAAGGACACCGGGTGAACCGTGACTGCGCTCACCCGGGCAACGGCACTGAGGAAAGGTGGCACCCCCTTGCGGACCGCGCAGCTGACGGTCGACCCGGCCTTCTCCATCGGCCCGGCCGACCGACGCCTCTTCGGCTCCTTCGTCGAGCACATGGGGCGGTGCGTCTACGGCGGCATCTACGAGCCCGGCCACCCCACCGCCGACACCCGCGGCCTGCGCCGCGACGTTCTGGAACTGACCCGTGAGCTGGGCGTCTCGGTGGTCCGGTACCCGGGCGGCAACTTCGTCTCCGGCTACCGCTGGGAGGACGGCGTTGGCCCGGTCGGCAACCGGCCGCGCCGGCTCGACCTGGCCTGGAAGACGATCGAGACCAACGCGTTCGGGTTGGACGAGTTCATGACCTGGGCCGCCGAGGCCGGCGTCGAGCCGATGATGGCGGTCAACCTCGGCACGCGCGGCGTCCAGGAAGCACTGGACCTGCTGGAGTACGCCAACCACCCGGGCGGCACGGAGCTCTCCGACCTGCGGCGCAAGCACGGCGCCGAGGATCCGTACGGGGTGCGGCTGTGGTGCCTGGGCAACGAGATGGATGGCCCGTGGCAGGTCGGCCACAAGACCGCCGACGAGTACGGCCGCCTCGCCGCCGAGGCCGCCCGCGCGATGAAGATGATCGACCCGTCGATCAGTCTGATCGCCTGCGGCAGCTCCAACCGGCGGATGCCCACCTTCGCCTCCTGGGAGGCGACCGTGCTGGAGCACACCTACGAGCACGTCGACTACATCTCGGCGCACACCTACTACGACCCGTCCGACGGTGACCAGGCGAGCATCCTGGCCTCGGCCGTCGACATGGACAACTTCATCACCGAGGTCGTCGCGACCGCCGACCACGTGGCCGCCAAGCAGCGGCACAAGCGCAAGCTGAAGATCTCCTTCGACGAGTGGAACGTCTGGTACGAGTCCCGCCTAAAGGCCGACCTGGACCGGCGCGGCTGGGTCGAGGCTCCCGCCCTGATCGAGGACAACTTCACCGCGGTCGACGCGGTGGTCGTCGGCGACCTGCTGATCACCCTGCTGCGCCACGCGGACCGGGTTGGTGTGGCCGCCCAGGCCCAGTTGGCCAACGTGATCGCGCCGATCCGCACCCGCAACGGCGGCCCGGCCTGGCGGCAGAGCATCTTCCACCCGTTCGCGTTGACCGCCCGGTACGCCCGGGGCACCGTGCTGCGCACCGAGCCGGTGTCGCCGCGCTACGACACGAAGAAGTACGGGGACGTGCCGGTGCTCGACACCGTCGCCGTCCACGACGAGGAGACCGGCGAGCTGACCGTGTTCGCGGTCAACCGCGGCCAGACGGACCTCCCGTTGGAGATCGATCTGCGCGGCCTGCCGGCTATGTCCGGTCTGTCGTTCCAGAGCATCGCTGCCGGGTCTGACCCGTCAGCGACGAACACCGAGGCCGAGCCCGACCGGGTGACGCCTCGGGACCTGCCCACCCCCACCCCCGACGGCGGTCGGTGCACCGTGCGCCTGCCCGCCGTGTCCTGGAACGTGCTGCGTTTCGGCCCGGCAAGCGCCTGAGATCGCGCCGGGCTTGAGCAGGCACAATTCATACCGTCCCCCCTCAAGGAGAGATAAAGCATGATCCAGAACGACATGAGCCGGCGGCGCCTGCTCGGCCTCGGTCTCGGACTCGGCGCTGCGGCCTCGCTGACCCTCGCGGGCTGCGGCGGCGGCGACGACAGTGCCTCCGGGCCGGCCGCCGGCAACGGTGGCAAGGAGTACACCGGTCCCAAGGTGGACCTGAAGCTCTGGAACGGCTTCACCGGCGGTGACGGCGAGATCTTCAAGGCGCTCGTGAACCAGTTCAACACCGAGCACCAGAACATCGCCGTGTCGGTGGCCACGTACCAGTGGGAGGACTACTACAACAAGCTCCCCGGTGCGGCCTCCAGCGGCAACGGCCCGGACATCGCGGTCATGCACATGGACCAGCTCGCCACCTTCGCCGCCCGCGGCGTGATCAGCGAGCTGGACGACGTGGCCAAGAACCTGGAGCTCTCCGAGGCGGACTTCGCGCCCACGGTGTGGCAGGGCGGGCTCTACAACAACAAGCGGTACGGCATCCCGCTGGACATGCACCCGCTGGGCTTCTACTACAACAAGGCCGTCATGCAGCAGGCCGGCCTGGACCCGAACAAGCCGCCGACCACCAAGGACGACTTCACGGCGGCGCTGGTCGAGTTCAAGAAGGCCGGCGTGCAGGGCTTCTGGATCAGCCCGTTCCAGTTCACCGGCGGCATGACGTTCTACTCCCTGCTCAACCAGTGGGGCGGCACCCTCTTCGACGCCGACGTCGCCAAGGCCACGTTCAACTCCGACCCGGCGGTCGAGGCCTGCACCTGGCTGGTCGACATGATCAGGCAGGGCCACTCGCCGGCCAACGTCGGCCAGGACGCCGAGTACCTGGCGTTCAAGAGCGGTAAGAACGCCTTCACCTTCAACGGCATCTGGCAGATCAACGATCTGAAGAAGAGCCCCGAGGTGCAGTGGGGCGTCGCCCCGCTCCCCCAGATCGGCAGCAAGAAGGCCACCTGGGCCAACTCGCACAACTTCACCATCGTGAAGCAGAAGGCCAACAACGCCAACAAGATCGCCGGCTCGAAGGTCTTCATCAACTGGCTGAGCCAGCACTCGCTGGACTGGGCCAAGGGCGGCCAGATCCCGGCCCGGAAGGCCGTACGCGAGAGCGCCGAGTTCAAGGCGCTGCCGGAGATCTCGGTGCTCGCCCCCGAGCTGGAGTACGCGGCCTTCCCGCCGGCGGCCCCCGGCCTGGGCGAGGTCATCACGACCTTCTACAACTCGTTCAACGAGGCCGCGCTGGGCAAGAAGACGCCCAAGCAGGCGCTGGACGACGGCGTTGCCAAGGCCAACCGGCAGCTCGAGGACAACCGCAAGAAGTACGGGAGCTGATAACTAGTGGCGGACGTGATCGAGGTCGGGGCGGCGCGCGGAGACGCGCCGCCCCCGGCGGCCAAAGCAGCCCGCCGGGCCGCCTCGGCGGGTCGGACCAGACGGGCGACGCCATACCTGTTCCTTGCCCCCTACCTGGTCCTGTTCGGGGTCTTCGGCCTGTTGCCGATCATCCTCGGCGTGTGGCTGAGCGTGCACCAGTGGGACTTCCAACTGCCCAACCGGCCGTTCGTCGGGTTGGACAACTACAAGGAGCTGTTCTCCAGCGACTCCGCCGTCTACGGCGACTGGTGGGAGAGCGTCCGGGCCACCGCGATCTTCACGGTGCTGTCGGTGCCGCTGCTGGTGGTCGTACCGCTCGGGCTGGCGCTGCTGCTGAACCGCTCCTTCCCGGGCCGGACCTTCTTCCGGGCGGTCTACTTCGCGCCGTACGTGCTGGGCGTCGCGGTGATCGGCCTGCTCTGGCGGTTCCTGCTCGATGCCAACCTGGGCCTGGTCAACCGGCTCCTCGGGGTTGTCGGGCTGCCGTCGGACACCCCCTGGGTCACCAACATGCCGTGGGCCTGGATCTCCCTGGTCGGGGTGACCGTCTGGTGGACCTCCGGCTTCAACGCGGTCATTTACCTGGCCGGCCTGCAGGACATCTCGCCTGAGCTGTACGAGGCCGCCCGGATGGACGGCGCGAACGCCTGGCAGCGGTTCCGCAGCGTCACGCTGCCCGGCCTGCGCCCGGTGCTGCTGTTCGTGATCACCACGACCGTGCTCGCCTCGGCGAACATGTTCGGCCAGTCGTTCCTGATCACCCAGGGGACGCCCGGCACGGAGACCCGGACGGTGGTGTGGTTCATCGTCGAGGAGGGCCTGCGGGACAACGACGCCGGCCGCGCCGCCGCGATGAGCATCGTGTTCGCCCTGATGCTGGCGGTCGTGAGCCTCGCCAACTTCCGTCTCTTCCGCTACAAGGAAGACTGAGGGGATCGCCATGACGACGCCCACGCCCACCACCGGCGGCTCCGCATCGGGGCTGCGCCGGGTCGGGCTCTACACGACCCTGGTCGTGCTGGCCCTGATCTTCCTGGTTCCGCTGCTGTGGATGGTCATCACCTCGCTGAAGACCTACACCGCAGCCCAGCAGATCCCACCGAGCTGGCTGCCGAACCCGCTCGCCGGATACGGCTACGAGCAGGTCATCAACAACTCGGCGAACCCGGTGCTGCGCTGGTTCCTCAACAGCATGGTGGCGGCCACGCTGCACTCGCTGCTGGTGCTGGTGACCGCCTCGATGGCCGCGTACTCCCTGGCTCGTCTGCGGTTCCGGGGACGCGGGGTGACCTTCGCTCTGATCGTCGGGACGCTGTTCATCCCGCCGACCTCGCTGATCGTCCCGAACTTCCTGATCGTCGACCAGCTCAACTGGATCGACACCCTCGCCGTGATCGTGGTGCCCGGCGCGGCCAGCGCGTTCGGGGTGTTCTTCCTGCGGCAGTTCTTCCTCTCCCTGCCGGACGAGCTGGAGGAGGCCGCCACGCTGGACGGCGCCAACCAGTGGCAGATCTTCGTCAAGGTGGTGCTGCCGCTGTCCAAGCCGGCGCTGGCCACCCTGGCCGTGCTGTCGTTCCTCACCAACTGGAACGACTTCCTCTGGCCGATCTTCGTGCTGTTCAGCCCGGAGAAGCTCACCCTGCCGCCGGGCCTGGGCCTGCTCCAGGGCTCGTACGTCACCGACTACCCGGTGATCATGGCGGGTGCGGTGCTGGCCAGCCTGCCGGTGCTGATCCTCTTCGTGCTCGCCCAGCGGCACATCATCCAGGGCGTCTCCCGCAGCGGTTTGAAGGGATGACGCGCACAACCGTCTGTCGACGCGGCGCGGCGGCGATCGTCATCGCCGCCGCGCTGCTCGTTGCGGGCTGTGCCGACAGCAGCGAACCCACCCCCACGAGCAGCGGGAGCGACCCCAGCATGTTCACCAACCCCGTCGTGAAGACCGACGCCCCAGACCCGCAGGCCATCCAGGTGGGCGACACCTGGTACCTGTTCCACACCAACTCCGAGGGCCGCAACGTCCCGGTGCACACGTCGACGGACCTGGTCGACTGGACCGAGGCCAAGGACGCTCTGCCGACGCTGCCGGACTGGGCGGACGCCGGCAAGACCTGGGCACCCGAGGCGATCCAGCTGGCACCGGACCGGTTCCTGCTCTACTACACCGTCGCCGGGCGGGAGTCCGGGCGGCAGTGCGTCGGGCGGGCCGTGGCCAGCGCGCCGCAGGGGCCGTACCGGGACGACGCGAGCGGCCCGCTGATCTGCCAGGCCGACCTGGGTGGGGCGATCGACGCCAGCCCGTTCCGGGACACCGACGGCAGCCTCTGGCTGCTGTGGAAGAACGACGGCAACGCGATCGGGGTGGACACCTGGCTCTGGTCCCAGCGTCTCGCCGATGACGGCCTGACCCTCGTCGGCGAGCCGACGAAGCTGCTCAAGCAGACCGAGCCGTGGGAGGGCACCCTGATCGAGGGGCCGTTCTTCCACCGCCAGGACGGTCGGCTGTTCCTCTTCTTCGCCGCCAACGCCTATGACAGGGCGGAGTACGCCGAGGGCTACGCGGTCTGCGAGAGCCCGACCGGCCCGTGTGTGAAGGCCGCCGAGAACCCGATCCTGAAGAGCAAGGATGCCGCCTCGGGCCCCGGTCACGCCTCGATGGTCGTGAAGGACGGCCGGACCTGGCTGCTGTACCACGCCTGGCCGCCCGGCCAGGAGGGCAGCACCGACCCCGGTCGGCAGGTCTGGCTCGACGAGGTGACGTGGGTCGACGGCAAGCCGGTGGTCCAGGGCCCGACCGCCGCGCCGCAGCCCCGCCCCTGACCGTCAGTAAGGGCCTCTCGCGATCCGCGAGAGGCCATTACTGCATTTCCGGGTCAGCTGTCAGCGGCCGGGGCGACGGCCGGATCGTGTCGGGCCAGCCGGTTGCGGCGGTAGCCGTAGCCGAAGTAGATCACCGCGCCGAGCAGCATCCAGGCGAGGAACCGCAGCCAGGTCTCCACCGACAGGTTGAGCATCAGGTAGAAGCAGGCCAGCGCCGAGATGATCGGCAACACCGGGGAGAACGGCACCCGGAACGGCCGTTCCAGGTCCGGGCGCCTGCGGCGCAGGATCGGCACCGCGGTCGACACGAGCACGAACGCGCAGAGCGCGCCGATGCTGACCAGGTCGGCCAGCGCGGACAGCGGCAGGAAGCCGGCGAGCAGCGCGACCGCGACCGTCATGATCGCCGAGATCCGGTACGGGGTGCCCCAGCGCGGATGCACCTTCGCGATCGAGGGCGGGATCAGCCCGTCCCGGGCGATGGCGAAGCCGATCCGGCCCATCGCCACCAGGTCGACCAGGATGACGCTGGTCAGGCCCGCGACCGCCGCGATGGAGACCAGCACGGCAGCCCAGCCTGCGCCGACCGCCTCGAAGGCCGACGCGATCGGGGCGCCCCGGTCGATCTCGGTGTACGGCACCATTCCGACCACCACCAGCGAGACGCCGATGTAGAGCACGGTGGAGATCAGCAGCGTGCCGAGCAGACCCAGGGTGAGGTCCCGCTTGGGCTTCCTCGTCTCCTCGCCCAGGTTCGCCACCGCCTCGAAGCCGGTGTACGCGAAGAAGACGACCGCAGCGGCGCTGAGCACCCCGACGAAGCCGAAGACCGACGGCTCCAGCCCGAAGAGCGCCTGCGTGACAGGTTGCTTGATGCCGTCGTCGCCACTGCCTGCGGGCTCGGCCGGGGGGATGAACGGAGTGAGGTTGGCGGCCTTGACGAAGAACAGACCGGCCACCACCACGAAGACGCAGATGGCCACCTTGACCAGCACCAACAGGTTGGTGATCCGGGCCGACTCCCGAATGCCGACGATCGCCACGACGCCGAGGATCAGCACGATGGCGATGGCTCCGACGTTGACCGTGCTGCCTTCCTCGCCGAACCAGCGGGTGGGCAGGTCGAGCAGCTCCGCGAGGTAGCCGGACCACCCTCGCGCCACCACGGCCGCGCCGAGCGCGAACTCCAGCAGCAGATCCCAGCCGATGATCCAGGCGACGATCTCGCCCATCGTCGCGTACGCGTACGTGTAGGCGCTGCCGGCGGTCGGCACGCTGGAGGCCAACTCGGCGTAGCAGAGCGCGGCGAGCAGGGCCACCAGGCCGGCGATGGCGAAGGAGATCACCACGCCCGGTCCGGCGCTGTCCCGGGCTTCGATCCCGGTGAGCGTGAAGATGCCGGTGCCGATCACGATGCCGATGCCGAAGCCGGTGAGGTCGACCGCACCGAGCCGTCTCTTCAGCCCGAGTTGACCGTCCGAGCCGTCTGCCTCACCTTGGGCTATCACGTCCTTGATCGGTTTGGTGCGCAGCACGGACACGCGGTCACCCCTCCCACCGTGCGACCACCCCGTGGCGGCCGGTAGCCGGCGTTGCTACCCAGTGGCGGGATTGATCAACCGTGAACCCTTGCGGCAATGACCAGACTGTGAAAATTTTCTACTAGCGATGCATGGATGAGCGGCGAATCTTGCCGGCAGTGCCGCGCTGGACACCCGGGAGCCCCAACGAAGGGACACACCGCATGAAGGCCACACGACTCGGTGCCGCCGGGCTGGTCGCAGCCCTGCTCGGCACGCTCGTCACCAGCACCCCCGCCAACGCCGCGCCCGACGCGGCCAGCACCACCACCGCCACCTGCGCCACCGACCCGGCCACGCCGAAGCGGCAGTTCCGGGCCATGTGGATCTCGTCGGTGGTCAACATCGACTGGCCCAGCAAGGCGTCCCAGACCAGCCCGGACCAGGTCGCCGCCCAGCAGACCGAGTACCGGGAGCTGCTCGACCTCGCCCAGCGGCTGAACCACAACGCGGTCGTGGTGCAGGTCCGGCCCACCGCCGACGCGCTCTGGCCCTCGCCGTACGAGCCGTGGTCGGAATACCTGACCGGCATCCGTGGGCAGGACCCCGGCTGGGATCCCCTGGCCTTCCTGGTCGCCGAGGCCCACCGGCGCAACCTGGAGTTCCACGCCTGGTTCAACCCGTACCGCGTCTCGATGCCCGCGCCCGGCGGCGCCGGCGCGGACCTCGCCCAGCTCGCCCCCGGCCACCCGGCCCGGCAGCATCCGGACTGGACCTTCGCCTACCCGCCGGCCGGCGTGGCCGGCAGCCGGCTCTACTACAACCCCGGCATCCCCGAGGTCCGCGAGTTCGTGCAGACCGCGATGATGGACGCGGTCAGCCGGTACGACATCGACGGCGTGCACTTCGACGACTACTTCTACCCCTACCCCAGCGGCACGTACCAGGTGCCGGACGACGCCACCTTCGCGGCCTACAACCGGGGCTTCACCGACCGGGCGGACTGGCGGCGCGACAACATCAACCTGCTGATCCAGGAGATGAACGGCAAGATCAAGGCGGCGAAGCCGTGGGTGAAGTTCGGGGTCAGTCCGTTCGGCATCTGGCGCAACAAGGCCGTCGACCCGCTCGGCTCGGACACCACCGGCAGCCAGTCGTACGACATCATCTCCGCCGACACCCGTAAGTGGATCAAGCAGGAGTGGATCGACTACGTGGTGCCGCAGCTCTACTGGTACATCGGCCAGTACCCGGCGGCCGACTACGCGCGACTCGTGCCGTGGTGGGCCGAGACCGTGCGGGGCACCCGCGTACAGCTCTACATCGGCCAGGCCGACTACAAGAGCGGCGATGCGGCGTACGGGCCGTTCTGGCAGAACCCGAGTGAGCTGTCCGACCACCTGACGCTCAATCAGGCGTACCCCGAGGTGCAGGGCAACGTGCACTTCTCGGCAGTTCAGGTGCGGGCCAACCGGCTCGGCGCCACCGACATCTACGCGGCCGAGCACTACTCCCGTCCGGCGCTCGTGCCAGCCATGCCGCACCTGCCGGCCCGTCCACTGCTCTTCCCGGTGGTCACCAAGGCGGCACGGCAGGCCGACGGGGTCCGGCTGACCTGGCGCCAGCCGGCTGACGGCGTCGGGCCACTCGGCACCGCCACCTCGTACGCGATCTACCGGTTCGACGGCACCACGCTGCCGGGTCGGTGCGGCACCGCGGACGCCGCACACCTGGTCGACACCGTCCGGGCCACCCCGGGCGGCTCCCAGTCCTGGGTGGACACCTCGGCCGTGCCCGGCCGGCGCTACACCTACCAGCTGACCGCGCTGGACCGGTCGGCCAACGAGAGCCCGACGAGCCCGCCGGCCTTCGTCCTGCGCTGACCCGTCCGTCCCTCGCCGAATGCCCCGGGTGCTCAATGCTCCCGGGGCATTCGTCTGTTTCGACGCCTGTCATCAATAGTTGGCGCGGCACATACCGACCGGTTGATCAGCTGATCGAGACTCATCGACATCCGGTAACCCGCCGGTAACTTCCGTCCCGCCCGCTCACCCCCGCGGAGGTAACCCGTGCCCCGACGTCTCGCCACCCTGTTCGCCTCGGGCGCGCTAGCGCTGCTCGCCACCCTCGCCATCGCCTCCCCCGCCGCCGCCGTCACCCCCGCCCAGCGGCTCTCCGTGCTGTCCAGTTGGACCCAGACCAGCGCCTCCAGCTACAACTCCTGGAACAGCGCCCGGGTCAACCGGGCCCCCTGGGCCGAGTACAACTTCAACTGGTCCACCGACTACTGCTCGTCCAGCCCGGACAACCCACTCGGGTTCACCTTCAACCTGGGCTGCTACCGGCACGACTTCGGCTACCGCAACTACAAGGCGGTCGGCCAGTTCCCCGCCAACAAGTCCCGACTGGACAGCGCCTTCTACGAGGACCTGAAGCGCGTCTGCGCCACGTACAACGCGATCGTCCGGCCAGCCTGCTACAGCCTGGCCTGGACCTACTACCAGGCGGTCAGCATCTTCGGATCGGTAGCGGCCGTCCAGCAGGCCGACATCGACCGCGCCGCCCGAATGAAGGCCGACGCCGAACGCCGAGCCGCCACCCGCGCCTAACCCCACCCCCCACCCGCGTTGATCATGAAGTTGTCGCGCGCCTACTCGGCGTGTCGCGGCAATAACTTCATGATCAACAACGGTGGGGGTGGGTGGGTTAGGCGCGTTCGGTGCGGGTTGCTGGATGGCGGTCGGGGTCGGCGGGGCTGAGCGGGGTTGGCTCCGGCAGGCCGGTGCTGAAACGGATTGAATCCGCCGCCAGGTCCGGATGCTCCACGTCCAGTGCCAGCGCCGCGGCCTCGTCCAACCCCAACTCCGCACCCTCGCCGTACGCGTCGTCGAAGGCCGCGTCGCCCAGCACCGCGCGCAACTCCGCCTGCTGTTCGGCCCAGTAGCTGCCGTAGATACCCGGGGTCGCTCGCATGCTCGCCCGGGTGGCCTGCGCCGCTCCGAACAGGCGAGCGGCGGTCAACCGGTCTCCGCCGATCGCGCAGCGCACCGCGATCGCGTTCAACGTGTCGCAGGCCCGGCCGTGATAGCCATGGCCCATCCGAGAACGCAGTGCCACCAACAGGTGCTCATGTGCCGCGATCACGTCACCCCGGGCCAGCGCGACCATCCCGAGCAGCATGTCCACCGAACGCCGACCCCGCTCGACCGGACGGACCGCCTCCACCGGGCGGACCGCACCCAGCAGATCCGCGGCCTCCTCCAGGGCGCCCCGCCGCCAGAGCAACTCGGCCAGGCTGAACACCGCCAGCAGTGCCTCGCCGACCACGTCCTGCCCATGCGCCCAGTCGATGACCTCCCGGCACACCCGCTCGGCCTCGACGAACTGGCCCATGTCCACCAGCGGAGCGGCCCTGCCGGCGAGCACCCGGGCCAGCAACCCGGCATCACCGGCCTGCCGGGCGGCCGCCTCCGCCCGCTGGGAGTAGCGCAACTCCTCGGCGAACTCGCCGTCGGCACCGGCGTGCAGCGAATGCATGTGGTAGACCGCCGCCAGCTCCGCCTCCGGGATCCGCTCGCCCGTTTCAGCGAGACGCCCGTACAACCGGAACAGCCAGAGCCGCCCCTCCCGGGCCAAGCCCCGCTCAAGCCACCACTGGTCCAGGCCACCAGCCAACCCGAGACCGGCGCGGGCGCTGCCACCGGTCGCGCACCAGCGCAGGGCGGCGCGAAGCTCCCCGGCCAGCGGATCGAGGGCGTACAGCGACAGCGTCACCGGCCGGCCGTCCTGGCCCAGGCGCGCCCGCTCCACCGCATGCCCCGACCAGGCCACATGCCGGTCCCGGGCGGCCTGCTCCTCACCCGCCTCGACCAACCGCCGCGCCGCGTACGCCCGGATGGGGTCGAGCATCCGGTAGGTGCTGCCGGCGGCACGTGGCTCGGCCAACACCATCGACTTGTCCACCAGCACCGAGAGTGGATCCAGCGGGTCGTCACCCAGCAGCCACTCCACCGTCGCCAGGTCCACCGGCCCGGCGAAGACCGCCAGCCACCGCAGCAGACGAGCGGCCCGAGGCCCCAGCGTCCGGTACGACCAGGTGACGGTGGCCTGCATGGTCAGGTGCCGCTCGGTGGCTGAGCGCTGCACCGCCCTGCTCGCCGGGGTGGGCGGCGACGCCCCGGCGGCCGCGGCGACCAGGTCCACCGTGTCCTGCTGATTGCCGGACCAACCCCGCTCCACCGGTGGTGGATCCGGGTCCTCCCGGCCGGCGTCCAGTGTGCCGAGCACATCGTCGAGCCGCTCGGCGAGTTGACCGACCGAGAGCACCCGCAGGCGGGCGGCGGCCAACTCGATGGCGAGCGGCAACCCGTCCAGCCGCTGCACCACCCGGCGAAGATCGGCCGACTCGGCGGGGTCCGGCTGTCGGCCGCCGCGGGCCGCCGTCGTACGGTCCAGCAACAACGCCACCGCGTCGCTCTCCACACCGTCCGCCTGCGGGTCGACCGAGAGCGGCGGGATCCGCCACACCACCTCGCCCGGCAGGCTGAACGACTCACGGCTGGTCGCCAGCACCCGCACACCGCCCCCGCCGGACAGCAACCGCGCGATCACCTCCGCACAGGCGGCCGGTTGGGTGTCGCAGGTGTCCAGGACGACCAGCATGCGGCGGCCGGCCGCGTGCTCGACCAGGGTGTCCACCATCGGCCGGCCCGGCTCGGGTCGCAGGCCGAGCACCGCGGCGATCGCGAACGCCACCAGCCCCGGGTCGGTCACCGTGGCGATGTCGACGAACCAGACCCCATCCGGGTACGCCTCGACCACCCCGCTGGCCAGCTCCACCGCGAGCCGGGTCTTGCCCGCGCCCCCCGCCCCCAGCACGGTCACGAGGCGGTGCTGCTCCAGCAACAACCCCAGCTCGACGCGCTCGGACTGCCGACCAACGAACGACGTCACCTGGGTCGGCAGGTTGTGCGCCACCGCGTCGGCGGTACGGGGTCGGGGGAACTGCCGCTCCAGGCCCGGTGCGACCAGTTGGAAGAGTCGTTCCCGGTCGTCGAAGCCGCGCAACCGGTGCAGGCCCAGGTCGAGCAGGGACGCACCGGGCGGCAACGGATCGGCCCGACGGGCGGTGGACGCCGAACAGAGCACCTGCCCGCCATGGGCGGCGGCGGCCACCCGAGCGGCGCGGTGCACCTCGGGGCTGGCGTACTCGCCGTCGCGCGGCTCGGCGTAGCCGGTGTGCAGGCCCATCCGCACCCGGGGCGCGGCTTCCGCGGTGGGCCAGTCATGGCTGGACAACGCCCGCTGGGCGGTCAGACACGCGGTCAGCGCCGCCGCCGCGTCCTCGAAGGCCAGGAAGAACGAGTCGCCCTCGGTCAGCAGCTCAGCGCCGCCCGTGCTGGCCAGCGTCCGGCGCAGCAGCCGTCGATGCTCGGCGAGCACCGGGCGGTAGTCCGGCCCGAGCAGCTGAGCCAGCCGGGTCGAGCCCTCGATATCGGTGAACACGAAGGTCACCCAACCGCTCGGGAGCTGGATCCGTGGCGACATGCGTGGAACCTCCGCCCGTGACGTCGGGTTCATGCTGCCTGAGTCCGAGTGGTCACACATCGTGAGAACGGCCGGGCAGGTGCCGCCTCAAAGTGCCACTCGGACCCGCTCCCGGCAAGACCAGCCCACCAGGTGGCGGCGAACTGACCAGATCAGCAACCGCAGGCGCCGCCGCAGCACCCACCACCGGCGGACGCCGGGGCACCACCGGCCGCACCACCCCGGCCGGTGACCGCGACCGCGGAGAGCAGCTTGACTGTGTCGGCGTGTCCCTGCGGGCAGGTGGCCGGGTCGGCGGCCGCAGCCATCGAACGGTTGACCTCGAAGGTGTCGCCGCAGGCGCGGCAGCGGAACTCGTACCGGGGCATGGCACCCAGGGTACGTGGATCTGGCGTTCGGCGGAGCATGGGTGATACTCGACAGGTGGTGGACGGCGAGGACGACACGCGTGTGCAACCGTTACGACCGGCCGCGCCGCTGGACGGGCCACTGGAGGGCTCGGGAGCCGCGCCCGATCCGGTGCGCGCGGTGCCCCGCCCCCGCCGGCCCTGGCTGGGCGGCCGGTCCGGGGGTGCCCCGACCGCACCTGCCGCCACGTCCAGCCCTGGCGATCCCGCCGGATCGGGTGCGAGCGTCACCGCACCCGAGGCGAAGGCCCCGGCCGAGCCCGACCCGAAGGCCGAGACGAAGGCCGACAGCCCGAAGACCGAAGGTGCAAAGGCCGAAGACGCGAACACCGAGGGCGCAAAGGCCGACAGCACGAAGGCCGAAGGTGCGAAAGCCGAAGACGCGAACACCGAGGGCGCAAAGGCCGACAGCACGAAGGCCGAAGACGCGAACACCGAGAGCCCGAAGACCGAGGGCGCGAGCGCCGGCGCGTCGGCTGACGATGCGAAGACCGTCACGGTGGTCGCCGCCGCGGACCTGGCGAAAACCAGTGTGGACGAAGTGCCCGTCGTAACGGCGTCCGCACCCACCCGGCGCCGGCGGGTGCCGTTCGCACACGCGGTACGGCTGCCGCCGCGTCAGGCAGCAGCCTCCGCCGCCCGCGCGACCCGTGCCTGGGCTCGCCGCCCGAGTGGTCGGCTCACCCTGCCCGGACTCTTCCTTCTGGCGCTGGTGGCCGCGACCGCCGCGGCCGGCGCGCTGCTCGTGCCGGCCACGATCCGTGCACCCCGCACTGTCGCAGACGACTCCTCGGCCGGGCCGAGCGCAACCGCACCGTCGGGCCTGCCGTCCGAGGTCCCGACCGGCGGGCTACCCGGCGGCGGGCTTCCCAGTGGCGGGCTGCCCAGCGGGTATCCCAGCAGCGGGCTTCCCAGCGGGTATCCCAGTGGCGGGCCGGTGACCGGAGTCCGGCCCTCGGACGCCCTGGCCGGTTGGGCTCAGCAGGTCGGCGCCAAGGTGGGCGTCCCGGCTGTCGCCATGCAGGCGTACGGCTACGCCGAGCTGATGCTCGCCCAGACCAACCGCAGCTGCGCGCTGAGCTGGACCACGCTGGCGGCGATCGGTCAGGTCGAATCGGGGCACGGTTCGGCAAACCGCGCACGGCTCGGGCAGGACGGCAAGGCGCTACCGAAGATCATCGGGCTGCCCTTGGACGGCAAGGACGGGCGGATGCGGATCATCGACACCGACCGCGGGCAGCTCGACGGCGACACGATCCTCGACAAGGCGATCGGGCCGATGCAGTTCATCCCGAGCACCTGGCAGGAGATCGGCGCGGACGCGGACAACGACGGAGTCAAGGACCCGCACGACCTGGACGACGCCGCCCTGGCAGCGGGGAACTACCTCTGCAAGGGCGGCCGTAACCTGAGCATCCCGACCGACTGGTGGAACGCGATTTTGTCCTACAACGACGTGCGCCGCTACGCCCAGGATGTCTACGACACCGCGAACCGGTACGGACGGGCCAGTCGCCCGTGACGTGATCGTCTCGATACGTTGGAGAACTGGACACTTCCCCCCGGCACCTGTTAGCGGCAAGCTAGACGGGTGATGGTGCGCGAGTGGGACCCGAGGACCGCGTCGTCCGCCGAGATCGCGTCGCTGCTGGCCACGCTGAACGCGGTCCTGGCGACCGATCTGCCGCACGACCCGCCGTGGCGGGAGACCTCGCTGCGGGAATACCTCGCCGAGGTGATGCCCGGCGAGCGGCGGATCTCCTGGATCGCGCAGGCCGACCCGACCTCCCCCGACGACCCGGGCGCGGTGCTCGGCCAGGTTCATGTGCTGCTCCTCGGTGACATCGGCGTACTCGAGGTGCTGGTGCACCCGTCCGCGCGGCGCGGCCACCTCGGCCGTGACCTGGTGTTGCGTGCCGCCCGCCGGGTCTACCAGGAGGGTTTCCGGTCGATCGGCGTCGAGGTGGTCGGCGACACGCCCGCGGTCGGGTTCTACGAGTCGCTCGGCTTCACCCGGGAGTACGTGGAGACGCGCAGCGTGCTCGACCTGACCACGGTCGACTGGGCCGAACTGACCCAGATGGCCACCGGCGTCGCGGCGGGCTACCACCTGGAATTCTTCCCGGGCGGGCCACCGGACGACCTGATCGAGGCGTACGCGCGGGCCAAGGCCGAGGTGCGCGACGTCGACGACGGCGAGCTGCGCCCCAGCTCCTACGACCCGGAGCGGCTGCGCGACAGCCTCGACACCCTGCACCGGCGGGGCATGAAGCCGTACATCGTGCTCGCCCGGCACGAGCAGAGCGGCGAGGTGGCCGGCCTGACCGAGGTGGTGGTCCCGGCGCAGCACCCGACCCGCGCCGACCAGTACGACACGATCGTCGCCCAGGACCACCGGGGTTACGGCATCGATCGGGCGATCAAGGCCCGGATGCTGCTGGAGCTGCGCTCCGCCGAGCCGGAGCTGATCGAGGTGCAGACCTGGAACGCGCAGGCCAACGAGGCGATGCTGAAGGTCAACGCCGAGCTGGGTTACCGGCCCGACCGCGACTGGTGCGAATACAGCGTCGATGTCGCCGAGTTGGTGCACCGCCTCGACCCACCACGTTGAGGGAATTCACGGAACTGTCCACTAGGGGATGGACGATGGACAGTCGCGCACCTTAACGTGCGTTGACTCCCATCCACCCATCGTGGAGGCCCTATGCGCCCGCGCCGCTCAATCGCCGCGCTCGCGACCGCCACCGCCGCCGTGACCATCACGGCGCTCGGCGTCGCACCCACCGCGGCCAGCGCCGCACCCACCGACCTGTTCATCTCGGAGTACGTCGAGGGTTCGTCGAACAACAAGGCGATCGAGCTGTTCAACGGCACCGGTGCCCCGGTCGACCTCAGCGCCGGCGGCTACCAGCTCCAGCTCTACTTCAACGGCTCCACCACGGCCACCACGATCGCGTTGACCGGGAGCGTGGCCGCGGGTGACGCGTTCGTGTTCGCCAGCGCCTCGGCCGGGGCCGCCATCCTCGCCCAGGCCGACCAGACCACCGGGGCGAGCCTTTTCAACGGTGACGACGCGATCGTGTTGCGCCGGGGCACCACCGTGCTCGACTCGATCGGGCAGGTGGGCGTCGATCCGGGCACCGAGTGGGGTGCGGGCACGACCAGCACCGCGGACAACACCCTGCGCCGGCTGTCGACTGTCACCGCTGGCGACACCGACCCGGCCGACACGTTCGACCCCGCCGCGCAGTGGGCCGGCTTCCCGGTCGACACCTTCGACGGCCTCGGCGCGCACACCGTCGAGGGCGGCGGCCCGGTCGACGTGCCGGCAACGCTGACCTGCGGCGGCCCGTTGGTCACCGCCGCGGGCACGGCGGCCAGCCGGGAGGTCACCGCCACCGATCCCGATGACACGATCGTCGACCTGGCCGTGACCACGGTCAGCCCGACCCCGGCCGCCGGCTCGATCACCCGCACCGCGTTCACCCCCGCCGAGGGCGTCGGCGGCACCGCCCACGCCACGGTCGGCACGAGCGCCGACCTCGCCGCCGGGGCGTACACCGTCACCCTGACCGCGACCGACGCGGGCGGTGGCACCGCGACCTGCGCGCTGGTCGTGCAGGTGACCCGGGAGTTGACCGTCGGCGAGGTGCAGGGCCCGACCACCGACGCCGAGTCCGGTCCGACCGACCGGTCGCCGCTCGCACCGGCGAGCGGCAACGGCACGAGCAGCACGCTGTACGACGTTCGCGGCGTGATCACCCAGTTGACCCTGGCCCGCACCTCGGCCGGGGCGGAGCAGCACGGCTTCTTCCTGCAGAGCCGTACCGGCGACACCGACGGAGACCCGACCAGTTCCGACGGCATCTTCGTGTTCATGGGCACGTTCACGTCGCTGATCGGCGGCTACGTCCCAACGGTCGGCGACGAGGTCGTGCTCCGGGCCCGGGTGTCCGAATACTTCAACCTCACCCAACTCTCCGGCGCCTCGCTGGTCCGCCGGATCGCCAGCGGCCTGGCCGTGGACGCCGCGGTCGCGGTGACCGACGCGGTACCGCCGGCCGAGTTGACCGACGCGCAGCGTTTCTGGGAGCGGCACGAGGGCACCCGGATGCGGGTACGGGCGGGCAGTGGCGCGGTAAGCGGACGGGACGTCTTCTCCTCCACCGCCGACGCCGAGCTGTGGGTGGTCGACCGCGACGACCCGCTGCTGGACCGCGCCGACCCGTACGCCCGGCGGGTCTTCCGTGACTCGCACCCGCTGGACAACGACCCGACCCGGCGCTTCGACGACGGCAACGGCCAGCGGGTGCTGCTCGGCAGCATGGGCGTGAAGGCCACCGCCGGGGACAGCACCGCGCTGCTCCCGCCGGCGCACACCTTCGACACGCTGCGCGGGGACGCGGTGGGGGCGGTCTACTACTCGTTCGAGAAGTACGGCGTCCAGGTCGAGCGGGCGGAGTTCGACGCCGGGGCCGACCCGTCGAAGAACAACCCGCCCAAGCCGGCCGACCGGTCGCAGGAGGTGGCCGTCGCCACCTACAACGTGGAGAACCTGTACGACTACCGGGACGACCCGTTCGACGGTTGCGACTTCACCGGTAACGCGGGCTGCCCGGGTGTCGACCCGCCGTTCGACTACGTGCCGGCCAGCGAGGCGGAGTACCGCGAGCAGCTGAGCGCGCTCGCCGACCAGATCGTCTCCGATCTGCACGCACCGGATCTGATCCTGGTGCAGGAGGCCGAGGACCAGGACATCTGCACGGTCTCCGGGGCGGCGCTGAGCTGCGGCGACACCAACAACGCCGACGGCGCTCCGGACAGCATCCAGGAGTTGGCGCTCGCGGTGGCGACGGCCGGCGGGCCGGCGTACGCGGCTGCCTATGACCGGACCGGCGCGGACGCCCGCGGTATCACCGCCGCCTTCCTGTACCGCACGGACCGGCTGTCGTTGGCGGCCGCGACGGCGAGCGACCCGCTGCTCGGCTCGGCACCGACCGTTCAGTACCGCGCCGCGGGGCTGCCGGCCAACTCCGACGTGCAGAACCCGAAGGCGCTCAACGCGGTGCTGCCCTCGGACGTGGACACCTCGACCGGGCGGGACGGGAACAACGTCTTCACCCGCGCTCCCCAGTTGGGCAAGTTCAGCGTGGCCGCGTCCCCCGGTTCGACCGAGCGGTTCACCCTGTACGCGCTCAGCAACCACTACTCCTCCGGCCCTGACAGCCGGGTCGGGCAGCGGCGGGAGCAGGCGCGGTACGGCGCGGCGATCGTCACCGCGATCGAGGCGGCCGACCAGACCGCACGGGTGGTCTACGGCGGGGACCTGAACGTCTTCCCCCGCCCGGACGATCCCATCGCCACCGGCAGCCAGCCGACGCCGTCGGACCAGCTCGCCCCGCTCTACGAGGCGGGCCTGCACAACCTGTGGGACAACCTCGTCGCCGACGTGCCGGCGTCCGCCTACTCGTACAGCTTCGAGGGGCAGGCGCAGACGCTCGACCACCTGTTCGTCAACGACGCGTTCTACGGCGACCTGGTGCAGGTGCGGGCGGCGCACATCAACGCCGACTGGTCGGCGGAGTTCACCGGCGACGGGTCGCGCGGTTCGAGCGACCATGACCCGCAGGTGGCGAGGTTCCGGTCCCGGGCGTCGCTGACCGTCGCCGACACGACGGTGGTCGAGGGCGACCAGGGCAACCGGCAGCTCACCTTCACCGCCACCGTGTCCCGGCCGCTGTCCCAGCCGGTGCTGCTCTGCGCCGCCACCGTCGGCCTCACCGCGCAGGGCGGCTCCGACTTCGACCCGTACGCCGGTTGCAAGGTGTTGGCTGCCGGGCAGACGTCGGTCGCCTTCCCGGTGACCGTGCGCGGTGACCGGAAGCGGGAGTCGGACGAGAAGCTGACCCTGCTCGTGGCAGGTGTGCCCGGTCTACGGCTGGCCGACCCGCTGGCAACGGGGACGATCACCAACGACGACTGAGGTCCGCCCTTCGCATGATCGCGCTCGATCCAGGATGTAGTGGCCTCCGCCGACCAGGAGGCCACTACATCTTTGTTTCAGCACGATCTTGCCGAGAGGTCCGTCCCGCGCGGGCGGATGTAACGCCGCGCCGCCGCCAGACCAATGAAGGGGTGTAAGGACGGCCAACGAGAGGACGGCCTGTGACCAACCCGAGCCCCGGCGGCGGGGATCTCACCGCCATCGGTACGGACTCCGCGGCGTTCGAGCGGTTCTACCGCCGACACATCGAGACGATCAGCCGGTTCGTCGCTCGCCGCGTCGATGACCCCCACACCGCCGCGGACCTCACCGCCGAGGTGTTCCTGGCGGTGATCGACTCCGCAGCCGGTTACCGGCCGGAGCGGGGCAACGAGGTGGCCTGGCTCTTCGGCGTGGCCCGCAACGTCATCGCGGCCGAGCACCGCCGGGCGACCCGCCTCCTGCGGGCCAGCGGTCGCGTCGCGGGACGACGGCTGCTGGACGCCGACGACATCGCCCGCATCGAGGAGCGCATCGACGCGGAGTCGCTGGCCCGCCGCACCTATCAGGCCCTCAGCGGCCTACCGGAACGTACGCGCGCCCTGCTGGAGCTTGTCGCCGTCGACGGTCTGTCCCTGGCGGACGCGGCCGGCGCGCTCGGAATCTCCCCGGTCGCCGCTCGGGTCCGTGTGCACCGGGCCCGCCGGGCCGTACGCCTCGCACTCGCGCAGTCCGAATCCGCGCTCGCCTGATCGGAGGGACGATCACCGTGACCCACACCGAAGAGCCCCTGGGCAACTTCGAGGAACGACTTCTCGTCGAGTTGAAGGAACACGTCACCACCCGGACCGCCGCCGAAGCGGCGCTGACCACGCCGAACACCGTTCGCGCGACCCGCTGGGGCGCACGGTGGCGCGCGCCAGGCTGGCGCCTGGCCGGGGTAGGCGGCCTGGTCGCCCTGCTGACCGTCGGCGGGTTGCTGGCCCAGACCCTGGGCGACGCTCCACCCACGGCGAGCGCGGCCGAGATCCTGAACGAGGCCGCGGAGACCGCCCGGCAGCAGCCGGACCTGGTGGCACGCCCGGGCCAGTTCCTCTTCATCGAAATGCGACTGACCTACCGGGAGCTGCCAGATTCCGGCCCGTACATCAAGGAGCGGCTGCAGCGCTGGGTGCCGGTCGGCGACGGCACGACCTGGCAGCAGCGACGGCGGCTGGAGAGCCGCCCCGACGAGTGGCGCACCGACGACGTCTCGCACCTGTCTCCGCCGCCCGGCTATTTCCAGGGCCTGCCTACCGAGCCGGAGCAGTTGGCGCAGCACCTGCGGGACCACCCGAGACCCTTGGATCTACCCGCCGGCGCGGACCTGGAGGCCATCAGGAACGAACCAACTACGATCTTCGGCGACGGGATGGTGATGCTCCAGGGCTACGTACCGCCGCAGTCGCTCGGCGCATTGTTCCAGGTGATGGCCCAGGTGCCCGGAGCCACGGTCGTGCCGGGCGAGGTGCGGGACGCCGCCGGGCGGCGTGGAGTGGCGCTGCGGACACCGGGCGTGTTCGGCGCGCACCTCGACCTGATCTTCGACCGGGAGACCCACGCCTACCTCGGCAGGCGCGACCTTCAGGTGCGGGATGGCAAGGAGTCGCTCTACCAGAGCACCGCCATCATGCGGATGGCGATCGTCGACCACTCGGGGCAGCAGCCCTGACCGGCAGAACGCGGCGATGATCGCGCTCGATCCTGGAAATAGTGGCCTTTCCCGCGGGGGAGGCCATTATTTCCTTGTTCTAGCGCGATCGAGCCGCAGCGCGATCGCGGCCTCCGGGCCGCTCAGTAGCGCTGGCGGAGCAGCTCGGCGGCCTCGACCGCCCAGTAGGTGAGAATCACCTGCGCGCCGGCCCGCTTGATCGAGGTGAGCGTCTCCAGCATCACCCGCTCCCGGTCGATCCAGCCGTTCGCGGCGGCCGCCTCGACCATCGCGTACTCGCCGGAGACCTGGTAGGCGGCGACCGGGACGTCCACCGCGGCCCGGACCGCCGACACCACGTCGAGGTAGGGCAGGGCCGGCTTGACCATCACCAGGTCGGCACCCTCGGCGACGTCCAACGCCACCTCGCGCAGCGACTCCCGCAGGTTGGCCGGATCCTGCTGGTAGGTGCGCCGGTCGCCCTCCAGCGCCGACTCCACCGCCTCCCGGAACGGGCCGTAGAAGGCGGAGGCGTACTTCGCGGCGTACGCCAGCACGGCGACATCCTGGTGCCCGGCGGCGTCGAGCGCCCGGCGCACCACACCGACCTGGCCGTCCATCATCCCGGACGGCCCGACCATGCCGACCCCGGCGGCGGCCTGGGCCACCGCCATCTCGGCGTACGCGGCCAGGGTGGAATCGTTGTCGACCTCGCCGTCGGCGGTGAGCAGCCCGCAGTGCCCGTGCGAGGTGAACTCGTCCAGGCACAGGTCACTCATCACCACCGTGGCGTCGCCCACCTCGGCGACCACGTCGCGGATGGCGACGTTCAGGATGCCGTTCGGGTCGATGCCGCCGGAGCCGGTCGGGTCCCGCTGCTCCGGCACCCCGAAGAGCATGATCCCGCCGACCCCGGCCTGGACCGCCTCGACCGCAGCCTTGCGCAGCGAGTCCCGGGAGTGCTGGAGCACCCCCGGGAGCGACGAGATGGCCCGGGGCTCGGTGAGCCCTTCCTTCACGAACATCGGCACGACCAGCTCGGCCGGGTCGACCCGGGTCTCGGACACCAGCCGGCGGATCGCCGGGGTGCGGCGCAGACGGCGGGGCCGGATCTCGGGGTACGACATGAGAGGCCTTCCTGAAGACGACTACCGGAAGCGCAGGGCGGTCGGCCCCTGCACCTTCGAGCCGCGGCGCTGCTTGGCCGGCATGGCGGCCAGCTTCTCGCGCAGCTCGACGGCGTAGGCGGCGAGCGCCTCCACCAGGTCGGGCACCGAAGCGTGCGGCGGCTGGACGTCGACCCGCAGGCCGAACTCCGTCGCGGTCTCCGCCGTCTTGGGCCCGATGACGGCAACAACGGTACGCGCGTGCGGCTTCCCGGCGATGCCGACGAGGTTCCGCACGGTGGAGGATGACGTGAACAAGACAGCGTCGAACCCGCCCGACTTGATCGCGTCCCGGATCTCGGCGGGCGGCGGCGCGGCCCGCACCGTCCGGTACGCGGTCACGTCGTCGACCTCCCAGCCGCGCTCGGTGAGCCCGGCGGCGAGCGTCTCGGTGGCGATGTCGGCGCGCGGCAGCAGCACCCGACCCACCGGGTCGAGGATCTCGTCGTGCGGGGAGAACTCGGCCAGCAGCCCCTCGGAGGACTGCTCCCCGGCGGGGATCAGCTCCGGCTGGATGCCGAACGCGCGGACCGCGTCGGCGGTCGCCTCACCGATGCAGGCGATCTTGACGCCGCCGAAGTGCCGGGCGTCCAGCCCGTGCTCGGCGAACTTCTCCCAGACCGCGCGGACCGCGTTCACCGACGTGAAGATCACCCAGGCGTACCGGCCGTCGACCAGGCCCTTGACGGCCCGCTCCATCTGCGCCGGGGTGCGGGGCGGCTCGACCGCGATGGTCGGCACCTCGCACGGGATCGCCCCGTACGCGCGCAGCCGGGCGCTCATCGCGCCAGCCTGCTCCTTCGTGCGGGGTACGAGCACCTTCCAGCCGTACAGCGGGCGGTTCTCCCACCAGCTCAGCTTGTCGCGCTGACCCACGCCGACACCGATGGTGAGCACCACCCGGCCGGTGAAACCGAGGGCGGCGGCCACGAAGCTGTCGACGGTCGACGTGGTCGTGTACTGGGTCTCGCCGGTGCCGTCGCCGGTCACACCGACGCCGGTGGTGCCGTCGACCCCGGCGGCGAGCAGCCCGTCCCGGACGGCGGCGAGGTCACCGGCGTCCACGGCGAGCGCGAGCGAACCCCGACCGACGGCCGTGGCCAGCGCCTCGAAGTCCAGTGCGCTGACGTCCTCGACGTCGGCGGCCGTACGCACACCCGGCAGCGGGACCCCCGCGTAGGTGGCCACACCCTCGGCCTGGCCCACGCCGGGCACCACCTCGAAGTGGGCGGCGGTGCGGGCCACCGCCTGCACCTCCTTCACCACCGAGTCGTGGCCGAACGGGTCGCCGGCGACCAGGTGCACCGCGTTCAACCCGGAGCGGGCCGCGGAGATCAGCACCTTCGCCACGTCCCCGGGCGCGCCCTCGGCGGGGGTGAACTCGGCATCGTCCCTGGCGTCGGCACGGACGACGGCGAGCAACGACTCCGGGACTCCCCGGTCGTAGATCACCTGGTCGGCGTCGACCAGGGCGTCGTGTGCCCGACGGGTCAGCAGACCCGGGTCACCGGGGCCAGCCCCGACGAACGCGATACGGCCGACGGGCTTACGGGTGCGGGTCATTCTGTGCTCCCAAATTGCTGGGTCCCCGGGCCGGTGTGTCCTTCGTGGCCGAGGATCGAGTCGGCGCCGAGTTCGAGGAGTTCGGCGGCGAGTGCCTTACCGATCTCCGCCGCGTCGGCGGGCGTTCCGGTGCGGGACAGCCGGAGGTCACGAGTGCCGTCCGGGCTGATCACCGCCCCGCGCAGGTAGATCTCATCGCCGTCGTCACCTTCGGCGAGTTCGGCGTAGGCGGCGACGGGTGCGCTGCACCCGGCCTCCAGGGTCGCCAGCAACGCGCGTTCCGCGGTGACCGCGGCGCGCGACGGTGCGTGGTCGAGCAGCGCGAGCAGCTCGACCAGGTCCTGGTCATCGACCCGGCACTCGACCGCCAGCGCACCCTGGGCGGGCGCGGGCAGCATCAGCATCGGATCCAGCGTCTCGGTGATCGCGTCGGTCCGACCGATCCGGGCGAGCCCGGCCCGGGCCAGCACGACCGCGTCGAGGTCGGCCTCGGGGCCGAGCACTCGCGCCAGGCGGGTGTCGATGTTGCCGCGGATCGGGGTGACCTCCAGCTGCAGGCCGAGGGCGTGCAGCTGGGCGATACGGCGCAGCGCGCCGGTGCCCACGGTCGCCCCGGGCGGCAGCTCGGCGAGCGTCCGGCCGCCCTTGGCGATCAGCGCGTCGCGCGGGTCCTGCCGGGCCGGCACCGCCGCGATGTGCAGCCCGCCGGCGGCAGCCGTGGGCAGATCCTTGTAGGAGTGCACCGCGAAGTCGATCGTCCTGGCGGTCAGCGCGTCGCGCAGCGCGGAGACGAACACCCCGACGCCGAGCCGGTGCACCGGCGCGTTGGAGCGGTCGCCCGCGGTGACCACCTCGACCAGCTCGACCGGGCGGCCGGTGGCGGCGGTCACCGCCTCGGCGATCTGGCCGGACTGGGCCATCGCCAGGGTGCTGCCCCGGGTGCCGAGACGCAGGGGGGCGGTCATCGCGCACCTCCGGTAGGTGGGGTCGGCTCGGCGGCGTCTGCTCCGGACACCGGATCGATGCCGGGGAGCGCCATGCCGAAGTCGGGGGTGAGCACGTCGGGGACGGTGTCCACCGGCGAGGTCTGCGGCACCTCGAGGTCGAACAGCTCGCGCAGCAGGGCCGCGTACTGGTCGCCGCCGGGCTCCGCGGCCAACTGGCGGACCTTGACGGTGGGTTGGTGCAGCAGCCGCTGCACGACCCGGTGCACCGTGCGGGCCACCTCGGCCCGCAGGTCGTCGCCGAGGTCGGGGCGACGCTGAGCCAGCCGGCGGAGCTCGGCGGTGACCACGTCGTCGGCCCGGCCGCGCAGCGCGGCCACGGTGGGTGCCACGTCGGCACCGCGCAACCAGGTGAGGAAGCTCTCCACCTCGCCCAGCACGATCCGTTCGACGGCGGCCGCGTCCGCGGCTGCCGGACCGTCGGCGAGCAGCGCCGCCATCCGGTCGATGTCGATCACCTCGACGCCGGGCAGCGCGGCGACGCCCTCCTCGACGTCGCGCGGGACGGCCAGGTCGAGCAGGACCAGCGGGCCGCGGGCCGGGTCCCGTTCGGCCAGCGCCGCGCTGACCACCGCCCGGGTGAGGACCGGTTCGGTGGACGCGGTGGCGGCCACTACGATGTCCACTGTGGAGAGGGTGTCGACCAGCGCGGTCATCGGCGCGGCACTCGCCCCGTACGACTCGGCGAGCCGCACGGCCCGGTCGGCGCCCCGGTTGCTGACGGTGAGCGGCCCGGCGCCCAGCCGGGACAGCGTGGCCACCCCGAGCGAGCCCATCGCGCCAGCGCCGACCACCAGGGCCGGGTGGCCGGCGAGGTCACCGTCGAGGTGCCCGGCCGCCAGCTCCAGCGCGGCGGTGACGACGCTCTGGCCCGCCCGGTCGATGCCGGTCTCGGCGTGGGCACGCTTACCGACCCGCAGCGCCTGCTGCATCAGCTCGTGCAGCAGCCGGCCGGCCGAGTCGGCGCCGGTGGCCCAGTGGTACGCGTCGCGCAGCTGGCCGAGGATCTGCGCCTCGCCGACCACCATCGAGTCCAGACCGGTGGCGACCCGGAACACGTGATCCACGGCGGCGGTGTCGTAGTGCACGTACAGGTGGTTGGCGAGCGCCGCCGGCGAGCTGCCGGCCTGCTCGGCCAGGGTGGCGCAGACATCGCCGAGCCCACCGTGGAAACCGGACACTGCGGCGTAGACCTCCACCCGGTTGCAGGTGGAGACGATGACCGCCTCGGCCACGTACGGCTGGGCGATCAGGTGGTCGAGGGTGCGGGTCAGGTCGGCGGGAGGGACGGCCAGTTGCTCCAGCGTGGCGACCGGGGCGGTCCGATAGGACGCGCCGACGACGAGCAGTTTCACGTGCCGATCGCCTCCTGGGTGTCGGTGGCCGCGAACCCGCCCGGCAGGGCGGTGAGAGCGGACCCGCCGGTGGCGGGCAGCGCGGTCAGCGACGCCTTGCGGTGCTCGTGGAAGGACAGAATCTGCAGCTCGATGGCGAGGTCGACCTTGCGCACGTCGACCCCCTCCGGAACCGAGAGTACGCACGGCGCGAAGTTGAGGATGCTTGTCACGCCGACGGCGACCAGTTGGTCGGCGACCTGCTGGGCCGCGGCGGCGGGGGTGGCGATCACGCCGATCGCGAGGGATTCCTCGGCGGCGACCGTCGGCAGGTCGTCGACATGCCGGACTACCAGGCCGTTGATCTCCTCGCCGACCCGGGAGGGATCGGCGTCGAGCAGTGCGGCGATCCGGAAGCCTCGGCCGGCGAAGCCGTCGTAGCCGGCCAGAGCGTGACCGAGATTACCCACGCCGACCAGGGCGACTGCCCGTCGTTGGGTGAGCCCGAGCACATTCTCGATCTGCTCGATCAGCAGCGCGACGTCGTAGCCCACCCCCCGGGTGCCGTACGAGCCGAGGTGGGAGAGGTCCTTGCGGAGCTTGGCCGAGTTGACTCCGGCGGCGGCGGAGAGACCCTCGCTGGACACCGTCTCGTGCCCGGTGTCGCCGAGGTTGTGCAGCGCGCGCAGGTACTCCGGGAGCCGAGCGACGGTCGCCTCGGGCAGATCCGGGAGCGCCGGTACGGCACCGGCGCGGCCGGGCGCGCCTGGGTGACGGTGCTGACTCATGAGACTCCGTGCGGTGCGATCCTCGGCCAACTCCGCTGGTCGGCCGCTTATGGACTCCCGCTGGCGACCGAGGTTGCCGGCTGTGCTAGCAGGGCGCGTCGGAGTCACAGAGTAGGCGCTTGTGAAGACGTGCACAAATCGCGATCTTGCCGCTGCGTGACGCAACCTCACCAGCACCTCCATTCCGCAAGATCGATCCGACGGGTCTTCGCCTTCGCCGCCCGGGCGATTATTGCTCAATCCCGACTTCTCTGACCAATCCCGCGCCGAGCCTCGCTCGGCCCTCCCCGAGGTGGTAGGGACAGCACTACGAGGGAGAGGCAGGGCTTCGGGATGGGGACGGAGAGCGCAGATGCCTAGCCTTCAGGGCATGACCGCAGTTGCCGCCACCAGCGACCAACCGATCCTGGCACCGAGCATCCCCCGCCAGCTCTTCGTCGACTCCGGGTACGTGCTGCTCGGCCTGCCACTGGCGGTGGCCAGCTTCGTCGTCCTCCTGGTCGGCCTCGCGGTCGGCATCGGCCTGGTGGTCACGGTGATCGGTCTGCCGATCCTCAGCGGCACCCTCTACGCCGCCCGTGGGCTGGCCGACATCGAGCGGCTGCGGCTGCCCTCGGTGCTCCGACAGCCCCGGATCCGGCCGCACTACCGGCTGCCCGAGGCGGGAGCCAACGCCTGGCGGCGGATCTTCGTGCCCATGCGGGACGCCCAGTCCTGGCTCGACCTGGCACACGGCATCCTGCGGCTGATCGCGGCGGCTGGCACCTTCGTGGTGGCCCTGGCCTGGTGGGCGGCGGCGATCACCGGCTCGCTCTACTGGGCCTACGACTGGGCCCTGCCCCGAGCCGACGGCGAGGGTGACCAGGACCTGGCGCAACTGCTCGGCCTGGGCGACTCGACCACGGCCCGGATCGGTCTGTACACCGCGCTCGGGGTGTTCTTCCTGATCACCCTGCCGATCGTGGTGCGGGGTTGCGCGCTGCTCCAGGCCAGCTTCGCCAAGGCCATGCTGACCGGTGTCGCCGAGATGCGGGACCGGATCACCGTGCTGGAGGAGCAGAAGCGGGCCGCCGTCTCCGCCGAGGCGTCCGCGCTGCGCCGGCTGGAACGCGACATCCACGACGGCCCCCAGCAGCGCCTGGTGCGTTTGGCGATGGACCTCAGCCGGGCCCGGATGCAGCTCGCCTCCGACCCGGAGGCCGCCGGCCGGACCATCGACGAGGCGGTCACCCAGACCCGGGACACGCTGGCCGAGCTGCGGGCACTGTCCCGGGGCATCGCCCCGCCGATCCTGGTCGACCGTGGCCTGCCCAGCGCCCTGGCCGCGATCGCCGGGCGCGGGCTGATCCCGATCGAGCTCCAGGTGGACCCGCAGCTCGGCACCCCGGACGGGCGGCTCGACCCGGCGGTGGAGAACACCGCGTACTTCGTGGTGTCCGAGGCGCTGACCAACGTCGCCAAGCACAGCCGGGCCACCGAGGCCGTGGTCGCCGTCGCCCGGCAGGGCGGCCAGCTCCAGGTGCGGGTCGGCGACGACGGGCAGGGCGGCGCGCACCTGGCCAAGGGGCACGGGCTGGCCGGCATCGCCGACCGGGTCCGGGCTGCCGGCGGTGAACTGATGGTGGTCAGCCCTGCCGGCGGCCCCACCGAGATTCGCGCGGAGCTACCGCTGTGACCGATCGGGCACCGCGCCGCGCTCTCGGGACGGGCCGAACGTGGTAGACAACACAGCCATGCGAATCGTGATCGCCGACGACGCCGTCCTGCTCCGGGAGGGGCTCGTACGGCTGCTGACCGAGAGCGGGCACCAGGTGGTGGCCGCCGTTGGGGACGGCGACGCGCTCGTCGAGGCAGTCGTGGAGCACCGGCCGGACGTGTCGATCGTCGACGTCCGGATGCCGCCGTCACACACCGACGAAGGGCTGCGGGCTGCGGTGGAGGCGCGGCGGCTGGTGCCGCGTAGCCCGATCCTGGTGCTCTCCCAGTACGTCGAGGTCTCGTACGCCGATGACCTGCTGGCCACCACCGGCGGCGCCGGCGGCGGCATCGGCTACCTGCTCAAGGACCGGGTGGCCGCGATCGACGAGTTCCTGGACGCGCTGCGCAGGGTCGCGGCCGGCGGCACGGTGCTCGACCCGGAGGTGGTCGGCCAGCTCTTCGCCCGGCGCCGCCGGGACGACCCGCTGCGCGAGCTGACCCCCCGCGAGCGCGAGGTGCTCTCCCTGATGGCCGAGGGACGCTCGAACACGGCCATCGCGCGCGCCCTCGTGGTCAGCGACGGCGCGGTGGAGAAGCACGTGCGCAACATCTTCACCAAGCTCACCCTGCCACCGGACACCGAGCAGCACCGGCGGGTGCTGGCCGTCCTCACCTATCTGCGGAACTGACCTCCCGGGCCAGCCGCACCGCGTCGGTGAGAGTGTCGGCCACCGGGTGACCGGAGGCGCGCAGCCGGGCCGGATCGGTGAACCCACCCGTGTAGAGCACCGCACGGCCGCCCACCGCGAGCGCCGCGTCCGCGTCGTCGATGGAGTCGCCGATCAGCACCACCGAGGCGCCGTCCACGCCCAGCTCCGCCAAGTGCAGCTCGAGCGACTCGGCCTTACGGCCGCCGCCGACCGTCGCCCGCAGCCCGTCGACCCGGGTGAAGTGGCCGGTCAACCCGTACGTGTGCACGGTCGGCACCAACTCCTCGTGGAACCACATGGAGAGCAGACTCTGGCTGCCCGGCCACGCGGCCATCGCGGTGCGCGCGTCGGCGGCCAGCTCACAGGTGGTCAACCCGGTGCGGTACGCGTCGTGGAAGATCCGGTCCAGTCGGCCGAACTCGTCGTCGTCCACGGCCTGCCCCAGCACCTCGGCGTAGTACTCGGCGATCGGCCTGCGGAACCGCACCCGGTGCTCGTCGAGGGTGACCGTCGGCCCACCGAGGCTCGTGAACACGACGTTGGTGGCGGACACCACCAGACTGAGGTCGTTGAGCAGGGTGCCGTTCCAGTCCCACACGAGGTGGGGGTGCGCAGGGGTCATCAGAGCACCATAGGCACCGCTCAGAGCTGCGGCGTGGTCAGGTCCCGCAGCAGCCGGTCCTCCTCGACCCGCCAGTAGCCGTGCTCCTTGCCGTCGAGCATCACGACCGGCAGCCGGTCTCCGTACTCCCGCTCCAGGCCCTCGTCGGCGGTGACGTCCCACTCGACCCACTTGTCGCCGGTGACCGCCACCACCCGGTCGAGCGCCGCCTTGGCGTCGTCGCACAGGTGGCAGCCGGGTCGGGTGATCAGGGCGAGCCGGGCGTCACTGGACATCGGTTACCTCCGTGGGGTGGGCGATCGCCGGTGGGTCGGTCGGCATCGTCGCCGGTCGCCCCGGCGCCGGCACCACGTTACGTCGGCACAGTCTCATCCGCGCCCGGACGGCGATGTCGCAGAGTCCCGTTGACGGGACTGTCCTGTGTGCCACCGGCGGCACGATCAGGTCCTGTCGATGGGATGCGCGGAGTCGCCGGCGGCCGATTCGGCCGCGCCCGCGTCGCCACCCGGGGCGGCGGGTCAGCCGAACGGGCCACCCGCTCCGACCAGGGTATCCATCCTGGAACACCGGCCCGACGGAAAGTCAATCGCACACGACGGACAACCGGTCCGCCGCCGGTACGGCAGAGCGGGAAATACTTCCGCCTTGTGTAACGGACTTGCCACGCGCGGGTGACGTTGGCCCTATCATCACTCGGGTCGGGTCACCCCATTTGCCGTGAGTCGACACCCCTCAGCCCGAGGAGGCCCCCGTGCCTGTGAGCGCATTGGACCAGCACCTCCAGGGGATTTGCCGCCCGTCGGCAACCCCCGCGACCGTCCTGCCCGACCGGCTGCCCGGTCGGTCCGCCCCGACGACACAAAGACCGGCCCCAACGAACAGACCGGCCCGTCCGGCGACCGATCCGACGGGGGCAAGCCGGTGACCACCTTCGGTTATGCGGAACGCCCCGTCGGCCTGACCGGCCAGCCGGCACGCTCCCACGTCAACGAGCGACCGGCGGCCCGTGCCCCGCTGGACGAACCACACGGCCCCGCCGTGCGGGGCGACGGCGCGGCGCAACGGATCCGCAGCCGGCCACACCACAACGAGCCGCCGCCGCGGCCCGCGGTGCCCGGCGGAAACGCGAGACCGACCGGTGGCCGGGTTGCCGTTCCGGCCCGACCGACCATGCCTGCGCAGGGTCGACGGGGCAGCGAGACACCGGTGGTGACCACCGACCCGGCGGCGGGCGAGACAGCGGTGCTTCCGGCAGTGCCGGCCACTACCACCCCGACCGGTTTCCCGAGCCGCCCGGACCCGTCCGACCCGGCCACCGAGGTCTGGACGCTGATCGAGCGGGCCCAGGCCGGCGAGTCCGAGGCGTTCGGTCTGATCTACGACCGGTACGTGGACACCGTGTTCCGGTTCGTCTACTTCCGGGTCGGCAACCGCCAACTCGCCGAGGACCTGACCTCGGACACCTTCCTGCGCGCGCTGAAGCGGATCGGCAGCTTCACCTGGCAGGGCCGCGACCTCGGCGCCTGGCTGGTGACGATCGCTCGCAACCTGGTCGCGGACCACTTCAAGTCGGGCCGGTACCGGCTGGAGGTCACCACCGGCGACGTGCTCGACGCCGATCGGGAGGACCGCGGCCCGGAGGGCAGCCCGGAGGCGGCGGTGGTGGAGCACATCACCAACGTCGCGCTGCTCACCGCCGTGAAGCAGCTCAACCCGGAGCAGCAGGAGTGCATCGTGCTCCGCTTCCTGCAGGGCTTCTCGGTCGCCGAGACGGCCCGCGCGATGGGCAAGAACGAGGGTGCCATCAAGGCACTCCAGTACCGGGCCGTCCGCGCTCTGGCCCGACTCCTGCCTGACGGCTTCCAGCCGTAGTTTCTGGCGGCGGGACCGATGGACGTCGATCGACGTCCGTGCAGCTCAGAGTCGGTCCCGCCCGGTGACGACGATCACTTTCTGTAATTTCCGCCCCGCCAGGCCCGTAACCCGTGCCCGGTCCGCCGCGTTTCTCCGGGTGCGACCGGTGGACGTCCCGGCAGGCCCGGGTCACCGAGGTCCGACCGGCATGCCGGCGGCACCTCACCTCCGTGGTGTCACAATGCCGCCCGGTCGTCGGCAACGACGGCGGCCGACCGGCCGTGACCAGCGAGAGGAGGTGCCTGCGGTGGACGACATCCTCTTCTCCCGTCGGCGCGCCGAGCGCTTCGCGCAGCTTCTCGACGAGGCCAACGGCGCTCGGCGACACCACGTGCGATCCCGGGTGGACGGTCAACTCGCGCCGCTCGTCGCAGTGGGCCAGCGGCTCAGCGTCGACCCACCGGCTGTCGAGGTGGACCAGGACTTCCGGACCGGCCTGCGGGCGATGCTGCTCGCCACCGCCGAACGGGAAGGGCTGGGCACCGCACCGGCGGCCAGCGAACCGGCCGCCACGCGGCCCAGCACGGCCGCCCGTGGGCGGCTGCTGCCAGCCGCCACCGCCCGCCGGGCCCGAGCCCGGGGCGCGATCCTGGTCGGCATCGCCGCCGGCGCCATCGCCGTCTCCGGCATCTCCGCCGCCAGCGAGAACGCGGTGCCCGGCGACGCGCTGTACGGGATGAAGCGCTCGACCGAACGGGCTCAACTCGCGCTGGCCAGCTCCGACATCAGCCGTGGCCAGCTCTTCCTGGACTTCGCCCGGACCAGACTCGGCGAGGCCGCCAAGCTGCGCGGTGACCGGATCGGCTACAGCGCGGTCCTCGACGACATGGACGCCGACACCCGGCAGGGCGTTCGCCTGCTGACCACCGCCGCGGTGCAGCGGGCCGAGTCGGGCAGCCTGGACACGCTCAACAGTTTCGTCACGAGCCAACGCCGGGCGGTGAGCGGCCTGCTCGACGGGAGCACCCGCGTCGACCGGGACCGGACGCAGCGGTCGCTGCACCTGCTGGAGAGCGTCCGGGAGCGCTCGGACACGCTGCGCGCGGCGATCGCCTGCGGCCTCCCGGCGCCGACCGCCAGCGATGCCCTCGGCCCCGATCCGAGCACCTGCCCCGGGGCTCGCTGACCCGCGCCCCTATACCGCACGTCCGACCGGCCGCGCCACAGTTCGCTCTGTGCCCGGCCGGTCGACCGCGTACGGCGGCTACCCTCGCTGGAGGCATCCGTTGTTCCAGGCAGGAAGGGAGTCGCGTGGCGCGCAGCCGTAAGGTGACGGTCAGTACCGACGCCGAGGGGCACACCGCAGGCTGGGCGGAGACCGACCTCGCCCCGGTCACCGCCCCCGCACCGGACCCGACGGCCGCAGCGTTCTTCGACGTGGACAACACGATGATGCAGGGCGCGTCGATCTACTGGTTCGCCCGCGGGCTCGCCTCCCGGAACTACTTCACCACCGCCGACCTGGCGCGATTCGCCTGGCAGCAGCTCCGGTTCCGGCTGCTGGCCCGGGAGCACGCCGGTGACATGTCCCTGGCCAAGGAGGCCGCGCTGGCCTTCGTCGAGGGCTGGCGGGTCGACGAGGTGGAGCGCCTCGCCGAAGAGATCTTCGACGAGATGATGGCTCCCCGAATCTGGGCCGGCACCCACCAGCTCGCTCAACGTCACCTGGAGGCCGGCCAGCGGGTCTGGCTGGTCAGCGCCGCCCCGGTGGAGATCGGTCGGGTGATCGCCGCCCGGCTCGGCCTGACCGGTGCCATCGGCACGGTGGCCGAGGTGGTGGACGGGGCGTACACCGGGCGGTTGGTGGGTGACCTGATGCACGGGCCGGCGAAGGCCGAGGCGGTCACCCAACTCGCCGCCGTGGAAGGGCTCGACCTGGTCCGCTGCGCGGCCTACAGCGACTCGGCCAACGACCTGCCGCTGCTCTCCTCCGTGGGCAGGGCGGTGGCCGTCAACCCGGACGGCGCCCTGCTGCGGCAGGCCCGCCAGCACGGCTGGGAGGTGCGGGACTTCCGCACCGGCCGTCGGGCGGTCAAGATCGCCGTGCCGTCGACCGCGGCAGCCGGTCTGGTCGCCGGCGCGGTCACCGCCGGCCTGGCACTGCAGCGCCGTCGCCGCGCCGGCTGACTCAGGCTCTCACGGGCCGAACGGGTCGGGCCGTCGCTCCAGCAGCGTGTGCAGGGTCTGCTGAATGGTCTCCCGCACCTGGTCGGCGAGGTTGAAGACCACCAACGGGTCATCCGCGGAGTCGGTCAGGTGGGCGGTGGGGATCGGCGGGCAGAACTCGATCAGCCATTTGCTGGGCAGCGGCACCATGCCCAACGGGCCGAGCCACGGGAAGGTCGGCGTGACCGGGAAGTAGGGCAGCTTGAGCAGCCGCGCCAGGGGCTTGATGTCGGCGAGCATCGGGTAGATCTCCTCGCCGCCGACGATGGCGACCGGCACGATCGGCGTGCCGGTGCGCAGCGCCGCCGAAACGAACCCGCCGCGCCCGAACCGTTGCAGCTTGTACCGGTCGGCGTAGAGCTTGCCGATGCCCTTGAAACCCTCGGGGAACACACCGACCAGATCGCCGCCGCCGAGCAGCCGCTCGGCATCCGGGTTGCAGGCCACCGTGCCGCCGGTCTTGCGGGCGATCTCGGAGACCACCGGCATCCGGAAGACCAGGTCAGCGCCGAGCAGCCGCAGGTACCGGTGGGCGGGATGCTTGTCGTGCAGCGCCGCCGAGAGGATCAACGCGTCCAGCGCCACCGTCCCCGAGTGGTTGCCGACCACCAGGGCGGGGCCGTCGACGGGCACGTGCTCGACCCCACTGACCTCGGTGCGGAACCAGTCGCGGTAGAGCAGCCGCAGTAGCGGGTGGAAGACGGCGTCGGTCAACTCCGAATCGAAGCCGAATTCGTCGACCTCGTAGTCGCCGGAGAGCCGTCGGCGCAGGAACGCCAGGCCGTTCGCGACCTTACGGTCCCAGTGGTCGCCCGGCCGGTCCGGCACCGCCGGCTCGGCCGGGGGGACCTGCACCGCCGGTCGATGTCCGTTGCGCCGCGCCGGCTCCGGATCGGCTGTGGGCGACTGCTGCGGTACGTCGAAACGCCCGACCCCCTGCGGGTCGCGCCCCGCCGCTGGCCCGGTCATGACAACCGCTCCTGCAGTGCGGAGCGCACCTGGCGGATGCCGTCCAGGACGAGTTGCTCAGCGGCGGCCAACTGACCCCGCGTGACCACCACCCCACCGTGGTGGGCACGAATGAAGTCCTCGAACGCTTCGGCCGTGGAGCGGGGCGTGAAGTCGTACTCCTGCTCAAGCCGGGTGGTGTCGACCACCCGGCCGTGCACGAAGAGGTCGACCTGGTCCAGGCCGTAACGGCCGAAGCCCATGGTGCGGGCCAGCGTGGCGGCACCGGAGAGACTCGGCTCCAGCACCGGCACGGCCACCCGACCGGCTCGCCGGATCGCCTGGGACAGCGACAGCACCCCCGGGCCGGCGACGTTGTAGGTGCCGGGATGGTCCTCCACGATCGACCGGTGCAGCACCTCCAACGCGTCGTCGAAGTGCAGGAACTGCAGACGGGGATCACGGCCGAAGACGGTCGGCACGAACGGCTGCGAGAAGTAACGGGTCAGCGTGGTGTCGGCGGTCGAACCGATGAACGGGGCGAAACGCAGCACGGTCGCCGTGACGTCGGACCGGCGACGCCGGAAGCCACGGACGTACCCCTCGATGTCGAGGATGTCGCGGCCGAACCCACCGCGCGGCACCTCGCGGGGCTCGGTCTCCTCGGTGAAGACCGCCGGGTCCCGGAACGACACCCCGTACGCGGCGGTCGACGAGCGGACCACGAGCTTACGCAGCCGGGGTGCCCGTTGGCAGGCGGCGAGCATCTGCATGGTGCCGATGACGTTCTGGTCCTTCATGGCGGACCGGCCACCGTGCTGCGGGTCCGCGGAGCTGGCCAGGGCGAGGTGCACGACCGCGTCGACGTCCAGGTCGGCGAGGATGCCACCGAGCGAGCCGGAGTCGACGCGGATCCGTTCGACCCGGTCCAGCAGATCGGTGAACTCGGTGCCGGAGTCCGGAGCGTCGACCCCGATGACCCGTTCGATGCGCGGGTCCGCGGCCAGTCGGGCCGCCACGTGGGCACCCAGATAGCGGCCCACCCCGGTGACGAGGACGACCCCCGGAGCACCTGAGGTGCCACCGGGGGTCATCTGACGCACCTACCCCGGCAGGGAGGATCGAGCCGGGACGACCACGGCCTGATCACCTGAGCCTCCGGGGGTCGACAGTTTGGCAAGTGACGCCGAACGCCGGGCTCTGAGCCCGGCGGCGATCACTTGCCGAGACGGCGACGCTGGACGCGGGTCTTGCGCAGCAGCTTGCGGTGCTTCTTCTTAGCCATGCGCTTACGGCGCTTCTTGACCACCGAGCCCATACGACAGCCTTTCGATACAACGTGCGGGGCGGACCGGATGACACCACGCAGGTGGCGACGGCGACCGCTTGCGGACAACGGACCGGACCAGTCTGGGCGGCGGGGCGCACCGGTGGGGTCTCGGTCGGGCTCCAGGGTAGCCGGAGGGCGTCAGCCGGACCAACGCGCCCCCGTCGATGCCGGTTAACTGGCACCCGGAGGGCGGGGCGGTGACTCAGGCGGTCTCTTGAAAAGCACCCCGGAGATATTCGTGCACCGCATGCTCAGGCACCCGGAATGACCGACCGACCCGGACGGCGGTGAGCTCACCGCTGTGCACCAGGCGATAGACCGTCATCTTCGACACCCGCATGACCGTCGCGACCTCCGCGACGGTCAGGAACCTGACCTCCGACAGCCGTCCGTCGGACTGTGACCCGGCCATGGCTCACCAACCCATCCCATGCCCGGCGCGTGCCAACCCGACGGATGCTCCGGGCCGGGCGGCGACGCGCGTGTTACCAGTACGGTAGCGGGGCGGCTGTGACCGGCGCGATCCCTTCGTACAACTGATCATGATTCTCCTCGCCGGTTCACCCGATCCGCGCTTCCGGTATCTCCCCGCCTGCGCCCGACGTCCCGGTTGCCCGACGCTGATCACTCGGCGCGCAGCGCGACCACCGGGTCGAGTCGGCCGGCGCGCTGCGCGGGGACGACCCCGAAGACGATGCCCACCACCGCCGATACGCCGAAGGCGAGCGCCAACGACCACCAGGTGACCGCGGCCGGGATCGGCGACAGCGCGTCGACCAGCAGGGCGGTCCCCACGCCGAGCGCCATCCCGGTGAGCCCACCGATCGTGGTGAGCAGCACCGCCTCCAGCAGGAACTGCACCCCGATGTCGCGGGGACGCGCACCGACGGCTTTGCGCAGCCCGATCTCCCGGGTCCGCTCCCGGACGCTGACCAGCATGATGTTGGAGACCCCGACGCCGCCGACGAGCAACGAGATGCCGGCGATGGCGGCGAGTACGCCGGTGAGGACTCCGAGGATGTCGCCGAGCACGCCGAGGATCTGCTGCTGGGTGACAGCACTGAACTCGGTGTCCGGGTGGCGCCGGGTCAGCTCGGCGACGATCCGTTCGCCCAGCTCCTCGATCCGCTCGCGGTCCGGTGCCTTCACCGCGATGCCGTCCACCCGCTGGGTGCCCCAGAGCCGCTGCGCGGCGGTGACCGGCACGTGCACCTCGTCGTCCCGGTCGACGCCGAGGCTCTGCCCGAGTGGCGCGAAGACGCCGATCACCCGGAACCGCACCCCGGCCAGCGCCACCTGCTGGCCGAGCGGGTCCCGGTCGGGGAAGAGCGTGCGGGCCACCGCGTCGCCGAGCACCGCCACCCGCCGGCTGGTGTCCACGTCGGTGCCGGTGAGGTAGCGGCCCCGGGCCAGCGACCGCGTGAACACCGCCGGGGTGGTCTCCAGCACTCCCTGCACGGTGGTGAAGTCGGAGCGGTTGCCGGCCCGCGCGGTCGCCCCCGAGGCGACGGTGACGGCCACCCGGTCGGGGTCGCCGACCACCCGGCTGACGGCGTCGGCGTCCTTGAGGGTCAGCGGCGAGACCACCGGGGCGTTGCCGACCTCGATCCGGCCGGGGACGACCAGCAGCAGGTTGGAGCCGAGGCCCTCGACCTGTTGCTCGACCTTCTGTTTGGTGCCGGTGCCGATGGCCACCAGCAGGACCACCGAGGCCACCCCGATGATCACTCCGAGCATGGTCAGCGCGCTGCGCAACCGGTTGGCCCGCAGGGCGTCCAGCGCCACCCGCCACGCCTCGGCGAGCCTCACGCCGCGCCTCCCGGCCGCTCGACCTCGGGTCTGCCCGGGTCGACCTCCCGCGGAAGGCGCCCGGTGGCTCCGGCGGCGCCACCGGAGCCACCGGACGGGTGCCCCGGGCCGCTTCCGGACGCGGACCGGGGCTCCGCGCTGGGAGCGGCAACCAGTGTCGCAGGTCGACCGTGATCAACGGACGGCGGTCGATCATGCTTGGTGTCGCTGTCCGCCACGACCACACCGTCACGCATCGTGATCCGGCGCTGGGCCCGGGCTGCCACCTCCTGGTCATGGGTGACCATCACCAGCGCCACCCCGGACTCCACGTTCAACTGCTCCAACAGCTCCAGCACCGCCGTGCCGGTGACGCTGTCCAGGTTGCCGGTGGGCTCGTCGGCCAGCAGCACCGTCGGTTCGGTGACCAGCGCACGGGCGATCGCCACCCGTTGCTGCTCACCGCCGGACATCTGGTTGGGCCGGTGGTCGAGGCGGTGCCCGAGGCCGACCCGGCCGAGCATCGCCGCCGCCCGCTCCCGACGCTGCCGGGCCGGCACACCCCGGTAGACCAGCGGCAGCGCCACGTTCTCCACCGCCGAGGTACGCGGCAGCAGGTGGAACGCCTGGAAGACGAAGCCGATCGTCTCGTTGCGCAGGGTGGCCATCTCCGGCGGGGCGAGGGCGTTGACGTCCCGCCCGCCGATCACCAACCGGCCACCGGTGGGCCGGTCCAGCCCACCGAGGAGGTGCATGAGAGTGGACTTGCCCGAGCCGGACGGGCCGACCAGGGCCACGTAGTCCCCCGGTTGCACGACCAGCGACACCCCGCGCAACGCCTCGACGGACACCCCGTCCAGTTGGTACGTCCGGGAAACGTCCACCGCCTCGATCGCCGGCGGTGCGCCGGTCACCGCACCTCCTGGCCGTCGCGCACCTGATCGGTGCCGCGCACCACGATCCGGTCGCCGGGCTGCACGCCGTTGAGGATCTGCACCAGATCCGACCCCTGTACGCCCACGGTGACCGCCGCCCGGCCAGCCTTGCCGTCGCGGACCACCCAGACCGCGTCCCGGCCGTCGGAGGAGAACACCGCCGAGGCGGGGACGGTCACCGCGTCGGCGGCCTCGCGTACCCGCAGGTGCACGATCGCGTTCATACCGGGCCGGGGGTTGGGCGCGGGCTCGTCCTCGGCCAGCTTCCCGGCGCCCAGTGCGAGGCGTACCCGGTAGGTGACCCCGCCCTGCGCGGAGTTGGTGGGCAGCACGTCCACCGAACGGACCGTCGCGTCGTAGCTGGCACCGGTGACGGCGTCCAGCTCGACGGTGGCGGTCACGCCGGCCTTGACCAGCAGCACGTCCGTCTCGTCCACCTCGGCGAGCAGCCCCAACTGCCCGGTGTCCACCACGGTCAGCACCGGCGTGCCGGCGCTGACCTGGCCGCCGACCGCGACCGCGTCGTCCACCCCGGCGGGCGGCCCACCCTGGCTGGGGGTCAGCACGGACGGGTCGATGCCGGCCGCCTGGGCGCCACCGGCCTGCTCCAGCAGCCCCGCGAGGCCCCCGGTCGACCCACCGCTGGCCCGGGTGCCACCCGGCTGCACCACCCCGGCGATCGGGGTGCGCAGGGTCAGCGCGTCGACTGTCGCCTTCGCCAGGTCGTACGCCTGCTGGGCCTGCAGCCGTTGCGCCGCGGAGAGCGCGCCGACGGCGGAGCTCAGCCCGCTGATCCCCCGCTGCACCGCGCGGACGGCCTGGTCGGCGCTGCGAGCGGCGGCGGCGTACTGCCGTTGCGCGGACGTCACCTGGGTCAGCAGCGCGTCCCGCAGTTGCGGGTCGGCGATCTTGTCGGCGGCCTTCCGGGCGGCGTCGAACGCCTCGTCGGCCGCCTTGTCGGTGCCACGCCGACTGCCGGTCAGGTCACCCGTGGAGACACCCCGCCCGGCGCGCTTCGCCGCCTCCAACGCCTGCTTCGCCTGACGAAGCCGCTGCTGAGCCGAGGGCGAGTCGACCACGGCGAGGATCTGACCGCGCTTCACCTGCTGTCCAGGCTGGACACGCAGGCTCGCCAGGGTGCCGTCGGCGGGAGCGGTGAGCGTGGCCGCGGCCCGGGCGGTCACGGTCGCCGGCGCGTCGATCACCTCGCTGACCTGGTTGCGGGCCGCCGACGCCAGCGCGAGGTCGGGGTCGTCGTCGCCGCACGAGGCGGCGGTGGTGACGGTGAGGACGGCGACGGCGGTCAGGGCGGTGAGCAGGCGGGGCCGCGTGGCGCTGGACGGCCGCGGCAACTGGGGGCGGCGCACCCATCGATGGTACGGCTCACCGTCGCACCGCCCAGGAGCCCGTCAGGCGGTGGCGGCGCGGACGTACGCGACGCACTCGTCGTGCAGCGTCGACCACTGCTCGCCGAACGCCTCCTCGGCGGCCACGTCGAGGGTCTTGCGCTCGTGCACCACGGCCTTGAAGAAGGTGAGCAGCCGCTGTGGCCCGTACCGGTCGACGAGGTGCCGGACCGCGAGGTAGCCGACGCCGTAGCTGCCACTGACCTGCTCGGCGGAGGCGTCGTCGGCGGGGTTGATGCCCGCCAACTTGCCATCCCAGTTGCCCCGGACCAGTTTCCGCACCTCGGCGAGCCCTTCGTACCGGTCGACCGCCTGACCGCCGGCGCCGGCGAACTCGGCCAGCCCTTCCACCAGCCACCAGGTGGTCTTACCCGGATAGCCGCGCTCCGGCAGCGAGGCCGCGTGGGTCAACTCGTGCCGGAGCAGGTCGTCGGTGCCGCTGCTGGGGAGCCCGTCGGCGTTGAGCACCACCTCGTGGTGGCCGCCGCCGACGGTCACCGCGTAACCGCCGGTCCATTCTGGTCGATCGCCGCCGTACCAGCGCTGCCACTCGGTGCGGCCGGCGTAGAAGATCCGGTAGCGATCCGGCGGCGAGCCGGCGACCACGTACCCGTCGGCGACCTTGGCCGCCGCTTCGGCCTGGGCCAGCAGGCCGGGCAGCTTGCCGCGCAGCGCCGGGGTGGTGGCGACGATGGTCCGCGCGCCGATCGCGACGGCCAGGTCGCTGATCTCCCACGGCCGGGTGCCGGTCTCCACCGACTTGGACTCTTCCATGGCGACCAGGCGGGGCTGCTCGCCGTTCTCCCGCCAGCGGGTGCCGATCAGCACCGGGCTGGGCCGGCAGTTCGGTGCGACGAAGCAGTACTGGAAGCGCACCAGGAGGCGCCACTCTCCCGGCTTGCCCACGATCGGCGCGGGCAGACCGCTCGGCTCCGCCCGCCAGACGGTCACCTTGAGCTCGCGTAGTGCGGCGAAGCGCCGGCGCAGGTCGGCGTGCGTGGTGGGATCGGCGATGGCGAGGAAGCCGGCACGGTCGCCGCCGAGCAGTGCCGTGGACTGCCGGTCGAGCTGGGCGGTCATCCGGTCGGCCAGCGCTCGGGCCGCCGCGGTGGCCGGGTCGTCGGTCGCCGAGGCGCCGACCCGGCTGAGTGTCGACCGGGCACCGCCCTCCCGGATCACTCCGACGACGAGCAGCGCCGGCAGGCCGCAGCCCAGCAGCAGGACGACCACCACGAGCACCGTCCACAGCGGCCAGAGCCGCCGTGGTGCTGGCTGCTGCACCCCGTCAGTCACCCGCCGAAGGGTACGACCAATCGGTGGACGGGGCGAGGCCGGTACCGCCCGGCGTGTGGTCCGGTCAGGTGGCGCGGCGCAGCAGGATCGTGACGACCACCCAGACGACGACCAGGGCGAGGCCGAGCCACGGCTGCCCGAGCAGGGCGAGCATCGCGCCGCCGAGCACGAACCAGCCGGTCTGGAACGCGAACTTGGCTGGCGGGCGCAGCGGCAGCCGGGCTCGCGGCGAACCGAGAGCACCCCAGAGTCCGGCGAGCAGCAGCGGCACGCCGATGGCGGCGAGCAGCCTGCCCGCGGTGGGCGCGTCCAGTGCCCAGCCCCAGCGCGCGCCGATCGCCAGCACGGCCAGTTCCAACAGGAAGATCAGCAAAAGCCCGAGCGCTCGGATCACGACTGCTGCTCCCCGCCCTGCTGCGCCGCGCTCTGCTGGGGGTCGGGCCAGGAGCGGAACGCGACGTCCATGCCGGCGACCAGTTGGTGGTACGAGCGGTCGACATCCTGGGGCAGGCCGAAGCCGCCGGCGGCCTCCAGGGCGACGAAGCCGTGCAGAGCGCTGCGTAGGGCCCGGGTCGCGTCCACCGCGTCGTCGTCGGTGAGCCCGTACCCGCGTAGTACCGCGAAGACGGCACCGACCGCGCGCTCGCCCGCCTCGACGTGCTCCGGGTCGGCCGGATCGGGCACCCGTTGGGTGGCCGGGTAGCGGCCGGGGTGCCGGTGGGCGTAGCCACGGTAGGCGTCGGCCATCGCCCGGAGCGCGTCGCCGCCGGCCCGGCCGACGGCGGCGGTGGTCATCTCCGTCGCCAGCTCGGCGGTGGCCAGGGCGGAGAGCTTCTGGTCCAACGCGTCCGCCCCCCGCACGTGCTTGTAGAGGCTGGGCAGCGCGACGCCGAGCCGGCTGGCGAGCGCGGCGAGGGTGAGCTGCTGGTAGCCGACCTCGTCGGCCAGCCGGGCGGCCTCCCGCACGACGGTCTGCTGGTTGAGGCCGACCCTAGGCACCGGCGCACACCGCCAGAAAGCCGAGCAACTCGTCGGCGGTGCGCTGCGGCCGGTCGGCGTGCGGGTAGTGGCCGGACTCCTCGATCATCCGAGCTTCGGCGGTGCGGAAGAGCCGGCGGGCGGCGCGCGCCTCGGCTCCCGGGTCGGGGAAATCCGGGTCCTTGGCACCCATCAGCACCAGCACCGGTTGCCGGACCTGCGGGGCGCGGGCGGTCCAGTGCGGCTCGACCGGCTCGATCACGCCACGGACCGCGGCCATCCGGCCGGGCTCGCGCAGGTTGGCCACCATCGACCTGCGGTACGCGGCGTCGTCGTCGGGCCGGTGCACCGGGAAGAGCGTGTTGTGGAACATTCCGAACAGTCGAGGGCTGCGCAGCACGGCCCCCATCGCCATCCGCAGCAGAGGGTTGAGCTTCGGCTGACCGACGAACGCGCCGATCTGCACGATGCCGGTGACCAGCTCGGGCGCGTCGGTCGCGGCGAAGACCACCCCCGCCGCGCTGGACGAGCTGCCGACCAGCACGGCCGGTCCGGCGTCGAGGTCGCGGACCACGGCCAGCAGGTCGGCGCCGACCTCCGCCGGGGCGTACGTCGGCCATCCGGCGCTGGACTCTCCGTGCCCCCGGACGTCGACCGAGGCGACCCGGTGGCCGGCCGCGACCAGCAGCGGCACCAGGTGTCGATAGCTCGCCCTGTTCTCGCCCATCCCGTGTGCGAGCACGACGAGTGGGCCGTCCCCGTGCACCTCGTACGCGATGTGTCCGCGGTCCCGGCGGACCTGGTTAGTAGTCATAGCCTTAAGGCTAAGCCTATTAGCCAATCCCGTCAAGCCACAGACACGAACGGGCCGGCGGGACCAGAGGGTCACCGCCGGCCCGTCGACCGGTTCGGGGTTACTTCTTGGAGATCAGAGCGCGGCCGAAGAAGACCAGGTTGGCCGGGCGCTCGGCGAGCCGGCGCATCAGGTAGCCGTACCACTCGTCGCCGTACGGAACGTAGGTGCGGACGGTGTAACCCTCGCCGGCCAGGCGGGCCTGCTCCTCGGGGCGGATGCCGTAGAGCATCTGGAACTCGAAACGCTCCGGCCCCCGGTCGAACCAGCGGGCCCGGTCCTCACCGATGGCGATCATCCGAGGGTCGTGGGTCGCCAGCATCGGGTAGCCGTCGCCGGACATCAGGATGTTCATGCAGCGCACGTAGGACTTGTCCACCTCGCGGGCCGACTGGTACGCCACCGACTCCGGCTCCTTGTAGGCGCCCTTGCACAGCCGCACCCGCGACCCGGCCGAGGAGAGCTCCCGGCAGTCCGACTCGGTCCGACGCAGGTACGCCTGGAGCACGGCACCGGTCGACGGGAAGTCCTTGCGCAGCCGGCCCAGCACCTCCAGCGTCGAGTCGGTGGTGGTGTGGTCCTCCATGTCCAGGGTGACCGTGGTGCCCGCCGCATCGGCCGCCACGCAGATCGCCCTGGCGTTGTCGTAGGCCAACTGCTCGTCGAACATCTGGCCGAGAGCGGAGAGCTTCACGCTCACCTCGGCGGCCGGGGTGAGCCCCGCACCGCCGAGCATCTTCAACAACTTCAGGTATTCGTCACGCGTGGCGGTGGCCTGCTCGGGGGTGACGGTGTCCTCACCCAGGTGGTCGAGGGTGACCGCGAGACCGTCGTCGACGAGCCCGCGGGTCGCGCGCAACGCGTCGTCGGTGGCGGCGCCGGCAACGAACCGGCGAACGACGTCCCGGGTGTACGGGGCGGTCGCGACGAGCCGCTCGACCTGGGATGACCGGGAGGCGGCGAGGATGACGGAACGGAGCATGAGCCGAGCGTAACGCCCCTGCCAGGACCCCCGCCGAGGGGCGGCCGGGGCACTCCGACCCGGGGGCGGGGCGGCGGCGGTGGCGCCAATCGGCTACAACGATGCCGTGGACCAACGCCCCCGCCCCCGCCGCCGGCTCCGGTCGGCCTCCGTGCAGCTCGGCGCGCTCACCGCCCTCGCGCTCGCCCTCTCCGGCTGCAACATGACCTCGGACGACGACGATGACGACGACTGCGCCCTCGGGCCGGTCGGCGGCGGCGAGACGGTCGCACTGGCGATGCGGGTGTCCGCACCGACCGCCGGTCGCGCGGCCCCGGAGCCGACCACGGCGGCCCTGCCCGATCGTGGAGGGTTCGGCACCCACCTCGCCTCCTGCGGCGGCTGAGGTGCGCCGTGAGACGGTCACGCCCCGACCCGACTGGGACGCCACCATCCGGGAGCAGGGGCTGGTCTACGTCGACACCGAGCTGCCCGACGGCGGGATCATGTCGTACTGGGACGAGACCGCCGCGTACGCGTTCGACCTGGACGAGGTGCTGCGGCTGGAGGAGGCCACCGAGGAGCTGCACCGGATGTCGGTGGCCGCCGCCGAGCACGTGGTGGCCCACCGCCGGTACGCCGACTTCGGTATCCCGGCGTGGGCGGCCGACGCGGTGGCCCGGTCGCTGCGCGAGGCGCCACCCACCCTCTACGGGCGCTTCGACCTCGCGTACGACGGCAGTTGGCCGCCGAAGCTGCTGGAGTACAACGCGGACACCCCGACCGCGCTGGTCGAGGCGAGCATCATCCAGTGGTACTGGCTGGAGCACACCCGGCCGGAGCTGGACCAGTGGAACAGCCTGCACGAGCGGCTGGTCGCCGCCTGGGCCAAGATCGGGGCCGGACTGCACGCTCCACGGGTGCACGTGCTCTGGTCGAACGAGGAGGAGTCGGGCGAGGACCACATGACCGCCGGCTACCTCGCCGAGACCGCCCGACAGGCCGGTCTGACCGTCGAGCTGCTCCCGATCCAGGAGATCGGCTGGGACGGCCGCCGCTTCGTCGACGCCGCCGACCGCCCGGTGACCACCTGCTTCAAGCTCTACCCGTGGGAGTGGATGCTGGCCGAACCGTACGGGCCTGCGGCGCTGGCACCGGGCACGCCGACCACCTGGATCGAGCCGGCCTGGAAGCTGCTGCTGTCCAACAAGGCGCTGCTCGCGGTCCTCTGGGAGCTGTACCCCGACCACGAGTACCTGCTCCCGGCCTACCTCGACTCGCCGCGGGGCATGACGGAGTACGTGGCCAAGCCGCTACTCGGCCGGGAGGGCGGCTCGGTACGCATCGTCACCGCCGACGAGGAGATCACCAATCCGGGGATCTACGGCGACGAGGGCTGGTGCTACCAGGAGTTCCGGGCATTGCCCCAGTTCGACGGTAATCGGATGGTGCTGGGCAGCTGGATCGTCGACGGCGAGTCGGCCGGGGTGGGGGTGCGGGAGAGCGCCAGTCTGATCACCGACGGCTACGCGCGCTTCCTGCCGCACTACATCGACGCGGCACGCACCCCATGAGTCGTCTACCGTTGGGGGCGTGAACTTCGACGCGTACGCCCGGACCGGCGTTGACCTGGTCAACGCCCGCCTGGACGACCTCGACGACCTGCGGGCCATCTTCCCCGACGACAACGCCTGGATGCGCGACGAAGTCGCCGACCGGGACGTCGCGATCTTCCGGCGGGCGCAGAAGCGGTTGCGCGACGTCTTCGAATACGGCACCTCGGGCCGTGACGCCCAGGCGGTCACCGAGCTGAACGCGCTGCTTGAGGCGTTCCCGGTGCAGCCGCGCATCTCCGGGCACGACTCCAGCGACTGGCACATGCACGTGACCAGCCGGGGCGCCTCGGTCAGTGCGGAATACCTGGCCGGCGCGGTCTGGGGGCTGTCGGTCTGGCTCTGCGAGTACGGCAGCGCACGGTTCGGGGTCTGCGCCGACGAGCGGTGCGGCAACGTCTACCTGGACACGTCGTCCAACTGCTGCCGGCGGTTCTGCTCGGAGCGCTGCGCCACCCGCTCGCACGTGGCCGCGCACCGGGCCCGCAAGCGGGCGGCGGTCGGCGAGCAGGTGACGGTCGCCCCGCAGCCGACCGCGGGCGCCGACTCGCTCTCGCCGGTCAGCTGACACCGCCACCGCCCGGTCGCGGGGCGGGACGGCTCAGACGTCGACCGGGGACGGCGCGGTCAGGTGCTGACGGGCGAACTCCAGTGCGGCGCGCAGGTCCGCCTCGCGCACCGCGCGGCTCTTCGCGCCCCGGGTGGCGACCTCCACCGCCACCGCCCCGGTGAAGCCACGCCCGGCCAGCGAGGAGAGCAGCTCGCCGCAGGGTTGGGTGCCGCGGCCGGGCACCAGGTGCTCGTCGCGGCCCTCACCGGTGCCGTCGCCGAGGTGCACGTGGGCCAGCCCGGCGCCCATCCGGTCGGCCATTTCGAGAGGGTCGCTGTGCGAGGCCGCGCAGTGCGAAAGATCCAGGGTGTACGACGGGTAGCCGGTGTCGGTGGGATCCCAACCCGGCACGTACGGAACAAACTGCCGACCTGCCATCCGCACCGGGTACATGTTCTCCACCGCGAACCGCAGCCCGGTGAACCGGGCCGCGACGGTGGCCAACCCCTCGGTGAAGTTGCGCGCGTAGTCCCGTTGCCAGGTGAACGGTGGGTGCACCACGACGGTCGGCGCCTCCAGCGTCTCGGCCAGCTCGGCGGCCCTGCGCAGCCGCTCCCACGGGTCCGGGCTCCACACTCGCTGGGTGACCAGCAGGCAGGGCGCGTGCACCGAGAGCACCGGCATGCCGTAGTGCGCGGAGAGGCCGCGCAGCGCGCCCGCGTCCTGGCTGACCACGTCGGTCCAGACCATCACCTCGACGCCGTCGTAGCCGAGTGCCGCGGCCAGTTGGAACGCCGCCGCGGTCGGCTCGGGGAAGACCGACGAGCTGGACAGGAGCACGGGAACGCGGGAAGTCACATCAGTCAGCGTAGCCCGGCAGCGCCGGGGGCATCGTGACGAGCGCCGGCAAATCAGCCGAAACCGCCCGCCCGGTCAGACCGGTTCGAGTTGATCGAGTCGGCGGAGGATGACGCCCTCCCGCAGTGCCCACGGGCAGATGTCCAGCGAGTCCAGATCCAGGCGGCGCATCACCGCCTCGGCGACCACCGCGCCGGCCAGCAACTGGTGGGCCCGGCCCGAGCTGACCCCCTCCAACTCCATCAACTGTGCCGGTGGGATGTGTCGGATGAAGCCGATGACCTGGCGCAGACCAGGGCGGGTCAGGCTGCGCCGCGCCCAGAGCCCGGCCCCGGACGGCGCCGCCCCCGCCAACCGGGCCAGGGTGCGGAACGTCTTCGAGGTGGCCACCGCGCGACCCCAACCCACCTCGGTCATCTGGTCGACCACCTTGTCCAGCCGACCCTCCACGTAATCCCGCAGCTTGTCGACAGCCTCGGCGGACGGCGGCGCCGCGCTGCCCGGGTCGACCCGCAGCCGCTCCCGGGTCAGCCGCCCCGCGCCGAGCGGCAGCGAGATCGCGGCGTCCGGGTCCTCGTCGATGCCGGCGGCGATCTCCAAAGAGCCACCGCCGATGTCGAGCACCAGCAGCCGACCCGCCGACCAGCCGAACCAACGCCGCACGGCCAGGAACGTCAGCCGCGCCTCGTCCGCGCCGGAGAGCACTGCCAGGCGTACGCCGGTCTCGTCCCGGACCCGGGCCAGCACCTCGGCCGCGTTGGTGGCGTCGCGCACCGCGGACGTGGCGAACGCGATCAGGTCGTCGGCCTCCAGCCCGGTGGCGGCCGCCTTGGCCATGCTCACGGCCTTGACCAGGCCGTCCGCGCCCGCGGCGGTCAGCGCGCCGTCGGGGCCGATCTGCTCGGCCAGCCGGAGCACCACCTTCTCGGAGTGCGCCGGCCACGGGTGCGCGCCGTGGTGCGCGTCCACCACCAGGAGGTGCACCGTGTTGGAACCGACGTCGAGGACACCCAGTCGCATGGTGAAGACCCTAGGTGCAACACGTTTGCGCGGCTCGCCGGCCCGGCGACGTCACCGCGCGTACGCTGGTCCGGGTGACGATGGAGCTCCGTGTGCTGGTGGACGACCCGGACGACCCGCGTAGTCGTGAGGTGCCGCTGGACTTCCCCCGGGAGTGGATCGAGTTCACCGACCCGGCTGACGAGGCGCACCTGATCCGCGCCGACCTGACCTGGCTGCTCTCCCGCTGGACCTGCATCTTCGGCAAGGGCTGCCACGGCATCATCGCCGGGCGGGCCGCCGACGGTTGCTGCTCGCACGGGGCGTTCTTCACCGACTCGGACGACGAGAAGCGGGTCCGCAACGCCGTCAAGCGGCTCACCCCGTCGACCTGGCAGCACTTCCAGCGCGGGTTCAAGAACTGGACCGACGAGGACACCATCGACGGCAAGAACCCGGCCCGCCGCACCGCCACCCAGGGCGCCGAGGGCCCGTGTGTGTTCCTCAACGACGCCGACTTCGCCGGCGGTGGTGGCTGCGCTCTGCACGCCCAGGCGTTGCGCGACGGGGTGCACCCGTTGGAATACAAACCGGACGTCTGCTGGCAGTTGCCGATCCGCCGAGATCAGGACTGGGTCAAGCGGCCGGACAACTCCAAGGTGCTGGTCTCCACGCTGTCCGAGTTCGATCGGCGCGGCTGGGGGGCCGGCGGGCACGACCTGGACTGGTGGTGCACCTCCTCGACGGACGCGCACGTCGGCGCCGAACCGATGTACCTGTCGTACTCCCCGGAGCTGACCGCGCTGATCGGCGCTGCCGCCTACGAGCGGCTGGCCGAGCTGTGCGCGGCGCGGACGAAGCAGGGCATGGTCGCGCCGCACCCCGCCGACGAGCTCTAGCTGATCCTGGCACGACGGAAGGTCAAGGATTTCGGCGATCTCGCGGACGAGATCATCGAACGACACGCCACGCTGCTCGCTCGCCTGGCTGAGCGCCGATCAGCGCAGAGCGGCGTCGACCAGGGTGCTGGCGCTGCGCCGGGCCGCGTCGGCGATCAGCGGGTCGCCGTCCAGCACACCGCTGGCAAGCCCGCCGTCGAGCAACAGGGTGAGCTGCCGGGCGAGCAACTCCGGATCGACCGCGCCGGCCTGACGGGCCAACTCGGTCACCCAGGCCCGGACCACTGTCTTGTGCTCGACCGTCCGAGCGTGCACCGGGCCGCCAGCAGGTGACTCGGCGGCGGTGTTGATGAACGCGCAGCCGTGGTAGCCATCCCGCCGACAGGCGCCGGCCAACGCGTCGAACATCCCGACCAACTGGTCGCGCGGCTCGTTGCCGGCGTCCCGGGCCGCAGCCCGTAACGCGCCGAACCACGCCTGGTCGACCCGATCGAGGTACGCCAGCACGAGATCGTCCTTGCGCGGGAAGTGCTTGTAGAGCGTCGCCTTGGCCACGCCCGACTCGGCGATCACGGTGTCCACCCCAACGCCGCGCGGCCCGTGCGCGTAGAAGAGCCGGAACGCGGTGTCCAGGATCCGGTCCCGGGCCGAACCGGCCGGACTGCGAGGCGCGGGCATCGATACTCCCTCAACGTGCTGGTGACCGGCCGATATTACAGACAGTTCCGTCTGCGGCAGTATGCACCCGTCCTGCGCCGGACGCCGCCACCCGCAAGACCCGCGACGGGCCCGCGAAGGAGCTGGGGACATTGGGTCGGCCTGCCTTTGGAGCTGAATCGTTTGCGGCATCAGCGGATGACTCGTTTATGACATCAGCTCCAAAGGCGGCGCGGGCACTCCCCCGCCGCCGCCGGCACTCTCCCGCCGCTGGAAAGGGACAGCCAGTAGACAGACCTGTCTGTTAGCCTGCTGCGACCGGCGCGACGCCACTCCGCGCCCCGACGGAGGATCGATCGACATGCGTATCGCAGTTCTCGGAACCGGCTCGGTCGGGCAGGCGATCCCCGCCCGCTCGGCGGTGCTGGGCCACCAGGTCACCATCGGCACCCGCGACGTCGCGGCCACGCGGGCCGGCGAATACGCCGCCTGGGCGGCGCAACACCCCGAGGTCGGTCTCGCGACCCTGGCCGAAGCCGCCAGCGCCGCCGAGTTGGTGGTGAACGCCACCAACGGCAACGGCTCACTCCCGGCGCTCACCGCAGCCGGCGCGCCGAACCTGGCCGGCAAGGTCTTGCTCGACATCGCGAACCCGCTCGACTTCGGTGCGGGTTTTCCGCCCACCCTGTCGGTGCACAACACCGACTCCCTCGCCGAACGGATCCAGCGCGAGTTTCCGCAGACCAGGGTGGTCAAGTCGCTCAACACGCTGACCGCCGAGCTGATGGCGCATCCACGTCAGCTCGCCGACGGTGAGCACAGCGTCTTCGTCTCCGGCGACGACGCGGAGGCCAAGCGGATCGTCACCGGGCTGCTCGTCAGCTTCGGGCACAACGACGTGATCGATCTCGGTGACCTCTCCAGCGCGCGGGGCACTGAGATGCTGCTCCCGCTCTGGCTGCGGCTCTTCGGCCGGCTCGACACCGCCAACTTCAACTTCAAGGTCGTCCGCTGACCAACCGCTGACCAACCTCGGACAGCCCGAAGGGGGCCCGCGCCGAACGCAGACCCCCTTCGGGCACGCCGATCACGGCTCGAACTTGTAGCCCAGGCCCCGGACGGTGACGATGAAGCGCGGCGCGGACGGCTCCGGCTCGATCTTGGAACGCAGCCGCTTGACGTGCACGTCCAGCGTCTTGGTGTCACCGACGTAGTCGGCGCCCCAGACCCGGTCGATGAGCTGGCCGCGGGTGAGCACCCGGCCCGCGTTGCGCAGCAGCAGTTCCAGCAGCTCGAATTCCTTCAGCGGGAGCTGTACGGCCCCGCCGTCGACGGTCACCACGTGCCGTTCGATGTCCATCCGCACGGGCCCGGCGGCGAGCGTCGGAGCGCCCGCTTCGGCCACCTCCGGGCTCTGCCGGCGCAGCACCGCCCGGATCCGGGCAACCAGTTCCCGCGGCGAGTACGGCTTGGTGACGTAGTCGTCGGCGCCGATCTCCAGCCCGACCACCTTGTCGATCTCGCTGTCCCGGGCCGTGACCATGATGATCGGCACGGCCGACCGCTGCCGCAGTTGCCGGCAGACCTCGGTCCCCGACATCTCTGGCAACATCAGGTCGAGCAGCACGATGTCGGCGCCGGTCCGGTCGAACTCGGTGAGGGCGTCGGTGCCGGTCGCAGCGACCGAAACCTCGAAGCCCTCCTTACGGAGCATGTACGACAAGGCGTCGGAGAACGACTCCTCGTCCTCGACCACCAGAACGCGGCTCAACGGGGACTTCCTTTCCATTTGCTGTCAGACCTGCCGTAGCCCAGTCGGACCGGACTCGATCCCAACCGGCGGCAGTGTCGCCAGCAGGTCATCCGGGGGACTGGCGGGCAGCCGGAGGGTGAACGTCGATCCACCACCAAGAGTGCTCGACACCTCGACCCGTCCGCCATGGTTGCTCGCGATGTGTTTCACGATTGCCAGGCCGAGGCCGGTGCCGCCGGTGGCACGCGAACGGGCCTGGTCTGCCCGGTAGAACCGTTCGAAGATCCGGTCCACGTCGGTGGGGGCGATGCCGATGCCCTGGTCGGCGACCGCGATCTCGACGTGCTCGTCGTCACCGCGCAGGGTGACCCGAACAACCGTGTCCTCGCCCGAGTAGTTGATGGCGTTCTCCACGAGATTCGCCACCGCCGTGGCGAGCTGGGAGTCACTGCCGTACGCGGTGAGGCCACGCTCACCGTCCACGCTCACCTCGACGCCCCGGGCGGAAGCCGTGGTGCGGGTCCGGTCGACCACCTCGGCGATCACCCAGTCCAGTGCGACCGGCTCGGGTGGCGGCTGCGGTTCGGCGCCCTGCAACCGGGTCAGCTCCAGCAACTCCTGCACCAACCGGCCCAGGCGGGTCGACTCGTGCTGGATCCGCTCGGCGAACCGGCGGGCGGCCACCAGGTCCTCGGAGAGGTCGGGTGCCGCGGCGTCGGCCGGCTCGGTCGCGTCCAGCAGTGCCTCGGCGAGCAGTTGCAGCGCCCCGATCGGGGTCTTGAGCTCGTGGCTCACGTTGGCCACGAAGTCGCGTCGTACGCGGGTCAGACGGTGTGACTCGGTCACGTCGACCGCCTCCACCGCGATGAAGCCATTGCCGAGGCCCATTGCCCGCAGGTGCACGCCGAGCGGGTTCTCCCCCGCGCTGTCGCGACCCCGGGGCAGGTCCAGCTCGATCTCGCGCCGCACGCCGGTGCGTCGTACCTGGCCGGCAAGGGTGCGGATCAGGGGGTGCGCGGCGATCGAGCCGGGGAGGCCACCGGTACGCAGAAGCCCCATCGCGCGGGCGGCCGGGTTGATCAGCACGGGCATGTCGTCGTTGTCCAGTACCACGACACCGGCCCGGAGCGAGTCGATCGTCCGGCGGCCGAGCCCGGCCTGTTGCTCGTCGGCGATCGCGGGCCTCCCCCTGCTCCAGCGGGAGCTCGCGCTCCCCGTCGACGTGGAGCGACCGTCCCGCGCTCGCAGGAACCGGGGCAGCAGGAAACCGGCGGCCAACCCGGCCACCAACGCCACGGCCACCACGACCGCCACCGCCCACTCCACCCGGCGATCGTAGGGTCATTGTTAACCTGGCTACCACACAGACCGGGACGAACCACCCTCACTTTCAGAATTGTTCACCCCTGAGTCTGGCGTCGTTCACCGTGGTTCATCCGGGGTCCGTCCGCGCCCCCTACCGTTGGCGTCGCACCTGCTCAACCCCCTGCGCCGGCACCCGTCGGCGGCGACCGACCACAGGACGTGATGATGCGCGACGAGTTCCGGGCCGACCTCCAGATCGTCAGCCAACTGCTGGTGGACATGGCGGAGGGCGTCCGCGCCGCCATGCGCCAGGCCACCCGGGCCCTGCTCACCGCCGACCGGCAGGCCGCCGAGACGGTCATCGAGCGGGACGCCGAGATCGACGACCTCTACCGGCACGTCGAGGAGCGGGTCTGTGACCTGCTCGCCCGACAGGCGCCGGTCGCCTCCGACCTCCGGGCAATGATCACCGCGCTGCACGTCGCCGCGGACCTGGAGCGGATGGGTGACCTCGCCGAGCACGTGGGCAAGACCGCGCTGCGCCGGCACCCCTCCCCCGCCGTCCCCGCCGAACTGCGGACGGTCTTCACCGAAATGTCGGAGATCGCCGACCGGATGGCCGTGAAGATCGGTTCGGTGCTGGCGAAGCCCGACGCCGACCTCGCCGGCGAGTTGGACCGCGACGACGACGCCATGGACGAGCTGCACAAGAACCTGTTCGCGATGCTGCTCGGCGACGAGTGGCCGTACGGGGTGGAGACCGCGATCGACGCCACCCTGCTGGGCCGGTACTACGAGCGCTTCGCCGACCACGCGGTCAACGCCGGCGAGCACGTGATCTACCTGATCACCGGGCAGAACACGCCCAACGCCAGCTGACCCCGATCGAGGTTGGGGCCCCTCGTCACCGCTCACGCGTTGACGGGGGGCCCCTTTTCAGTAGCTCAGCGGCCCTGGTTGGCCACCGCGGCGGCGGCTTCCTTCGCGGCGGTCGGGTCGAGGTAGGTGCCACCCAGGGTGTGCGGGCGCAGCTGCGGGTCGAGGTCGTAGCGCAGCGGGATGCCCGTCGGGATGTTCAGCTTGGCGATCGCCTCGTCGGAGATCTGGTCGAGGTGCTTGACCAGGGCCCGCAGCGAGTTGCCGTGCGCGGCCACCAGCACCGTCCGGCCGGCCAGGATGTCCGGCACGATCGAGTCGTACCAGTAGGGCAGCATCCGGTCGACGACGTCCTTGAGGCATTCGGTACGCGGCATCAGCTCGGTCGGCAGCAGCGCGTAGCGGGGGTCACCGACCTGCGACCACTCGTCGTTGTCGTCGATCGGCGGCGGTGGGGTGTCGTACGACCGGCGCCAGAGCATGAACTGCTCCTCGCCGTACTCATCCAGGGTCTGCTTCTTGTTCTTGCCCTGCAGGGCGCCGTAGTGCCGCTCATTGAGCCGCCACGACCGGCGCACCGCGATCCAGTGCCGGTCAGCGGCGTTGAGCGCCAACTCGGCGGTGCGGATCGCACGGCGCAGCACACTGGTGTGCACGACGTCCGGCAGCAGGCCGTGCTCGCGCAGCAGCTCGCCACCGCGCCGCGCCTCGCCCTCGCCCTTCTCGGTCAGGTCGACGTCCACCCAGCCGGTGAAGAGGTTCTTGGCATTCCAGTCGCTCTCACCGTGCCGCAGCAGGACCAGCGTCCCGACGGTGGGCCCTTCGCTCGCAGTCATGCGGATCATCCTGCCTCAACCGCCCCTGGGACACGCGGGCAGCCGTCGTGACGACCACCACGTGAAAATGCGGGTGACCAGCGGATCCGCCCGCCGCTAGGGTTGTAAGGCACGACAGTCACATCGGTCATTACTTACAGCGGGGCGCCATATGCGGACGATGCGGAGTTGGTTCCGGGACACCACCGGCGGCCTGCCGACCACCTTCTGGTACCTGTGGTCGGGCACCCTGATCAACCGGCTCGGCTCGTTCGTCCTCGTCTTCCTCGCCATCTACCTGACCCAGGAGCGCGGCTTCTCGGCCTCCCAGGCCGGCCTGGTGATCGGCCTCTGGGGCGTCGGCGGGGCGTTCGGCACCACCGCCGGCGGCACGCTGGCGGACCGGTGGGGCCGCCGACCGACGTTGCTCACCGCACACGTGGGCGCAGCGGCCATGATGCTCGCGCTCGGGCTGGCCCGGGACCTCTGGGCGGTGGCACTGGGCGCCCTGCTGCTCGGCATGTTCGCCGAGGCGGCCCGGCCCGCGTTCGGGGCGATGATGATCGACGTGGTGCCGGCGAAGGACCGACTGCGCGCCTTCTCGCTCAACTACTGGGCGATCAACCTGGGCTTCGCCTGCGCCGCCATCCTCGCCGGCCTCGCCGCGCAGGCCGACTACCTGCTGCTGTTCGTGGTCGACGCCGGCACCATGCTGGTAACCGCGCTGATCATCTTCACTCGGGTGCCGGAGACCCGGCAGGCGGGTTCTGCCAGCACCGCGGCGGCGAGTGCCCCACGCGGCGCCCTGCGCACGATCCTCACCGACCGTGTCTACCTCGGTTTCGTGGCCCTCAACCTGTTCTCCGCGCTGGTCTTCCTCCAGCACATCTCGATGCTGCCGATCGCCATGGGCGACGACAACCTGAGCCCGGCCACCTACGGCTCGGTCATCGCGCTCAACGGCATCCTCATCGTGGTCGGCCAACTCTTCGTACCCCGGCTGATCAGGGGTCGGAGCCGCTCGCACGTGCTCGCGCTGGCAGCGGTGGTGATGGGTGTCGGCTTCGGGCTGACCGCGTTCGCCGGCACCGCCTGGTTCTACGGGCTGACCGTGCTGATCTGGACGGTCGGCGAGATGCTGAACTCGCCGTCCAACTCCACGCTGATCGCCGAACTCTCCCCGGCCGAGTTGCGCGGGCGCTACCAGGGGGTGTTCTCCCTCTCGTGGCAGATCGCCGGCGCCAGCGCACCGATCCTCGGCGGCCTGCTACGCGAACACGCCGGCAACGACACGCTCTGGTACGGCTGCGCCGCGCTCGGCGTCCTGACCGCGGTGGCCCACCTGGTGTCGGGGCCGGCCCGGGAGCGGCGTGCCGTCGCGCTGCGCCGCTCCGGCGAAGCGCTGGCACCGGTCACCCCCGCCAACCGGGGGCCCCAGCCCGCCGAGGCAGTCGCCTGACGACAAGCCCGAAGATCAGGAAACCGACTGGCGCAACGCGGCCCGACTTCCTACCGTGCAGAGGAAATGGTTAAGAAACCAAACTGTCGGGAGGTTGGGTGCACGCCCTGCGGCGCTGGTGGCACGACACCGCGGGCGGTCTCCCCGCCACCTTCTGGTACCTCTGGGCCGGCCTGCTGATCAACCGGGCTGGCGCGTTCGCCATGCTGTTCCTCTCGCTCTACCTCACCGACGTACGCGGAGCGAGCGTTGGGCTGGCCGGCACGGTGGTCGGCGCGTACGGGGCCGGTGGGGCCGCCGGCGTGCTGCTCGGTGGGGTGCTGGCCGACCGGTGGGGCCGCAGGGCAACCCTCCTCGCCGCGCACCTGGTCACGGCCGGTCTGATGGTGGCGCTCGCCTACAGCCGGCCCCTACTCCTGATCGCGGTGCTCTCCGCGCTGATCGGCGTGGTCCACTCGATGCCCAGCCCCGCGTTCGTCGCGGCGATCGTCGACGTGGTGCCCGCCGAACGGCGCTCGCGCGCGTTCAACCTCCAGTTCTGGGCGTTCAACCTGGGAATGGCGGTCGCCTCGTTGCTCGCCGGGGTGCTGGCCGAGGCGAGCTTCACCGCGCTGTTCCTGGTCGACGCCGGGGCCACACTGGCGGCCGCCGCCGTGATCGGCTGGAAGGTGCCAGAGACCCTGCGCCTGACCACGCCAGCCGTCGACCTCCAGCCGGCGGCACCCTCGGCACCGAAGTCCACCCGGACCCGCCGCCCGGGGCTGCACACCGCGCTCACCGACCGTACGTTCCTGGTCTTCGTCGGGCTCACCTTCGTGCTGGCCGTGCTCACCATGCAGACCTCGACGATCATGCCGCTGGCGATGAGCGCGGACGGCCTGGGCCCATCGTCGTACGGGTTGGTGGTGGCGCTCGGTGGCGCGCTGATCGTGGTCGGGCAACTGTTCGTGCCCCGGCTGATCGACCGGCACCGCAAGGACGTCGTGCTGGCCGCCTCCACCGCGCTGCTCGCGCTCGGCTTCGGCGTGCTCGCCGTCGCCGACGAGCTGGCCATCTACCTCGGCGCCGCAGCGGTCTGGACGGTCGGCTCGATGCTCGCCGCACCGCCCAACGCGCAGATCAACGCCGATCTGGCGCCGCCGCAGCTACGCGCGCGGTACCAGTCGGTCTTCTACCTGACGTTCCCGGCTGCGGCGTTCGTCGCCCCCACCCTCGGCGGGCTGAGCCTGCAGCACCTCGGCGACCGGCACTGGCTGATCGTGGGAGGGCTGGGCCTGGTGGCCGCACTCGGACATCTGCTCGCCGGACCACCCCGGGAGCGACACGTCGCCGCGCTCCGCCAAGCCGCCGAGCGGAAACCGACAACCCACGCCGAAGACCGCGCGCCGATCGCCTGACGATTTCCTTACGCAAAGCGCCCACCACGTCCCTGAGGACGTGGTGGGCGCCCGCCGGTGGGGCCGGCGGCGGCGGGCAATACTCACCCCCGTAAGCATCGCCCGCTCAGCCGCCGGTCCAAACAGGTGGGCACCGTCCCCCAACGGTAGGTCCACCCGTCCCCTCGCGCCTTGCCTGGTGCGCGGATCTGTTCGATCCGCCGCTCCCCCGAACGTTTCCAAGCAGGGCGCGGTGCAATAAAGCTAGTTCGCCCGGATTCTGGATTCAACCCAGAACGGCTGTCTCGCCGGTCACAACTGGCGAGTATCCGCTGCTCCGGCCTCGCTGTTTGGCAACAGCCGCGTACCCGTCAGCCATTCCCGCAAACACCTCAACCGTCTTCCCGATCGGGTGACTCGGTCCGGAAGAAGTTACTCTGCCGGCCATCACGCAGCTGTTCCTGATAAATCAAGTTCAGCCGGCGCAGGTCAAAGGTGTAGAACCAGTCATCCCAGGTGATCTCGCGAATTCGGCTGCTTTCCCGGTATCCGGGAATGTTGAAGGTCAAAACACCCGCCCGGCCGTCCCGCTCAGTGCCGGCAATGGTCGCCGGCTTCGCACCACGCTCCCGGGCCCAACGCTGAATCACCTCATGATTCGCGGTGATCAAGCTCCGCCCCGGACGCTCCGGCCGGTCCGACGCCGACGAGATTACCTGCGAGCTGCGGACCGACCGTCCGGTGCCCCGTCCGGTCCGGATCCCACCGGCACCCGTGCCGCTGCTGGCCGACGGTGACGCCGTGCGCTTGGCAGGCGCCGCACGCTTCACCGTGGTGCGACTGACGGGTGCCGTGCGCTTGGCCGTGGTGCGCTTGGCGGGCGCCGCGCGCTTGGCCGTGGTGCGCTTGGCGGGTGCCGTGCGCTTGGCCGTGGTGCGCTTGGCGGGCGTAGCACGCTTCGCCGCTGGCCGCGCCGGTGCCTTCTTGGCCGGCGCCTTCCGCGCCGGAGCGGTACGGGCGGTCGTCGACTTGGTCGCCGCTGTCGCCCTGCGCGCGGCGGTCGACCTGGTCGCCGTTGTCGTCTTCTTGGCGGCGGTCGTCTTCTTCGCCGCGGTCGTCTTCTTCGCCGCCGCCGTCGTCTTCTTCGCGGCGGCCGTTCTCTTGGCCGCCGTCGTCTTCTTCGCGGCGGCCGTTCTCTTGGCCGCCGTCGTCTTCTTGGCGGCGGCCCGCTTCGCGGGAGCACTCTTGTTGGCCGGTGCGGCCTTCGCGCGACTCGGTGCCACCCTCGACGCCGACTTCTTCGTCGCGGAGGCCCGACCTGCCGACGCCCTGGTGCCGGTGGCCCGACCAGCCGGTCCACTGCTACGCCGGCCCGCGCCACCAGCATTGGAACGCAGCGAGCGCACCAACTGTTTCACCAGGTCGGGCTTGCGCAGCGCGGAGATCCCGGAGACCCCGCGTTTGCGCAACTGCCCGCGGATGTCGTCCACCCGCATCCGGGAAATCTCCGACTCGGAGATCCCGGGAGTACCCGGCGTCTGGTTGCCAGCCTGTCGTTTGGTCCTGGTCGCAGTCCCGCCGCGACCTGAGCTGTTCCGCTGAGCCATGGGACGCTCACGCTCCTCGACACTCCGTCCTCGGCGCGCGGGGGTCCCTTGCCGCACCGCGCGGTGCGGCATACCCGTCAGGAGCAGTCCGAACCACCGTCAGCTCGCCATGATCGTGCTCGATCCAGGATCGAGTGGCATCGGCGCCGCACCAAGACCACTACTTCCTGGTTCGAGCACGATCTTCGCGCGGGGCGCGGGGCGCGGGGCGCGAGGTGCGGGTGCGCGGGTGCGCAGGGTGCGGGTGCGCGGGGGGCGGTCAGGTTGGGTCGGGGCCGGAGCCGGAGGGCTCGAAGAGATGGGCGAACGCGGCCAGGTTGGCGGTCGACTCGCCACGCTTGACCCGCCACTCGTACTCCCGCCGGATCGAACTGCCGAAGCCGATCTCCAGCATCGTGTCGAACGACTCGTCGGCGTACGTGAGGACGGCGCCGAGCAGTCGGTCCAACTCGTCGGCGTCCACGCCGGCCGGATTGACGCGCCCGGTCAGGTACACGTCGCCGACCGCGTCGGTGGAGAAGGAGACGCCGTACATCCGGGCGTTGCGCTGCAACAGCCAGGCCCACAGCTCCTCACGGCGCTCATCCGGTTGGCGCATCACGAACGCCTCGACCCGCAGCGCGTGCTCGCCGACGATCAGGTTGCAGACCGTCTTGAGCTTGTGGGTGCCCGGCAGGGTCACCGCGTACGAGTTGGGGCCGGTCGACTCCCAGGTCAGGTCCCGCTCGGCACAGACCGACTCGATCAGGGTGGCAAGATCGCTCTTCGGGCTCACCGGCCCACTCTACGACCGACCCGGCCGGCGCACCGGTTGGCGACCAACGCCCGGGTCACCAGGAGCAGGAGAGCGCAGGGTCGCCCGCGAGGTCGGCGGCGAGCCGGGCGCGGTGCGCGGCGATCGCCTCGCCGTAGACACCGAGCAGACCCGTGACCGTACGGTCCCAGGAGAAGTGCCGGGCGTGCTGCTCGGCGCCCCGGGCGAGCACCGCCCGGAGGGCCTGGTCCGGCAGCAACCGGCCCAGCGCCCTGGCCCAGTCGACCGGGTCGTGCCCGTCGATCAGCACGCCGCTCACGTGATCCCGCACGGCAGTGACGAGCCCTCCGACGGCGGCGGCCAGTACGGGCGTACCGCAGGCCTGTGCCTCCAGGGCGACCAGCCCGAACGATTCGTTGTGTGACGGCACCGCGACCAGGTCGGCCGCCCGGTACAGGGCCGGCAGGTCGTCCCCGGTGAGCGGTGGCAGGAACCGCACCCCGTCGGTGACGCCGAGCTTGGCGGCCAGTTCGATCAGCGCGGTCGGCCGGTCCAGCCCGCTGCCGCTGGGCCCGCCGCAGATCACCACGGTCACCTGGGCGGCCAGCGCCGGGTCGCGCTCCCGCAGGGCGGCAACGGCGCGGATCAGCACGTCGGGGGCTTTGAGTGGTTGGATCCGACCGACGAAGGCGACGACGTACCCGTCAGCAGGCAGCCCCAGCCGACGGCGAGCCTCACGGGTCGACGCGGACCGGTCGCCCGGTGCAGGCCGGAACCGACGCAGGTCGACGCCCGGTTGCACCACGGAGACCCGGGTCGGGTCGGCGTCGTAACGATCGAGGAGGTCGCTGGCCTCGACCCGGGTGTTGGCGACCAGCCGGTCCGCCTCGGCGACCACCTGCTCCTCGCCGATGAGCCGGGCCTTGGGCTCCGGCCGGTCGCCGGCCGCTAGCTGGGCGTTCTTGACCTTCGCCAGGGTGTGCGCGGTGTGCACCAGCGGCACCCCCCAGCGCTCCTTGGCCAGCCAACCGACCTGGCCGGAGAGCCAGTAGTGGGAGTGGATCAGGTCGTAGTGCCCGGGCGGGCGGGACGCCTCGGCGCGCAGCACCCCGGCGGTGAAGGCGCAGAGCTGGCCGGGCAGCTCTTCCTTGGTGAGGCCCTCCAGCGGGCCCGAGGTGATGTGCCGGACCTGCACTCCGGGTGCCATCTCGACGATCGGGGGCAGGTCACCGGAGGTCGCCCGGGTGAAGATCTCCACCTCGACGTTGGCCTCGGCGAGTCGCCGGGCGACTTCGAGGATGTAGACGTTCATGCCGCCGGCATCGCCCGTCCCGGGCTGGTGCAGGGGCGAGGTGTGCACCGACAGGGTGGCGATGCGGCGAGGCCGGGGCCACGGTTGGGTACCTCGCTGACGACCGACACCGGTGTGCATTTCCGCCACATCCGCTCCTTTGTCACGGTTGATGCCGACTCGCACGACCGGCGCTTCTCGGTCAACCTCTACGCCGGGTGTCATCTTCCCCATCGGGCTTCGGAAAATCCCCGGCGCGGCCCCCGGGCGTGACGGACCTCATCACCGCACACCCGTCGATGTCGGCCCGACGCCCGGTCGGAACGGGTTGCGCGGTCGGGGTGAGAATGTCGGGATGACCTCTGTCGCCATCGTCACCGGAGCATCGAGCGGGATCGGCGCGGCCACCGCCCGCCGACTCGCCGCCGAGGGCTTCCACGTGCTCGCCGCCGCCCGCCGCGCCGAGCGGCTCGCCGACCTGGTCGCCGAAATCACCGCCGCCGGCGGGCAGGCCACCGCGGTGACCTGCGACATCACGTCGGACGAATCGGTAGCCGGACTGGCCGAGGCCGCGGCCCAGGCACCCGGGCCGGTCACCCTGCTGGTCAACAATGCCGGCGGAGCGCGGGGGCTGGACCCGGTGGAGTCCGGCTCGGTCGCCGACTGGCAGTGGATGTACGACGTCAACGTGCTCGGCACACTGCGGGTCACCCAGGCGCTGCTGCCGGCGCTGGAGGCGTCCGGCTCCGGCACCATCGTGGTGGTCTCCTCCACCGCAGGCCTGACCGTCTACGAGGGCGGGGGCGGCTACACCGCGGCGAAGCACGCGCAGACCGCCATCGCCGGCACGCTCCGCCTCGAGCTGTGCGGCCGACCCCTGCGGGTGATCGAGATCGACCCGGGCATGGTGAAGACCGACGAGTTCGGGCTGGTCCGTTTCGAGGGTGACGCGGAGCGGGCGGCCGCCGTCTACGCCGGAGTGCCGGGGCCGTTGGTAGCCGAGGACGTGGCCGACTGCATCGCCTGGTGCGCCACCCGCCCCGAGCACGTCAACATCGACCGGCTGGTGGTCCGGCCGCGGGCGCAGGCCGCCCAGCACAAGGTGCACCGGGTCTAGCAGCGCGCCAGCCGGGTCTGCGAGCCCCGCAGACGCGCACGGAGACCGGCACCAGGGTCATCGACCGGGAGGGGCGGTATGAGCGGCGCGGCACGACACCGGCCGCTCGGCGTGGTCACGAGGGGCACGACCAACCCGAACCGGCTCCGTCGGGTGGACAACTGGATCGTCGCCACCTGCGCCGACCGGCTGCTGGCGGCGGCCGACCCCCTGGTGGTCGACCTCGGCTACGGCGCCACCCCGGTGACCGCGGTGGAGCTGCGCGCCCGGCTGGCGGCGGGAGTGCGTCCCGACGTACGGCTGGTCGGGCTGGAGATCGACCCGGCCCGGGTGGCCGCCGCGACGCCGGCCGCCGACCCGCCCGGCCTGACGTTCGCCCGAGGCGGGTTCGAGCTGGCCGGGCTCCGGCCGGTGCTGGTCCGCGCGTTCAACGTGCTGCGACAGTACGACGAGAGCGAGGTGCCCGACGCCTGGCGGACGATGACCGCCGCGCTCGCCCCTGGTGGGGTGCTCGTCGAGGGCACGTGCGACGAGTTGGGCCGGCTCGCCAGTTGGCTGCTGATCGACGCCGAGGGCCCCCGAACGCTGACCCTGGCCGCGAAGCTCACCACCCTGGGTAGTCCCGCCGAGCTGGCCGAGCGGCTGCCCAAGGCGCTGATCCATCGCAACGTCCCCGGCGAGCCGATCCACGATCTGATCCGCGCGCTCGACGACGCCTGGCAGGCCGCCGCGCCCTACGCCACCTTCGGCCCCCGCCAACGCTGGCTGAGCGCGGTGACCCGTCTCCGCGAAACCGGCTGGCCCATCCTGGGCAGCCCGAACCGCTGGCGCCAAGGAGAGCTGACCCTCCCCTGGCCCCCAGCCTGACCCCGCCCCTGACCCCGCCCCTGACCCCGCCCTGCCCCGCCCCGCCCCACCCCACCCCACCCCGCCCCGCGATCTTGCACTTCCTGTCGTTGATATCTGGCTCTACGCCCGATATGTCGCGTCAGAAACTGCAAGATCGCCGGAAGGTCGGGTGGGGCGGCCGGTCAGTTCCGCAGGGGCCAGCCGGCGGACGTCTACCGGCGACTCGGGCGTGATCGACTCCATGTCGCCGATGTGGGGGTATCTCGCCCGGCGGATACCGCCTTGTCGCCGAAACTGTGTGGATCACGCCCCGCCTCCCCACCGCGGGGGTCACGGGGCCGTCCGTCTGGGGTATTCGTCCGGCGGGCGAGGTCGACTGGGTGTGGGTTAGAGGGTGCAGTTGATGAGGACTGGTTCGGGGTGGAGGGTCACGCCGAAGCGGGCGTGCACCGTGTCGCGGATGTCGCGGGCCAGGGTCAGCAGGTCGGCGGTGCGGGCTCTGCCGGTGTGGTTGGTGAGGGCCAGGGTGTGCTTGCTGGAGATGGTCACCCCACCCGCACCGGCGTAGCCCTTGGTGAAGCCGGCCTTGTCGATCAGCCAGGCCGCGCTCACCTTGACCAGGCCGTCGGCCCCCGGCCAGGCGGGCGGATCACCCAGCTCGGCGGCACGCTCCAGGAGCAGCTCGTAGGTCGACTGGTCGAGCACCGGGTTGGTGAAGAAGGAGCCGACCGAGCGAGTGTCCGGGTCGGTGGTGTCGAGCACCATGCCCTTTCCCGCGCGCAGTCGCAGCACCGCGGCTCGGGCGTCGGCCAGGGGCACCTGGTCGCCCACCTCGACACCGAGCGCGCGGGCCAGTTCGGCGTAACGCACCGGGCCGGAGATCGGGGACCGGGCGAGCCGGAAGTCGACGGCGAGCACCACCCAACGGTCCCGGTACTTGAAGATGCTGCCCCGGTAGCCGAACCCGCAGTCGGCGGCGGGGATGACGTGGCGGGTGCCCTTGGCCCGGTCGTACACCTCGACGCCGGTGATCGTCTCGGCGACCTCCTGGCCGTACGCGCCGACGTTCTGGATCGGGGTGGCGCCGGTCGAGCCGGGGATGCCGGAGAGGCACTCCAGGCCGGCCCAGCCGTTGGCCACCGTGGCGGCGACCAGGTCGTCCCACGGCTCGCCGGCGTCGACCCGTACGGTGACCGACTCGGCGTCCTCGGCGAGGACGCGCAGGCCACGGGAGCGGACCAGGACGACGGTGCCGGGGAAGCCGGAGTCGCCGATCACCACATTGCTGCCGCCGGCCAGGATCAGGAGTGGCGCCTCCGCGGCCCGGACCGCTCGAACGATCTCGTCAGCACTGCCGGCGGTCACGATCCGCTCGGCCGACCCACCCATCCGCAGAGTGGTGTAGCTGGCCAGTGGACCAGGGGTGGCACGATCGGCTTCGGTTGTCGGCTGGGCGGAGGCGTCTGGCACGCCCTTCACCTTAGGCTGACTGATAGCCGTGGCACCCACTGGTCGCCCGGCACCCCCGGGAGGATGGCGATGAGCAGACTGCAGGGCAGCAAGGATTTCTGGATCGGGGCACTCCGAGCGGAGGGTCCGGCTTTCGCCGCGGCGGTGGCCGAGGCGCCGCCGGAGACACCGGTCCTGTCCTGTCCGGGCTGGACGGTCAACGATCTCACGCTGCATCTCGCTCGGATCTACCACTGGGTTTCGTCGTTCGCCGGCAACGGGCAGACCACCCGACCGGACCGCCAGGACCCGGCCGACGCGGGCGTGAGCCCGCTAGAGCTGTGGCACCAGGGGTACGACCGGCTGATGACCGTCTTCGACGGGCTCGACCCGGAGGCACCGGCGTGGAACTGGGCGCCGCAGCCGAAGAAGGCCGGTTTCTGGCCGCGTCGGATGGCGCACGAGACGGCGGTGCACCGCTGGGACGCCCAGCTTGCCATCGCGGCCGGCGAGCCGGTGGAGGCGAAGCTCGCGGCCGACGGGGTGAGTGAGGTGCTGGACACCTGGCTCCCCGCGGGCCGTCGGCGGACGCCGGGCGACTGGCACGGGGTGGTTCAGCTCACCGCGACCGACGCGGCTCAGGAGTGGTATCTGCGGCTGCGTGGCCAGGGGGTGGCGCTGCTCGATACCGCGACCATCTTCGACCACGACGACCACCACGCCCGGGCGCAGGTCAGCGGCACCGCGAGCGACCTGCTGTTGGCGCTCTGGGGTCGAGTGAGCTTCGAGACGCTGGACGTTGCCGGCGATCCCTCCCTGCTGGAAGGTCTGCGTACCCGCTGATCGGCTCCGCCTCGACGAGGGCGTCATCCTGCCGGGGTGGCGTCCTCGATGGCGTCCGGGTTCGATCCGGCAGACGCAAGAGAGCGCTCTCTTGACACAGCGTGGATTCACCCACCACCCTGACGGGAGAGCGCTCTCCGGGTGTCGACGCCCTCGGTGAGCGAGCAGCGCTGCTGACCTTCCAGGTCTTCAGCCGCGGATCTTCGGCGGATTCGTGAAAGGGCGGTCAGCGTGAGTGATATCCGTGTCCCCGAGCAGCTCCCCCCGGGGCCCGTCGCCCACCGGTTCGATGGCGCGGCTCGCGACGACGATTCAAGTCCGTCCAACTGGGACGCCCACGCCAACACTGATCACCGCGGCGATCTCCCGGGGCGTGGACCTGGGCACCTATCTCGTATGGTCAATCCTGGACAACGTCGAACAGGCGGAGGGTTACCGCAGGCGGTTCGGGCGACGAGCGGGGAGAAGGCGCGATGACGACGGCGCAGCGGCCGACGCTCGAAGCGGTGGCGGCGCGGGCCGGGGTGTCCCGGGCCACCGTGTCCCGTGTGGTCAACGGCTCCACCACCGTCGCCGAACCGATCCGCGAGGCAGTCACCCGGGCGGTCGCCGAATTGGGGTACGTCCCCAATCTCGCCGCCCGCAGCCTGGTCACCCAACGCACCGACTCGATCGCCCTGGTCATGCCGGAGGCGGCCACCCGGGTCTTCTCCGACGACCAGGTCTTCCCCGGCATCATTCGCGGCGTCAGCCAGGAGTTGGAAGCGGCCGACAAGCAACTGGTGCTGATGCTCGCCGGTTCACCCGCAGGCCACCATCGGGTCGAGCGGTACACCACCGGCCGGCACGTCGACGGGGTGCTCTTCGCCTCGCTGCACGGCGCCGACCCGCTGCCCGGCACGCTGGCCCGGCTCGGCATCCCGGTGGTGGTCAGCGGTCGACCGCTCGGCGACGCGCCCGTGCCGTACGTCGACGTCGACCACGTCGGCGGGGTGACCGCCGCCGTACGACACATGATCGACAACGGTCGCCGACGGATCGCCACCATCGCCGGGCCGCAGGACATGGTCGCCGGGATCGAACGGCTCAACGGTTACCGCGCCGCGGTCGCCGACGCGGGGCTGCCCGAGCTGGTCGCCGTCGGTGACTTCACCCGGGAGTCCGGGTCGGCGGCGATGCACCGGCTGCTCACCGAGCACCCCGACCTGGACGGTGTCTTCGCCGCCTCCGACCTGATGGCGCACGCCGCCCTGCGTACGCTGCGCGAGGCCGGCCGGCGGGTGCCGGAGGATGTCGCGGTGGTCGGCTTCGACGACATCGAGACCGCCGCCTACACCGAGCCGCCGCTGACCACCGTCCGGCAACCGATCGTGGAGCTGGGCCGGCGGATGACCCGGCAACTGCTCCGGCTGGCCGCCGGGGAGACCATCGAGCAGGCCGTCATGCTCCCCACCGAGCTGATCCGGCGCGCCTCCGCCTGAGTGCGCCGGGCGGGGCCGCGCTCGCCGCACGATCCGCGCAACCACCAGGACGTTGGCGCCTGCTGGGCGGTCGTGAGCGAGGGACGCCTGGTTAATGCGTCGCTCCGGCGGGCGATCATGGTTAGCCTCGCCGGCATGCCGGAACCTGTCGCGCTGTTGCACGTCCCCGCCCTCTCCGACGTCGCCGAGTACGCGTACGCGGCCACCGTCGATCCACCCGCCCGGCTGATTTTCACCGCCGGCGCCTGCCCGCTGGACGCCGAGGGACGCACCGTTGCGCCGGGTGACCACGCCGCGCAGGCCCGGCAGGTGATGACGAACCTGGAGACGGCCCTCGAGGCGTCCGGCGCCCGGCTCACCGACGTGGTCAAGACCACCGTCTACGTGGCGTCCTCCCGGCAGGCAGACCTGGTGACGGCCTGGGAGGTGGTCCGCGACTTCTTCGGCGACCACGACCCGCCCAGCACCCTGCTCGGGGTGGCCGTGCTCGGCTACACCGACCAACTCGTCGAGGTCGAGGCCGTCGCCGCCGTTCGGACGGGGGCCTGACATGCGGATTCGTGTGGCGCAGCCGGATGATGCCCCGGCCGTGGTGGCCCTGCGGGCGATGGTCTTCCCATACCTGGTGCGCGGGGTCGAGTCGACCCGGAAGATGATCGCCGAACCTCCGCCGGGGGAGGAGTGGACCGCCCTTGTGGCCGAGGTCGATAACCAGGTCGTCGGCTGGGTGTCCGCCGAGCGCATCGGCACGACATCGCTGGCGAACGTCGGCGGCATCAATCTACTGCACGTGCACCCGGAGCACCGGCGTCGCGGCGTTGGCAGCGGGCTGCTGACGGCCGCGACCAACTACCTCCGCCCGTTGGGAGTCCGCCGGGTGCGTGCCATGGCACAACCGGAGGCGCTGCCGTTTGCCCGCCGGCACGGCTACGAGCCCAGCCGCGAGGTGCGCTACTCGGCGCTCGATCTGGACCCGGCACCCGCGCTACCCGAGCCGCCGCCTGGCATACGGCTGTGCCCGATCGCCGACCTGGACCCGCACCTGCTGTACGCGGCGGACGTGGCCGCGGCCGCCGACGAACCGGGCGACGTGCCGGTCGACACGAAGGACTACGAAAGCTGGCAGTACGACGTCTGGGACAACCTCGGCCTGGACAAGACGGCCAGCGTCGCCGCCGAGGTCGGCGGGGAGGTGGTCGCCTTCAGTCTGGTCAAGAGGGACGGCGACCGGATGTGGTCGGACTACACCGGCACCGTCCCGTCGTACCGGGGTCGTGGGCTGGCCCGGTTGGCCAAGATGGCGGCGCTGCACCGGGCAGCCGCCAACGGCGTACGGATCGCGTACACCTCGAACGACGAGGAGAACGCGCCGATGCTCGCGATCAACGCCCGGCTGGGCTACCGGCCGGTGGCCGCCCAGTGGTCCTGCCTGGCCGAGCTGACCTGATCAGTCGAAGGCCGAGGCCGGCGGAGAAGCTCGTCAGGCAGCGTCGAAGACCTGGCGGGCTGTCGCGTGGGTGTCGGCGCCGAAGAGCACCAGGCGCGCCTCCGTGACGGCGACGGGCGTGGCCGGGCGCAGCACCGACAACGCCTGACGGACCGCGTCGTCGAGCGGCCAGCCGTAGATGCCGGCGGAGATCAGCGGGAACGCCACGGTGGTCGCGCCCAACTCGTCGGCCACCGCGAGGCTGTTGGCGTAGCAGTCGCGCAGCAGCGCGGCACGGTCCTCGGCGGCCGACCAGACCGGTCCGACAGTGTGGATCACCCAGCGGGCCGGCAGTTCACCGGCCGTGGTCGCCACCGCCTGCCCGGTGGGCAGGCCCTTGCCGTAGTGGGACGCCCGCAGCGCCCGACACTCCGCCAGGATGGCCGGGCCGCCGCGCCGGTGGATGGCGCCGTCGACCCCGCCGCCACCGAGCAGGGACGAGTTCGCGGCGTTCACGATGGCGTCCACCTGCTGGGTGGTGATGTCCCCCTCGACCAGGGTGATCTCCATGTCAGCTCTCCTCGATCGGCTGGCCGAGCGAGCGGCGGGCCAGCAGGGTGGCGCCGGCGACGGCGGCCGGCATGATCAGCACCGCGCCGAGCGGGATGAGGAAGCAGAGGAAGACGGCCACCCCGAAGCCGAGGGCGGCGGGTCGGTCGGCCCTCAGGATCGTCCGGCGCTGCGGCAGCCGCATTCCGCGTCGGTAGAACGGTGCCCCGACCAGTTCCACGGCGAGGAACCAGCCACCCACCGCCGCCCCGATCACCGGGACGACCGTCTGGCCGACCACCGGGATGAAGCCGGCGAGGAACAGCGGGATGCCGACCAGCGCCGTGAGGGCCACCAGCCGTACCGAGTCGGCGAGGCTGCGGCGCAACGACGACCAGAAGGGCACGTCGATCGCGTTCGGCGTGCCGCCGTACCGCTGCTCGACCTGCTCGGAGATCTTCTCGTAGAACGGGTCGCCGATGACCAGGGTCACCGCGGTGAAGGTGAGCACTCCGAGCAGGCCGCCGAGCCCCAGGAAGGCCAGCCCGGCGATCACCCGGACCAGGCTGCGGGCGGTGGTCGACCAGTCGTCGGCGAAGGGGGTGACGAGCGCGGCGAGGTCGTCCACGAAGTACACCAGGGTGGCGAGCGCGGCCACGAAGAGCGCTCCCGAGATAAGCGCCGGCACCACACCGAGCAGCATCAACCCCGGGCTGCGGACGTAGAGGCCGAGCCCCCGCAGGAGGAGACCCGCTCCGGCGAAGAAGCGTCCGACGACCCCGGTCACCGGGCTGGCGATTCTGCTGACGTCCACGATCGAGCAGCCTAACGAGCGGTGATCGAATCCGCCGGGCGGAGCGCTAGCAGTGACTCTCGCCGTACACATCAACCGGTTGGTGGACGGGGGCGATCCACCGGCGACGGCGGTGATCGTCGCCGAGCGGTCGATTCGCCGCCGGGTCACCCCGACGACCCTTGAAGGGGTACGAAGCCAGCGGCGGAAGGCGGCACGATGGCAGTCATCGAGGTGACCCATCTGAAGAAGCGGTACGGCGATCTGATGGCGGTGAACGACGTGTCGTTCACCGTGGAGGCCGGAGAGATCTTCGGCGTCCTCGGCCCGAATGGCGCCGGTAAGACCACCACCGTCGAGTGTGTCGCCGGCCTACGCGTCCCAGACGGGGGCGGGGTGTCGGTCCTCGGGCTCGACCCGCGCCGGGACGCGACCCAGCTTCGGCAGCAGGTCGGGGTGCAACTCCAGGAGAGCCAACTGCCAGACCGGCTCCGGGTGGCCGAGGCACTGGAGTTGTACGCCTCGTTCTACCGCAACCCGGCCGACCCCGCGGCGTTGATCGACAAGCTGGGCCTCGGCGAGAAGCGGAACACCGCGTACAAGAAGCTCTCCGGAGGTCAGAAGCAGCGGCTCTCCATCGCGTTGGCTCTGGTCGGCAATCCGAAGATCGCCATCCTCGACGAGCTGACCACCGGGCTGGACCCGCAGGCTCGCCGGGACACCTGGGGCCTCATCGAACAGGTCCGCGACAGCGGGGTGACGATCGTGCTGGTCACCCACTTCATGGAGGAGGCCGAGCGGCTCTGCGACCGGGTCGCGGTGATCGATCGGGGCCAGGTCGTCGCCCTGGACAGCCCGGCGGGCCTGGTGTCGACGGTGGCTCCGGAGCAGCGGATCCGGTTCCGGCCGTCGGCCCCGATCGACGACCGGCTCCTCACCGACCTGCCGGAGGTCACCGGCGTGCAGCGCACCGGCAGCCAGGTGGTGGTGACCGGCACCGGTGAAATGCTGCACGCGGTCACCTCGGTGCTCGCCCGCCACCAGATCGTCGCCGCCGACCTGCGGTTGGAGCAGTCCACCCTCGACGACGCCTTCGTCGAGCTGACCGGGCACCGCCTTGCAGACTGAGAGGGAGTCACCATGCACGCCTTCCGCCAGATCCTGAGGATCGAGGCGCGGCTCTACCTGCGGGACCTGCCGACGCTGTTCACCATCGTCGGGCTGCCCACCCTGATCCTGGTGGTGCTCGGGCTGATCCCCTCGCTCCGCAGGCCGGATCCGAACTTCGACGGGCAGACCTTCGTCAGCTACTTCGCCCCGTCGTTGCTGGTGGTGACGCTCGCCATGGTCGGGGTGAACATCCTGCCCTCCGTGCTGGCCACGTACCGGGAACGCGGGGTGCTGCGCCGGCTGGCGACCACGCCGGCGAACCCGGCCGCCCTGCTCGCCGCCCAGTTGGTGCTGGCCCTGACCGGGATCCTGGTCAGCGCGCTGCTGCTCGTCGTGGTCGCCCGGTTGGCGTTCGGGGTGCCACTGCCCCGGCACCCGCTCGGCTTCACCCTGGCCTTCGTCCTCGGCACGGCTGCGCTGCTGGCGCTCGGCCTGCTGGTCGCCGCCGTGGCCCGGACGGCGAAGGCGGGCCAGGCCCTGGCCGTGCCGCTGTTCCTGGTCGTCATGTTCTTCGGCGGGGTCTACCTGCCGCGGTTCCTGCTTCCGGACGTGGTGGCGCGGATCGGCGACTACACGCCGCCCGGGGTGCAGGCGCTCCTCGACGCCTGGACCGGGACGTCGCCGCAGCCGCTGCACCTGGCGATAATGGCGGTGATCGCCGTGGCGGCCGGCGCTGGCGCGGCGAAACTGTTCCGCTGGGAGTGAGCGGGGATCCGATGACCAGCAGCTGTGGGCACGACCGCCTGACCAACTGGCGAAAGCGCGAGGCGAACGTCTATCGCGTGTTTCCCTTCGGCGGGCTGGCTCTGGGCACCCTGCTGGCCCTCGTCGCACCGGCACCCGCCGGCCTCGGGGCGGTGCCCACCCTCGCCATCGCCGTGGCTGCCGGATGCTGGGTCGCCTGGTTCGTCACTCTGCACCCCGACTGGCAGAGCCGGCTCACGCTGATGGCCGTCTACTACGCCGGGCTGCTCACGTTCGCCGCCGCGCTGGTGGCCGCCAGTCCGTGGTACGGCTTCTTCGCCTGGATCGGTTATATCCACGCCTTTCCGGTGCTGCCCGGACGCTGGCGGATCGCCGGGATGGTCGTCACGGCCGCCCTCGTCGCCACTTCTCAGGGCGGTGGCCTGACAGTTCTGACGTCGCACTGGCTGCTCTGGCTGGTGCTGGTGTTCTTCAACCTGCTGGTCGCCGGCTCGGTGAGCTGGTTCGCGATGGTCGCCGACCAGGAGGACGCCAAACGCCAGCGGTTGGTGACGGAACTCGGCGAGACCAACCGTCAACTCACCGAGACGGCGCGGGAGAACGCGGGCCTGCACGCCCAACTGCTCGCTCAGGCCCGGGAGGCCGGTGTGCTGGACGAGCGTCAGCGGATGGCACGGGAGATCCACGACACGCTGGCGCAGGGGCTGACCGGCATCATCACCCAACTGGAGGCGGCCGAGCAGACCCGTGACCGGTCCGCCGACTGGTGCCGGCACGTCGACAACGCCCTCGCGTTGGCCCGGGAGAGCCTCACCGAGGCCCGCCGCTCGGTGCGGGCGGTCCGCCCGGAACCCCTGGAGACGGCCCGACTGCCGGACGCCCTCGTCGAGCTGGGCGGGCGCTGGTCGGCCCTGAACGGGGTACGGGCCGAGGTCGCCACCACCGGTACGCCCCGTCCGCTGCACCCGGAGATCGAGGTGACCCTGCTGCGGGCGGCCCAGGAGGCGCTCGCCAACGTGGCCCGGCACGCGGACGCGTCGCGGGTCGGGCTGACCCTGTCCTACATGGCGGACAGGGTCACGCTGGACGTCCGCGACGACGGGACGGGCTTCGACGTCACCGGCCAGCCGGTGTCCCGCGAGCCCGGCGGCGGGTACGGGCTGACCGCCATGCGGCAGCGGGTGACCCAGGTCGGTGGCGAGGTGGCCGTCGAGTCCGAACTGGGCAGCGGGACCGCCATCTCGGCGTCCGTCCCGGCGCTACCCGGAGGTGCCGGATGACCAACCAGGTGCGCCTGCTGATCGTCGACGACCATCCGGTGGTGCGCGACGGGCTGCGGGGGATGTTCACCGGCGACCCGGGGTTCGAGGTGGTGGGCGAGGCGGCGGACGGCGCGGAGGCGTTGGCCCTGGTCGCGACGCTGCGGCCGGACGTGGTGCTGATGGACCTGCGGATGCCCGGGATGGACGGGGTGACCGCCATCGGCCGACTGGCCCGCTCCGGCAGCACGGCCCGGGTGCTGGTGCTCACCACGTACGACACGGACGCCGATGTGCTGCCGGCGATCGAGGCGGGCGCTACCGGGTACCTGCTCAAGGACGCGCCTCGCGAGGACCTGGTCCGAGCGGTCCGGGCCGCAGCCCGGGGTGAGTCGGTGCTCGCGCCGAGCGTCGCCGGTCGGCTGATGGGCCGGCTGCGCGCTCCCGTGGAGGAGCCGCTCAGCCAACGCGAACTGGAGGTCCTCACCCTGGTGGCCCGCGGCGCCTCCAACCGGGAGGCAGCGAGTCAACTGTTCATCAGCGAGGCCACCGTCAAGACGCACCTGCTGCACGTCTACGCCAAGCTCGGCGTCAACGACCGGGCCGCCGCGGTGGCCACCGCGTACGACAGAGGACTGCTGACCCCCGGCGGGCGGTGAGCGGGGCCGGGCAGGATGGGCGGGTGCGCGCGTCCCGACTGATCTCGCTGTTGTTGCTGCTCCAGGCGCGCGGTTCGATGACCGCGAGCGAGCTGGCGCGTGAGCTGGAGATCTCCGAGCGGACCGTCTACCGCGACGTGTTGGCGCTCTCCGCCGCCGGGGTGCCGGTCTACGCCGACCGGGGCCGGGCCGGCGGCTACCGCCTGCTCGGCGGCTACCGGACCCGGTTGACCGGGCTGAACCGGGACGAGGCCGAGGCGCTCTTCCTCGCCGGGCTACCCGGACCGGCCGGCGACATGGGGCTCGCCGACGCGGTCGCCGCCGCCGAGCTGAAGGTGCTCGCCGCGCTGCCGCCGGCCCTACGCGACGCCCCGGCCCGCGCCGGGCAGCGGTTCCACCTGGACGTCCCGGGCTGGTTCCGGGAGACCGCGCCGCCGCCGTGGCTCACCGAGCTGGCGCGGGCGATCTGGCGGGACCGGGTGGTGGAGTTGCGCTACCGACGCGGCGACCGGGAGGTGACCCGCCGGGTCCAGCCGTACGGGCTGGTCCTCAAGAACGCGGTCTGGTATCTGGTCGGCCGGGTCGGTGACGACACCCGCACCTACCGGGTGGACCGGGTGACCGGGGTCGAGGAGGGCGAGGAGAGCTTCGTCCGGGACGGAGACTTCGACCTGGCCGGGCACTGGCGCGAGCAGGCCGGGTCGTTCCTGCGAACCATGCTGCGGGCCGAGGTGACCGTCCGGCTCAGCGCGGCCGGCCTGCGCCAGCTCCGGCACCTGGTCGACGCCCCCTTCGTGTACGACGAGGTGGTCGCCGCGGCCGGCGCACCCGACGGACTGGGCTGGGTGGTGGCCCGGTTGCCCGTCGAGTCCGTCGAGGTGGCGTACCGCCAACTGCTGGGGCTCGGCCCCGAGGTGGAGGTGCTCGACCCACCCGAGCTGCGACGGTTGTTCGCCGAGGCGGCCGACCGCCTCGGCGCGCTCTACCGGTAGCCGGTGACGTCCGCCGGTTTGCCGGCGTCGACCACCTCGACGATGTAGCGGAAGCCCTCCGGCTGGCTGCCGTCGAGATCGGTGAATCCGTACACCTTGGACAGCGTGCCCGCATCGACGGACTCGCCGTTCCAGCGGGCCTTCTCCTCGTCGGCGGCGAGTGCGGCCACCGCGCGGCCGACGAACGCCGGAGTCTCCGAGATGAGGAAGTTCGGGTCGGTGGCAGCGCCGTCGCGCCAGTTCTCCTCAGTCACGCCGAAGTGCTCCAGCATCGCCTCCGAGCGGATCCACCCCGGGGTGAGCGCCACGGCCGTGCAGCCGTGCTGCTTGAGCTCGTGCGCCTGGCTGAAGGCGAGCCGGTTGACCGAAACCTTGGCCAGGTCGTAGAAGATCGAGAGCCGGTAGTTCTCGTCGTTGTACGCCTTGGTGCCGTCGCCCATCTCCACCACCAGACCACCGGGCTTGCGGATCAGCAGCGGCAGCGCGAAGTGGCTGGTGATGAGGTGCGTGTCGACGGCCAGCCGCAGGGTGCGGAACCCGGCGTCCAGTGGCTGCTCCCAGACCGGCTTGTCCCAGGTGACCAGCGGGTCGCCACCCCAGATGTCGTTGACCAGCACATCGAGTCGGCCCTGCTCGGCGTCGATCCGGGCGACCAGGTCGCGGACCTGCTCGGGCACCAGGTGATCGACCCGGACGGCGATACCGGTGCCACCGGCAGCGGTGACCAGCTCGGCGGTCTCCTCGATGGTCTCCGGCCGGTTCATCTCGGAGCGGCCGGCGCTGCTGCTGCGGCCGGTGGCGTACACGGTGGCGCCGGCGGCACCGAGCTGGATCGCGATCTGCCGACCGGCACCCCGGGTGGCACCGGCGACGAGCGCGATCTTTCCTGTCAGCGGTTGCGTCATGCCTGCGACGTTGTCAGGAATACCTGACAACCGACGTCCGAATTTGTCACCCGACGTGGAAAAAACGCGCTCAATCCACCAGCCGGACGCGGACCCGCCGGTTGGCCCGGCCCTTGCTCTCCACCTTGACCACCTGCACCTTGCCGATCTGCGCGGTGGACGCGACGTGGGTGCCGCCGTCGGCCTGCACGTCCAGCCCGACGATGTCGACGATCCGGACCTCCTGCTCGTCCGCCGGGATCAGGTTGGACTGGGTGCGGATGATGTCGGGCAGGGCCAGTGCCTCGGTACGCGGCAGCACCCGCGTGGCGACCGAACGGTCGGCTGCCACCTCGGCGTTGACCAGCTCCTCGATCCGGCTCTTGAAGTCCGGTGGCACCTCGGGGAGGTTGAAGTCCATCCGGGCCTCCCCCGGCTCCATCGAGTTGCCGGTCACGAGCGCGCCGAAGTCGCGGAACACCACACCGCAGAGCACGTGTAGCCCCGAGTGCGTACGCATCAGCCGGGTGCGGCGCTCGTCCTCCAGCGCGCCGACGACCTCGGTGCCGACCGGCGGCAACGGGTCACCCTCGGCGGGGATCAGGTACGGGTCGTCGCCCTTGCGGGTGCCGACGATCCGGGTCTGCACGCCCTGCCACAGCAGCACGCCGTGGTCCGGTGGTTGACCGCCGCCGCCCGGGTAGAACGCCGAGCGGTCCAGCACGATGCCCTGCTCCGGGTCGGCGTGCAGGACCGTACAGGTCCACTCGCGCAGGGTCGGGTCGGCGAGGTCGAGCCGGTGCGTACGGCCATGCTGTGTGACGCCCATGACAGGGCACGTTACTCGTTGAGGAAGCCGGAGATGCGGTCCCGCAGATCGGCGCGTTCCGTCCAGAGGACGCCGGGCCGGTCGTACACGTGCAGGGTGGCCTGGGGCAGCGCGGCGGCGAGTCGCTCGGCGACCTCGACCGGGTGCAGGTCGTCGCCCGCGCAGGCGATCACCAGCGCCGGCGCGGTGACCGCCGCCAGATCACTGATATCCCGCAGCGACGTCTGCTCCGGCAAGGTGGTCAGCCCTTCGGCGAGACCGTCGCGGAGCAGCTGGTCGAGCCGCTGCCGCAGGTACGCCCAGCCGGCCGGGGTGTTGCGCACCGCCGCGGGCATCTCCAGCGAGACGACATCCGCGACCGCAGAGGCGTCCCCGCTCTCCACCGCCTCCAGCAGATCCGTGATCCGTTCGCGGGCGACCGGCCCGCGCGGCTCGTCGAGCACCGCCGGCAGGAAGAAGACCAACTTCTCGAAACGCTCCGGGCTCTCCGCCAGGAGTCGGCAGAGGGCACCCGCACCGAGGCTCGCGCCGAACGCCCGGCTGGCCCCGCCGAGGTCCGCGATCGCGCGCAGATCCCGGGCCAGGTCCAGGTAGTTCCACGGCCCGTCCGGAGCCTCGGAACGGCCGTGCCCGCGGAACTGGAAGAAGACCTTGCGTCCGGTCACTCCGCTGCCGAACGGGCGGGTGGTGGCGATGCCGTTGCCCAGCCCGTGCGCGAAGACGGTGACCGGATCACCGGTGCCGGTGACCAACCGCTCCAGCCGTACGCCGTGCGGGGTGGTGACCAACTCGGTCTCCGGCTCCGGCAGGGCCGGTCGACCGGTGCGTGGCCCACCCGGGCCGGGCCCCCAGGTGCGGGGCCCGCTGTCCGGCGGAGGTGGCCAGCGGAAACCTCTCACCAGAACCCTTTGCCGTCGCTCAGGTCGCGCAGACCGACCCGAACGTCGAGGAGGTAGATCAGACCGGCGGCGATGCCGATCAGTCCGAAGAGGCTGATCGGACCGAAGCCGAGCAGCGTCAGCACGAGACAGACGGCGAGGATGGCGATCCAGCCGCCCTTCGGAAGAGTGCCAATGGCGGGGAAAGCGTCGGAGCGCTGGGTGATCGCGTGCACCAGGGCGACGCCCTGGACGATCAGCGCGAAGACGAGCAGGATCAGCTCGATCACGTAGCGGACTTCGAACGCGAAGATCGGCGCGGCGTTGGCCATGCCGGCAAGCTTATGTCGAGGACCCCGGCTACGTCCGACAAGGACGCCGCCGGGGTCGTCGACATGACGAACTACTCGGCCGCCGGGCGGGTCCGCTTGGTGGCCCGGGGGAGCTTCGCCGACGGGGTCGCGGCCGGCTTCGGAGCCTTCGGCGCGCGGGCGGCCTTCTTGACGGCGGCCGGCTTGGCCTCGGCGATCTCGGCCACGTCGGCCGGGGTCGGCACGTCGACCGGGGTCGCAGCCACCGGGGCGGTGGTGGCGGCCGGGGTGGTGGCCGGCGGCACGGCCTGGGTCGCCTCGATGTCGGCGTTGACCGTCTCGGCGGCCTCCAGCACACCGGCGCCGACGACCCGCTCACCACGGGCGACCAGAGCGCCGTACGCGGCGTACGCCCGCTCCTGCGCGGCCTGGGCGCTCGCGAACACCAGGGCGGCGTTGCGGGTCGCGGCAGCGCGCAGCTTGTCAAGGTCCGCGACCTCGCGCAGCTTGGCCAGGTCGGCAGCCTCGCGCAGCTTGGTCAGGTCGGCCGACTCGCGGAGCTTGGTCAGGTCCAGCTCGGCCTGCGCCCGGCCGCGCAGAGTGCCTGCGGTCTCATTGGCGGTACGCAGCGTCTCGGTGGCCTTCTGACGCAGCTCGAAGCCGGTCAACACGGCCCGACCGCCCAGGTCGGCGACGACCCGGGTGCCGAGGACGCCGACCACGGCCGGCAGCCTGCGCAGGTGCTCGATGGCCAGTTCACCGGCGCCGGCGGCGGCGTAGATCGGGGCGGGGATCCGGTTGGTCTTCGGCTCGCTCATGACGTCTCCTCTTCGGCCGCCTCGGCGGCCTTCTTCTCGGGGGTGTTGGTGCTGGTGCTGCTGGGGGCGGGAGCGGTGCCCGCCTCGGTGACGGCAACCGACTCGAGCACGGCCTCGGTCGGGGTGCCGCCTGCGGTGGTGGGGCCGGTGGCGGCCAGGTTGGCCACGTCGGCGGGCTGGTCGGCGACGTCGGTCGGGGTGGTCGGGGTGGCCGCCCCGGCCGTGCCGGTGCCCTCGGCGTCGGCCTGGGCCTCGGCGAGCCGGGTGTTCTCCCGGCGGAACGTCTCGTAGATCTGGCTGAGCGACTGCTTCTGGGCCATCGTCAGGTCGGCGTCCACGGCGATCGCGGCGAGCACCCCGTGGCCTTCCTTGTCGTCGAGCAACCCGGCGCGCAGGTACATCGCCGGGGTGGAGACCCGCAGCGCGCTCGCCAGTTGCTGGAGCACCTCGGCGCTGGGCTTGCGCAGGCCGCGTTCGATCTGACTGAGGTACGGGTTGCTGACCCCCGCCTGCTCGGCGAGCTGCCTCAGCGAGATCTTGGCGTTGCGCCGCAGATCGCGGATGAACCCGCCGACATCGGGAAGGTCCTTCGGTGTGGCCATGACGCGACGCTAACCCGGCCCGCTAGCTCTTGCAAGCAAAATGCTAGCCATAGTTAGCAACGTCTCAACGCCGTGTTTGCGCGCCGCTCCTGCGATCCGTACCGTCCGGCCGTGCACAAGATCACAGTCAATGGAGCAAGCATCGCGTACGACGACGCCGGTACCGGTTCGCCCGTCGTACTGCTGCACGCCGGCATCACCGACCGGCGGATGTGGCACGGACAGCTGGCCGCGCTCGCCACCCGACACCGGGTGATCGTTCCGGACCTTCGCGGGTACGGAGACTCGGAGCTGCCGCCGACCCCGTTCACGCACCACGACGACGTGGTCGGGCTGCTGGACGCGCTCGACCTGCCCCGGGCCGCCCTGGTCGGCTGTTCCTTCGGCGGGTCGGTCGCCATCGACACCGCGCTTGCCCACCCCGACCGGGTGAGTGCGCTCGCGCTGTTCGACACGGCGGTCTCCGGCAACGAGTGGTCCGAGGAGGCGAACGACCTCTGGGACAACCTGGTCGGCGAGGTCGACCCCGACGACTTCGTCGCCGGTGCGGCCGGTGAGGTGCGGTTCTGGGTGGTCGGCCCGGGCCGCCAGCCGGAGGACGTGGACCCCGAGCTGATCGCGTTCGCGCAGGAGATGGACCAGCGCGCGCTCGCCGCCGAGCTGGCGCTCGGCGCGGTCGAGGTGGGCGAGCTGACGCCGCCGGCAATCGGTCGCCTCAGCGAGCTGAAGGTGCCGGTCCTGGTCACCGCCGGGGCCGCGGACGTGCCGGACATCATTCGGCTCGCCGACCGGATCGCCGCCGAGGTCCCCGGCGCGGTACGACTGCCCGACGTGCCGGACGCCGGACACCTGCTGCCGCTGGAGCGTCCGGAGCCGGTCAACGCCGCCCTGCTCGACTTCCTGGGCTGACCGCGCGGCGCCGCGCCGCCTCCGGGGCAGCCCCCGCCGCGAAAGGCCGGTGCTTCCGAAGCAGCCGGCACCCCCGAAGAGGCCGGCACCGCGTTGAGGCCGGCACCACGACGAGCGGTATACCTCACAGCCATATTTATGACTGTGAGGTATACCGCTCGACAAGGAGTTGGCCTCCGCGTCGGGAGGCCGGACCCACCGCCCGGTGGGCCGGTGGTGTCACCAGAGCGGGCGGACCGCCCCGACCGGTACGCCGCCGCCGAAGAGCGGCACCTCCGCGTACTCGGTCAGCACCGGGGCGTCCACGCCGAGCCGGCGCAGAGCCGAGACCAGCACCGGCATCCGGGCGCGGTCGGCGCCGTCGTCGATCTTCAAGGCGACGGCGCCGACGCCCGGCAGCGCCACCGCGATCACGCCCTCGGCACCGACCTTGGCCAGCAGACCCGGCACACCACGCATGAGCCGGGTGTCGTCCGCCTGGGTGCCACCGACGATCTCCGGGTGCGCGCGCATGGCGTCGGCCACGGAGCGCGGCACCGAGCCGGGCTCGGCGTCGACCAACCGGAGGTACGCCCCGGCCAGGCCGGTCAGCGACACGGCGAGCACCGGGGCGCCACAGCCGTCCACGCCCACCGCCGCCGCCTGCTCGCCGGTGAACTCCTCGATCGCCGCTCGCAACCGCTGCTGCAGCGGGTGCTCCGGCCGCCAGTAGCCCTCCAGCGGCCAACCGGCGGCCTCGCAGGTCAGCAGCATTCCGCTGTGCTTGCCGGAGCAGTTCATCTGCACCCTGGTGGGGCCGCCACCGGCACGCAGCACCGCCTCCCGGGCCGCAAGGCCCACCGGCAGGTCGGGCGGGCAGTGCAGCGCCTCTGCGTCCAAGCCGGCACGCTGCAACAACGCACCGACCCGGGCCAGGTGGAAGTCCTCACCCGAGTGGCTCGCCGACACCAACGCCAGGTCGGCCGGGTCAGTCAACGCCAGGCCGGCACGGAGCATCCCGATCGCCTGCATCGGCTTGCTGGCCGAACGGGGAAAGACCGGCGAGGTCACGTCCCCGGCGGAGGCCACCGGCAGACCGGCGGCGTCCAGCACCACCACCGAGCCGCGGTGCGCGCCCTCCACGAACCCGGAACGGACCACCTCGGCGAGCGGCGCGCCGCCCTCGTACGTCTTCGTCACGCGCTGGACGGTACCGACGGTCCGGGGGTGCCCGACGGCGGGGTGACCAGGTGGTCCACCGCCCGGGTGACAGGGGCGTGGGACACACCCGGCCTTACAACCCGAGCAACTCGCGGGCCTCGGTGGTGGTCAGCGGCGGGCGCTGCGCGAGCTGCGCGAAACCGACCGCACGGGCGACCAGTTGCATGTTGGACTCCACCGGGCGACCCTTCGCGTACGTCACGGTGTCTTCCATGCCGACCCGCAGGTGCCCACCCGTCGACAGCGCGGCCAGCAGCACCGCGATGGTGCTGCGGCCCACACCGGTGGCCGAGAAGGTCGTGCCCTCGGGCAGGTCCCGCAGCATCCGGTGGGCCGCGACAAGCGTCTCGGTGTTGCCCGGCATTCCGCCCGGCACACCCATCACGAAGTCGACGTGCACGTGCCCGCCTGCCGGAAGCCCGTACCTGCCGAGCAACCGCTGCAACGCGGACAGGTGGCCGAGGTCGAAGATCTCGTACTCCGGCACGATCCCGCGTTCCTGCATCCGGGTGTGCAGGTCGACGATGAACTCCCAGCGGTTGAGGAAGACGTCGTCGCCGAAGTTGACAGTGCCCATGGTGCAGGAGGCCATGTCCGGCCGGGCGTCGAGCACGGCGAGCCGGGCGGCCTCCGGATCGGTCACCGCGCCACCGGAGGAGAGCTGCACGATCAGGTCGGTGCTCTCCCGAAGCGCCGCCACCGTGTCGGCGAGGCGCACCGGGTCGAGGGTCGGCCGCGCCTCGTCGTCGCGGATGTGGACGTGGATCACGGCTGCGCCGAGCGCCTCGCACTCCTTGGCGGTGAGCAGTAGCTCGTCGAGGGTCACCGGCAGCGCCGGCACCTCCGCCTTGGCCGACTCCGCGCCGGTCGGGGCCACCGTGATCAACGTCCCTGTCGTCATGCCGGCGATCCTAGACGGCCCGTTCAGGACGGGTCGATCGCCGCCGCGGTCTCCCCGATCATCAGCGCGGCGTCGTCCGGAACGTTGCGCTTCACCACCGCGAGGGCGACCTGACCCAGCTCGTGGTGCAGCACGGCGGTGCCGACAAAGCCAACCGCCCGGCCGTCGAGGGTCACCGGCGTACCGGCCGTCGGCGGCTGATCGGTGGTCACGCCGTCCAGGTGCAGCAGCACCAGGCGACGCGGCGGCCGGCCCATGTTGTGCACCCGGGCCACCGTCTCCTGCCCCCGGTAGCAACCCTTGTCGAGATGCACCGCCGGGGCGATCAGGTCGACCTCGGCCGGGATGGTCCGGTGGTCGGTGTCCACCCCGACCCGGGGCTGCCGAGCGGCCACCCGGATCGCCTCGTACGCCCAGAGCCCCGCGACCGGCACGCCGGCGCCGCGCAGCTCCGCCACCACCTGCTCCATCGCCGATCGCGGCACCAACAGGTCCACCCCGAGCATGCCGCGCCGGGCCCAGCCGCCGATCGGCAGCGGTCGCACGTCGTACCGAACGCTCGCCCGGAGTGGGACGGCACCGTGCGGGAACTTCGGACCCGGCACCGCGACCAGGTCCGGTGCGGCGAGCCCGGTCACGCCGAGTGTGCCCAGCGCGTCCGTCGCCGCCGGCCCGACCAGCGACAGCAGCGCCCGCTCGGCGGTCGCGTCGCGCGGGTCGACCTTGCTGAAGAACCGCATCCTCTCCAGGTAGCTCAGGAGACCCTCGGTCGCCCCCGGCTCGGTGTCCAGCCAGGCGGTCTCGCCGTCCTCCGCGACCAGGGCGTGCTGCTCGACGTGGCCGTGCGGGGACAGCACCAGCAGTTCGGTGCCCTCGTTGGCGGCCAGCGTGGTCAGGTGCTGCGACGTGATCGTGTGCAGCCAACTGGCCCGCTCTTCCCCGGACACCGCGATGACCCCTCGGTGTGACCTGTCGACCAGGCCGACCTCGGTGTCGAGGATGCGCTGCTCGCGCAGCGGGTCGCCGTAGTGCGCGGCCACCCCCCGCACCCCGGCCGTGACGTGCGCCGGATCCGGCTGGTCGCGGCTCGCCTCGTCGATGCTCTCGACGGCTACCGCACCCGCGATGTCGATCATTTCTCGTCCCCGTTCTCGCAGCGTACGCAGACGCCGAAGAGTGACACATGCCCGATATCCACCCGGAACCCCCGCTGCGCGACCAACTCGTCGGCGAGCGGGCGGAGCAGCTCCGGATCGATCTCGTCGATCGCTCCGCATTCCCGGCAGACCAGATGGACGTGCTGGTGCTCACCCGCCGCGTGGTAGGTCGGTGAGCCGTGCGACAGGTGCGTGTGGGTGACCAGGCCGAGCCGTTCCAGCAGCTCCAGCGTGCGATAGATGGTGGTGATGTTGACGCCGGCGGCGACCTCCCGGACGGCGGTGTGCACCTGCTCCGGGCTGGCGTGCCCCAGATCGAGCACCGCCTGAAGGACGAGCTGCCGCTGGGCCGTCAGCCGCAGCCCACGGGCCCGCAGCATTTCCGCGAGGGAGGATTCGGACACCGTCCGATCATAGTTCGGCCGCCATGCCGGTCCGCGCACCGCGATCGACCGCCGCTACGCTCGACGGTCATGGTGATGCCGCCCATCGGGAAGGTCGCGGCCGACCCGACCGCGCGGATCGTCGTTCTCGGGCGCGGCCCGGTGCCTGCCGGAGACCCCGTGCTCCGTGGTGACGACCTCGGCGTGCTCCGCGGCGACGGCCTCTTCGAGACCATGCACCTGCGTCAGGGCCGGCCGTGGCTGCTCGACGAACACCTGGCCCGCCTGGTCGCGGCGGCCAGTGCCGTCGAGCTGGCCCTGCCTCCCACCGCCGCGCTGATCGACCTGCTCGACGAGGTACGTGAAGGCTGGCCAGCGCAGGTGGAAGGGGCGCTTCGGCTGGTCTGCACGCGGGGCCCGGAAGCCGGCGGCCCGCCGACGGTCTACGCCACCCTGGCCGAGGTGCCGGCGTCCTCCCGGGCCGCCCGACGGAACGGGATCAGTGTGGCCACGTTGCCGCTGGGGGTGCCCGCCGACGCCCGGAACGGGCTGAGCTGGCTGCCGGCCGGGATCAAATCCACGTCGTACGCGGTCAACAGCGCGGCTCGCCGCTGGGCCGACCGAGCCAGCGTGGACGACGTGCTCTGGATCTCCTCCGACGGCTACGCCCTGGAGGGCCCCTGGGCCAACGTGGTGTGGCTCACCCACGGCACGCTCTGCACGGTGCCGGCCGCCACCACCGGAATCCTTGCCGGCACGACCGTGGCGTGGCTGCTCGCCCACGCCGCCGAGCTGGGCCTCGGCGCCGCCGAGCGGATGGTCACCAAGGCCGACCTGCACGCGGCGGACGGCGTGTGGTTCACCTCGTCGGTACGCGGGGCCGCCGAGGTCCACACGCTGGACGGGGTGCGCCGGGCCCGCTGCCCCCGCACCCCCGCCCTGCAGGCCCTGCTGGGTTTCCCCGTCTAGTCAGCCGCCGACCCGGACCAGCCGAGCGGAGAGGTGCGGGCTCAGCCCGTGCCCCATGGCGGCCATCTCCTGGGCATAGAGCAGCGCGCCCTCGACGATGCCGAAGAGCCGGTGCCCGCCGGTGACCTCCTTGGCGGTCGGAGTCCGGATCACCGCGTCGGTGGCGAACTCGACCTGGGTGCCGGTGCGCTTGCCCAGGTGCAACTCCATCACCCCCGACGGGGTGGTGAGCAGCGCCTCCAGCTCATCGGTTGCCCGGCCGTCCACCAGCACCGGCCGCCACCAGCCGACCTCACGACCGGCCGGACGGACCGGCTTGCTCTGCTCGTCAAGGATCCAGGCACGGGACTCGTAGTGCAGGAACGGTCGGCCGTCGTGGCTGATCCGGATCTCCTGCGCGTAGTCGAAATCCTCGATGGTGGGGAAACCGCCCTTGCCCCGGCCACGCCACAGGCCGATGTAGGGCAGCAGCGCATCCAGCGCCGGGTGCAGCTTCGGTCCGACCCGCAGGTCGTGACTCTCCTCGAACGGGTACTCCTCGACCGGCGGCGCGTTCAGCCACGGCGGCTGCAGCGGATTCTCACTCACCCTGCCACCTTCGTCCGCGGCTGCGGGGCTCGCAAGCCCAGCTCACTCCTCGCGCTCACCAACGTCCTCTCGAAATGCGTACGGCCAGGTAGACGAGGCCACCGGCGAGCCCGCCCAGGCCAGCGACCAGCAGGCTGACAAACCCGATCTCGGTAACCATCCCGACCATCCTATGCTGGGCCACATGGCCCGCACTCTCGTCGTCAAGGTCACCGCGGGGGCGGACGCCCCGGAGCGGTGTGCGCAGGCATTCACGGTCGCCGCGACGGCGGTCGCGGCCGGAGTGGACGTGTCGCTCTGGCTGACCGGTGAGTCCACCTGGTTCGCGCTACCCGGTCGCGCCCAGCAGTTCGAGCTGCCGCACTCCGCACCGCTGGCCGAGTTGTTGCACGTCATCCTGACCAGCGGCCAGGTGACCGCCTGCACCCAGTGCGCGGCCCGACGGGAGATCGGCCCGGACGACGTACTGCCCGGTGTTCGGATCGCGGGTGCCGCGGTCTTCGTCGAGGAGGCGATGGCCGAGGGCGCGCAGGCGCTGGTCTACTGATCACCCGGCGCGGTCGGTCGATTCGAGCGGAGTGCCGATACCGACCCGACATCTCGGACAGCTGCCTACGATTCGGGTGTGACCGAGGCGACGGAGAGATTCTTCGAATCACTGCCGTCGCGCGCCCCTGACCTCCTGGGTGGTCTGACCGACGGAACCCTCCAGATCGACCTCGGCAGCGACCACCGGACCGAGCACTGGCTGGTTCGGATGCGACCCGGGTCGGTGCAGGTCAGCCGCGAGCGTGGACCGGCCGACGCCATCTGGTACAGCAGCTCGGGCCTCTTCGACCGACTGATCACCGGCGAGGCCCAGGGTGTCGCGGCGGTACTGCGCAACGAGAGCACGTTCAGCGGGAACGTGGTGCTCTTCCTCGCCTTCCGCCGGTTCTTCCCGAACCCGCCCGGCACCCGCGACCCCCGGGAAACGGCCCGCAGAGCAGCCGGACGACCGGTGTGAAGGAACTCGTCAGCATTCTGGACGGCAACACCTTCCTGGTCAGCGACCGGCGGGGGGACATCGAGCCGTCCTACGAGATCCCCACCGGGTTGTTCTCCTTCGACACCCGATTCCTGTCCAGGTGGGTGCTCACCCTGGACGGAGAGCGGCTGCACGCCCTCTCCGTCGACGACACCGAGTCGTACCGCACCAAGTTCTTCCTCGCGCCCGGTGAACCCACGCACTATCTGGACGCGAAGGCATCGGTGATCCGCAGCCGGGCGATCGTGGGCAGCTTCGAGGAGGAGCTGACCGTGCTGAACCACACCGGTGCGGAGGTCGAGTTCACCGTCCGGGTCGAGATCGGGGCCGACTTCGCCGACCTCTTCGAGATCAAGCACCCCCGGGAGAAGCGCGGTCGGACGACGGTCTCGGTCTCTGCGGACGAGCTGCGGCTGACCTACCGCCGGGAGGCGTTCCACCGGGAGACGCTGGTCAAGACGACCACGCCGGCGCAGGTCGACGCCACCGGGATGACCTTCCGGATCCGGATCGCCCGCAACAGCAAGTGGACCACCCGGCTACACGTGTCCAGCGTCGTCTACGGGGCGCGTGGTGAGGACATCCGGGCCACCCTGCCGTACGGGGGCAGCCGCAGCGCGGACGCGATCCGGGCCGAGCAGCAGGAACTGATCGACCGGGCGCCGAAGCTCGGTTGCGACTGCCAGCCGCTGGCCGGGGCGTACCGGCGCAGCCTCGACGACCTGGCCGCTCTGCGCTACGAGTCGATCGCCCTGGGCGTGCGGCTGATCGCCGCGGGGCTGCCCTGGTTCATGACGCTGTTCGGCCGGGACAGCATCATCACCTCGTTGCAGGTGCTGCCGTTCCTACCGGAGTTGGTCCCGCCGACCATCCTGATGCTGGCCGGACTGCAGGGGCACCGGGTGGACGACTTCCGGGACGAGGAGCCCGGCAAGATCCTGCACGAGCTGCGGTACGGGGAGACCGCCGGCTTCGAGGAACAGCCGCACTCGCCGTACTACGGGTCGGCCGACTCCACGCCACTGTTCATCATCCTGATCGACGAGTACGAGCGCTGGACCGGCGACGCCGCGCTGGTCCGCCGGCTGGAGCCGCAGGTCCGCGCGGCACTGGAATGGATCGACACCTACGGTGACCTGCTCGGCACCGGCTACCTCTGGTACCAGACCCGCAACCCGGAGACCGGTCTGCAGAACCAGTGCTGGAAGGACTCCTGGGACGGCATCTCGTACGCCGACGGCCAACTGCCCAGCTTCCCCCGGGCGACCTGCGAACTGCAGGGCTACGCGTACGACGCGAAGATCCGGGCGGCCCGACTGGCCCGGACCTTCTGGAACGACCCGGAGTACGCCGACAAGCTGGAGCGGGAGGCCGCCGATCTCAAGCATCGGTTCGACCGCGACTTCTGGATCGACGACCGCGGGTACTACGCGCTGGCACTGGACGCCGACGGCCGGCAGGTGGACGCTCTGACCTCGAACATCGGGCACCTGCTGTGGAGCGGCATTGTGGACGAGTCCCGCGCCGCCAAGGTGGTCGAACACCTGCTCGGGCCACGCCTGTTCTCCGGATGGGGAGTGCGGACGCTCGCCGAGGACGAGGGGCGGTACAACCCAATCGGCTACCACGTCGGCACCGTGTGGCCCTTCGACAACTCGATCATCACCTGGGGCTTGTGGCGGTACGGCTTTCGGGACGAGGCCGGGGTGATCTGCGACGCGATGCTGGCGGCGTCCGAGTTCTTCGGCGGGCGGCTGCCGGAGGCGTTCGCCGGTTACGCCCACGACCTCACCGAATACCCGGTGGAGTACCCGACCGCGTGCAGCCCGCAGGCCTGGTCGACCGGTACGCCGCTGCTGCTGTTGCGGGTGATCCTGGGGTTGGAGCCGCAGGGCGAGCACCTGATCATCGACCCGGCCGTGCCGCCGGGCATGGGCCGGGTCGAGCTGCTGGACATCCCCGGCCGGTGGGGCATGGTCGACGCGTTGGGTCGCAGCCGTGGCCCGGAGGATCAGCCGCGCGACGGCTGACCCGAGGACACGCCCGGCTCAGTCCGGGCAGCCGACGGTGGCGGCCAGTCTGGTGGCATCCGGGCTGAGCTCCGCCAGCACCGTGACCGCGCCGGTGCGGTACGCGTACACCGGGGGTTTGTCCAGCAGTGGGGCCTCGCCGGCCAGCGGGGCGAGGGCCTCGGTCGACGCGGCCTGGCCGGGGCCGTCCGCGGCCCGCGCGGTGCGGGCCAGCCCGCCGCCCGGGCAGGGCGCGGTGACCAGCTCCGGTGCCGCGTCGCTCGGCCGGCCGAGCGCCCGCAGCGCGGCGGTCAGGGCGGCAGCTTCCGGGCCGGCATCGGTCGCCGGGGCTGTCGTGTAACCCGAGCCGACCGGCCGACACCCGGTGTCGACGATCAGTCGCACCCGACCGTCCACGGTCGGCCGCCCCTCGACGGCCACGAACTCCCCGGCGTCGGCGTGCAGCTCGGGGCCGTCCACCCCGGGCCCGACCCCGGCCCGCCAACTCGTCGGAAGCCGCTCGGCGATGCCGGCCAGCACGGCCCGCTCGGTGCCGGTGGGCGCGAGCACGCCGACCTCACGCCGCAGCCTTGCTCCGTCGGCGAACGGGGTGACTCGGCAGCCCGACGCGACCCGCGCCGGACTCAGCTCCAGCAGACCGGCTGCGCCGGCGGCCCGGGAAAGCTCGCCGATTGCCCGGTCGACCACCGGGCCGGCCTGGCCGAGGGTACGTTGCTCGCGCACGGTCGGCGGGTCGTTGCGGACCGACATCCAGGCGAGCAGGGCCAGCAACACGACCCAGGCCGCGGTCGCGGCCAGCAGCCAGCGCCGCCACGACCGGACCGGCGCCGGCGCGGCGGGACCGGCCGAAGAAGCCCAACCCGTCTGGACAGCACCGCTCACCCGGCCATGGTGTCACGGGCGGTCCGGTGGCCCGGCGGCGGAGGAGGGCGGGATGCGGACCGGCGGCGTCGAGCCACCCGAGGGCGGGAACAGTATCGCCCGCAGCTGGGTCAGGTCGGCGCAGCTCACCACCGAACCGGCCCCGTCGAGCTGTCGCAGCACCCGCTCAAGCACCGAGGCATCCGCGCTGACGCAGAACACGATCGAAACTTCTTCGTCAGACACGCCACCGCCACCCGCACCAACCGTGATCTCCACCCATAAATAGTGACGCATGCCGATGCCTTTCGGAGGCCTGCATGGCCGCCCCCGACTGACACACCGCCCGAACCTGCGGAACGACGAGGGCCGGCCACCCGTGCGGGTAACCGGCCCTCGTCGATCAGAGCAGTGGGTCAGGCGACAGTGACGCCAACCTCGTTGACACCCCGGCCTGCGGTGACGGCCGTGTCGCCGTTGCCGTGCCGGGACAGCGCCCGAAGCGTCCAGGTGCCCGGCGCGGCGAAGAACCGGAACTGGCCGGCCGCCGAGGTCACCACCTCGGCGGTGAACTCACCGGTCGAGTCGAGCAGCCGGACGTACGCGCCCGGCACCGGCTCGTCCTCAGCGGAGCGGACGATGCCGGTGATCACGGTTTCCTTCTCCAGGTCGAGGCTGGCCGGCAGCGGCGCGGCCTGATCCGGTGCGGCGCAACCCGCGGCGATGGGAAGAGTCATGATCAGACCTCCCCGGGTTCGTCGCCGAGCGCGACCGGCACGCCGACCAGCGAGCCGTACTCGGTCCAGGAACCGTCGTAGTTCTTGACGTTGCGGTGGCCCAGCAGCTCCTGCAGCACGAACCAGGTGTGCGAGGAGCGCTCACCGATGCGGCAGTAGGCGATGGTCTCCTTGCCGTCGTCGAGCCCCGCGTCGCCGTAGATCCGGCGCAGCTCGTCGTCGGACCGGAAGGTGCCGTCCTCGTTGGCCGCCTTCGACCACGGGACGCTGATCGCGGTGGGGATGTGACCGGCCCGCTGCGCCTGCTCCTGCGGCAGGTGGGCGGGGGCGAGCAACCGGCCGGCGAACTCGTCGGGGCTGCGCACGTCGACCAGGTTCTTGGTGCCGATCGCAGCGACCACCTCGTCGCGGAAGGCCCGGATGGAGCTGTCCGGCTCCTGCGCGACGTACTGCGTCGCCGGGCGGGACACCGCGTCGGTGACCAGCGGGCGAGCATCCAGCTCCCACTTCTTGCGACCGCCGTCGAGCAGCTTCACGTCGCCGTGCCCGTAGAGCTTGAAGTACCAGTACGCGTACGCGGCGAACCAGTTGTTGTTACCGCCGTAGAGGATGACGGTGTCGTCGTTGCTGATGCCCCGCTCGGAGAGCAACGCCTCGAACTGGGTCTTGTTGACGAAGTCCCGGCGGACCTGGTCCTGCAGGTCGGTCTTCCAGTCAATCTTGATGGCGCCAGCGATGTGGCCGGTGTCGTAGGCCGAGGTGTCCTCGTCGACCTCGACGAAGACGACGCCCGGGGCGCCGAGGTTCTTCTCGGCCCACTCGGCCGAAACGAGTGCGGTGTCGCGACTCATCGAATCACTCCCTGGTGAGGATGGATGGTGAGCCAACGCGCGAGTATCGATGGGTGTAGCTGTCGCACCACGCGCGGGACCCAGCGGAAGGACGGGATCACGGGTTCGTGCGACGGCGCCGCTGCCGGTCGTTCGGTGGGTTCACCGGAAGGTGCGAGAACCCTGTGCCGGTGGCCGCCGTCAGGCGGCCGGAGACAGCCCCGCCGTCAGATGACGGGGCGACACAGGCAGGTGGCCACGCGGCACAGGTCGACCGCGCGCCGTTTGGTGAGGTGGGTCCCCATGGGCAGGGAGCCTACCAGCCGGTGACCGTGCTGCCACTGGGCCGACCACCATCCGGGAATGACCCGGCCCGCCGGCCGGACCGGCGTCGCACCTCAGCCAGCGGAATTGATGGGTACGTTCTTCGCGTCGGCGGTGACCGCCAACCCTTCCGGCAGTGGTCGAACCTCCCGGACGGCGAGCTGGAACGGCAGGTCGGGCAGGGGTACGTCGATGGAGATGCTCTTCGCGTAGTTGCTCAGGAAGGCGCGGGCCAGCGGCAGGTTCGGCAGACCCGCGGCGTCCAGGTCGTTGAACCGCAGGGCGACGGCGCCGTTGTCGGCGACGGTGACGTCGGCGGTGCCGCTGATGGTGAGCTTCTGACCGAGGATGTCGGCCGGGGCCGTGACGGCCAGCTTGCCGTTCTGCTCGCCGAGGGTGAGCCCGGGCCGCTTCAGCAGTGCCGCGAGACTGTCGTAGCTGATCGTGCCGGTGCCCTTGACGGTGTCCGCGACGACATCCCCCTGGCCGCTGCGCAGAGTGTCCAGCGAGGCACGCACGTTGCGAGCATCCACGTCCAGCACCGGCAACTGCACCGCGCCGCCCTCGACCGAGGCCTGCACGTCCCGCAGCTTGATGGTGATCCGTTCGTAGCGGCCGTCGAGCACCTGGGTGAGGAACGGAATTCCGGCCACTTCCACGTCGGGCCTGGTGGACTGCGCGCCCTGCTTGGCGACCTCCTGGCTGACGCGGTCGGCAATGGTCCGCTCGGCCACCCCGACCGCTACCCGGTCCGCGACCACCAGCAACCCCGCCAGCAGCAGGAGCAGAACGAACAACCCGATGAGCAGCTTGCGACCACGCCGCCGGGGCCGGACCTCACTCGCCGGATACTCCTGCGCCACGCCGCCTCCTGTCTCCGCCCGCCGAGGTGCGACGGGTCGTCCGTGCCGGTGCCGCAGCGCGGCGCACCCATAGGTACCCGACCGGCTCCGGGCTCAACCGTGCCTTCAGAGGAAGAGCATGCACATGGCGTACGCGGCCGGCGCGGCGAGAGCGAAGCCACCGAGCGGACCCTGCATGTGCCGGGCCACCCACATCGTGGGCGGTTCGCCGGCCATCAGGCGGCCCGCCTCGGCGTACCCCACGGCGAGATCGGAGAGGACGGCCGTGACCGCCGCGACCAGGCCGATCACGGCGGCCCGGGTCGGCGTGAAGGGAGCCACCAGGTAGCTGCCGAGCAGCGCGCTGGTGAGCGTGCCGACCATCGCGCCGGCCACCACCCCAGCGGCGCCCCGGGGCACCTGCGGAGCCAGCCGGGGCCAGGGCAGCACGGCGTCGGTGAGCCGGGCGACGGTCAGCGCGACACCGCTCGCGGACAGGCAGATCGTGATCGCCTGGGTGCCGGCCGGGATCCGGCTGAGCACGATCAGGGTGCCGAAGGCCACCACCCCGACCACGATGAGCAGCGTCGCGCCGAGTGAGTCGGTGACCCGGACCCGGTCGACCCGGCGGACCAACTGGCCGAGCACCGCGGCGAGGAACCCGCCGACGGCCAGGTAGCCCAGCGGGGCCAGGCCGGCGATGTCGGTCTGCACCGCGGCGATGTCCGCGAGCGCCGCGACCGCGGCGCTGATCCCGGCGACGACCAGCAGCGCGGGCGGTCGCATGGCCATCGTCCAGGCGAGCACGAACAGCAACTGGACACCGAAGATGATGAAGGCGAACGGCAGCCGGTGACCGGGGCCCGACGTCTGCGCGCCGAGCACCAGGCCGACGCCGAGCAGCGCGGCGAAGCCGGCGATGGTCACCGCCAGTTGGCGACGCACCTCGACCGGGGGTACGACCTCCTCCTCCGGCTCGTCGACCTCATCCTCGGATCGGCGAGCCGGCTCGCCGGCACGACGGGCACGACGAGGCCCACCCCGTTCGCGACGATCGCCGTCGGCGGGTGCCGGACCGGTACGCGGGGCGGGCGGGTGGCCGCGGGTCGGTGCGGCGGCCGGACCCGGGTGGGGCCCAGCGGGCCACGATTCGCGGCCCGCCTCGGGCGAGGTGGAGGGAAACACGACCCGATCGTGCCAGACCGACCGCCCGGCGCGGTGGTCACGGGTTTCAGCAACGTTAAAATCTATGCCACGATCAGGGGCAAGCTAGACAAACGGGAAATGGCCTGACTGCGCGGCCGAGGCGATCGGTTAGGCTCAACGCGTTACCCGCCCGTCAGCGACGCCGGGACCACGCAATTTCTCAGCGCACTCCACCGTGAGTGTGTCTGGTCGCGTGCGGCCCCGCGCCGCCGGGACGGAGGTGATCGTGGAGATCCTGTTGCTGGTGACCGCGCGCGCAGGCGAACCGTCGGCAGTGCTGCCGGCACTCGACCTGCTGCCGCACTCGGTCCGCACCGCGCCGCGCGACGTCCGCACTCTTGTCGCCGGCCCCAGCCCGGACGCGGTGATGGTGGACGCCCGGTCCGAGTTGAGCGAGGCCCGCGCGACCTGCCGAATGCTGCACGCCACCGGGCTCGGCGTGCCGCTGGTCGCGGTGGTGACCGAGGCCGGCCTGATCGCGCTGAACGCCGACTGGGGCGTCGACGACGTCATCCTCGCCTCCGCCGGCCCCGCCGAGGTCGAGGCACGGCTGCGACTGGCGGTGGGCCGACTGAGCAACGCGACCGCCGGCGCGGGCGGCTCGATCCGGGCCGGCGAGCTGACCATCGACCCGGACACGTACGCGGCCAAGCTCAAGGGTCGCCCGCTCGACCTCACCTACAAGGAGTTCGAGCTGCTGAAGTTCCTGGCCCAGCACCCGGGTCGGGTGTTCACCCGGGACCAGCTCCTGCGCGAGGTCTGGGGCTACGACTACTTCGGCGGCACCCGCACAGTGGACGTGCACGTCCGGCGACTACGCGCCAAGCTCGGCTCGGAGTACGAGTCGATGATCGGCACCGTTCGCCAGGTCGGCTACAAGTTCGTCGTGCCGCCGTCGCGGTCGCTGGCCGAGGCGGAGCACGCGCCCCTGCCGGTCTGATTCGCGCGGTCGCTCCTAGCGATTTCCCATATGCCCTTTTTGCGCAGCTTGGCAGTCCTATTCTGACTGCCGGGTTTGTCGGAGAAAGGGGCGACGGTGCGCGCAGTGACCACGGGGGCGACGGACCGCCCTGAGCGGCCAACCAGGCGGAAGCCGTGAATCGGGGCGACTCGACCGCAAGAGCGGCGGGGATCGTGACGCTGGTGGTGGCGGCGCTGCTCGGCTCGGCGTACGTGCTGGGCCGCAGTCTCGTCCCCGACCAGCAGGCCCAACGACACTCCACCGGGGTCACGTCGAACGTCGACGTACCGGACTACGCCGACCAACCCAGCGGCGGTGAGCCGACCGCCGCCCCAAGCGCCAGCGGCCTGACCGGCCCCCCCGAGGCCGGCCAGGACGGGACGGGACGGGACGCCGGGGGCGACAAGCTGTTCGGCGCACACGCCACCACCGGCTCCCGCCGGCTCGCGCTGACCTTCGACGACGGGCCGGACCCGCAGTACACCCCGCAGGTCCTCGCCACGCTGCGCGAATTCGACGTGCGGGCCACGTTCTGCGTGGTCGGTGAGAACGCCCAGAATCACCCCGAAATGATCCAGGCGATCGTCAACGACGGGCACACCCTGTGCAACCACTCGTGGAACCACGACGTCGGCCTGGGCGCCCGATCGGCCGACGCGATCCGCTCCGACCTCCTGCGCACCAACGAGGCGATCCGGGCGGCGGTGCCGGACGCACCGATTGTCTGGTACCGCCAGCCCGGCGGCGCCTGGACGTACCCGGTGGTGTCGGTGGCGAGCCAGCTCGGCATGACCCCGCTGCACTGGTCGGTGGACCCGTCGGACTGGGAACTGCCCGGCGCCGGCCAGATCACCGCGACGGTGCTGACCCAGGCCGAACCGGGCTCGGTGGTGCTGCTGCACGACGCCGGCGGGAACCGCCAGGGCACGGTGGACGCCCTGCGCCGGATCCTGCCCGACCTGACCGCCCGGTTCGAGCTGGAGGCGCTGCCCACCGATCCGACGTGAGGCGGCCACGCCGCCGAGTCGGTGATGTCGCAAACGATTCAGCTCCAAAGGCATCGACCAACACCTCGCCGACCAGCGCCGCCCGCAGCCTCCAGGCCATGCCGCCCACAGCCTCCGCTCGACGCTGGCCGCGGCTTTACTCGGCGACGGACCGGGCGCCACGACACGCAGCGACTACGGTGACGGGATGAGCAGCGCGGAGCCGACCAGCGACCAGGTGACCCGGACCGACCGACTGGCGCCGGCGGAGATCGCCGACGTGCTGGCCCTTGCCAGCTCCGCAGGCGACACCGACGGCGCGAACCCGCTCGACGAGCACGTCCTGCTCCGACTGCGCGACCCGGACGCCCCCGCCCTGCACCTGATCGCTCGCGCCGACGACGGCACCCTCACCGGGTACGCGCACCTGGACACCACCGACCCGGTCGGCGGGATCGGAGTCGAGCTGGTGGTGCACCCCGCGTACCGGCGGCGGGGCACCGGGCGCGCGCTGGCCCGGGGCGTACTCGCCTCGGCGACCGGGCCGCTGCGGGCGTGGGCGCACGGCGACCACCCCTCGGCCGCCGCGCTCGGCGTCGACCTCGGGTTCACCCGGGCGCGGGTGCTGTGGCAACTGCGCCGGCCGCTGGCCGCCCCGCTGGGCGAGCCGCGCCTGCCCGACGGGGTGGCGCTGCGCGAGTTCCGGCCCGGGGCGGACGAAGCCGCCTGGCTGACCCTCAACTCGCGCGCCTTCGCCGAGCACCCCGAGCAGGGGCGGTGGACCTCGGACGACCTACGGGTCCGTCTCGCCGAGCCGTGGTTCGATCCGGCCGGCTTCCTGCTCGCCGAGGAGACCGAGACGGGCCGTCTGCTCGGCTTCCACTGGACCAAGGTGCACGAGCGCCCGGGGTCGGCCCGGATCGGCGAGGTGTACGTCCTGGGTGTGGAGCCGACCGCGCACGGCGGCGGGCTCGGCCGGGCGTTGACCACCGCCGGGCTGGCGTACCTGCGGGACAAGCGTGGCCTGGACCGGGTCATGCTCTACGTGGACGAGTCGAACACCGGGGCCGTCGCGCTCTACGAGCGGCTGGGTTTCGCCCGCTGGTCCGCGCACATCAACTACCACCTCGGCTGACCGTCGGGCGTCGCCGAAGTCCGGTCACCGGTGGGTAACGACCGGGCGTCGGCGGGATAACGGCGAACCGGAAATATGAGCATACTTCCGACAGGTGTACCCGGGTTCACTTAACGGACAACTCACCCTCAGCAAGCGGTCACCTCGGTGGCCGTACGTGTTCACCTTGCGTTCACTTGCGACCGGCGAACCGGCTACCTGGCACTTCTAACTTTCGTGTCAGCCGGTCAATGCCGGTCCTCGGGCCCCGGATTCGGGGCGCCAAGTCAGACGCGAAGGGAAACCCCTCAGGTGAAGCTCCAGCGGTACGGCGCTATTGCCGGCCTCGCCCTCGCCGCGACGCTCGGCCTCAGTGCATGCGGCTCGGACAACAACGAGCCCGCTCCCGGCGCCAGCGCTTCGGGCTCGACCGCCGCGGTCGACTGCGCTACCGGAACGCTGAACGCCCAGGGCTCGTCGGCGCAGAAGAACGCCATGGCCGAGTGGATCAAGGCGTACCAGACGAAGTGCCAGGGCACCACGATCAACTACGAGCCGACCGGCTCGGGCGCCGGTATCCAGGCGTTCATCGCCGGGACGGCCGACTTCGCCGGCTCCGACTCCGCGCTCAAGCCGGAGGAGCAGCCGCAGGCCGACGCCAAGTGCGTCGGTGGCAAGGCCATCCACCTGCCGATGGTGATCGGCCCGGTGGCCATCGCCTACAACGTGAGCGGCGTGGACAACCTCCAGCTCAAGCCGGCCACCCTGGCGAAGATCTTCGCCGGCACGGTCACCAAGTGGGACGACGCGGCGATCAAGGCCGACAACCCGGACGCCAAGCTGCCGTCGACCACCATCCAGACCGTCCACCGCTCGGACGAGTCGGGCACCACCGACAACTTCACCAACTTCCTGTCCAAGACCGCCGAGGCCGACTGGACCCTGGGTAAGGCCAAGGCGTGGAAGGCCCCGGGCGGCACCGGCGCCAAGGGCTCGGACGGCGTGGCCAGCCGGGTCAAGGGTGCCGACGGCTCCATCGGTTACATGGAGTGGTCGTTCGCCGAGAACGCCGGTCTGAAGATGTCCAAGATCGGCAACGGCAACGGCGAGTTCGCCGCGCTGACCGCCGAGGCTGCCGGCAAGACCATCGCCGGTGCCAAGGTCGACGGCCAGGGCGACGACCTCAAGCTCTCGATCGACTACAACACCAAGGAGGCCGGGGCCTACCCGATCGTCCTGGCGACGTACGAGATCGTCTGCAGCAAGGGCCTCGCGGCCGACAAGCTGCCGCTGGTCAAGGGTCTGCTGGGCTACGCGGCCAGCACCGAGGGCCAGGCTGCCATGACCGAGCTGGGCTACGCCCCGCTGCCGGAGACCGTCCGCACCAAGGTCGAGACCGCGGTCAAGAACCTCTCCTGACCCGACCCACCACCTCCGCAACCGAATCGAGCGAGCAGATGGGTGAAACCCCTCACCGCTCGGCCGACGCCGGCACCGGCGGGACGCGCGTGACCCAGAGTCACGAGTGGCCCGCCGGTGCCTCGGCGCGTGTGGCCGAGGCACCAGTCAGCACCCGTTCCCCGGGCGGCACCGGGATGGGCGGCGGCGGCGCGTTGCCGCGCAGCCGTAAGTTCGGCGCCGAGCGGGCCTTCCGCGGTCTCACCCTGGCCGCCGGCACCGCAGTTCTGGTCATCATCGCCGCCATCGCGATCTTCCTGGTCGCCAAGGCGGTGCCGGCCCTGCGCGCCAACACCGAGAACTTCTGGTCCTACGAGGGCTGGTCCCCCAACGAGACGCAGCCGAAGTTCGGCATCGGTGCGCTCGCCTTCGGCACCGTGCTCAGCTCGGCGCTCGCGCTGCTGATCGCGGTGCCGGTGGCACTCGGTATCGCGCTCTACCTCTCGCACTACGCACCCCGTCGGCTGGGCACCGCGCTCGGCTTCCTGGTCGACCTCCTCGCCGCCGTGCCGAGCGTGGTCTTCGGTCTGTGGGGACGAGACGTCTTCAGCAGCCCGGTCGGGGACTTCTCGGTCTGGCTGAACAAGCACTTCAGTTGGATCCCGCTCTTCGGCGGAGACGGCCCGTTCGGCGCGTCCGTCATGCTGGGCGCCCTGGTGCTCGCGATCATGGTGTTGCCGATCATCACCTCGCTCTCCCGCGAGGTGTTCCTCCAGACGCCGACGGCGAACGAGGAGGCCGCCCTCGCCCTGGGCGCCACCCGCTGGGAGATGCTCCGCACCGCGGTGCTCCCGTACGGCCGCCCCGGCATCATCGCCGCGATGATGCTCGGCCTCGGCCGGGCGCTTGGCGAGACCATCGCCCTGGCGCTGACGCTCGGCATCACCTTCGGCATCTCGTTCAACCTGATCCAGAACGGCGGCAACACCATCGCCGCCAACATCGCCAATGCGTTCGGCGAGGCGAACGAGACCGGCCGGGGCGCGTTGATCGCCTCCGGCCTGGTGCTGTTCGCCATCACGCTGATCGTCAACATCACGGCGCGGGCGATCATCTACCGCCGCCGGGAGTTCACGGAGTCGGCCGCATGACCACAACCGTCACCTCCCACCGCTCCCGCCCGCCGGCCCAGCCCGACTCGCTGCGGGCCCGGCGGCTGCCCTGGTACGCCGCTCCGGCCATCGCCGTGGCGGCCCTGGCGCTCTCCGTCGTGATCGTCTACGGCACCGACATCGGCGGCCCAGTCCTCGTGGTCGTCCTCGGCGCGGTGCTCTACCTGGTCGGGCTCTTCGCCGCGGCCAACGCGGTCGAGGGGCGCCGGTCGGCCCGCAACCGCACCTGGAGCGCGCTGATCCACTCCGCCTTCGTGCTGGCGGTGCTGCCGCTGGTGTCGGTGGTCTGGACGCTGCTCAGCAAGGGCACCGAGCGGCTGGACGGCAACTTCTTCCAGACCTCGATGAACAACATCGGGGCCCGGGACGCCAACGGCGGCGCGTACCACGCGATCGTCGGCACGCTGGAGCAGGTCGGCATCGCCACCCTGATCACCGTGCCGCTCGGCATCCTCTGCGCCATCTACATCGTCGAGTACGGCCGGGGCAAGTTCGCCTTCACGATCCGGTTCTTCGTGGACGTGATGACCGGCATCCCGTCGATCGTCTCCGGTCTCTTCGTGCTGGCGTTCTGGGTGCTGGTCGTGTCGCCGTGGTTCAACGACGGCCGGCCCAGCTTCTCCGGCTTCGCCGCCGCGCTCGCGCTGAGCGTGCTCATGCTGCCCACCATCGTCCGGTCCACCGAGGAGATGCTCCGCCTCGTCCCGCCGCCGCTGCGCGAGGGCGCCTACGCGCTCGGCGTACCCAAGTGGAAGACCATCCTGCGGGTGGTGCTGCCGACGGCGCTGCCGGGCATCGTCACCGGCGTGATGCTCGCCATCGCCCGTGCGGCCGGCGAGACCGCGCCGGTGCTGTTGGTCGCTGGCGGCGGTGCCGCGATCAACACCAACCCCTTCGAGAACAACCAGTCGTCGCTGTCCCTCTTCGTCTACCAGCAGGCCGGTGACGCGTCGAGGTACGCACCGGCACGGGCGTGGACCGCGGCACTCACCCTGGTCGCCCTCGTGCTCATCCTGACGATCGCGGCGAAGCTGCTGGCCCGCCGCAACAGGCTCAGCCGATGAACCCCGGAGGTTCCACCATGGCCAAGCGTGTCCAAGCCGCGAACGTCACCGCCTACTACGGTGGCTTCAAGGCGATCGAGAACATCAACCTGACCGTCGAGCCGAAGACGGTCACCGCCCTGATCGGCCCGTCCGGTTGCGGCAAGTCCACCTTCCTGCGGTCGATCAACCGGATGCACGAGGTGCTGCCGGGGGCCCGGGTTGAGGGCAGCCTGACCATCGACGACCAGGACATCTACGACCGGGACGTGGACGTCACCGCGGTCCGGCGCACGATCGGCATGGTCTTCCAGCGGCCGAACCCGTTCCCCACCATGAGCATCTTCGAGAACGTGGTGGCCGGGCTGAAGCTCAACGGCGTCCGCCGCAAGTCGATCCTGGAGGACGCGGCCGAGAAGGCGCTGCGCTCGGCGAACCTGTGGGACGAGGTCAAGGACCGGCTGGGCAAGCCCGGCGCGGGCCTCTCCGGTGGTCAGCAGCAGCGGCTCTGCATCGCCCGGACCATCGCGGTCGAGCCGCAGGTCGTCCTGATGGACGAACCGTGCTCCGCCCTGGACCCGATCTCCACGCTGGCGATCGAGGACCTGATGTTCCAGCTCAAGGACAAGTTCACGATCATCATCGTGACGCACAACATGCAGCAGGCAGCGCGTGTGTCGGACCGGACCGCCTTCTTCTCGATCGAGAAGACCGGCGACCCGGGCCGTCTGATCGAGTACGACAACACCCAGAAGATCTTCAGCAACCCGAGCGTGAAGAAGACCGAGGACTACATCACGGGCCGCTTCGGCTGAGCCGACCGTGACCGGTCACCGGCGCCCCGCCCTCCCGGCGTGGGCGCCGGTGCCGTTTCCGGCACCGGCGTTGCGAGATAGATCGCGCTCGAACGTGGAAGTAGTGGCCTCCTCCGCGCCACGACACCACTACTTCATGGATCGAGCGCGATCTTGGGCGGGGCGGGGGGGCGGCCGGGGCGGGGGGCGGGGGCGGGGGGCGGGGGGCGGGTCAGGCCAGCACGAAGCGGGGCTCGCCGTCCGGTGGGAGGTCGAGTCGCGGGGTGACCGGGGTGGCGGCGTCCCGCTCGGTCGCCGCCTGCGCCACCCCGGCCAGGTCGCCGGCCGCCGCCACCTGGGCCAGCGTGACCAGGGTCGGTGGCAGCATGGTCAGCTCGCCGGCCTTCGCGCGGGCCAGCGCGTCCGCCGGCCGGATCCACAGGGTGTGGTCGGCCTCGCCGGAGACGTCGCGGGTCCGCTGTCCCGCCGGCAACAGAGCGATGAAGAAGTACGTGTCGAAGCGGCGCGGCTCGAACTCGGGAGTGATCCATCGACTCCACGGCAGCAGCAGGTCCGACCGGAGGGTGAGCTGACGGTCGGCGAGCAGCGCCGCGAAGCCCAGCCGACGTCCCTCAAGGTCCTGCCGGGCCGTTTCCCAGTCGTCGCCGCTGACGTCGCCCACCACTGTCGCCGGGTCCGGGCCGGCGAGCAGTACGCCGGCCTCCTCGAAGACCTCCCGCGCGGCGGCGCAGACCACCGCCTGTGCGGCGTCCGGGTCCACCCCGAGTCGACCCGCCCACTCGCCCGGTGTGGGGCCGGCCCAGTCCAGGTGGGCCTCGGAGTCGGAGCGGTCCACGCCGCCGCCGGGGAAGGCGTACATCCCGCCGAAGGTCATCGCGGCGACCCGGCGGATGACGTACACCTCGAAGTCGACGTCGGTCGGACGCAGCAGCAACACGGTTGCCGCGACTCGCGGCACCGCCGGGGTGCCGCCCTCAGCCTGGAACCGGCGGGCGTGCTCGACCAGGGCGGCCGGGGCGGGGAAGCCAGCACTGTCGATCGTCATGCCGCGAGCCTAGTTCCCCGGCGAGCCGGCGCTGACGGGCCGGCGCGGAGCGCACCGGGGTCCCGACGGATGAGCTGGTCGGCGGCCGGGCAGCGGGCGGTTCACCTGGCTCGGCTAGCGTTCCGGGCATGACTCGTTGGGGCATCCTGGCCACCGGCCACATCGCCAGCCGTTTCGCCGAAGACCTCCGGCTGGTGCCGGACGCCGAGCTGGTCGCGGTCGGCTCCCGTGCCGTCGAGAGCGCTCAGCGCTTCGCCGACACGTACGGCGCGAAGCGCGCGTACGGCTCCTGGGTGGAGTTGGCCGCTGACCCGGAGGTCGACGCGATCTACGTGGCGACGCCGCATTCGGCGCACTACGAGGCGGCGATGACCTGCCTGACCGCCGGCCGCGCGGTGCTGCTGGAGAAGCCGTTCACCCTCGAACTGGCCACCAGCACCGAGTTGGTCGACACCGCCCGCGCCGCCGGGGTCTTCCTGATGGAGGCCATGTGGATGCGGACCAATCCGATGATCCTGCGCGCGGCCGAGCTGATCGCGGAGGGCGCCATCGGCACGGTGAGCAGCGTCCGAGCCGACTTCGGGGTCCCCGGGCCGTTCCCGCCGGAGCACCGGATGCGCAACCCGGCGTTGGGCGGGGGCGCCCTGCTCGACCTGGGGATCTACCCGATCAGCCTGGCCCACCTGCTGCTCGGCGTGCCGCAGCACATCCGGTCCTGGGCGAAGCTCGGCCCGGAGGGGACGGATGAGAACACCGGCATCCTGTTCGGCTACGACAGCGGTGCTCTGGCCGCGCTGAGCTGCGGAATGGTGGGGTCGAGTGAGCTGTCCGCCTCGATCACCGGCAGCACGGGCCGGATCGACCTGCCGGAGCCGTTCTTCCGGCCGGGTTCGCTGACCCTGCACCGGGCCGGCGCGGAGCCGGAGACGATCACCGCCGACGGGGCCGGCAACGGCTACCAGTACGAGGCGATCGAGGTGCAGCGCTGCCTCGCCGCCGGGCTCACCGAGAGCCCGCTGGTGCCGCACGCCGCGACCCTCGAGGTGATGGCGCTGCTGGACGCGGTCCGCGAACAGATCGGCGTGCGCTACGAGTGAAAGAAAAGGGCCCCTCTTCCAAGAGGGGCCCTTTCTTCACGACGGTCAGCCGAAGAGCGGCCGGACCAGCAGGTAGGTGACGCAGGCGATCAGCGCGGCGGCCGGGAACGTGATGATCCAGGCGAGCACGATGTTGCCGGCGACGTTCCAGCGGACCGCGGAGAGCCGCTTGGTCGCACCCACGCCCATGATGGCCGACGTGATCGTGTGCGTGGTGGAGATCGGCGCCTTCAGCACCAGGGCGTTGAAGTAGAGCACCGCGCTGGCAACCGTCTCGGCGGCGAAGCCCTCCGGCGGCCCCAGGTCGATGATCTTGCGACCGAGGGTGCGGATGATCCGCCAGCCACCGGCGTACGTGCCGAGAGCCAGCATGGTCGCCGAGGTCCAGAACACCCAGCCCGGGATGTGTGTCTTGCTCTCCTGGAACCCGCCGGTGTAGAGCGCCAGCACCACGATGCCCATGGTCTTGGCGGCGTCCTGCATGCCGTGGCCGACCGACATGGCGGCTGCGGAGGCGGTCTGCGCCCAGCGGAAGCCCCGGTTGAGCTTGCCCGGCTGCCCCTTCCGGAACAGCCAGAGGATGGCCAGCATCAGCAGGTAGCCGAGGGTGAGGCCGACGATCGGCGACAGCACCATCGGCAGCAGCACCTTCTCGCCGATGTTGGCCCACTGCACGATGCCGCCGGTGGAGACCAGGGTCGCGCCGACCAGGCCACCGAAGAGCGCGTGCGAGGACGACGACGGCAGACCGAAGTACCACGTGATGAGGTTCCAGGCGATCGCGCCGAGCACCCCGGCGAAGACCACTCCGAGGCTGCTCACCCCGGTGGGGAGGGTCACCAGGCCGTCACCGACGGTCTTGGCCACCCCGGCGCCGAAGTGCGCGCCGACGAAGTTGCCGACCGCGGCGAGCCCGAGGGCGATCCGGGGTGTCAACGCCCGGGTGGAGACGCTTGTCGCGATCGCGTTGGCAGCGTCGTGGAAGCCATTGGTGTAGTCGAACGCCAGGGCCACCGCGATCACCGCCAGGACGGCGATGAGTTCGGGGGTCAGAGTCACCGGTTCAGGACTCCTTGACGGCGATGGTCTCGACCGTGTTGGCCACGTGCTCGAAGGCGTCGCAGGCGGCCTCCAGCTCGTCGGCGACCTCCTTCATCTTCAGCACCGTCAACGCGTCGTACTCGCCGGAGAAGAGGCGGACGAGCAACTGCCGGTTGATCCGGTCGCCCTCGTTCTCCAGCCGGTTGCACTCGATCCAGTAGTCCTCAAGATCCTTCATCGACTTGAGCCGGGGCATCGCGTCGGCGGTCAGCTTGGCCTGCTGGTCGAGCACGTTGACCATCTCGTGCAGCTCGCGGGGCAGCGCCGGCAGCTCGGTCAGCCCGTACAGGTAGAGCAGGTCCCCGACCGCTTCCAGGTGATCCATCACGTCGTCGAGCAGCGAGCCGAGCCGGTAGATGTCCTCGCGGTCGAACGGGGTGATGAAGGTCGAGTTGATCTTCTTGTACAGGTCGTGGGTGATCTGGTCGCTGTCATGCTCGACCTCGGTCAGCCGCTCGCTGACGGACTGCACGTCCACGCCGGGCAGAGCCAGCTCGTTGAGCAGCGCGGTGCCGCGGACCAGGTTCTGCGCGGCCCTGGTGAAGAGCTCGTAGAAGGCGCCCTCGGTGGGGCGGAAGGAAAACTTCACAGCACAGACCTCGTCGCGTCGGTGGAAGGGTGGCGGCACCCGTAGGGCACCCGCTCGGTGAATGCTAGGAAACGACAGAACCGTGAATTCGCCGGCCCACCCCTGGCCAGGCGTCATTCACCGCTCGTTCATCTACTGTTCATCTCGGCCGTCCCACCCGCACCCGCTCCCCCAGCGAGCAACCGCTCCCGCTCCCGCTCGACGTCAAAATCGGCAGCCGGATACCCCAAGCCGAGAGTGTCGAACGTCTCACGTAACAGATGGGCCACCGCCCAGTCCCTGTACCACTTGCGGTCCGCCGGCACCACGAACCAGGGCGCGGCGTCCGTGTCGCACCGGCTGAGCGCCTCGGCGTACGCGGCCTGGTAGTCGTCCCAGTGGGACCGGGAGTCGACGTCGGAGGGGTTGTACTTCCAGTGCTTGCGCGGGTCGGTGAGCCGCTCCAGCAGGCGCTTGCCCTGCTCGGCGTACGAAATGTGCAGCATCACCTTGATCAGGGTCACGTGGCCCTCGGTCAACTCCCGCTCGAACGAGTTGATCTCGTCGTAGCGAGCCCGCCAGGTCGCCTCCGGCACCAGCGAGCCGACCCGGGCGATCAGCACGTCCTCGTACTGCGAACGGTTGAACATCCCCACGTACCCGGGCGGGGGCAACTCACGACGGATCCGCCAGAGGAAGTCGTGCCGCAACTCCTGCCGGGTCGGCGGCCCGAACGAGCGGATGTGCAGGCCCAGCGGGTTCATCGCGCCGGCCACCCGCTTGATCGTGCCGTCCTTGCCACCGCAGTCCATCGCCTGGAGCACCAGCAGCACCCGGCGCGCCGGCCGGTCCAGCCCGGTCTTGGCCATCGCGAAGAGCATCTCCTGCTGTCGGCCCAACTCGCCGCCGACCAGTTCCACCTGCTCTCGCGCCCAGGCCTTCCGGTGCTCGCCGCGCCCCGCGGTGCTCGGCACGCCGGGCGTGGACCGCGGATCTATCGCGCCGAGATCCACCGGTGTGGTGACCCGCAGCAGCTTCCGTACGGAGCCGCCGTCCGGCGCCACGATCTGCCCTTGCTGGGGTCCGCTCATCCACGGATCATCGCCCACCCGCAGACGATCCGCCCGTCGAGACCCACCCCACACCGCCACCGGGGTGGGCGCGGTCCACCTGACGCCCGCCAGACCCGTCCAGGGCAGCCGGTGCGCCCAGTTGCCGGGAGGATGTACGCCAGGACGGTGCCGACCGGGGAGGGGTGGTGGGTCGTGCGGGACCTGGCGACGGAGTTCGAGGCCGAGCGGGGCCGGTTGCTCGTGGTGGCCCGCCGGATGCTGGGCAGCCGCAGTGAGGCGGAGGACGCGGTGCAGGAGACCTGGCTGCGCTACGCCGGCGCGCTCGCCGACCCGGCAGCGCGCGCCGAGATCCGGGAGCTGTCCGCGTGGCTGACCACCACCTGCGCCCGGATCTGCCTGGACGTGCTCCGCTCGGCCCGGGTCCGCCGGGAGGCGTACCCGGGGCAGTGGCTGCCGGAGCCGGTGGTGAGCCCGTTGGACGCTGGTCCGCCGACCGGCGGGTACGCACCCGACCCCGCGGAGCGGGCGGTCCGCACCGACCAGGTCGGTACGGCGCTGCTGGTGGTGTTGGAGCGGCTCGCACCGGAGCAGCGGGTCGCCCTCGTGCTGCACGACGTGTTCGCGGTGCCGTTCGCCCGGGTCGCCGACGTGCTCGGCACCACCGACGCGGCCGCTCGGCAGCTCGCCGTCCGTGCACGTCGGGCGGTCACCGCGCCGGACGTACCCCGGCACACCGCTGACCCGGGCGAGCAGCGCCGGGTGCTCGAAGCGTTCGTCACCGCCACCGAGTCCGGCGAGCTGGACCAACTGCTGAAGGTGCTCGCGCCGGACGTGGTCTTCGTCGGCGACTCCGGCGGGCACTTCCCCTCCGCTCGCCGGCCGGTGCTCGGCGCGGAGGCCGTGGGTCGCTTCGCGCTGGGCCTGTTCGGCCAGGCCGGCCGCTACGCCGGCGGGGTGCTGGCCCGGCTCGTGCTCGTCGACGGCGTGCTCGGCATGCAGATGGAGGCCGTGCACAGCGATGGGCGACCGATCCGCCTGGTCACCGCGTTCGCGGTGGACCAGGGCCGGATCACCGCCATCTACAACCAGATCAATCCGGAGAAACTTGCCGACCTGCCACCGCTCGGTGCCGACGACGGCTGGCCGCCGCGCTGGTGAACCGGCCCGACCGGGCGCGCGGCGTCAGACCACCAGGGCCAACCACTTGCGGTACGAGGTGGCGAACGGCTCCGTGCCGTCGGCGAGCGCCCCGAACAGCCGCTGGGCGGCGGCCTCCGCCTCGACCACCACGTCGTCCGGGTAGCCGAATCGTGCCCGGTGCTCGGCGAACTCGTCCTCGTCGAGCAGCTCCACCAGGCCGGTGGCGCGACGCCGGACGACGTCCAGGTCCAGGTCGATCAGGTGGACGGTGTCGTCGGATTCCCAGTGGGCCGGGGTGGTGATGTCGCAGTAGACCTCGCTGGTGCGGGGCGGCGGGTTGAACATGGCCGTCCACCACGCGCGATGTGGCACCAGCAGCACGAACGGAATCTTCTCCACCGACGGCCGGCCGTGGTAGACCGACTCGGTGCCCTGGGGCACGCCGAGCCAGATGCCGAGGTCGTCCTCGGTGAGCCGGCGGGCCGGGTAGTCGCGGTGGGCGCTGCCGTCGTACTTGCGGTAGATCACTCGGACCATGTCGCTCGGCATGATTCGCACCCTAACCGATACTGCCCACGCGTCGTAGCGCGGCCGTAACCGGACGGCGGACCCGCGGCGACCAGCCTGGCCGGCATCGCGCCACGCGGCGGATGGGCGCGGCCGGTGTCGGCGGCGGCGGGTACCGTCGCACGGTGACTCCGCCCCGCACCGCCACCGGTTCCGCCACCCCATCGGCCCGTTCCGGGAGCCGGCGGCGGGGCGCTCGGCCCAGCGGCACGGAGCTGTTGGCGGCGGCGGTCGGCGCGGTGCCGGGCGGCGCGGAACGCCCCGGCCAGCAGCAGATGACCACGGCGATCGAGGAGTGCGTGGCCAGCCGCGAGCATCTGCTCGTGCAGGCGGGCACCGGCACCGGCAAGTCGTTGGCCTACCTCGCGCCGGCGCTCACCGTGGACGGCCCGGTGGTGGTCTCCACCGCCACCCTGGCGTTGCAGTCCCAGTTGGTCGACCACGACCTGCCCCGGCTGGCCGACGCGGTCGAGCCGCTGCTCGGCCGCCGGCCCACCTTCGCGGTGCTCAAGGGTCGCCACCACTACCTCTGCCTTGCTCGACTGGACAACTCCACCGAGGAGGAACCGGAGGACACCCTCTTCGACGCCCCCGCGGCCCGCCCCGGCGGCGGGACGAAGTGGCTCGGTGAGGCGGGCCGGTTGGGCAAGCAGGTCGAGCGGCTGCGTGACTGGGCCGAGCGGACGGCCACCGGCGACCGGGACGAGCTGGATCCAGGCGTCGACGATCAGGCCTGGCGGCTGGTGTCGATGCCGGCCCGGGAGTGTGTCGGGGCGACCCGCTGCCCGTTCGGGCAGGAGTGCTTCGCCGAGGCCTCACGGGCCCGGGCCCGTGAGGCCGACATCGTGGTGACCAACCACAGCCTGCTCGCCGTCGACATGCTCGCCGACCGGCACATCGTGCCGCCGCACAAGCTGCTCATCGTCGACGAGGCGCACGAGCTGGCCGACCGGGTCTCCTCCGCGGCTCAGGCCGAGCTGGTGCCGGAGCTGATCGACCGGTCCACCCGGCGGGCGCGCCCGCTGCTGCGACCGGAGACCGCCGAGGCGCTCACCGCCGCCGGCGACGCCCTCGCGGTCGGGCTGGCCGAGGCGCCGGCCGGGCGGATCACCGCCGGGCTGCCGACGCCCCTGCGGGAGGCGTGCACGCTGCTCGACGCGGCGACCCGGTCCGCCTTGGACGCGATCGGCGACATCAAGTCCGACGACCCGGACCCGGTCCGCAAGCAGCAGGCCAAGGCAGCGCTCGACGAGCTCTCCACGACCGCGCAGCGTCTGCTGGAGGAGGCCGACCACGACGTGGCCTGGGTGGAGAAGAACGACAGCGGCAACCGCCGGGCCCTGGTGGTCGCGCCGCTGTCGGTGGCCGGCACCCTCGCCACCCACCTGTACGACGAGCGCACCGTCGTCGCCACCTCGGCGACCCTGGCGTTGGGCGGCCGGTTCGACACGGTGGCCCGCGCCCTCGGGCTGGACGCGCCGCCGCCCGCCCCGCCGTCCGCCGCCGCAGCCGCACTGGCTGCCCGCACCGGCCCGGGCCGCCCGGCCGCCGAGACGCCTGGCCGTCGGCTCGCCGGCGACCTCCCGCCGAGTGCCGTCGTACCGGCGACCGAAGGCCCCGGTTGGCGCTCGCTCGACGTTGGTTCGCCGTTCGACTACGCCCGGCAGGGCATCCTGTACGTCGCCGCGCACCTGCCCCGGCCCAGCGTCTCCGGGCTGCCCGATGCCGCCGGGGAGGAGCTGCTCGCGCTGGTCGGGGCGCTCGGTGGTCGTACTCTCGGGCTCTTCTCCTCCCGCCGGGCCGCGCAGCAGGCGGCGGAGCTGCTCCGCGCGCGGACCGACCTGCCGGTGCTGTTGCAGGGCGAGGAGGCGTTGCCGCTGCTGGTCCGCCGCTTCCGGGAGGAGCGTTCCAGCTGCCTGTTCGGGGTCATGTCGCTCTGGCAGGGGGTGGATGTGCCGGGTGACGCCTGCCAGCTCGTGGTCATCGACCGGCTGCCCTTCCCGCGACCGGACGAGCCGCTGGCGGCGGCCCGTGCCGCCGCCGTGGACGCGGGCGGCGGCTCCGGCTTCGCCGCGGTCAGCGTGCCGATCGCGGCGGTGCGGCTGGCTCAGGGCGTGGGCCGGTTGATCCGGGCGACCGGCGACCGGGGCGTCGTCGCGGTGCTCGACTCCCGGCTGGAGACGGCCCGGGGCTACGGGCCGTTCCTGCGCCGCTCGTTGCCGCCGTTCTGGTACACCACCCGCCCCGAGGTGGCGAGAGGTGCCCTGGAACGCCTAGCCAGCTCCTGACCTACCCGCACCGCACGCGGCGCTGCGCCGCGTGCCGCGCCGCTGGGCAGGCCCATGATCGCGCTACAACAAGGAAAGAGTGGCCTCCCACTGACGGGAGGCCACTCTTTCCAGGATCGAGCGTGATCTAGCGGAAGGCGGGACGCGCGGCCCGGGCAGGATCGCGGCCCGGGCGGCGGGACGCGGCGACCTAGGGGGCGTGTGCGGCGACGACCACGGCGTCGGGCGGGGTGTCCGGGACCCTTCGAGCGGCAAGCCGGCGGATCGCGGTGTTCAGCACCGCGATGAGCGGCACGGAGACCAGCGCGCCGGTGATGCCGGCGAGTACGACACCGGCGGCGATGCCGATGATCACCGCGAGCGGGTGGAGGGCGACCGCCCGTCCCATGATCAGCGGTTGGAGCACGTGCCCCTCGATCTGCTGCACACCGATCACCGCGCCCAGGATGATCAACGCGGTGACCGGGCCGCTGTCGACCAGTGCCACCAGCACCGCCACACCGCCGGAGAGCGCCGCACCGACGATCGGGATGAACGCGCCGAGGAAGACGAGCGCGGCCAGCGGGAAGGCGAACGGGACGTCGAAGATGACCAGGAAGATGCCGATGCCGACCGCGTCGATGAAGGCCACCAGCACGGTCGCTCGGACGTAGGCGCCGAGCGTGTGCCAGGAGGCGCGGCCGGCGTCGTCGACCTTCCACCGGGCGGCGACCGGCAGCAGCCGGACCAGGAAGCGCCAGATCCGGTTGCCGTCGCGCAGGAAGAAGAACGTGGCGAAGAGCACTAGGAGCGTGCCGGTCAGCACCTCGGCCAGCGTCGCGGCGGTGCTCAGCGCCCCGCTGGTGAACTTCGAGGTGTTGTCGTTGATCCAGGCCTGCGCCTCGTCGATGTAGCGGTCGAGCTGGGTGTCGGAGAGGTGCAGCGGGCCGGTCTTCAGCCAGTTCTGGATCTGCCGGACGCCCTCCGAGGACTTCGCGCTCAGCTCGGGCACACCGCGGATGAACTCGTTGACGACCAGCGTCAGCGTGCCGATCACCGCGGCCAGACCACCGACCAGCACCACCCCGGTCGCCAACGACCGGGGCAGTCGAGCCCGGAGCAGCCAGCCCACCGCTGGCGCGAGCAGCGCGGAGAGCAGCAGCGCGATGGCCAGCGGAATGATCACGATCTTGATCGTGCTGACGATCATGAGCAGGGCCCAGGCCACCACGCCGATCACGATCAGCCGCCAGCACCATGCGGCGGCGATCCGCAGCCCGTGCGGGACGTCGGCGTCGTCCCGGCTCGTGGTCGAGCTGTGCAGGTCCACCGGAGGTTGCGCGCCGTAGACCGTGGCGCTCGACGGTGCGGTCGGCCCCGGAACGGCCGGCGACGCCACCCGCGCCGCCTCCGACACGTCGTTCAACTCTTCACTCGACGAGCCCTCGTCGGCGCGCCTCGACTCCTGTCGTGACTGGTAGGCGCGACGGAGCCGCCCGCGTACTCGTTCGAAGCGGCTCAAGCGCACCTCCTGGCAGAAAAACCGGTCCGCCCACGACGACAGGTCGGACAGCATACGTCCGTTCCCGACACCGTAGGACAGTTCCGCCACACAATGCCCCGACCACCACCGGCGTAACCACCGGCGGGCCCGCCGTCGGCCACACGGTAGCGTCTGCGGCGTGAGCGCCGACAACGATCTCGACAGCGGCCTGCCGATCCGCATGCTGCACGACCGCGTGCTGGTGCGGATGGAGGGCAGCGAGGGCGAGCGGCGCTCCACCGCCGGCATCGTCATCCCGGCGACCGCCGCGGTCGGCAAGCGCCTCGCCTGGGCCACCGCGGTCGGGGTGGGGCCGAACGTCCGCGCCATCGTCTCCGGCGACCGGGTGCTCTTCGACCCGGACGACCGTTCCGAGGTCGAGCTGCACGGCCGCGGGTACGTGCTGCTGCGGGAGCGGGACGTGCACGCCGTGGCCGCCGAGCGGATCGAGAACGACCCCACCGGCCTCTACCTCTGACGCACCTCCCCCGGCCACCAGGCCCGGCCGCGCACCGTTTGCCCGGGCGCACGACGGGAAGCCATCCGGCGACCGTGGCCCTGGGGAGGGACGATGCCAATATTCGTGAAGAAGCTGCTGACCTGGGGCAGTGTCGCGTTCCTGATCTACTTCATGGCCTTCCGGCCGGACGGCGCCGCGCAGATGTTCAAGGCGATCGGAGCTGCGCTGATCGCGATGTTCCAGGGCTTCGGTGACTTCCTCACCTCCCTGATGACCTGAACCGGCCCGCCAGGGCCCCCGCGGTCAGGGGCAGCCCGTCGGTCAGGGGTGACCCGGCGGCCACGGCGCCGCCGAGCGCAGGCCGGGCCAGCCGGGCGGGGCGTAGCCCACCGGAGGCGGAGCAGGGGCCAGCACCACCGGAATCGGCACCACCGGCTCGTCCGGCGCGGCCACCGGACGCTGTGTACCGTCCGGAAAGCGCAGGTGGTAGCGGCTGCCGTCCCAGACCCCCGTCGGGGCCTGCGGGTCCCGACCGACGAAGAACGACCGGTACGCGCTGATCGTGTCCAGCAGCTCCCGCTCCTCCCGTGCGGTCCGCTCCTGGTCGGCGGGCTTACGGTCCAACCCGCGCAGCGTCCCGTCGCGCAGCAGGGCCAACCGGGTGGCGGCGGACTGGTAGCCGCGCATCGCCCGCACCCCGGCGTCGCCGGCCACCCGCCGCGCCCAACTGCGGGCCGCGTGCCGCCTGCCGAGGCTGCTCAGCGCGGCCACCTCGGGTGGGCTCAACCAGCCGGCGCGGACGTAGTCGGGCAATGTCCGCTCGGTTAGCCGCCCCTCCCAGGCGCGCAGCCACACCGCCAACCCCACCGTGCCGAAGAAGACCGGCACCATCAGGCCCAGGAAGCCGTACAGCATGATCAACGCTTCGCCGGTGGCCTGGGTCAGCGTGGGCAGCAGGTTCCAGGTGCCGTGCAGCATCATCGCCAGCAGCAGGCCGCCGATCGGGGCGAGCACCCGGACCCTCCGGTCGGCCGTCCGCGCCGCGATGCCCAGGCCGATACCGGTCATCGAGGTGAAGAGCGGATGAGCGAAACCGAACAACAGGATCCGCAGGATGAAGATCGAAATCACCTGCTGGATGCCCGTCGCCGGGCCATAACGGTCGGCACCGGACGCGAAGCCCAACCCGCCCAGGTAGAGGATGTTCTCCACCATCGCGAAGCCGACCGCGGACAGCCCGCAGTAGACCAGGCCGTCGGTGATCCCGGACCACTCACGACGACGGAACACCAGCAGCAGGATCGGGCCCAGCGCCTTGGTCAGCTCCTCGATGAACGGCGCCACCAGCACACCGGTGAGCGCGGACGGCAGGCCCCAGTCGGCGAAGCGGCCGGCGGCGAAGTCGTTCACCGTGAGCGAGGCGGCGGTGGAGACGAACGCCCCCCAGGCGAAGCAGAAGACCAGGTACTTCAGCGGCTCCGGTTCGTACCGGTCCAGCCAGAGGAAGCAGGCGACCAGCACCGGCACCGGCAGGATGGCGGCGGCCACCCCGATCAGCAGAGCCTGCACGCCGAGCGACTGACCGAGCGTGATGGCCATGAACACCGCGCAGGCGGCGATGAACAGCACCACCCCGGCCAGCACCAGGAATCGCCGCCAGCCCAGTCGGCGCAGCGGCATCCGGGGCGCCTCGCGGACGGACGGGGCCGTGGGTGCGGGCGACGACGGCAGAGGTGAACCGGGCGGGGTGTCGGCCATGCGGTCAGCGTAGCCATCCGCTGCCGGCTGGTCCGGTCGCATCGGTAGCCGCTATGCTGCCGACAGGTCACGAGTGCCAGCGTTCAGCCCCGGCTTGCTGGCCGGCAACCCTCGTCGAGTTCGCGGTGGGGTGCCCCGGGTGATGACCGGGCCCAGCCCGATCGGTGTGCTGGGCAAGCGCGGACCCCGTCCCGACGTGCACCCGGGGTCCCTGACCCCGGAGGTTCGGGCGTGCCCGTCACCCTTGTCCCCTCGCTGCCCACCCGCTTCGACGCCGCGCCCACGCCGGCCCCGTCGCGGCCGCTCGACGTCCTCGGCGTACCCGGCGAGATCAACCTGGACTACGCGGCCAGCGCACCGTGCGCGCAGGCCGCCGCCGACGCGGTGGCCGAGCTGCTGCCCTGGTACGCCAGCGTGCATCGCGGCGCGGGAGCGCTGTCCCGGCGCTGCACCCTCGCGTACGAGCAGGCCCGGCAGACGATCGGCGACTTCTTCGGCGCCCGCGCCGACGATCACGTGATCTTCACCCGCAACACCACCGACGCGCTCAACCTGCTGGCGCGGGCGCTGCCGGCCGGCACGACCGTGGTCACGTTCGCCGGCGAGCACCACGCCAACCTGCTGCCCTGGCCGCGCGGCTCGGTGCGGCTGCCGGTGCCCACCGACCCCGCCGGGGCGGTACGCGACCTCGCCGCCGCCCTCAGCGAGCTGCGTCGGGGCAGCAGCCCGGCGCTGCCGGTGCTGGTGGCGGTGACCGGTGCGAGCAACGTGACAGGTGAGCGGTGGCCGGTCGCCGAGTTGGCCCGGGTGGCCCACCGGCACGGTGCCCGGATCGTGCTCGACGCCGCGCAACTCGCCCCGCACGCCCCGGTCGACCTGCTCGCGCTCGACGTCGACTACCTGGCCGTGTCGGGCCACAAGCTCTACGCGCCGTTCGGTGCGGGCGTGCTGATCGGGCGGGCGGACTGGCTGGACGCCGCCCCGCCGTACCTGGCGGGTGGTGGAGCGACCAGCCGCGTCGGTCCGGCCACCCATGACGTGACCTGGGCGACCGGTCCGGCACGGCATGAGGGTGGCACGCCGAACCTGCTCGGCGCGGTGGCGCTGGCGGCCGTGTGCGCGGCGCTCGGCGACGCCGACCGGGCCGCGCTGGCCGCCCGCGAGCAGGCGCTGCTGTCCCGACTGCGGACCGGCATCGCCGATCTGCCGCACGTGGTGGAGCTGCGTACCTTCGGCCCGGACGCGCCCCGGGTCGGCATCGTCTCGTTCGTGGTCGCCGGCTGGGACTCCGCCGACGTGACCGCGCGGCTGGCCGCCGAGCACCGGATCGGCGTACGCGACGGGCTGTTCTGCGCCCACCCGCTGGCCCAGCGGCTACTCACCGAGGCGGCGGGGCGTACCGGCCGGCGGGACCTGCCACCGACCGCGCTGCGCGCCAGCATCGGGCTGGGCAGCACGGCAGCACAGGTGGACCGGCTGCTGACCGCGCTCGCCGAGCTGGGCTGAGGGCGCAGCGCGCCGAGGTGGCCTGAGGGCGCAGCGCGCCGAGGTGGGCTGGGCCTCGCTCAGCCGACCGGCGGGGCGGTGGGTGGTTTCGGCGCCTCGTCGGGCTCGGCCGGTTCACCGACTGGCCGCTCCTGCTCGCCGAAGGCGGTGCGGATCCACCGGTTCGCCTCCTCCTGCTCGATCCCGGAGGCCACCAGCAGGTCGCTCGCGGTGGTCCGGATCTGGGCGACGACCACACTGCCGGAGAAGCCGACCCCGGCGCCGTACGCCCGGCCGGCCTCGCTGACGGCACGCAGCGACCGCTCCCGGGCCTTCTCCGGCTCCTCACCGGCGGCGAACTCGTGCTTGAGCAGCCGGACCGACTCGGCGAGGTGACCGATCGCGTCCGGCATCGGATCGGGCACCGGCTCCTCGTCCTCGATCAGCGTGACGGCCCGGCGGATCAGCGTGCCGGTGTTGCGCATCGCCCGGTCTATCGGGTCGGCCGCCTCGGCGTAGTGGATCAGCTCGCTGCGGCGGTGCCAGCGGGCCGGGGAGAGGGTGGCCGTCTCCTTCGCGCCCTCGATCGCCTCGGCCAGCGTGTTCAGCTCGTCCTTGTTGTTGCGCAGCCGATCCAGCGCCCGCTGGACGCTGGCCCGGTCGCGGCTGCGCAACCCGTCGGCGGTGACGTCGAGCTGGGTGGCGAGCAGGTCCAGCGCCGGCCGGGCGGCCCGGTTGATCACCCGAAGCGGGTTCAGCGGCAGCAGCACCGCCGTGACCAGCAGGGCGACCCCACCGCCGAGGAAGGCGTCGATGAAGCGTGGGATCTCCAGGTTCTGGGTGGAGGGGCTCAGCGTGACGATCAGCACCGCCGTGGCTGCCGCCTGGATGACGATCGCCACGCTGGCCCCGGCGAAGATCGTGAGCAGGATCGCCACCGTGACCACCAGGCCGAGCTGCCATGCCCCGGTGCCGAGCAGGTAGATCAGGAAATCACCGATGGCCACGCCGATCCCCACCCCGGCGATCAACTCCACGGTCCGACGGAACCGCTGGCCGACCGACGCGGCCAGGGTGCCGACCGCGGAGATCGGCGCGAAGACCGGTTGCGGGTTGCCGAGCACCTTGTGCGAGATCAGGTACGCCAGCCCGGCGGCCAGCCCGGCCTGCACAGCCAGTCCGCCGGCCATCCGCACCCGGTGCAGCCGGTCGTGCAGGGTGGCACGGCCGCGATGGCGTAGCTGTTCGGTGGCCTCGGCGATCCGCGCGCCGTCGATGTCCACCAGGCCCTCGCGCAGCGCGGTACGTCGCACCATCGGAGGTTGGTTGTCCCGGGCCACGGCCATGGGCGCGACTACCCGTGGGCGGGCCGCTGAATCCTCCCGTGCCGCGCCGCGAGGCGATACGGCAGACTCGGCCGGGTGGTTGATCTGCTGGATCGATGGCGGGTGGCGGCCCTCGGCGTCGGCGCGCGGCCGGACGCGGGGTTGACCAAAGCTGGTGAGCAGCTGCTCACCCGGTGGCGGGAGCCGCACCGGCAGTACCACACGGTGGCCCACCTGACGGTGGTGCTGGATGTGGTGGACCAGCACGCCGACCTGGCCGACCGGGTCGACGTGGTCCGGCTGGCAGCCTGGTGGCACGACGCGGTCTACGACCCGCGAGCCGCTGGCGACGCCAACGAACGGGACAGCGCCGCGCTGGCCGAAGGCGTGCTCACCGGGCTCGGGGTGCCGGCGCCCACGGTGGCCGAGGTGCGCCGGCTGGTGCTGCTCACCGCGGGACACGAGGTGGCGCCGGGTGACCGGGACGGCGCGCTGCTCTGCGACGCGGACCTCGCCGTGCTGGCCACGTCGCCGGCCGCGTACGACCGCTATGCGGCGGCGATCCGACGGGAGTACGCCCATGTGCCGGAGCCGGCCTTCCGGGCCGGGCGGGCCGCGGTGCTGACGGGCCTGCTGGCGCTGCCCGCGCTGTTTCGGCTACCGCCGCTGGCCAGCCGCTGGGAGGGGCCCGCCCGAGACAACGTGCGTCGCGAGCTGGCCGCGCTCACCGAGTCGACGGCGAACGCGGATCGACCCCGTGCCGACCTGGGCTGACCAGGTGCTTCGGACGGCGTAGGCCGGAGGCGCGGAGCAACCGGACCAGCTCCCGACTCGGCACCTCCCGGGCGCCGAGCCACACCGCCGCCGCGAACCGGTCGGCCGGGATGTCGTAGTGGTCCCGGTCGAAGCCGCGCCGGGGCGCGCCGAGCGCCTCGGCGAAGGCGTGCAGCTCGGCGTACGAGACGTCGCTGATCAGGTGCGACCAGAGCCGACCGCGCCACGGCCAGGCAGGCCGGTCCAGGTAGAGCATGATGCCCAAGTTATCCCGCGCAGTCGATCATGTTGATGATCGGCAGCCACCGACCTAGCCTCGGCTGCATGGCCCCCACCAGTCTCCTCGACGACCTGCGCGCCGCGCTCGGCGCCGACGCCGTGCTCACCGACCCGGATCTGCTGCGGATGCACCAGCGGGACGAGGCCGACCTGTGCGACGCCGGCATGCCGCTCGTGGTGACCCGCCCGCGCAGCACCGAACAGGTGGTCGCGGTGGTCCGGGCGGCAGCGCGGCACGGCGTACCGGTGGTGCCGCAGGGCGCGCGGACCGGGCTGGCCGGCGCGGCGAACGCGGTGGACGGCGCGGTGGTGCTCAGCACCGTCGCGATGGACGAGATTCGGGAGATCGACCCGGTGAGCCGGATCGCGGTGGTGCAGCCGGGGGTGGTCAACGCGGCGCTGGCTGGGGCGGTGGCCGCGCAGGGGCTCTGGTACCCGCCGGACCCCGGTTCCTGGGAGTCGTCCACGATCGGCGGCAACGTGGCCACCAACGCGGGCGGGATGTGCTGCGTGAAGTACGGCGTGACCACCGAGTACGTGCTCGGCCTGGAGGTGGTGCTCGCCTCCGGTGAGGTGCTGCGCACCGGTCGGCGTACGGCCAAGGGGGTGGCTGGTTACGACCTGACCCGGCTCTTCGTCGGCTCGGAGGGCACCCTCGGGGTGATCACCGAGGTGACCGTGGCTCTACGGCCGGCACCGGCCGACTCACTGACCCTGGTGGCGGTCTTTCCGTCCACCGCGGCGGCGGGCGCGGCGGTGGCCGAGATCGCGGCCCGTGGGCTCACCCCCAGTCTGCTGGAGTTGCTCGACCAGACCCACCTGCGCGCGATCGAGGCGTACCAGCCGATGGGGCTGCGGACCGACGCGCAGGCCCTGCTGCTGGCCGCCGCGGATACTGGCACCCGGGCCGCCGAGGACCTGGCCAGCCTGGCCGAGGTGTGCGAGGCCGCCGGGGCGGACGAGGTCTACGCGGCCACCGACGCGGTGGAGGCCGCCGCGCTCCTGCAGGCCCGCCGGCTGGCCCACCCGGCGATGGAGAAGTTCGCCGCCGACGTCTACCCGGGCGGCAACGGCGGTCTGGTGATCGACGATGTGGCGGTGCCGCGTGGCTCGCTCGCCGCGCTGCTGGACGGGGTGGCCCGGATCGCTGCGGAGTGCGAGGTGCCGATCGGCGTGGTGGGGCACGCCGGGGACGGCAACATGCACCCGAACATCGTGGTCGACCGGGCCGACCCGGCGAGCGTGGAGCGGGGCCGACGGGCGTTCGACGAGATCATGCGGCTCGGCCTGGACCTGGGCGGCACGTGCACCGGAGAGCACGGGGTGGGGCTGCTCAAGCGGGACTGGCTGGCCCGGGAGATCGGGCCGGTCGGCGTCCGGGTGCACCAGGCGATCAAGTCGGCTCTGGACCCGACCGGCCTGCTCAACCCCGGCAAGGTGCTCTGACCAGCGCGCCAGCGCGGCGTGCTCAGCCGACGATCTCGGCCGGGGTCGCCTGGGTGAGCAGCAGCAGGATCTCCCCCGCGACCCGCGTGCGCTCCTCACCTGGGCAGTCCTGCGAGGTGATCAGCCCGGTCGAGGTGAGCAGGCTGGACGTCAGCGCGTCGATGCAGGTGGTTCGGTACGTCCGCGCCTGATCGGTCTCGGTGGCAAGCGCCGGGTCGGCGAGCAGCACCTGGAGCCGTTCGGTCAACTCCGGGGCGAGGGTGCCCCGGGAGGTGACCCCGTCGCCGGCGCAGTCGAGACACTGCCACGCGCCGTCCCGCTCGACGCTCAGGGTGCGCAGTGGGCCGTCTGCGCCGAGCCGCTGCAGCAGGCTGACCTGGCCGGCGGCGACCGTGGTGGGGATCTCCAACTGCGATCCGCCACCAGCGGTGGCGGAAGGTTGCGGCACCGACGTGCCCCGCACGTCCCGGTCGAGCAGCGAGCACCCGGTCAGGGCACCGACGAGCGCTGCGGCGAGGACGGGTAGGAGCAGACGAGGGCGCGCGCGGGGTAGCACGCGCGGAAACCTACCCCACCGTAGGTAGCGACCGAAACCGCCATCCGGGCTACTATCGATGGTTACCCCTCGGTAACGTTCCAATTCGTCACCGAGTGGACGGACGCAGCTCAGCCTGATCGTCGTCGCCACCCCGGTCGGCCGCGTATCCCCGCACGTCGGGGGCGCCGAGCCGGGCCGCGTCCGCCGCGGCGTCGTCCGGCATCAACTGGGACTGCCGCTCCGCCTCCACCCGGGCGCGATAGTGCTCGACCTCGCGTGCCCGGGTGGCGGCGTCCCAGCCGAGCACCGCGCCCATCAGCTCGGCGGTGTGCTCCGCCGACTCCAGCCCTCGGTGGCTGGTCTCGAACGAGATCCGGGTCCGCCGGGTCAGCACGTCCTCCAGATGCAGCGCACCCTCGGCCCGCGCCGCGTAGGCGACCTCCGCCGCCAGATACTCCGGAGCACCGGCCAGCGGGGACGCGAGCAGTGGATCCGCGTCGATAAGCGCCAGCAGGTCCAGGGTGAGGGTGCCGTACCGCTCCAACAGGTGCTCCACCACGCCCACCGGCACGCCGTGCCGGCGGGCCAGGTCGGCCCGGTCCCGCCACATCGCCGGATACCCGTCGGCGCCGAGCAACGGCAGGTCGGCGGTACGCGACGAGCGGGCGCCGCCGAGCCGCCGAGCCGCACGGTCGACGACGTCGGAAGCCATCACCCGGTACGTCGTGTACTTACCGCCGGCCACCAGCAGCAGCCCGAGCATCGGCTCGAAGACCGCGTGCTCGCGGGAGAGTTTCGAGGTCGAGTCGGCCTCGCCGGCCAGCAGTGGCCGCAGCCCGGCGTACACCCCCTCGATGTCCGCGGTGGTCAACGGTCGGTCCAGCACCGTGTTGACCTCCCGCAGGAGGTAGTCGATGTCGCTGGCCGAGGCGGCCGGGTGGGACCGGTCCAGCCGCCAGTCGGTGTCCGTCGTGCCGATGATCCAGTGCCCGCCCCAGGGGATGACGAAGAGGACCGACTTCGCCGTCCGCAGGATGAGCCCCGTCTCGCCGGTGATCGCCGAGCGAGGCACCACCAGGTGCACCCCCTTGGAGGCGCGCACCCGAACGCCGGGCCGCAGGCCCACGTCGTTGAGCATCCGGGACATGTCGTCGCTCCACACGCCGGTGGCGGCGATGACGGTACGGGCCTGCACCTCGAACTCCGCGTCCGGCGAGCCGGCCGGCGCCTCCAGGTCCCGGACGCGCACACCGGTCACCTCGCGTGCCTGCCGGATCAGCCCGACGGCGCGAGCGCTGCTCACCACCGTGGCGCCGAGGCTGGCCGCGGTGCGGGCCAGAGTGACGACCAGCCGGGCGTCGTCGACCTGCCCGTCGTAGTAGCGGATCGCCCCGGCCACCGCGTCGGCCCGCAGGCTCGGGAAGATCCTCCGGGCCCCTTCCCGGGTCAGGTGCCGGTGCAGCGGCATGCCCCGGCCACCGCCGAAGACTCCGGCGAAGGCGTCGTAGGTGGCCACGCCCGCGCCGTAGTACGAGCGGCGGAAGATCCGGGCCGGCAGGTCCCGTAGGCCCCGCCCGGCCGGCAGCGGCACCAGGAACGGCACCGGGCGCACCAGGTGCGGCGCAAGCCGGGTGGCCAGCAGGCCGCGCTCGGTGAGCGCCTCGTGGACCAGGTGGAACTCCAACTGCTCCAGGTAGCGCAGGCCACCGTGGATGAGCTTGCTGGACCGGCTGGAGGTGCCCGCGGCGAGGTCGCGCGCCTCGACCAGGGCCACCTTCAGGCCTCGGGACGCCGCGTCCAGCGCGGCACCGGCACCGGTCACCCCGCCGCCGATGACCAGCACGTCGAAGCGCTCGGCGCGCAGTCGACGCAGGTCGGAGGCACGGCGGATCGGCGAGAGCTGACCGGCGACGGATCGGGACACATTGGGGTCACGCACCCGTCCACCGTAACCGTCGCGCCAGCGTGTCGACATTCGCCGCCCGCCCCGTACTGTGCGAGTCATGCAGGTCGGGCCTCCGTCTCCCGCTGGTCGAACGCCGCCCCACCCGCTGCCACCGGGCCGGGCCAGCCCGTGGCCGGTGGTCGCGGCCGTGCTGGTCGGCGGCTGGACGGTTGCGGTCACCCTGGCCACCCAGGCCGGTGGCTGGGTCACCGATCAGGTGCTGCTGGGCTTCGGACGGGACCGGGTCGGCTGGCTCTGGCCGGTGCTCGGCCTCGCCACCGTCGTGCTGGTCGGCACGCCCGCCCTGCTGCTGGCCGTCCTGCCCCGGTCGACCACGGTCCGGGCCACCGGGCGGCTCTGGCTGCTCGGGGCGCTCGCCCTCGGGGTGCTGACGCTGCTGCGGGTCGTGCCGCCGGTGCACCACGAGGCGTACCTCGCCGCACTGGCCGGCGTGGCGTTGCTCACCACGCTCGCCGTGCGCCGGTCGGTGCGGCGATCGGCCGGTGCGACGCCGGCCGCGCTGGGTCCTGGTGGTGCGGCATCGAGTGCCGACGCCGCGCCGGAGCCTGACGGAAGCCCGGAGCCGGTCGGCCGCCAGCGGGGGTTGCGTCGGCTTGGCCCGGTGCCGCTGCTCGCGGTCGCCGCCGGGTTGGCGCTGCTGCTGCCGTGGGCCTGGCTGGGCGCGCTCGGCGGGCTCCTGGAGACGGCGCTCGCACTACTGGCCGCCGCCGCGCTCGGTGTGCTGGCCGCCACGCTGCTGGATGCCACCTTCTGGTCGGGGTTCGCGGTCGGTCGGCCGCCCCGGCCGGCCCGGCTGGTGCTGGTCGGAGGCCTGGTCGCCGGGGTGGCGCTGCTGCTGCTCGCGGCCGGCACCGGCCAGTCCGGCGCGCAGTTGCCCGCGCTGCTGACCCTGCCGCCGACGGGCTTCGCGCTGGCCGCGCTCTGGGCCGCGGCCTGGCGTCCCGCCGCCGACCCGGCCGACACCACGCGCGCTGGCCGCACGGCGACCGGCTGGCTCGTGGGCCTGGCCGCACTCGGCCCGCTGGCCTTCACCGACCCGGAAGAGATCACCCTGCTGCTGGTCGGCACCCGGGACGTCCCGTTCTGGGTGGCGGCCGCCGCCGGCACCGGGCTCGCCGTCGCGGTCCTGGTCGCCATCGGGTACGCGGTGCTGCTCGCCCGGCCGACGGCACGCACCCCGAGCCGTCGGGTCGCGGCGGTGGCAGCCGTGGTGCTGCTGGTGGCGTTCGGCGTGGTCGACCTCGGCCCCGGCCAGCCGGGCCTCTACGGCGAGCGGCTGCTCGTGGTGCTGCGCGCGCAGGCCGACCTGACCGGTCTACCGACCGGCGCGCCGGGTCGGGCCGGGCGGGACGCCCGCGCGGCGGAGGTCTACCGGCGGCTGGTGACGACCGCCGAGCAGAGCCAGGCAGACCTGCTCAAGGGGCTCACCCGGCTACGGCTCGACCCGGTGTCGTACTACCTGGTGAACGCGGTCGAGGTGGACGGCGGCCCGGCGGTACGGGCCTGGCTCGCCCGCCGACCGGAGGTGGCCCGGGTGCTGGTCAGCCAGCGTCTGCGGCCACTGCCAGCCCCGGCCGGGCAGAGCCGGGGCACCGCACCACCGCCCAGCGGGCCGGAGTGGAACATCCGCCAGATCGGCGCCGACCGGGTGTGGTCCCAGTTGGGTGTGACCGGCACGGGCATCGTGGTCGGCAGCTCGGATTCGGGAGTGGACGGCACCCATCCGGCGCTGCGAGCCGGGTTCCGCGGCGGGGACGACTCCTGGTACGACCCGTGGGACGGCAGCCGGAACCCGACCGACAAGGGCGGGCACGGCACCCACACGGTGGGCAGCGCGGTCGGACGGGACGGCATCGGGGTGGCACCGGACGCGCAGTGGGTGGGCTGCGTCAACCTGGACCGCAACCTCGGCAACCCGGCGCACTACCTGGACTGTCTGCAGTTCATGCTGGCGCCGTTCCCAGCCGGCGGCGACCCGTTCACCGACGGCCGACCGGAGCGCGCCCCGCAGGTGCTGACCAATTCGTGGGGCTGCCCGCCGATCGAGGGCTGTGACCGGGGCGTACTGCGGCCGGCCACCGCGGCGCTGGACGCCGCCGGGATCTTCGTGGTCGCCGCAGCCGGCAACACCGGCCCGTGGTGCGCGTCGATCGACGACCCGCCCGCGCCGTACGCGGAGGTGTTGACCGTGGGCGCGGTGGACGCGCAACGCCGGGTGGCCGAGTTCTCCTCGCGGGGGCCGGTGCCGGGCGGCGCGGGCAAGCCGGACGTACTGGCACCGGGTGTGGGTGTGGTGTCGGCGATGCCGGGCGGCACCTACGCCGCGCTCGACGGCACCTCGATGGCGACCCCGCAGGTGGCCGGGGTGGTCGCGCTGATGTGGTCGGCGAACCCGGCGCTGGTCGGCGACGTGGACCGCACCCGGCGGATCCTGCGGGACACCGCCACGGCGGCGACACCGACCTACCGTTCCAGCAACCCGACCGACGCCTGCGGCGGCCCGTCGAACGTCACCGGCGCCGGCCAGGTCGACGCCTTCGCCGCCGTCCGAGCCGCCCAGGGGTGAGGACGGGCGGGAGTGCGGACCGAAACCCGGTGACCTAGGGTCGGCGACCATGGACGCCGAGATCATCGTCACCGAGCTGACCCCCGACCTGGCCCCCACCGTGGTCCGGCTCTGTGCGCAGGCCCTCGACCTTCCCGAGGACGCCGCCGAGGCGGCCCCCATCGTGGACGTGCTCTGGCCCCGGGCCGCCGCCGACCGGCCGGTGGTCGGACTGGGCGCGTACCGGGGCGCGGATCTGGTCGGGGTGCTGCTCTGCTCGGTGTCGTCGACCGAGCCGGGCATCGGGCACGTAGACCTGGTCGCGGTCCTCCCCGACCACCGCCGCCGGGGCGTCGGCCGGGCCCTGCTCCACCGGGCCGAGCGCGTGCTCGCCGAACGCGGGGTGACCGAGGTGCTGCTGGCCGGGAACCCGCCGTACTACGCGTGGCCGGGCATCGACGTCCGCTACACGCCAGCGGTCTGCGCCGCCCTCGCCTTGGGCTACCAGCAGGACCGGACCGCCTGGAACATGACCGCAGACCTGTCGTACGACGAGTCGCCGGCACTGCGTTCCACCGAGGCCGCCGAGCGGCGGCTGGCCGATCAGGGCGTCACCGTACGCCGGGCGGAGCCGGCGGACCTGCCAGCGCTGACCGCGTTCGCCCGGTCCACCTTCGGTGGCGCGTGGGATGGCGAGCTGGCCGGGTCGGTGGGTCGTGACGGCGCCGGCTGCCACCTGGCCGAGCGGGACGGCGAGGTGCTCGGCTTCGCCGCGTACGGGTCGTCCCGGCCGAGTTGGTTCGGGCCGATGGGCACCGCGCCGGCCGCCGAGGGGTCGGGCATTGGCGGGGTGCTGCTGCGGCGCTGCCTACGGGACCAGCAGACGGCGGGGTTGGACCGGGCGCAGATCGGCTGGGTGGGGCCGGTGCCGTTCTATTCAGGCAGCGCAGGTGCCCGGATCGAGCGGGTCTTCTTCCTGTACCGGCGGGAGGTCGGGGCGCAATAAGGGGCGAACGGGACACTGGTCCAGATAGCGCCGTTCGCCCGCACCGACCATCGACGCCCCCTACCGTTTCGGTAGAGGAGGCAGCCATGACCACGGATGACGACAAGACCGAGGACGGCCCGCCGATCACCTGGAAACCGGTCGGCGAACTCCCCGGCCAACTGCCGTTCGACCGGCTCGACTACGGCGACGCCGAGCAACTGGCCGAGATGACCACGGACGACTCGCCGTCGGTGGTCGAGGAGCCGCAGGAGATGGTGGACGCGCCGATCCAGCTGCTTCCGCCGTACGACCGGGCGCACAAACGGCGCAACCAGCGCCCACTACCGACCTGACGACGAACGGGGCGGACCGCGTCAGCGGCCCGCCCCGTTCTGTGTCGGAACTGGACTCAGAAGTCCATGTCCCCGCCACCCGGGCCAGCCGGGGCAGCCGGGGTCTTCTCCGGCTTGTCCGCGACGACGGCTTCGGTGGTGAGGAAGAGCGCCGCGATGGAAGCGGCGTTCTGCAGCGCCGAACGCGTCACCTTGGCCGGGTCGATGATGCCCGCGGCCAGCAGGTCCACGTACTCGCCGTTGGCGGCGTTGAGGCCGTGACCCGCTTCGAGGTTACGGACCTTCTCCACCACGACGCCACCCTCGAGGCCGGCGTTGACGGCGATCTGCCGCAGCGGGGCGTCCAGCGCGACCTTGACGATGTTCGCGCCGGTCGCCTCGTCGCCGACCAGGTCGAGCTTGTCGAAGGCGGTCTTGCCGGCCTGAACCAGCGCGACGCCACCACCGGGGACGATGCCCTCCTCGACGGCCGCCTTCGCGTTGCGAACGGCGTCCTCGATGCGGTGCTTGCGCTCCTTGAGCTCGACCTCGGTGGCCGCGCCGACCTTGATGACCGCAACGCCACCGGCCAGCTTGGCCAGCCGCTCCTGCAGCTTCTCGCGGTCGTAGTCGGAGTCGCTCTTGTCGATCTCGGCACGGATCTGGTTGACCCGGCCCTGGATCTGCTCGGCGTCACCGGCACCGTCGACGATGGTGGTCTCGTCCTTGGTCACCACGACCTTGCGGGCGCGGCCCAGCATGTCGAGGCTGGCGGCGTCGAGCTTGAGGCCGACCTCCTCGCTGATGACCTGGCCACCGGCGAGGATGGCGATGTCGGTCAGCATGGCCTTGCGGCGGTCACCGAAGCCCGGCGCCTTGACGGCGACCGACTTGAAGGTGCCACGGACCTTGTTGACCACCAGGGTGGCGAGGGCCTCGCCCTCCAGGTCCTCGGCGATGATCAGCAGCGGCTTGCCCGACTGCATGACCTTCTCCAGGATCGGGAGCAGGTCCTTCACCGACGAGATCTTGCTGTTGGCGATCAGGATGTACGGGTCGTCGAAGACGGCCTCCATACGCTCCGGGTCGGTCATGAAGTAGGCCGAGATGTAGCCCTTGTCGAAGCGCATACCCTCGGTGAGCTCCAGCTCCAGCCCGAAGGTGTTGCTCTCCTCGACGGTGATGACGCCTTCCTTGCCGACCTTGTCCATCGCCTCGGCGATGATCTCGCCGACGGTGCTGTCGCCAGCGGAGATGGAGGCGGTGGAGGCGATCTGCTCCTTGGTCTCGACGTCCTTGGCGAGCTTGGACAGCTCCTCCGAGACGCTCGCGACCGCAGCCTCGATGCCCCGCTTCAGGGCCATCGGGTTGGCGCCAGCGGCCACGTTGCGCAGGCCCTCGCGAACCAGGGCCTGGGCCAGGACGGTCGCCGTCGTCGTGCCGTCACCGGCAACGTCGTCGGTCTTCTTGGCGACCTCCTTGACCAGCTCAGCGCCGATCTTCTCGTACGGGTCCTCGAGCTCGATCTCCTTGGCGATGCTCACACCATCGTTGGTGATGGTGGGGGCACCCCACTTCTTCTCGAGCACGACGTTGCGGCCCTTGGGGCCGAGGGTCACCTTTACGGCGTCGGCGAGCTGGTTCATGCCCCGCTCGAGGCCGCGGCGCGCCTCTTCGTCGAACGCGATCATCTTGGCCATACGGCGTTGTCCTCCTGGACACTCACGGGCCACCCGAGATGTGTGCCTCGAATGGGCCGCCTGGTGTACGCACCTTGGGACGTCGCCACCTGGCGACGACGACGTCCTTCGGCCGGGCCGGATAGCCCGCGACGACCGGCCATGTGCCGCCCCGGCGTCTCCACGCCGGTGCAACCTGGCCCCACCGTCCCGACCATTGGCACTCACGGTATGCGAGTGCCAATGACTTGTTTAGCACTCTCCCCTGCCGAGTGCAAGCACGATGGGGCCGCTCAGCCGAGTTCCGCGGCCAGTCCGGCAGTGTTCACCGGCGCCTCATGGGCCCGCTGCTCGGCGTATGTCACCAGTAGCCCGATCAGCTGGGCGAGATGGGCCGGCAGGGCCAGCACCGCGGTGACCCCGATCACCGCCACCGCCCCGGTCGCGGTACCCGGCGACGCGAGGGGATCCGTACCGAGAACGGAGGTGCCTGCCCCCTCCAGCGCCCCCGGGATCAGACTGCCGATGATCACCGCCAGGGCCACCAGGGCCACCCGACCGAGCAGCAGGCCGAGTCGGTCGTGGAACATCCGGAACGATCGGCCGATCGGTTCGCGGCGTTCGAAGAGATAGACCGGGCCGGCCATGCTCAGCGCGAACGCCAGGTAGATGCCGGGCAGCACGCAGAGACAGACGCCGACGCCGACGAGCACGCTGATCAGCAGGGTCCAGCCCCAAAGCCCGAGCGCCCGACGGAGGCCGTAGCGCAGCGCCGAATCGAGGCTGCCCGGCTGGCCGGCCGCCTGCTGGGTGATCACCCAGCTGCCGGCGGCCCAACCGACGGCCTGCACCAACCCGATCAACAGACTGCCGCCGACCAGCACGACGATGATGCTCAGCAGCTCGGAGACGAAATTGTCCGGCAGCACGGCGGTCGGGTCCGCCTCGGCCTGGGCGGCCCACTCCGCCGACGGGTCCAGGCCGAGAGAGATCACCGAGAGCACCGCCGCCGGCAGCACCTGGGTGAGCAGCATGATGGGCACCAACTGCCGCCAACCCCGGCGCAGCGCGCCCCCACACCGGTTGAACCATCCGGCGAGACCGGCGCCGGGCGGAGTGACCAGGGGGTCGTTCGGGTCGAACCCGTAACCCGGCGGGTACCAGCCGACCGGCGACCCCGGATACCACGGCTGCCCGCCGTAGGGACCCGCCCCGAGCGGGTAGCCGCCGGTGGGCGGGAACGCCCAGCCCTGCGGTGGCGGGGCCGCACCCCAGGCACCCTGCGCGGGATCCCAGCCGGGCGGCGGACCGGCGTGGCCGGAGGGCGGGTCAGCCGGGGGCATGCCCGGCGCCCAGCCGGGCGGCGGACCGGAGTGACCAGGGCTGCCGGCGGGCGAGGACGGGTCCGACTCACCCGGCCCGGAGGGTGGGGTGGGCGGGGGTGGCTGGTCGGTCATGAACGCTCCTCGGCATCGGCTGGAACGGTTCACGATCTTCCCGGCTGCGCGCCCGTGCCGCAGCCCCGACCAAGGGGGCCGATCGGCCAGGAAGCTCAGCCGATGACGCGTACGTGCTCAGCCTGCGGGCCCTTCTGGCCCTGGGCGATCTCGAACTCGACCCGCTGACCGTCATCCAGCGCCTTGTAACCGTCCATCTCGATCGCGGAGAAGTGGACGAACACGTCCTGACCGCCGTCGACGGCGATGAAGCCGTAGCCCTTTTCGGCGTTGAACCACTTCACGGTGCCCTGTGCCACGGTGCACTTCCCTCACTCTGCGCGGTGTTGCCTGACCCGGCGCACGGCGCGGCCGGGCGCCCCAGGACCACCGACTCAGCGATCGATGACCGCCATTGAATCAGGTGACCGAAATCGCACGCTACACGAGGAGTGACGGCCGCGCACGGCCACAAATCGGACACACTTCGGGGCGGCCCAACCGCACTGATCGGCGGGGTTCTCGATTCGCCGGATTCACGCCTGTCAGTGCGAATGGAGGGCGGGCCGCGATGGTGCCCCGAGGTGTCGGCAATCGGGTACAGCTCACGAAATGCCGCCCATCCCCTGTGGTAGGCATGCGGGCATGACCACCGACATGGGCTCAGTCGCCCTCCGGCAGGCACAGATCCGCCGGGTCCGGCCGGAGGACGCCGCCCGGATGCGGGCGCTGCGCCTGGAGATGCTCGCCGACGCACCGTTGGCTTTCCTGGAGACCCTGGCGGACGCGGCGGCCCGACCGCACAACGAGTTCGCGGCCCGGGTCGCGTACACCTCGGCCGGTTCCAGTAACGCGCAGTTCATCGCCGACCCGGGCGGCCGGCTGGTCGGGCATGCGGGCGGCACGACCGCCCCGAACGAGCCCGGGCTGACCGTGATCTACGCCGTGTACGTCACGCCGGCCTGGCGGGGCCGCGGTCTGCTCGGCGAGCTGATCGACGGGGTGGCCGCCTGGTCGCGAGCCTGCGGCCGACCGGAACTGCTGCTGGAGGTCGTGGTCGGCAATGACCGCGCCTACCGCGCCTACCAGCGCCTGGGCTTCGAGGACACCGGCGTGCGAGTCCCCCACCCCACCATCCCGGCCCTGACCGAACTACAGATGCGCCGCGGGGCCTAGACCGGAGAACCATCGCCCTGATCGCGCTGCAACCAGGATGTGGTGGCAACCGACCAACGGAAGCCCACTACATCCTGGATCGAGCGCAACCATGCGCGGTGAGGCAGGACCCCGGGCCAGATACCGCCCGAGACGGCCAGACGCGCAGACGACCACCGCGCCCACCGAGGGTTTCCGGGGCAGCCCGACCCGCGCAGGGATCAAGCCTGACCGCCCGGAGCGGGTCGGGCTGCCCCGGAAACCCCCCCAACAGCAACCAACCAAACAGATCAGACGTGCCGCCGAGACTGCACAACCCGGAACCGATTAGCCACATAAGCCCCATCGGTCAACGCCGAGTTCGCCGCCGCGTTGGCGCCACTGCCGTGGAAGTCGGAGAACGCCGCCGACTGGTTCACGAAGACCCCGCCGGTGAGGTTGCAGGACAGGTGCACCCCGACCTCGACCGCCACCGCCTCGGTGGCGTCCAGCACCGCCTCGTCGGTGGAGTAGACCCCGGCGGTGAGCGCGCCCTTCTCGCCGACCGTGCGGCGCAGCAGCTCCAGGCTGTGCGCGGTGGAGTCGGTCGCGATGGCGAACGAGATCGGCCCGAACCACTCCCGGCCGTACGTCTCCGCGTCGTCCGCGGCCAGCTTCACGATCGTCGGGGTACGCACCACCGCGTCGGCGTACGCCGGGTGGACCACGGCCCGCGACTCCAGCACCGGCTCGCCGACCTTGGTCACCTCGGCCAGCCGCTCCAGCACCCCGTCGTTGACGATGGCGCCGGTCAGCTCCACACCTCGGGCCGGGTCGGCGGTGAGCTTGCCGACCACCGCGGCGATCCCGCCGGCCACCTCGTCGAAGCTCTTGTGCCCCTGGTCGGTCTCGATGCCACCGGCGGGGATGAGGATGTTCTGCGAGGTGGTGCACATCTGACCGCTGTAGAGGGTCAGCGTGAAACCGAGGTTGCGGCACATCCCGGCGAAGTCGTCGGTGGAGTCGATGACGACCGTGTTCAGACCGGCCTTCTCGGTGTAGACCGACGCTTGCCGGGCGTGCGTCTCCAGCCAGTCGCCGTACTCGGTCGAGCCGGTGAAGTCGACGATCCTGATGGAGCGGTGCAGGGCCAGGTCGCTCGCGAGCTTCTCGCCGGGAGCCTCAGCCGCCAGCATGATCAGGTTCGGGTCGAAGCCGGCCTCGGCGAGCACCTCCCGGGCGTACTTCACGGTGATGGCCAGCGGCAGCACCGCGCGCGGGTGCGGCTTGACGATCACCGGGTTGCCGGTGACCAGCGAGGCGAACAGCCCGGGGTACGAGTTCCAGGTCGGGAAGGTGTTGCACCCGATCACCAGCGCCACCCCACGCGGCACCACGTGGAACGTCTTGGTCATCCGCAGCGGGTCGCCCTTACCGGCGGCCTTCTCCCAGCCTGCCGTCTGAGGGTGCCGGGTCATCTCGGCGTACGCGTACGCCAACGATTCCAGTGCCCGGTCCAACGCGTGCGCGCCGCCGGCCTGGAAGGCCATCACGAACGCCTGCCCGCTGGTGAACTGCACCGCGTTGGCCAGCTCGAAGATGTGCTTGTGCAGCCGGTCGAGGATCTCCAGGCAGATGCCCACCCGGGCCTGGGGGCCGGCGTCGCGCCATGCGGGAAGCGCGGCGGTGGCGGCGCGGACCAGCTCGTCGGTGCCGGGGTGCGGGTAACGCACCGCCAGCTCGACCCCGAACGGGCTCGCCTCGGTGGCGACCCGTTCACCGGTGCCCGGCTGGTCGAGCGGGAAGTCGCCGCCGAGGTACGCCTCGAAGGCGGCCTTGCCGTCGGCGGCGGCGGTCTCGCCGTACACCCGAGGGCTGGGGGATTCGGGATAGGCGGACCAGTAGCCCCGCTCCGTGATCGCGGTCAGCGCACGGTTGAGGGTGTCGGCGTGCCTGTCGTACAGGGGATGCGGGGTCTCCGTCATGCCCGCAATCATGCCTGAGCACCCGGCGTGAGCAGTAGCGCCAATACCCGTCAGAGGGTGAGCTGCCAGTTGTTCCAGGAGTCCACCGGGCGGAAGCCGAGCTGCTCGTTGATCGCCACCATGTAGCTGTTGCTGGCCGCGTTCCAGGTGTCGATGACGCGGACCGCCGGCTCGTGGGTGAGCAGGTGGTGCAGGTTCTCGGCCTTCGCGATCAGGCCGAGCCGACGCCCGCGGTGGGCCGGGTCGACGAGGGTGATCTGCTGGAAGGCGTGCCAGTCGGCGGAGGCGCCGACGTCCAGCAGGGTCCAGGCGACCAGCCGACCGGACGCCTCGTGCCGCATCCCGAGGTGGTACCGCCGCCGGCCCCTGGCGTCCAACGCCCGTTCGTTGCCGCGGATGCGCTCGGCGTCCACCTGCTCCGGTTCCCACTGCACGTCGCCCATGGGCGCGTCCATCATGAGCCGGCTGTCCAGGTAGGCGATGTCCGCCACGTACTCCTGTGGGGTGGCACCCTGCCAGCAGACCGACTGGTAGCCCTCGGCCCGCGGCCGGGCCTCCGCCAGAGCCGCCCGCAGCGCGACCCGGTCGATCTCGGCGACCTCGAGCCGACGACGCACCTCGGCCAGGGCGGATTGAGCGCCGGTCGAGGCGGCGAACGCGTCGCCCGCGACGCTTCGGGCGGGCCCGGCGGGCAGCGCGCGGACGGTCATCGCGACGACCCGCTTGCGTCCGTGCTCCCGCAGCAGGCGCACCCCGTACTCGTGCAGTGCCCGGCCGACGCCCCGCCGCCGCAGCTCCGGATGCACCACCAGCTCGGCGGTGGCGTTGTCGGTGTTGTCGAGCTGCGGAAGGTCCAGTTGGAGGTAGCCGGCCGGCACGCCGTCCAGTCGGGCCAGCGCCCAGAGGGATCGGGTGCCGGGCATCGGCGTGTGGAACATCGCGTCGAACCGCCGCCGGCAGAAGGGCGGGAAATCCGGCAGATCGGCGTCGTTGACCGCCGCCCCGATCAGGTACGCCTCGTCGACCGAGGCTCGGTCGGCGCCATCGAAAGACGCGATCGTGATGCTCATGCCGCTGAGCGTGCACCCTGGAAAAGCGATCGGGCCAGCGAATTATTCGCTGGCCCGATCGAACGTGGTCGGGAGGGACACTCGCACAACGCCTCCGGCGTTGGGTCGCAAGAACTTCAAAAGTCTTCGGCGAAATGCCCTCCCGCACGGAGCATCTTGCGCCGTCCGGTTCCTGCCGTCAAGTACAGAGCGGCGGGTTTTCCACACTCACAGCGAAATCCCAGTTACACGGCGGCTCTTCTCCCGCGACCCCGATCCGAGCAAATGATCCACTCCAGATCGCCGATGTGGCGGTGTCCCACTCACTCGGATACCGCCACGTCGGCGAAACGGAGTCGATCAATCTCGCGGCGCCCAGTGACCCAGACCGACGCGACAGGCGCGGGCGGGGTCAGCCGAGGAGACCGGCGTCGCGGGCGGCCCGCAGCGAGGGCTTGATGTGGTGGGTCGGCCCGACCTGGCCCGCCACCGCGTCGATGGTCTTCAGTCCTTCGCCGGTGTTGAACACGACGGTCTCCGCCGTCGGGTCGAGCCGACCGGACTCGACCAGCTTGCGCAACACCGCGACGGTCACCCCGCCGGCGGTCTCGGCGAAGACACCGGTGGTGCGGGCCAGATCGCGGATGCCGGCGCGGATCTCGTCGTCGTCGACGTACTCCATCCAGCCACCGGTACGGCGGACCGCCTCCAGGGCGTAGAGGCCGGCGGCCGGGTCGCCGATGTTGAGCGACTTGGCGATGCCGGTGGGCTTGACCGGGGTGATCGTGTCGGTGTCGGCGTGCAGAGCGGTGGCGATCGGGTTGCAGCCGGCCGACTGGGCTCCGAAGACCTTCCAGCCGCCGGCCGGGGCCTCGACCAGGCCGATCTCCACCAGCTCGGAGAACGCCTTGTCAATCTTGGTGAGCAGCTCGCCACTGGCCATCGGGATGACCACCTGCGCCGGGATCCGCCAACCGAGCTGCTCGGCCACCTCGTAGCCGAGCGTCTTGGAGCCCTCCGCGTAGTACGGCCGGACGTTCACGTTGACGAACGCGGTGTCCTCGAATTCGTCGGTCTCCACCAGCTCCCCGCACAGCCGGTTGACGTCGTCGTACGAGCCGTCGATGGCGACCAGCTCGCCGCCGTAGACGGCGGTGGTGATGACCTTGCCCTGTTCCAGGTCGCTGGGGATGAAGACCACCGAGGGCACCCCGGCGCGGGCGGCGTGCGCGGCCACCGAGTTGGCGAGGTTGCCGGTCGACGCGCAGGCGAAGCGGGTGAAGCCGAGCGCCTTCGCGGCGGTGAGCGCCACCGAGACGACGCGGTCCTTGAACGAGTGGGTGGGGTTGGCGCTGTCGTCCTTGACCCAGAGCGGCGCGGTGATGCCCAACTCGGCGGCGAGGTGCGGAGCCGCCACCAGCGGGGTCAGCCCCGGGTCGAGGGTGACCCGGCTGGCCGGGTCCTGACCGGCGGGGAGCAGTGCTGCGTACCGCCAGATGTTCTTCGGGCCGGCCTCGATCTGCTCGCGGGTGACGGTGGCCAGTGCGGCGGTGTCGTAGTCGACCTCCAGCGGGCCGAAACACTCGTAGCAGGCGTGCTGGGCAGCGAGCGGGTACCGGGCCGAACAGGCGCGACAGACCAGGGCGCGGGCGGGGCTGGCGGAGGTGTCGATGCCGGAGGCGGCGAGCGTCGACGTCATGTCGAGAGTCCTCTCATCTTTCCCCGCATCGCACGGTGCGGCGGGGACGGAATTGGCACCTGCCCCGCGGGTCGCTCAGCGGTGAGCGCGCGGGGTGGTTGCCGGGGCGTCGTCGGGCCGTATCCCTCAGCCCCTCTGGATGAGGTATGCAGTTGTGACGTCGAGTCTAGGCAAAGCCGAGCGCGGCCTCCACCGCGGATCCCAGTGAGTGGGTCAGCGGGCGCTGACCGCCACGGGGTCGATCACTGCGATCTGGTCCGTGACCGCGGTCGTCTGCGGCAGGGACGAGGGCCGGGTCCGCGCCCTGGTGGCGAGGTTCGCGGCGACCAGCGCGGCGATCGTGATGGCGGCGCCGACCAGTTCGACGGGCTCCGGGCGGTAGCCCCGGGCGATCTGCACCGCGAAGGTGGTCACCGGGACCAGGTTCATGAACAGCGCGGCGTTGGCGGCACCGAGCCGCTGCACGCCGGTGTTCCAGGCCAGGACCGCGACCACGGCGCCCACGATCACGGCGTACGCCAGTTGCGGCGCGACCGCCGCGAGGTCGGCGGCGGCCGGCGCGTGCTGCCAGCCGACGGCGTCGGCGCCGATGCTCGCGGCCAGCATGGCGGCCGTGCCGGCGAGCGCGGTCAGGGTGGTGAAGCGCAGCGGCGACCAGCCGCCGAACCGGCTGGCACCGTGCGTGTAGATGCCCCAGCCGAGCACCGCGCCGATCATCATCAGGCCGCCGAGACCGAACTGGCCAAGCCCGGCCAGGCTCCCGCGGGTGATCACCAGGCCGACGCCGAGGAGCGCCACCAGGGAGAGGGCCAGCAGGAGCGGCTTCGGCCGTACGCCGTCACGGGCCCAGCGGACCAGCTGGGTGATCACCGGGGTGGTGGCCACGAAGAGGGAGATCTGCTGGGGGGCGGCGTGTTCGAGCGCCAGGTTGGTGAGCAGGTTGAAGCCGGCAAAGCCGACCACGCCGAGCACCACGATCTCGACGGCCCGACCGCCGGGCCGCAGCGCGCCGGAGCCCTCGCGGAACAGCAGAATGGCGACGAGGATGACGGCGGCGAGCAGGTAGCGAGCGGTGGTCAGGTTGAGCGGGTCGATCCGGGTCAGGGCACTGGCCAGGACCGGGAACATCACGCCCCAACCGAGCACGGCGAGCAGCGGATAGGCGGCGGCGCGGGATCGCATCGTCAGCTCCAATGTTCGAGTATCGTCGAACCAACGACACCGACCCTAGGGTGTTGTTCGATGATTGTCGAACAAGGGTTACACTGGTCACATGGAACCGCACGAACCCGACCTGACCGACATACCGGTCACCACCGTGTTGGCCGCACTCGCCGACGACGTGCGGCTACAGATCGTCCGGGCACTCGCCGAGGGCGGTGAATCCGCCTGCGGCAGCTTCGACTTCGGCGTCTCCAAGGCGACCCGCAGCCACCACCTCAAGGTGCTGCGCGAGGCGGGCTTGACCCGCACCCGGGCTGCCGGCACCAGTCGCCTGGTCCGGCTCCGCCGCGACGAGGTGGACCGCCTCTACCCCGGCCTGCTGGACGCGGTCCTCAGCACCCGTATGCCAGCCTGACGCCCAGCTGGCGGCCGGCCGCCAGCTGGGCGGACCGGTACACCCGCACCCCGCCCGGCGCGCCGACGCCGACCGGGCGCGTCGCCGGAACCGCCTCGTCGAGGCTCCGGCGACGCGCGGTACGTGTGCGGTCAGACGACCATCGAGGTCGGTTCGGCAACTGATGCCGGCGGAGTTTCGGCGCGACGCCGGGCGAGCAGCGTGTCGAGCGCCCATGCGCCCGGGCCCAGGGCCGCGATCAGCAGAAACGACCAGCAGAAGAGCGCCGACAGCTCACCGCCGTTGTGCAGCGGCAGCAGATCCTCCGGCTGGTGTACGACGAAGTAGGCGTACGCCATCGAGCCGGAGGCGAGGATTGCGGCGGGTCGAGTGAAGAGCCCGGCCAACACCAACGCGCCGCAGAGCAGTTGGATCAGCGCGGCCCACCAGCCCGGCCAGGTGCCGAACGGTATCGCCGTGCCGGTCATCGGGTTGCCGCCGAACAACCCGAAGATCGAGGACAGGCCGTGCAGTGTGAACAGCAGGCCGGTCACGATGCGGAACAGGGACAGGGTCGGCCCGCCGAGCCGAGAGACGTTCATGGAGACCTCCATCGATGGGAGTGAATGGATCCCATCAATGGTGAGGTATAGGGACATCGATGGTTACAAGTTCCTTGTCAATGGGAAGATCCGTGGTGGAAACGATGCGGGACTCCGCGCGATGGCGCATGATCCACTCCATGTCGCCGATGTTGTGGTGTCCAAGTCGCCGGATACAGCGATGTCGGCATGGAGTGGATCACCAGAACGCAATGCGTGAGCGGGGTGGCCGGAGGTCGGATGGTCTGGAGGCGGGCGGCAGCGAGACGGCGGCGTAGGCGAGGATCAACGGATGATTTCCCGCAACACCGCAGCAGGGCGACGGGTCAGCGCACTGGTCGCCGCGGCTCTCGTCCTCGGCGCCTGCACTGATGACCATCGGGGTCAGGGCGGAGATCCCCCGTACCCGCCGCCGACCGCGCCGAGTCTCAGCCCGTCGAGCGTCGACCCGTGTCCGGCGTCCGGCGTTCAGATCCGGTCGACCGGCGGGGACGCCGCGATGGGCCTGCGCGCCCTCGGCATCGAGCTGATCAACTGCGGCGACCAGCCCTACGAGCTCAACGGGTACCCGGTGCTGCACGTGTTCGACGAGCAGCGTGAACCGATCATGTTGCGCGTGGTCAACGGCGCCAAGGAGATCACCTCGGGTTTCGACCAACCGCCACGAAAGGTCACCCTCGCCGCAGGCGAGCGGGCCACCGCCGTGGTGCTCTGGCGCAACCTGGTCACCGATTCGACAGTGGTGGCCACCAACGGCGAGTACCTGACGGTGGCGCCGTCTGCCGGGCAGCCGGCCGACGAGGTCGATCCGGACGGGCCGATCGACCTCGGCAACACCGGCCGAATCGGTGTCAGCGCCTGGAAGAAGGCCGACCCGTCCACGCCGACGCCGACGCGACCGGCCCCACCACCGGCCCCGAGCGCGGTGCCGTCCTCGGTGAGCCCACCCGACGGCCGCCTATGAGGTGATGTCCTTGCGGGTGAAGCGCCAGAACGCCAACCCCCAGAACAGCGTCGCGTAGCTGATCGCCGAGATGCAGCCGCGCACCACGTCGTCGGTCTGCACCGGGGTCGAGAGCAACCCCAGCCAGGCGGTGCTGAAGTGGGTGGGCAGGAAGTCGCGCAGCGCGCCCAGGGCGGTGATCTGGTCCAGGATGCTGGACAGGATCCAGAGCAGCACCGCGCCGCCGACCGCGCCGAGCGCGGCGTCCGTGGTCACCGACAGCAGGAACGCCAGCCCGGCCACCACCAGCAGTACGACCGCCAGGTAGCCGAGCACGGCCAGCAACCGGAACAGCCCCTCGGTGGGTTCCAACTCTGCGGCGACCGTGCTGCGTAGGGGCGACCAGCCATAGCGCAGGGTGCCGGCCAGCAGCGCGGTGCCCGCCAACAAGAGCAGGGCCAGTCCCGAGTACGCGAGCGCGACCACCAGCTTCACCGTCAGCAAACGGGCCCGGGGCACCGGGATCGCCAGCAGGTACCGCAGGCTGCCCCAGCTCGCCTCGCTGGCCACCGTGTCGCCACAGAACAGCGCGACGACCACCACCAGCAGGAACGACGCCGATACGAAGATCGAGAACAGGGTGAAGTTGAGCCCGCCCGAGGTGGCCAACTCGACCAGGCTGGCGAACTCGTTGCGGCCGTTGTCGTCGTCGCCGCCCGAGTCGAACTGGAAGGCGATCAGGATGATCAGCGGCAGCAGCACCATGAACCCGAGCGCCAACTGGGTTCGCCGTCGGGACGCCTGCCGACGGAACTCCGCCGCGAACGGCATCGTGGCCGACGGCCGGTAGCCCCGGGCCTCACCCGCGCCAGTAACAGCCATCACCGGTCACCGCTTCCCCGAGAGTTGTCGCCCACCAGGGCGAGGAACGCGTCCTCCAGGCGCCGCCGAGGCACCACCCGGTCCACTCCGATGCCGGCGCGTACCAGCTCGGCCACCACCTCGCTGCGGGCCGTGCCGTTGGTGTCGACCACCAACTGACCGTCGCTCTCCGGCAACACACGGACCCCGTGCAGTCGGTCCAGCACCGCCCGCGCCGCCACCGGGTCGCTGACGTCGAAGAGCACACTCGGCGACTCGCCCACGATCTCCTCCACCGGCCCGGACGCCACGATCCGGCCCTTGTTCACCACCACCGCGTGCGTGCACGTCTGTTCCACCTCGGCCAACAGGTGGCTGGAGACCAGCACCGCCCGGCCGTCCGTCGCGTACCGCTGGAGCACCCGGCGCATCTCGGCGATCTGTGGCGGGTCGAGCCCGTCGGTCGGCTCGTCCAACACCAACAACTCGGGGAGGCCGAGCATGGCCTGGGCGATCGCGAGGCGCTGGCGCATCCCGTGGCTGTAGTTCTTGATCTTCCGGTGTACCGAGTCGCCCAGTCCGGCGATCTCCAGCGCCGCGTCGAAGTGCGCGTCCTCGGCCGGTCGGCCGGTGGCCTGCCAGTACGCCTTCAGGTTGTCCAGGCCGGACAGGTGCGGCAGGAAGCCAGGCCCCTCCACCAGCGCGCCGATCCGGGACAGCACCGGCGAGCCGGGCACCAGGCGGCGACCGAAGACGTAGATCTCCCCGGCGGTCGGCTGGGTCAGCCCCATCAGCACCCGCAGGGTGGTGGTCTTACCGGCACCGTTGGGCCCGAGCAGACCCACCACCTGACCGGGGTGCACCTCGAAGTCCACGTTCGACACCGCCACGAAGCCGTCCGCGTACTCCTTGCGCAGTGAGCGCACGGCCAGCGGGGTGTCCGCGTACTCCGGATGCACCGACCGGTCCTGGCGGCGGTGCCGGCGGCGGACCACGGCGACGACCACGACGAGCCCGATCGCGATGGCGGCGAGCAGGCCGGCGAGCACCCAGCGCCAGATCGTCGCGGCGGTGGGGATCGGCTCGCCGCTGACCGTGGGCAGGGTGACCGCGCCGTCCGCCGCCACCGTGTAGACGGTCGGTTCGGCGGGCGTGGTGTACGCCTGGTCGGAGGTGGCCACCACCAGGCGCAGCCGGTGCCCGGCCTCCACCCGGCGGACGATCCCGGGCAGCGTCACGGTGACCGGGCGGGCGTCCTGCACCCGCTGCGGCAGGCCGGTGAGTCGGACCGGGGCGACCAGCCCGTTCGGCAGGGTGGCCGCGCCGTCCGGGTCGACGTCGTAGAGCTTGACGAAGAGCACCGCCTCACCGGTCGGCGACGCGGCCCGCAGGGTGACGGTGGGCGCGCCGGCCACGTCCACCGCCTCGGTCAGCGGCGCCGACTCGAACCGGGCGTGCTGGCCGGGCACGTCGCCGGCCACGCCGTCGAGCAGCGAGGCGAGCCCGCCGGCGAACGGGATCGAGGAGATGGCGGCCGGGTTGCCGTTCGGTGGGTTCGCGATCGGCTGTGCCGGGCCGGCGACCGCGACGTCCCGGCGGGCGTTGCCAGTCAGACCCGGGTAGTCGGCGCGCCGGAAGCCGGTGGCGACCAGACCTCGGTCGAGCGCGTCGAAGCCGGCGATCCGCGACCAGGTGAAATCGTCACCGGGCGCGTCGCCCTCGCCCTTGACGTAGTGGTCGAGCCACTGGACGGTCAGGAACTTCACCCGGTCGGAGTCGGAGCGGGGGCCGGCGCCGCCGTCGTGGCCGCCGGTGAACCAGGCGACCCGCACCGGGGTGCCGGCGGCGGCGATGCCCTTCGCGTTCGCGTCGGCCTCACCGAGGGGGAAGAGCGTGTCCGCCTCACCCTGCACCAGCAGGGTCGGTGCCTTGATCCGGTCGAGCACGCCCGCCGGGCTGGAGCGGCGCAGCAGGTCCACGGCGGCCTGGTCGGCGCGGCCGGTGGTGGCGATCCGCAGGTACGCCGCGCACACGTCGGCGGCGAACCGGCCGCAGGACGGGTCGGCGGCACCGGCCGGGGCGCCACCGGGACCGGTGCCCGGGCCGGCACCCGGGCCCGGACTGGGCGGGCCGGCCGACGCCGGTGCGCCCTGCGGCTGGGCGGCGGTTCCGCCGGAGAGCCCGGCCGGGCCGCTGCCCACGTTGCCGCCTCCGCCGAAGAAGAGGCCGGCCCAGCCCTTCTTGAACACGCCCTCGGTCGGCGCCCCGCCGGTGCTCTCCGGCAGGAAGGCGCGGGACAGGTCGTTCCAGGTGATCATGGGGACGATCGCGTCGACCCGACGGTCCTGCGCGGCCAGCAGCAGTGCCAACCCGCCGCCGTACGAGCCGCCGACCACACCGACCTTCGGGTCACCGGCGGCGTCGGTGCGGATCTCCGGTCGGGCGGCCAGCCAGTCCAGCAGCCGAGCCGCGTCGCGCACCTCGTAGTCCGGGCTGTCCAGGTGGATCTCGCCGCCACTGCGGCCGAAGCCGCGCGCGGTCCAGGTGAGCACCGCGTAGCCGCGCCCGGCGAACTCCTCCGCGTCGGAGCGCACCGACTCCTTCGTGCCGCCGAACCCGTGTGCCAACAACACCGCCGGCACCTTCCGACCGGACGACGCGTCGTCGGGCAGGTAGAAGGTCGTGTCCAGGTCCACCGGCTGGTCGTCGGACGGTCCGGAGCGGACGGTGAGCATGGCGCTCTCGCTCCGTACGCCGGATCCCTGCGGCCACACCGCCCAGGTCACGGCGGCGGCCAACAGCACGACGACCACCCCTGCGGCGATCGCTCGGCGGCGGGTGGGCAGGGCACGCCGGAACCACGCGGCCGGCGACGGCGATGTCATTCGGCACACGGTACGGCCCGCAGCCTGAGCGTTGGCTGAGATCCGCCGTACGTCCGTCCGGTTGCCCCGATCGGTGGTCGGGTTGGTGCGAGCGAGTCTTGTCCGACGCGGCCCAGTGAGTTGAGTTCGGATCCCGTGAATTCCGATCTTCACGCGGATATCCACCTCGATCCCTCCATGTCACACTCGCCGATCAACCAGAGCGTGCCGGAAACGCGGACAAATGGTGACATCGCTCGAACTGACGCGAACCTGACTCGTCGACCTGGGCCTGACCCGCGAGGGGGTCGGTTAGTTTTCCGGTCCGGTGCACGGGACTTGTCGGCTAACCCGACACCGCGCCGATCCGCGCCCCACGCCGGAGGAGACACACACATGACAGTCCCCGCGCCGCGGGCCCGTCGACGGCCGTCCACGCTGGGCCGACTGCTGCCGCTCCTGCTCATCGGGGCGTTACTGGCATCGGTGGGTCTGCTCCTCACGACCACCTGGCGGCAGACCACCGAGGACCGGGACCTGGCCGTCCGGGAACGGCTGGGCGTGCAGTACCTCAGCGCACTGGGCTCGGTCACCGACGCCCTCGTGGAGGCCCAGACCGCTGCGATCAACGGTCGCCCCGTCCCCGGGGAGGCACTGACCCAGGCGGTCGAGGAGGCCGCAGCGGTGGACGCTCGCATCGGCGTCGAACTGCTCAGCCAGGAACGCTGGGCCGGGGTACGCGCCAGGTTGGAGGCGCTGCGTGGTCGCAGCTCCGCCGATCCGGAGTCCGCCTACACGGCGTACAGCGAGGTGTCCGACCTGCTGCTGGCCCTGCACCGGAAGGTCCGGGAGAGCTCCGGGCTGTTCCGCGATCCCGCCGCCGACTCCTTCTTCCTCCAGGACAGCGCGGGCCAGGAGCTGCCCGAGGCGGTGGTGGCCGCCGGCCGGCTCGCCGATCTGGGCACCCTGGTCGCCCGCCGTCCGACCGCCGAGCAACCCCGTGGCCTGATGGAGCTGACCGGCCTGCGGGTCGCCGCCCTGGGACCCGCGACCGACCTCGTCGACAACCTGCGCTCCGCCGTGGACGGCTCGGAGAGCACCGACCTCGGTGCCAACGTGCTGACCCCGCTGGACACCTACCAACGCTCGGTGGAGGCGCTGGCCGCGTACTCCACCCCCGCCAGCGGCACGGGCACGGTGGACCCGGATCAGCTGAGCGCGGCCGGGCTCAACACGCAGCGCGCCGCCCGCCAACTTCAGCCGGTCATTCTCGGCGAGCTGGACGCCCTGCTGGTCGAGCGCATCGACGGGCTCGACCGGGACCGCTGGCTGACCGCCGGAGCGGGCGTGGTCGCCGCGCTGTTGCTGGGCTGGCTCGCCGCGCTGCAGTTCAGCGCCGGTCGGCGGGCCCGACGCCGCGCCGCCCTGGCCGCGACCCACGCCGACAGCCCCGACACCTCCGCAGCCGTCGACCTGTGGAAACCAGCGACCGGCGACCCGCTCGGGCGGCAACCGGTGGCCGGCGACGCCCGCGGCCTGCAACCGGTGGCCGGCGACTCCCGCGGCCTGCAACCGGCCGGCACAGCCCGTGATCCGGAGACCGCGCAGTGGGGGGCTTTCGATGCTGCTCGGTAGGCTCCGCATCCGCGGGAAGCTCGCGCTGCTCGTGGTGATCCCGCTGCTCAGCATGGTCGGCCTGGCGGTGCCGGTCATGCTCGACCGGGTGGCCGCGGCACAGCGGGCCGGCGACACCGCCGACCGGGTACGACTCGCCAGCCAGGTCGGCAGCCTCGTCCAGGACCTCCAACAGGAACGCATCCTCTCGGTCGGGTTCCTGCTCGGCCGGGTCGAACGCAGCGAGCTGATCCGCAAGGCCGCCGACGTGGACGACCGGGTGGCCGACCTGCGGGCCGGCGACAGCGACGCGCTGACCGACCGGGTCGACCGCGCCCTGGACGGAGTGTCCAGCCTCATCGACCTGCGGACGGCCGTGCTGGCCCGGGTCGCGAACCCCGGTCAGGTGATGGACGCGTTCGGCCCGGTCAACATGGGGTTGATCGAGTCGCTGCGGCTCGTGTTCGGTGTGGACACCGACACCTTGCCCGGTCGGCAGGTGCTCGCCCTCGACGGGCTGCTCCGCGCCGACGAGGGCCTGGGCGCGTGCGCCACCCTGAGCGTGTTGGTCAAGTCGATCGGCAGCCCGGACACCATCGCCGGGTACGTGGCGTGCATCGCCGCGCTCCAGGTGGACAATCTGCGCTTCCGCAGCCTGATCACCCCCGAGCAGCTCAAGGTGGCCCAGCTCAACGACGCGGCCGTGGCGGCACGTACCAGCGCGGACTTCCTGGTCACCAGTGCTCGGGACCCGGCCAGCGCAGTCCGCGACGTGCCGATGGAAGCGCTCTTCCCGGCCGTCCGCACGATGATCCGACTCGGCCAGTTCGTGGAGAAGAAGCTGGTCGCCGACGTACTCACCGAGGTGACCGCCGAGCAGCGGCGCGCGCTGACCGCCGCGTACCTGGTCGGTGCCGCGGCGGCGCTGATCCTGACGCTGGTGGTGCTGCTCAGCGCGGCGGTCGCGCGGACGGTGGCCCGACCGCTGACCCGCCTCACCCGCTCGGCCGACCGGGTCGCCCGGGTCGCCGAGGCGGAGCTGGTCCGGGTCACCGACGACGAGGGGGAGAGCCCTCAGCCGGTCCGGCTGGAGCCGGTGGACATCCGGGCCAACGACGAGATCGGCGACCTGGCGCGGGCCTTCGACCGGGTGCAGAGCACCGCTGCGCGGCTGGTCGAGCGGCAGGTCGCCGGCCGACGCAACGTGGCGCAGATGTTCGGCCACGTCGGGCGGCGCACCCAGAACCTGGTGGGCCGGCAGATCGCACTGATCGACCGGCTGGAGCAGCAGGAGGTCGACCCGGGCCGGCTGGAGCACCTGTACCGGCTCGACCACATCTCCAGCCGGTTGCGGCGCAACGCCGGCAGCCTGGTGGTGCTCTCCGGTTCGGCCGGTGCCGACGCGCACACGGCACCGGTACCACTGGCCGACGTGGTCCGGTTGGCGCTCGGCGAGATCGAGGATTACACCCGGGTGGAGGTGCGGGTGCCGGCGGGCATCTCGGCGGCGCCGGCGGTCGTCGGCGACCTCATCCTGACGCTGGCCGAGCTGATGGAGAACGCCACCGCCTTCTCCCCGCCACACACCCGGGTGCTGGTGGCCGCCGAGGCGTCCGGTCTCGGCGCGCGGATCACCGTCGTGGACCACGGCATCGGCATCGGCGAGCAACGACTGGCCGAGGAGAACGCCCGGTTCACCCGCCGGGAACGGCTCGACCTCGCACCGACCGAGGTGCTCGGTCTCTTCGTGGTGGGCCGGTTGGCCCGTCGCCACGGCTGGGAGGTGGGCCTGGCCGCCACCGCCGGCGGTGGGGTGACCGCACACCTGGAGATCCCACCGGCGTCGCTGGTGCTGCGCCGCCCCGAGCGGGCCGGGGCGACCGTGGCGCGGGCCGTGGTGCCGGAACGAGACCGGCGTACGGCGGAGACACTCGACCCCGACCACGGCGTGCGGTCCCTTCCGGCGGCCGTCGCCACGCCGGCCCGCTTCGACTCGGACCTGCTCAGTCGGGCCACCCGCAGTCTGGAGGCCAGCCCCTCCTGGAACGCGTTCGGCTCCGGCCAGCCGGAGCAGGCCGTCCCCACACCGCAGGCTCCGGAACCGTCGGGCTCTCCGGCCGGGCCGCGGGTCCGGCAGCGGGTGCCCGGGGCCAGTCTGCACGCTGCCGCCCCGCCGATCCGGCCGGTGGACGCGACCGGCGCGGACCCCGCCGCCGCCCGCGCGCTGGTCGAGGCGTTCCAGGCCGGTGTACGCCGGGCCGAGCTGAACACCGCCGACCTGCCGAGCACACCGGGGGGCGGCGGCCCCCTGGTGGCGGGTAGCGCCGGCCTGGCCGCTGCCACCCCGGACCGGCCCCGGCTGATCCGACGGGTGCCGGGAGCGAACCTCGCTGCCGTTCCGGCCTGCCAGCCACTCAGTACCCACCTCGGTGACCCGGCCGAGGTCCGCAATCTCATCAGCGAGTTCGAGGCGGGCGTCGCCCGTGCTCTCCGCGAAGTCAGCCCAGACCGCCGGAACGAAGAAGGATCATCACGGTGACCAGCCCCTTCCTGCACGACAACGTCGACCACCAGAGCCAGCCCGCCGCCGGCGGGGACCTCAGCCCGGAGGCCCGTACGTTCAACTGGCTGCTGGACTCCTTCACCTCCAGCACCGCCGGGGTCCTGGAAGCGATCGCGGTCTCCTCGGACGGCCTGCTGATGGCCATGTCGGCGATCAAGGACCGGTCCAATGCGGAGCGGTTGGCCGCGGTGGTCTCCGGGATGACCAGTCTCGCTGGCGGGGCGGCCAGTTGGTACGCGCTCGGCGGCCTGAACCGGGTGATCGTCGACATGGCCGACGGCTACCTCCTGATCAGCGCGATCAGCAGCGGATCCGTGCTCGGGGTCGTCGCCGACCGATCGGCCAACCTGGGCACCGTCGCGTACGAGATGACGCTCTTCGCCGGGCGGGCCGGTGGTGCCCTGACCCCGCGGCTGATCGTCGAGCTGAAGAACGCCGCGCAGCAGTGACCCCCGACGTCGCCGGTGAGGATCCGGACCCGGAACCCCAGGTTCGGATCCGCCCGTACCTGCACGCGGCACCCCCGACCGAGGACGGCACGGTGGCGACACCGGCGGTGCCGCAGTCGGAGACGGGCGGCGGTCGGCCGACCGGGCCCCGCCCATTCGTGCTCACGTCCGGGCGGGTGGCGGGTGCCGACCCGGCGATCGGGCTGGAGACGCAGGTGACCGTCCGCACGGACAGCGGCTGGTGGGCCGGCTCGCCAAATGCCCTGCTGGCACCGGAGGTCCAGGCGATCATCGCGCTCTGCGCCGAGCCGATCTCGGTGGCCGAGATCTCGGCCCGTGCCCGGTTGCACTTCGGCGTGACGCGGGTCCTGGTCGGTGACCTGCGGGCGGCCGGACACCTGGACGTGCACGTCACCGACACCGACGAAGCCTTCAACCCCGACCTCATCCTGCGAGTGATTGATGGACTCCGTGCGATCTCCTGAATGGCCGGTCGCCCCGCTCGGCGGGGTCGCCGGAAACAGCGCAGCCGCCCGTTACGGCATGCCGCCGGCCACCGGGCCGATTGTCGGGCGCGCCACCCCGCCGCCGGCGTACCAGCCTCCGTCCGGCGCGGGGGCCACGTCCCCGCCGGTCGGTAAGCCGGCGACGCCGCCGATCCCGGTCAAGATCCTGGTGGCCGGTGGGTTCGGGGTGGGGAAGACCACCACCGTGGGTGCGATTTCCGAGATCGCTCCCCTGACCACCGAGGCCGAGATGACCAGCGCCGGGATCGGCGTGGACGACCCGGGTGCCCGGTCCACCAAGACCACCACGACGGTGGCGATGGACTTCGGCTGCGTGACCATCGATCGCAGTCTGAAGCTCTACCTGTTCGGCACACCCGGGCAGGCTCGGTTCGGCTTCATGTGGGACGACCTCGCCCGCGGAGCGCTCGGCGCGCTGGTGGTGGTGGACAGCGCCCGGTTGGACGACTGCTTCCCGGCGGTCGACTTCTTCGAGCGGGCGGGGCTGCCGTTCGTGGTCGGGGTCAACGCCTTCGACGGGCGGCTGGCGTTGGAGCTCGGCGAGATCCGCTGGGCTCTGGCCATTGGTGACCACGTTCCCCTGGTGCAGTTCGACGCCCGGGACCGGCTCTCGGTGCGGGACGCCCTGTTGGTCGTCCTGGACCGCGCGCTGGAACGTGCTACCCGGGACAGGAGCGCCTGAGCCGACAGGCTCCGGCCGTGGCGGGAAGGGGTGATCCGGTGAGGGGCGACCTGGACGAGACGCTGGCCCGGCTGGCCCGGCGTGAGGAGGCGCTGCGCCGGCGGGCCGACGACCGTGACGACACCGCGGCACCGCCGGGTCCCCCCGGGCTCGGCGGTAACGACGCCCGCAACGCCGGGCCGGGCCGGTACGGCGCCCGCCACGCGGGGGTACCCGGCCCGGGCGACGTGGCCGGGTGGGGGCCGGTCGAGGAGGTGGCCGAGGCGGTCCGCCAGGTCGTCGGCGCGCACCCGGGGCTCGCGGTGACCGTGCACGTGGAGCACGCGGGGCGGACGTACCCGCTGCGGGTCTCCTGGAACGGCCCGGACGTCACGATCGGGCTCGCGCCCCCGGCACCTCCGGCTGCCCCGGTGGCCCCGGCACCTCCGGCCGGCCCGGCACCTGCGACAGCCCCGGTGGAACCTCCGCCGGCCTGGCCGCTGTCCGGTCGGACGGTGCCCGCGTGGGCGCCCGGTCCGGACGGGTTGACGCCGGACCCGGCGGCCCGGCTGGCCGAGCTGATCCGGCGGGACCCGTCACTGTTGGACGAGTTGGATCCGCGGCGCTGACCGGCGCAGTTGGCTGCCGGCGGCTACGGTCGGGCGGTGGCGCAACCCGACCTGACCCTGACGGCGAGCCTGCGGCCCGCCGCGCTGGACGCCCGACGGGGCATCGTGCGGCTGCATCCGGAGGCGCTGACCGCGCTGGGGCTGCGCCCCGGCGACCCGGTCCGGCTTGCCGGCCGCCGGGTGACGGCCGGGATCGTGGCGGCGGCCGCGCCGGGCGCGAGCAGTGCCCTGCTGTACGCCGACGACCTGACGCTGGGCAACCTGGGCGTGCGCGACGGCGGTCAGGTTCGGGTGAGCCCGGTGCCGCTGATCCCGGCGGGACGGGTCGTCCTGGCCGGCCCGGTGGGGGTGGTCGCGGCGGTCAGCCCGGAGATGCTCCGGTTGGCCCTGCTGGGCAAGGTGCTCACCGCCGGCGACGATGTGTCGTTGCTGCCGCAGGACGTGCTGCCGGACGCCTCGGTGCGCAGCCTGGTCGAGGTGGCTCGGCGCAGCCTCGCCAACACTGTTGGTTTCGCCTGGACCAGCACTCTGCTCACCGTGCTCACCGTGGAGCCGGCCGCTGGCGCGCTGGTCACCATGGACACGGTGGTCGCCTGGGAGCACGGTCAGGCCACGCACAGCGGGCCCGCCCCGGTCGACGCCGCGCCGGCGCAGCCGCCTCCGGCGGGGGACGCGGCTCCGACGGTGGACCCGCCGGACGACGCGCCCGACGTGGACGAGCTGCCCGGGCTTCGGGCCCAGGCCGAGGAGCTGACCGAACTGCTCGACCTCGGCTTCCACCACCGGGAGGTGTTGGGCCGGCTGGGCACCACCATCTCGTTGGGGGTGCTGCTCGTCGGCCCGGCCGGCTCGGGAAAGTCCGCGCTGGTCCGGGCCGTCGCGGCCCGGGTCGGTGCCCGCGTACACCCGTTGTGGGGGCCCGAGGTGGCCGCGTTGGCCAACCAGGCCGCCGCCGAGCGGTTGCGTGTCGCGGCGACGGCCGCCCGAGCCAGCGGGCCGGCGGTGCTGCTGGTCAGCGACGTCGAGGCGCTCGCACCGGCGGACGAGCCCGGCCCGCTGACCACGGTGTTCCGCCAGGTGCTCGCGGAGAGCATCCGAGCCGGCGTCGCCGTGGTCTGCACCACCGGCCGACCGGAGGCGGTCGACCCCGCGCTGCGCGCGCCGGACCTGCTGTCGCTGCGGATCAGCATCCCGCTACCCGACCAGGCGATGCGCCGCGAACAGCTCACCGTGCTGACCCGGCAGGTGCCGCTGGCCGACGACGTCCGGCTGGACGAGGTGGCGGCGCGTACCCCCGGGTTCGTCGCGGCGGACCTGGCCGCGCTGGTCCGGGAGGCCGGAGTACGCGCGGCGCTGCGGCAGAAGTCCGCCGAGACGCCGACGGTGTCGATGGCCGACTTCACCGCCGCCCTGGAGGTGGTCCGGCCCACCACGATGGCGGCTTCCACCCTGGATCTGGCCTCGGTGACGCTGGAGGACGTGGGTGGCCTGGACGAGGTCAAGCAGACGCTTACCGAGTCGGTGCTGTGGCCGCTGACCTACCCGGACACCTTCGCCCGGCTCGGGGTGCAGCCGCCGCGCGGTGTGCTGCTCTACGGGCCACCGGGATGCGGCAAGACGTACCTGGTCACCGCGCTGGCCGGGTCGGGGCGAGCCAATGTGCTGTCGGTGAAGGGCGCGGAACTGCTCTCCAAGTGGGTCGGCGAGAGCGAGCGGGCGGTCCGCGAGCTGTTCCGCAGGGCCCGGGAGGCGGCCCCCACCCTGATCTTCCTGGACGAGGTCGACGCGTTGGCGCCGGTACGCGGTCAGGCCACCGACGGGGGCACCACGGACCGGGTCGTCGCCGCTCTGCTCACCGAGCTGGACGGGGTGGAGACGCTGCGCAACGTGGTGGTGGTCGGCGCGACGAACCGGCCCGACCTGGTCGACCCGGCGCTGCTGCGGCCGGGCCGGTTGGAGCGGCTGGTCTACGTGCCGCCGCCGGACGGGCCGGCCCGCTCGGAGATCCTGCGGGCCGCGTCCCGGCAGGTGCCGCTGGCACCGGACGTCGACCTGGCCGCCCTCGGCGACGAGCTGACCGGTTTCTCCGCGGCGGACTGTGCGGCGCTGATCCGGGAGGCGGCGTTGGCCGCGATGCGTGAGTCGCTGGCCGCCGCCACGGTCACCGCTGAGCACGTGTCGACGGCGCGGGCACGGGTACGTCCGTCACTGGACCCGGCCCAGGTCTCCTGGCTGGCCGCGTACGCGGCGAAACGGGATTGATCCAGTAGCCAACCTTTCGGCGGGCCCAGGGTGTTCATATGGCGTCACATTCCCCTGTGGAGTTATCCACATGGACGTCAGGTGGTGTTCTTTGCGCAAGCTGCTATCACTTTTCATCGTTCCTCTGGTCGCGGCGGCGACCCTCGCCACGGTCGGCTCACCGGCGACGGCTCATCCGACGAAGCCGTTCCCGGCCCGGATCGCCCTGCCCGACGGCTTCACCCCGGAAGGGTTGACCATCGGCCGGGGCACCACCGTGTATGTAGGGTCCATTTTGGACGGTGCGATTTGGCGCGGTGACTTACGGACCGGGCGAGGCTCGGTGCTGGTCCCGGGCGCACCCGGCACTGACAAGGCGGGCCTCAAGCTCGACCAGCAGGGCCGACTCTGGACCGCTGACTACTCCGGTGGCGGCGCCAGCGTCTACGACGCGGGTACCGGCGCCAAGCTGGCCCACTACCAGTTCAACGACCAGCCCGGCGTCAGCTACATCAACGACCTGGTGATCACCAAGCGGGCGGTCTACTTCACCGACTCCGCACTGCAGGTGCTGTATGTGGTGCCGCTGGGCCCGGGTGGTCGCCTGCCGGCCCCCAACGCGTTCCGGGTACTGCAGCTCAGCGGTCCGGCCGCCACGCCGGACGTCTACCACAATGGGATCGTGGAGCTGCCGGACGGGGATCTGCTGGTCGCGCAGATGCTCAGCGGCACGTTGGTTCGCATCGACCCGCGTACCGGCCGCAGCCGTCTCGTCGACCTCGGTGGCTACTCGGTGGAGCGGGCCGACGGGCTGGTCCTGCGTGGTCGCACCCTCTACGTGATCCGGAACCTGAGCAACGTCATCGCGGTGGTCCGGATGAACGCCGGCTTCACCGCCGGGGTGGTGCAGCGGGAGGTCACCGGCCCGCAGCTACGTTCGCCGGCCACCGGCGACCTGCTCGGCTCGGCGTTGTACGTGGTGAACGGTCGGTTCGACGTGGAGTCGACGCCGACCACCGACTACGACATCATCCGGGTCCCGGCCTGATCCAGACGGTCGGCGGCGACCCCCGCGGTCGCCGCCGGCCGGCCCGGGGCACGACGCAAGCCTCAGAGCGCGGGCGGCGTCGAGTCCAGGCAGATCTCGGCGCGCACCTTGTCGCCCTCCTCGTGCAGCTTGGCCCCGCACTTCGTCAGCACGGCGACGGCACCCACGTTGTCCCGGGTGGTCTCGGCCACCACGGCCCGCATGCCCGCCCGGGCGGCGGCGTTCAGGAGTTCCCGCAGGGCGGCCGCGCCGATTCCCTGTCCCCGTGCCGAGCGGCCGAGCCACATGCCAGTCTCCACCGTGCCCGGCTCGTCACAGCGCGTCATCCGCACCATGCCCAGCACCTCGCCGCCGACGATGATCGCGTACATCTGCGAGCGGGTCGGGCCGTCCAGCCCGCCGAAGCTCGCCCGGTGGAACTCGCGGAACGCCTCCCGGCGGGCGAGCGACCAGCCGGCGGGAGCCTCGACCGGAGGCATGACATCGCCGGGCTCCGCCTCCGCAGCCGCTACGGAGAGCAACGGCTCAAGGTTCTGCTCGTCCACCGGCTCCAGCCGGACCGCACCCGCCACGTGCCGCAGTCTGCCGCCCTCATCGGCCGAAGTCCACCCCAATGCCGATGCACTGGCGGTCCGGCTACCGGTACCGGCCGGTCGGGCGGCCCGGGTGTTACTCCTCACGCTCTGTTGTCACCCGTTGGTGTTCACACCGCCGTCCCGAACTCGCAGAACACCACCGACGCGTCGTCGGTGGGCTTGTGCCGGCGCAGCCGGTCCGGGTGGTCGCGCTCGGCGTCCCGGACCCGGTCGATCAACGCGCCCGGCCCGTCGACGCTCAGCAGGTCCAGCAGGCCGGCCCAGTCGGTGAGCCCGAACTGCTCCACCGCGCTGGACGCACCGTCGCTGAGCAGTGCCGCCCTGCGGATCGCCGCCGGACCTCGCCGGGGCATCGAGCCGGTCACCGCGTGGAAGGCCGCGTCCGGGTCCGAAGCCGCGACCCAGTACCCGTGGGTGCGGTTCATCCGCTCCCGCTGGACGCTCACGGCGTGCCGGAACCGGGTGACCGGATCGGCGGCGCCGCCCGGCACGGTGGCCACCGTCTCCCGCAGCTCGGCCATCGCCTCGTCCAGGCGGTTGTCGGTCACCACGCTGACCTGGCCGCCGGCGTCCAGCACCAGTGGGCTGTCGCAGAGCACCAGGTAGTCCACCTGGTCGCCGCAGTCACGCAGGAGGCAGACCGTGCTGGACGGGGTGCCGGGTCGGTCCAGGTCGCACTGCCCGCCGTGGTCGGCCCGCACCGCGAGGATCGCCGCAGCCAGGTTGCTCGTCAGCCGGGCTGCCGGGCGTGCCGCCTCCGCCAGGCTGAGCCGGGCGGCCAGGTGCCGGACGTACCACTCCGGCCCGTGCACGCAGCCGGTGTCGAAGCCCTCCGGCACGGTCGCGCCGTCCAGGACGCCGACCAGCGGGCCGATCCGGAAGACCAGGTCCTCGTTGACCGGGCGCCCCGGGGCCGGCGCGGACGCGGAGCGTACCCGCATCACCGGCGCCGGCCCCGCCGCGCCGTCCAGGTCAGCGCTGCCGAAGGTCGTCGGCGGCCGCATGCGCCTCCCCCTGCACCTGACCGGCGGCCGAGCGGCCCTGGTCGCGTACCGCGGACATTCCCTGCTGGGCGCTGGACCGCACCGACTGCGCCGCCTGCTGCACGGGCTCCCGCATGTTGTCCTGCATCTGGTGGCCGACCTGGCTGGCCTGCCCCCGCAACTGATCGGAGTGCTCACTCACCATGCTCCGCGCCCGTCCGGCGAGTTGCCGCTCGCGCCCGCTCGGCGGGATCAACGAGGCGGCCAGCAGACCGACGCCGAAGGCGACCAGGCCAGCGGCCATCGGGTTGCCCTGAGCCTGCTCACGGGACTGTTGCCCGAGCGAACGGGTCTCGTCGCGTACGGAGCCGGCCGCGTACGACATCCGCTGACCGGTCTCCTGCCTGAGATGGTGCGAGTTGCCCATCATCTTCTCCTTCGCTCGGGTGAACGCGCCGCGTGCCTGCTCGACCCGATCACCGGCGATCCGACGCGGGTTGACCCGGTCGGTCAACGCGTCGACCTTGTTGCTCAGCTCGTTGCGGGTGGTCTCGATCTCCCGCCGGATCCGATCCGGATCACTGGACATGACCTGTTCCCTCCCGACTCGTTCACCGGCCCCGCAGGGCGTCCGGCATCTCCCGGGCGGTCTGTTTCGTCCGAGGCAGCACCGCACGTGCCCGCTTCAGCTGGGTCCTGGCGTTGATGAAGAGACCACCAGCCACGGCGGCCCAGAGGACTGCGACGATCAGCGCCGCCCATCCCTGGTCCATCGTGTTCGACAGCCCCCACCACAGGGCGTACGACACGAAGAGCACTGCCAGGAACCCGGCCAGCCCGGCACCGCCGAACATGCCGCCCGCCTTGCCGGCCTGGCTGACCTCCTCGCGGAGCTCGGCCTTGGCCAGCTCGACCTCCTTGCGCACCAGGGTGGACACGTCCCGGGTCACATCGCCCAGCAGTTCGCCGACCGAGGCCTGGGTCCTTTCCTTCTCGGGGGCGCTCACGGGGCCACCCCGCCGGGCAGGTCCCGGCCCCGATGACCGTCGGGCGAGACGTTCTGCGCCCGTGCCGTCCCCACGTACGGCTGCTGGGCCGCCTGCGCTGGCGCACCCTGCGCAGGCGGCGGAGCGTCGGACGTGCTGCCACTCTGACCATTGCCGGAGGCAGGTGCGGTCAGGCCACGGGTGAGCCGCCCGACCAGCAGCCCGGCCACCGCCGCGCCCGCGAGGAACGTCCCGGGGTGGCTTCGCGCGTACGCGCGTACCTCGTCGAGCACCTCGCCGGGTTCGCGCTCGTCGAGCCAGCCGGCGGCCTGTTGGGCGGCGTCGGCCACCCGGCGTACCGCTTGACCGGCCAGCCCGGAATCGCCGTCCCGCTCGGCCATTGAGCCCAGGTCGCGGCCCAGGTCGCGGAGGCCCTCGGCGGCGCGCCGCTGCTGCGTCTGCGCCTGGTCCCGAAGCTGCCCGCTGGCCTGGCCGGTCAACTGCTGAGCCTGTCGTCGCGCCTCTGCGGCCACCTGCCCGCCCTGCTCGGCCGCGGTGTGGGCGACCTGGCCCCCGGCCTGCGTGGCCTGCTGGCCGACTCGGGAGGCCTCCTGCCGGGCCTGCTGCCCGCGCTGGTTCGTTGCCGTCATGCTCCGCTCCCCTCCTGGGTGCTCGGTCGCCTGGCGACCTCGGAACGCCACCCGCCTACCCGCCTGACCAGCCGGCATGCGGTATGCCGGCCCGGCCTGGGCAGGCAGACCAGCCGGGGAGGCGTCAACGGGAGGAACCGGCCGAATCGGCACACCGGGCAAAAGGGGAGGCGGCGCGGCCGACGGTCAGCGGCGGCGATTGCGGGCGCGCGACGAACGCAGCCGGCGGAGCCGACCGATCAGCACGGGATCGGCGGCAAGCGCGGCCGGGTTGTCCAGCAGACCGTTGAGCAGTTGGTAGTACCGGGTCGAGGAGACCCCGAAGGTGTCCCGGACGGCCTGCTCCTTGGCGCCGGCGTGCCGCCACCACTGCTGCTCGAAGGCGAGGATGGCCCGTTCCCGCTCGGTCAGCCCGACCGCTGACGCGCTGGGCTCGGCATCGACACCGTCGTCGTCCGACGCGAGATCGTCGGTGCTCTCGACGGATGGTGCCGGCCGGGGCGTCGGAACGGTGGGCCCGGCACCAACCGCTGTGACGCCCGAGTGAGCGTCGGTGGACGGCTCGGGGGCGGTCGGGGTGGTGTCGGCGGGCATGGCGCTCAGCCTAACCAGGGTCGACCAGCGTCGCAGCAAGCGGCGCGGCCGGCCCTGGGCCGCCGGGAATCCCGACGGCCGGGCCGGCCGCGTCGCGTCGTTCCGATCAGGTGATGTCGCGGCGACGCATCGACCAGAGCGCCGCCCCGAGGATCACCACCAACCCGACCGAGAAGAGTACGGAGGACTGCTGCCAGGTGATGTCCAACGTCGCCGGTTCGCAGGAGCCGTAGTAGGTCGCGTTGCAGGAGTTGTAGTCCTGCAGGGTGACCGTCTTCGTCATCCAGGCGAGCGCGTACGTGGGGAGCAGCCACGCCTCGGCCCAGCGGACGCTTGCCATCGACAGCAGGATGCCGAGGCCGAACTGGCCGACCACCATCACCGCCACCACGCCGCCGAGGGCCATCGCGGTGTGCCGACCCAACGAGGCGAGGGCGAAGCCGATGGTGGTGAGCACCAGCACCAGCACCACGCCGCGCACCCCGGTCAGGACGAACGACTGCCAGACCCCGGAGGTCACCTTCTCGGTGCTGCCCCGGAACGAGGCGACCGCCCAGAACCCGGCGAACCAGACCACCGCGGCGGGCAGCGTCACCGCCAACATGCCGGTGAGCAGCGCGGCCAGCTTGGTGAGCAGTACGGTGAGCCGCTTCGGCCGCCAGAGCAGCAGGTTCATCATGCCGCCGGTGCTCCACTCGGCGCCGACGAAGGACGCGCCGACCACGAACCCGACCAGGGCGAGGATCGCCGCGAACGGGATCAGTGTCTCGTCGAACGTGTCCCGGAAGTCGAACGTCGAGGGCAGGAACCACTTCGCGTCGATCTGGTCCCGGGGCGGCGCCGTGATCATCGAGCAGTCGTCGGGGTAACGGCCGTCGGTCGATGTGCCGGCCGTCTTGGCCTGCTCGCACGCGGCGCGCTCCTGGTCGCTCCAGCGCACCTGCTCCTGGTACTGCTGGTCGGCCTGACGTTCGGCCTTGGCGAGCTGGTCGGCGCCGATCTTCTGGTTGGTGAAGAACACCCCGACCACGATCGCGACCAGCACCAGCAGGCCGAGCAGCGTCATGTAGCGGGTGAAGCGCCGCTTTGTGAGCCGGCGCAGCTCCGTACGAAAGAGGCTCACGCGCCCCACCCTCCCCCGGCGGTACCGGACTGACCCGTCCCACCGACCTTCATGGACTCGTCGACCTGCCGGTGCTGACCGGGGACCGGTGCGGTGGCGGTCAGTTCGAGGAAGACGCTCTCCAGATCGACGGCGATCGGAGCCAACTCGCTGACGTAGAGGTTGTGCTCGGCGAGCAGGCGCGTCACCGAGGCCGGTTTGTCGACGCCGGCCAGCATCAGGTGGTCCGGGTGGCCGGTGACCCGGATCCCCGCCTGGGTGAGCGCCTCGGTGGCCGCCGGCAGATCGCTGACCGCCTCCAGTCGGACGCGTACCGCGCCGGACGAGTGCTGCGCGAGCACCTCGTCGACCGGGCCGAAGGCGACCCGCCGGCCCAGCGAGATGATGGTGACCGAGTCGCAGATCAGCTGGATCTCGCCGAGGATGTGGCTGGACAGCACCACGGTCATCCCGGATTCGGCGAGGTTGCGCATCAGTGTGCGCATCTCCCGGATGCCGCCCGGGTCGAGGCCGTTGGCCGGCTCGTCGAGGATGAGCAGCTTCGGGTTCTTCAGCAGGGCTGAGGCGACGGCGAGCCGCTGCTTCATGCCCAACGAGTACGTCTTGACCCGCTCGCCGGAGCGGTCGCGCAGCCCGACGAGCTCAAGCACCTCGTCGACCCGGGTGGCCGGCACCTCGCCCGCCCCGGCCAACAGGGACAGGGTGTCCCGTGCCGTGAAGTGCGGGAAGAACTGCGGGCTCTCCACGATCGCGCCGACCTGGCCGGCGACCTGAGGCAGCGCGTCGGGGACCTCGTGCCCGAGCAGCGCCATCCGGCCGCCGTCGGGTCGGATCAGGCCGAGCAGGGTACGCAGCGTGGTGGTCTTGCCGGACCCGTTGGGGCCTAGGAAGCCGTGCACCTGCCCTGCGTCGACCCGCATGTCGAAGCCGTCCAGCGCGTTGCGGGTGCCGCGTCGACGACTCTTGTACGTCTTACGTAGACCTTCGATCTCCAGGACAGCTGGCAAGCTGCACCTCCCCCGATGGGTGGGCGTGACAGCCGACACCATACGCGGTATGCAGACCCGCGCAATACGCGGTATGCACAGACGCGCCGAACGGGTTATTTCATCGACGGAACGTAACGGCTCAGGCGCAGATGACCTGCACACCGGCAGCGCGGAACGCGTCCACCACCTCCGGGGCGGCACCCGAGTCGGTCACCAGCGTCTCCACCCGCTCGACCGGGCAGATCCGGGCGAAGGCGTGACCCCCCAGCTTGGACGAATCCGCGATGATCACTACGCGCTTGGCCCGGGCCACCATCAGGTTGTTCATCGCGGCCTCCCCCTCGTGGTGGGCGGCGGCACCGAGCTGCGGGTCGATCGCGTCCACGCCGAGCAGCGCGACGTCCAGGGTCACCTCACGCAGCAGCGCCCCGCCCAGCGGTCCGACGAGTTCGAACGACTTCGGGCGGACCACCCCGCCGGCCACCACGACCTTCATCCGCGACCGGACCAGCAGCTCGTTGGCGATGTTCAGCGCGTTGGTCACCACGGTGAGCTGCGCACCCTCGGCACTGGTGTTCAGATCCGGTCGGACGGCGAGCGCCCTCGCCACCTCGGTGCTGGTGGTGCCGCCATTGAGGCCGACCACGGTGCCCGGCGTGACGAGCGCCGCCGCGGCCGCGCCGATCCGCTGCTTCTCCGCCGAGTGCTTGGCCGTCTTGTAACGCAGTGGCAGGTCGTACGAGACGCCGTTCGCGACCGCGCCACCCCGGGTCCTCGTGATCATCTGCTGCTGGGCGAGCTGGTCGAAGTCGCGCCGAATGGTGGCCTGGGAGACGTCCAGCCGCTCGGCTGCCGTCTCGACGCTGACCCGGCCGTTGTCGGTCAGCATCTCGAGCAGGGCATTCCATCTGGCGTACCGGTCCACCGCGGGGGCCCTCCCAGTGACTGCACGGACGGTGATTGATTGCGTGCACACTAGTGCGCGAAACTAGGCTGGCGCAAAAGACTCACCTGCGCGATCGGCTGGTCGGTTGCCACGGCCACCCGCATTCGCGCAGAATAACGCGCGAAATGCGGGTCTAACGAGCCGTATTGCGCACCGGTCGCCCCTGCGAGGAGTTTCCCATGGCGTACGTGGACGCGGAGATCGCGAGCCAACCCGACTGCTGGCGGGAGGCGGCCGAGCTGGCCGGCGTCGTACAGGGTGACCTGCCGCGCCCCGGTGAGCGGGTCGCCGTCGTCGGTTGCGGCACGTCGTGGTTCATGGCGATGGCGTACGCGGCCCGCCGCGAGCAGGCCGGCCAGGGCGAGACCGACGCGTTCCAGGCGTCCGAGTTCCCCGCCGGCCGCCGCTACGACCGGTTGATCGCGATCACCCGTTCCGGCACCACCACCGAGGTGCTGGAGCTGCTCGCCGCGCTGCGTGGGCGGACACCCACCACCGTCATCGTCGGCGACCCGGGGTCCCCGGTGGTCGATCTGGCTTCCGCCACGGTGGCCATGCCCTTCGCCGACGAGCGGTCGGTGGTGCAGACCCGCTTCGCGACCACCGCACTGGCCCTGCTCCGCGCCCACCTCGGCGACCCGGTGACCGCGCTCGCCGCCGACGCCGAAGTCGCGGTGCGATCCCCGTTGCCGATCGACCCGGCCACCATCGGGCAGGTCACCTTCCTCGGTCGGGGGTGGACGGTCGGGCTGGCCCAGGAGGCGGCGTTGAAGTGCCGCGAGGCGGCCACCTTCTGGGCCGAGGCCTACCCGGCGATGGACTACCGGCACGGGCCCATCTCGGTCGCCGCGCCCGGCCGACTGGTCTGGGCGTTCGGGGAGCTGCCCGAAGGACTGCCCGAGGACGTGGCCGCCACCGGTGCGGCCTTCGTGCACAGCCGCACGCACGGTTGGCGCACGGTGTTGGGCAGCTGGTCCGCCGGTCGTACCCCGGTCGACCCGATGGCCGACCTGATCCTGGCTCAGCGCTTCGCGGTCGCGCTGGCCACCAGCCGGGGTCTCGACCCGGACGCGCCCCGACACCTGTCCCGGTCCGTGGTGTTGGCGTGAGCGACGACGTGGTCGTCGCGCTGGACGTCGGCGGCACCGGCATGAAATGCGCCCTGGTCCGGCCGAACGGCGTCGCGGTACGCACCGAGCGGCACCCCACCGACGCCACGCGCGGCCCGTCCGCGGTGGTCGGCACGATCCTGGACGTGGCCGGCGGGCTGGCCGCCAAGGCCCGCGCCGACGGGCTCACCCCGATCGCGCTCGGCATCGCCGTGCCCGGGGTGGTGGACGAGGCGCGCGGAGTCGCGGTCTGGTCGGCGAACGTGGGCTTTCGGGACGTACCCCTGCGGGACCTGGCGGTGACGCGGCTCGGCCTGCCGACGGCGATCGGCCACGACGTGCGCGTGGGTGGTCTCGCCGAGGCCCGTCTCGGTGCCGGCCGCGGCGCCGGGCACGTGTTGTTCGTGGCGATCGGCACCGGCATCGCCGCCGCGCACGTCGTCGACGGCACGGCCGCCGTGGGCGCCCACGGTGCCGCCGGGGAGATCGGCCACATCCTGGTCCGACCCGACGGACCGCGCTGCGGGTGCGGTCGACCCGGCTGCCTGGAGGCGATCGCCTCGGCCGCCGCGATCGGCCGCCGCTACGCCGAGTTGGCCGGCGAGACAGCCGACGCCCCGGTGACAGCGGCCGAGGTGGCCGAGCGGGCCGCGGCCGGCGAAGCGCTCGCCAACCAGGTCTGGCAGGAGGCGGTCGAGGCCCTCGCCGACGGCCTGGCCACCGGGCAGGCGCTGTTCGACGTGGCGACGATCGTGCTCGGTGGCGGCCTGGCCCAGGCCGGGGACCGGCTGCTGATCCCTCTGCGGGCAGCACTGCACGAACGGATGACCTTCCACCGGGAGCCGCAACTGGTCGCGGCGGCCCTCGGCGACGAGGCCGGCTGCCTCGGCGCCGCCCTGCTCGCCCTGGACGCGGTACGCGTCCGTGAACTTGACGCGGTACGCGTCCGTGAACTTCAGGAGAAGCCATGACCGTGCGGGTGAACGGCCGAGTGGTGACCCCGACCGGTGTCGTCCGACAGGGCTGCGTCGAGTGGGACGGGGACCGGATCACCGCGGTCGCCGAGTACCCGTCGGTCCGCGACGGGCACTGGATCCTGCCCGGCTTCGTCGACATGCACACGCACGGTGGTGGTGGGCACACCTTCACCACCGGGGACGCCGACGAGGCCCGGGCGGCGGCCGACTTCCACCTTGCGCACGGCACGACCACCCTGCTGGCCAGCCTGGTCAGCTCGCCCTTCCCGCTGATGCGCGCGGCCACCGAGGCGTTCGCCCCGCTGGTCGACGAGGGTGTGCTGGCGGGGGTCCACTTCGAAGGGCCCTATCTCTCCGCTGCCCGTTGTGGCGCGCAGAACCCGGAGTACCTGCGCGACCCGTCGACCGACGAACTGTCCGAGCTGATCGAGCTGGGTCGGGGCGCGATCCGGATGGTCACCCTCGCTCCGGAGCGCGACGGCGCGCTGGAGGCCATCAAGCTGCTCACCGCACAGCGGGTGGTGGCGGCGGTGGGGCACACCGACGCGACGTACGAGCAGACCCGCGCCGCGGTCGCCGCCGGCGCCAGTGTCGGCACCCACCTGTTCAACGGCATGCGGCCGGTGCACCACCGCGAGCCGGGCCCGGTGGTGGCTCTGCTCGACGCGCCCACCGTGATCTGCGAGCTGGTCGCGGACGGGGTGCACCTGCACGACGGCATGCTGACCTTCGTCGCCGCGACCGTGGGCCCGGACCGCGCGGCGCTGATCACCGACGCGATGGCCGCCGCGGGCATGGCCGATGGAGAGTACGAGTTGGGCGGCCAGGCCGTCACCGTGACCGACGGGGTGGCCCGGCTCGCCCGCGACGGCGCGATTGCCGGCAGCACGCTGACCATGGACGCCGCGCTGCGGCACGCCGTGAACGCCGGGATCCCGATCGCCGACGCGGCACGGATGGTGGCCACCACCCCGGCGCGCGCCATCGGCCTGGGCAACCGGGTGGGCTCCCTTCAGGTGGGCCTCCGCGCCGACCTGGTGGTGCTGGACGACGACCTGAACGTGGTCCGGGTCCTCCGCAACGGCTCCTGGGTGGAGTGACGCCGAGCCCTTCGTAGGCGCTTGCCGACGTCGGGGCGTGACCGCGCTCGACGGCGGTCTGCCACTGCCGGCCGTGCCTGGCCGATGCCGGCCGCGCCTCGCCGCCGCTGGCGCTCGCTTTGACGCTTGCGCCGTGACTGTTGCGCGGCCTGTAGAGCTGCCCCAGACGTGGGGCAGACGGAGCCACGGGACACGCAGACCTGCGCACACACAGACCTGCGCACACGCAGACCTGCGCACACAGACCTGATGCCAGCGGCATGGCATCGCAGACCGCCCCACATCTGGGGCAGCTCTACAGGGCGCCAACCACACACTGGCAACCCCAGCCTTGCCTGGTGACCCAGCCTCCCTCGACGAGCGCAGGTCGGGCCGTTCCCGAGGCGGAGGGTCAGCTCAGGGTGGGGACTTCCACGCCGAGGACGGCCTGCTCGTCGGGGCGGTGCACCAGCACGTCGGCCAGGTACGACTGGACCGCGTGGCGCATCCCGACGTCCCGGCCGGCCTGCTCGGAGAGCAGCCACTTGTGCTCGATGATCTGCGCGAACAGCTCCTGCGGCTCCAGCTTCTGACGAAGGTGCGCGGGAACGGCCCGGACCACCGGCTCGAAGACCTCGGTCAGCCAGCGGTGTGCGGCCTGCTGCTCGTCGACCAGGTCGCTCTCCGCCCGGTAGGCGTCCAGGTCGTTGAGCAACTTGCGGGCCTGGTTCTCCTCAGCGTCCAGACCGGTCAGCCGCAGCAGCCGCCGGGTGTGGTAGCCGGCGTCGACGACCTTCGGCCGGACCAGGAAACGCCCGTCGTCGATGGACGACATGGCCACCTCGGCCACGTCGAAGCCCAACTCGTTGAGGCGGCGGATCCGGCCCTCGATGTCGTGCCGGGCCTCCCGCTCGACGGCCTGCTCGTAGGTGATCTCGTGCCACAGCCGCTCGTAGCGCTGCACGACCTCCTCGCAGACCACCTCCGGGTCGATGGACTCGTGCAGCAGGCCGGCGGCCTGCAGGTCCAGCGCCTCGCCGAAGATGTTCACCCGGGCGATCTCCAGGTCCTCACCGCGCTGCCCGTTGGAGAGCGAGTTGTGCAGCGCGCCCGTCTCCGCATCGACCAGGTAGGCGGCGAAGGCACCCGCGTCCCTGCGGAACAGGGTGTTCGACAGCGAGCAGTCGCCCCAGAAGAAGCCGGTCAGGTGCATCCGCACGATCAGAGCGGCGAGCGCGTCGAGCAGCCGGCTCATCGTCTCCGGTCGCAGGGTGTGCGAGAAGAGCGCCCGGTACGGCAGCGAGAACTGCAGGTGCCGCGTGATCAGCACCGATTCCAGGGGCTCCCCGTCCTCGGTCTGCCGGTCGGCGACGACCGCCACCGCCTCGACCGAGGGAAAGTCGATCCGCTCCAGCGCCCGGAGCAGGTCGTACTCCCGCTCGGCGATCCGCTCGCGGGTCTCCTTGAACGCGTACACGTAGTCACCGAGCCGGACGAACCGGACGATGTGTCGGGAGATGCCCTGCGGCAACGCCACCAGATGTTGGGCAGGCCACTCCTCCAGCGGTGTCGACCAGGGCAGGTCGAGCAGCGCCGGGTCCACGAGGGCAGACGTGATCCGCACGGGCACAAGCATGACTGGTCGCACCCCGCATCCGCCTCACATCGTGGCTGGGCACACAGCGCCGAACGACCCGGCCTCGCGCCGGGCCGGTAGCGTGGTCGCGTGCTCAAACCCACGGCGGTACGACGTGACCTGCGGCTACGGCCTGTCCGCCCGGCCGGCTGGTGGTTCGACGCGCTGCTACTGGTCGGTCTGGTCGGATTGACCGTGGCTCTCGCCGCGGACCAGCTCTTCGGGCTGGACCGGGCCGTCGCCGACTGGGCCGACGGGCACCGACCGACGGTCGCCTACTGGGTGGCCCGGGTGCTGAACCTGCTCGGCCAGGGCACCCCGTTGACCTTGATCGCCGCCGGGCTGGGCGTGCTGCTGGCGTTCCGCCTGCGGTCGGTGCGGCCCATCCTGCCGCCGGTGGTCGCGTTCGTGCTGACCTTCTTGACGATCGGCCCGCTGAAGGTGTGGACCGCGCGGGCGGCACCGAGCGCCAGCGTCAAGGAGCCGTTCCTGTCGCCCGAGCAGACCCTGCCGCTGTTCCACGACGACCTGCCGGTCCGGTTCGCCCAGTCCTACCCGTCGGGGCACGTCGCCAACGCGATCGTCTGGTACGGGGTCATCGCACTCCTCCTCGCCCCGCTCGCCCGCAGCTTCAACCGGCAACTGCCAGCCCGGCTGGTCACCGTGGTCCGCATCGTGCCGCCGCTGGTCGTCCTCACCACCACCACCTACCTGAGCTGGCACTGGTTGACCGACTCGGTGGCCGGGCTGCTGCTGGGGCTGATCCTGGACCGGCTGCTGCACCGGGTGCCGTGGGACGGCCTGCCGCTCCCCGGCCGACTACGCGCATGGGACCGGCCGTTCACCTCGTACCCCTAGGGTTTCGGCCCGTGGATCGACTGGCGCGGCGGCTCGGCGTACCCGATGCGGTTGTCATCGGGTTGGGCTCGATGCTCGGCGCGGGCGTCTTCGTGGTCTTCGGCCCGGCCGCGGCAGCGGCCGGCGGCGCCGGGCTGCTGCCCGCCCTTGTGCTCGCCGGCTTCGTCGCCTTCTGCAACGCGACAAGCTCGGCGCGGCTGGCGGCCCGCTACCCCGAGTCCGGCGGTACCTACGTGTACGGACGAGAGCGCCTCGGGCCGTTCGCCGGTTTCCTGGCCGGCTGGGGCTTCGTGGTCGGCAAGACCGCGAGCTGCGCGGCGATGGCGTTGACCATCGGGGCGTACCTGTGGCCGGCTCAGGCCCGGTTGGTCGCGGTCGGCGCGGTGCTCGCGGTGACGGCGGTGAACCTGCGCGGCATCGGCAAGACGGCCACCGTGACCAGAGCGCTGGTCGCGCTGGTGCTCGCGGTGCTGGCCCTGGTCGTGGTCGTCGGCGTGGCGAGCGGGCCGGTGCACCTGGATCGGCTGACCGACCAGGGCGGCTCCGCCCGGGGCGTGCTCACCGCCGCCGGGCTGCTCTTCTTCGCTTTCGCCGGGTACGCCCGGATCGCCACGCTCGGTGAGGAGGTGCGCGACCCGCAACGGACCATTCCTCGCGCGGTGCCGCTGGCGCTCGGGGTGGTGCTGTTGATCTACCTGGTGCTGGCCGTAGTCACGCTCGGCGTGCTCGGCGCCGACCGGCTGGCCGGATCCGCCGCGCCCCTGGTCGACGTGGTGACCGACGCCGGGCTACCCGGCCTGGCCTGGGTGGTCCGCGCCGGCGCCACGATCGCGGTGATCGGGGTGCTGCTCTCCCTGGTCGCTGGCGTCGGCCGGACCACCCTCGCCATGGCCCGCCGCCGCGACCTGCCCGGCGTGCTGGCCGCCGTGCACCCGGTCCACCAGGTGCCGCACCGCGCCGAGTTGGCGGTGGCCGCCGTGGTGATCCTGGTCGTGCTGCTCGGCGACCTACGGGGCGCGATCGGCTTCTCCAGCTGCACGGTGCTCGTCTACTACGCGATCACCAACGCGGCCGCACTGACCCTGGACCGGGACCCGGACCGGCGGTTGCCGGCCCGGGTACTCGCCGGCCTCGGGCTGGTTGGCTGCCTGCTGCTCGCGGTCAACCTGCCGCTGAGCAGCGTCCTCGCCGGAACTGGCGTGCTCGCCATCGGCGCCGCCTGGCACGGTCTGCGGCCCGCGCGCCGGTGACCCGAGTGGGCCACCGGCGAGCAGGGGTCAGCGACTCAGCCGCTGGTAGCGACGCACCGCCAACGGAGCGAACGTCGCGATCAGCAGCACCGGCCACAGCACCGCCAACAGAATCGCGTGCTCCGCTGGCCATGAGTCGCCACCCAGACCTGGATTACCGAACAGTTCGCGGATCGCCGCGACAGTGGCCGACAACGGGTTCCACTCCGAGATCGTCCCGATGACCGACGGCATCAGCTCGGGCGACACGAAGACATTGGAGATCGCGGTGAACGGAAACGCGGCCGGAAAGACGATCACACCGACCGTGTCCGGGTTACGGACCAGCAGCGCCAGGTAGATCCCGACCCAGGTGATCGCGATTCGCAGCAGCAGGAGCAGCCCGACGGCGAGCAGTGCCTTGCCGGCACCCTGTCGCCACTGCCACCCGACGAGCAGGCCACAGACCAGCAGGGTGGACATCTCCAGCAGGGCGCGGAGCAGGTCGGCGGCGCTGCGGCCGGTCATCAGGGCGGACCGCGCCATCGGCATCGACCGGAACCGGTCGACCACACCCCGGCTGAGGTCCAGCGCCACGCCGGTCGCGGTGGCCCCGAGCCCGTACAGCATCGTCATCACGAAGACCCCGGGCAGCAGGAACTCGCGGTAGTTGCCGCCACCCGCCACCTGCATGCCACTGCCGAACACGTACCCGAAGACCAGGACGAACATGATCGGCAGCGAGAAGTAGAGGATCAACTCCTCCGGTGCGCGGATCACGTGGGTCATGTTCCGCCTGGTCATCGTCCAGCCATCGACGATCGCAGTCGTCATGCCACATCCACCTTCCGACCGACACCGACCGGCTGGTGGGCTTCGTCGGCCCGGTGCCCGGTCAGATGCAGAAATGCCTCGTCCAACGTCGCGCGCCGTAGTCCGATGTCCTCGACCGCGATGCCGGCGTCGTCCAACGCCCGGACCACGTCGACCAGCCCGGCGACCCGGTCGGCCACCGGCACGCTGAGTCGTCGGACCTCCGGGTCGAGTTCGGGCTCCGCGCCACAGATCGGCGCGACGATGCGGGCAGCGTGGTTCAGGTCGGCGGCGTCACGCACCACCACCTCGATCCGGTCGCCGCCGGTCCTCGACTTCAGCTCGTCCGGTGAGCCCTCGGCCACCACCCGACCGGCATCGATCACCGAGATCCGGTTGGCGAGTTGATCGGCCTCCTCCAGGTACTGCGTGGTGAGCAGCACCGTGGTCCCCTCCGCGACCAGGCTGCGAACCAGGTCCCACACCTGGTTGCGACTGCGCGGGTCCAGGCCGGTCGTCGGCTCGTCGAGGAAGAGCACCCGCGGCGTACGGATCAGGCTGGCCGCGAGGTCCAGCCGGCGGCGCATCCCACCCGAATACTCACCGGCGGACCGATTCGCCGCCTCGTCGAGCCCGAACCGTTCCAGCAGTTCGTCGGCGCGTCGACGGGCCTCCCGTCGGCTGAGCCGGAACAGCCGGCCGAACAACTCCAGGTTCTGCCGGCCGCTGAGGATCTCGTCGACCGCGGCGTACTGCCCGGTGAGCCCGATCCTGGCCCGCACCTCGTCCGGCTGACGCAGCACGTCGTACCCGGCCACGGTGGCCCTTCCCGTGTCGAAGCGCAGCAGCGTGGTGAGGATTCGTACGGCCGTCGTCTTGCCGGCGCCGTTCGGTCCCAGCAGTCCGTGGACCGTTCCGGTCGGCACGGTCAGGTCAAACGTCTCCAGCGCGCGGGTTGGGCCGTACCGCTTGCCCAGACCCTCGGCGACCACTTCGAATGTCGTCATGCCCCCACGGTGCGGCTGGGCGCTGACGGATCACGCACCGTCCGCTGACGGCGGCGCACCAGGCCCGGCTCCGGCCTTCTCCGCCTCGGTGATCTGCTCAAGAACGAGAATGATCTCCGCACGGGCGGCCTCGCCGACGTACCAGCCGGTGAGCCCGCCGGCCAACGCCTCCTCGCAGAGTCGCCTCGCCTCGGCCAGGTCGCCCCGCAGTCGGGCCACCTGGGCGAGGCCGAGCCGGGCGCTGGCGACGAACTCGGGCGCGCCGCTGCGCTGCGCCAGGAGCAGCGCACCAGCGAAGTCGTCCCACGCCGCCCCGAGGTCACCGGCACGCAGCCTTATCTCGCCCCGGGTACGCAGCATGTCGGCCTGGTCGACGTCCGACCCGAGTGCCTCGACCAATCCCATGGCCTGATCCATGTAGGCGCCCGCCGCCTCCGGATCGCCCTGCCAGGCGGCCAGTTCACCGAGCGCACCGAGGGTGATCATGGTGCCCCACCGGTCCCCGGTGCTCCGGAAGCCTTCGAAGGCAGTCCCCAGCGCGGTCCTGGCCCGGTCCCACTGGCCACTCCACATCAGCGCCGAGCCGCTGCCCATCGCGCCGAGCGCGTTGATCCACGCATCCGGGCCGACCAGCCGTCGCAGCTCCTCCATCAGTTCGTCGACATTCTCGCCGCCGCCGGACGGCGGTCCGGTCGAGATCCCCGACAGGTAGAGCAGGAACGGCTGTCGAGGTGGCCGGTCGAGGCTGCGGATCACGGACCGCTGCGTCCCGACGGACGGCAGGTGGCCGGATCCAGCGAGCGAGGCGTTGTAGACGCAGAGGGCGAACTCCTCGTTCAGCCCCGGCGGCGCTTCGGTGCCGAGCAGTTCGAGGACGTCGGCGGCCAGCCGCGCCCCTTCCCCGCGCATGCCACGCAGCCACCAGTAGAACGACAGGGCCGCGACCAACCCGGCCGCGTCGGACGCGTCACCCGCCGCGGTGGCGCGACGCAGCGCCGCGTGCAGGTTGTCCCGCTCGGCGTCGAGCCGTCGCAACCAGTGCAGCTGTTCGGCGCGCCGGAGATGGTCGCTGGCGGTCCAGGCGAACTCCAGGAAGTACGCGGTGTGCGCGCGACGTAGCTGGTCGGCCTCGCCGGCCTCGGCGAGACGTTCGGCGCAGAACGCCCGCACCGTTTCGAGCATCCGGTAGCGGCCACCGGTCATCTCCACGAGGGACTTGTCGACCAGACCGGTGAGCGCGTCGACGAGCTCGGGCGTGGGCAGGCCGCTGACCCGCCCGGCCGCCTCCAGCGTGGCTCCACCGGCGAAGACGGTCAGCCGTCGAGCCAGCCGCCGTTCGGCGTCGTCGAGCAGATCCCAACTCCACTCGACCACGGCCCGGAGCGTGCGGTGTCGCGGCGACACCGCCCGACTGCCGGTCGACAGCAGCCGGAACCGATCGTCGAGTCGGGCGGCGACCTCGGCGACGGACAGCGCCCGCAGCCGCGCGGCGGCCAACTCGATCGCCAACGGCAGGCCGTCGAGGCTGCGGCAGATCCGTAGCACCATCTCGACGTTGGCCGGCGTCACGGTGAAGTCGGGCGCGACGTCTCCGGCCCGCTGGGCGAAGAGGCCGACCGCCGCGTAGTCGTCGGCTTCCAGCGCGGACGCGTCGGGCGGTGGCAGGGTGAGCCCGGACAGCGGGCACAACGCCTCACCGGCCAGCCCGAGCGGCTCGCGACTCGTGGCGAGGACGCGCAGCGCCGGGCACGCGCTCAGCAAGCGTGCGGCCAGCCGGGCCGCGTCGGCGATGACGTGCTCGCAGTTGTCGAGCACGAGCAGCAGTCGCCGCTCGGCGAGCGCCTCGACCAGCCGATCGGTGGTCTGCCGGCCCGGCTCGGCCGGGGCGCGCAGGCCGGCGTCGCGCAGACCGAGCGCGCTCAGCACCGCCTGCGGTACGTCCGACCCGTCGGCCAGCCCGGCCAGCTCGACGAAACAGACTTCCCCGTCGAGGCGGCCTGCGGCCTCGATCGCCAGGCGCGTCTTGCCGGCGCCGCCGGGGCCGGTGAGGGTGACGAGCCGGCGCTCGCCAAGCAGTTCCCCGACGCGCTTGAGCTCCTCCTCCCGTCCGACGAACGTGGTGAGCTGGCTCGGCAGCGCCTGGTTGGCCACCGGGCGTTCCTCACTGCGCAGTACAGCCAGGTGAATCGCGGCCAGCGCGGCCGACGGGTCGACGCCAAGTTGCTCGGCCAGCGTGTGCCGGGCGTCCTCGAACTCGGCCAACGCCTCCGCCGGCCGATCCAGTGCGGCCAGGGCACGCATGAGCTGGCCGCGCGACCGCTCCCGCAACGGATGCGCCGCGACCAGTTCCCGCAACTCCGCGACCAACGCGGCGTGCGCGCCCAACGCCAGCTCGGCCTCGATCCGATCCTCGGTGGCGGCCAGCCGCAGTTCGTCCAGCCGGATCGCCGGGGCGAGTGCGCCGGCCACGTCGACGACGTCAGCGAGCGCGCGACCACGCCACAACTCCAGCGCCTCGCGCAGCGTCGCCGCCGCGCGGGGCGGGTCGCCGTCGGCGAGCGCCCGGCGCCCCACCTCGGCGAGCTGCTCGAACCGGTACGCGTCGACATCTTCGGGATCCACGGCGAGGCGGTAACCGCCCGGGTGGAGTTCGACCGGGTAGTGCTCGGCGGACAGGGCCTGACGCAGCCGCGACACCTGGGACTGGAGCGCGTTGGCCGCGCCCCGGGGCGGATGCTCGCCGTACAGACCGTCGATCAGCCGCTCGGCGGAGACCACCCGACCCGCGTCGAGCAGGAGGAGCGCCAAGAGGGCGCGCAGCCGCGGACCGCCCACGGGGACCTCTCGCCCGTCGGCCAGCAACACCTGGGTCGGCCCCAGGATGCGGAAACGCATGACACCGATTGTCGCTCAGCGCCGTCCCCCCAGTACAACGCCGACCGGTCGCCCGCCGCCGAGCTCAGCCGATCCACTCGACCTCGCCGAGATCGCGGTATCAACCGCGCTCCGACACCCCGGCATCGGCGACCTGGAGTGGATCAACCCGGGTGCAGACCACCCACAGCTCGTACTCCTCCGCCGTCACCCCACATACGGCATCCCCGGCCAGGGACATCGCGACGAACTCAGGTTCACCCGGGTTCGGACCGAGAGCGTCGAGTGCCAGCGGCTCTTCCGGCAGCCGAACGAGCATCCAGCCCTCGTCCTCGTGCTGCTTTGTCAGGCTGATCAGCAGGGTGCCCTCGGGACTCGCCACACCCCGCTCGTACGCCAGTCGGCGCCACTGTCTCTCCACCTGTTGCACGGCATCATCCGCAGTGCGGTTGACCGACCAGTCGGGACGGGCGAGTGCACTGATGACCGGCTTCCAGGCCGCGTACTCGGACGGCAGCACGGCTGTCTTGCCGAGCACTTCGAGCACCTCGAAACCGGCGGCGGTCAAACGATTCCTGGTCACTGTTCTTCGCTCGTTCGGGTTCGAGGATTGATCGGTCGACGCGGGGGACGCCGTCGGTGGGGACGGCTGCCGGCCGACGGCGGGGGCGGCCGGAACAGCGCCGGACGGGGTGGGCACGGGCCGGGACACCGAGCCGACGTGACCGGGCGGCAGGGTCACCTTCCCCGGGGCGGGCGGGGCGCACTGCCTGGTCAGCCAGTCCAACCCGCGTCGGCGGGCGACCACGGTCAGCCGGTCGCCCGCGAAGATCACCTGTCGGGGGTCGAGGTCCTTCCACCAGATCGTCTTGACGCCGCCCGCCGGGGTTCGGGCGATCAGCCGGACCTGCCCGTCCCGGTTGACCACGTCCAGCGGTCGGCCGTCCAGTTCGGAGCCGGCGGCCACTGGCACCTCGGCGACCGGCAGCGCGTGCCGGTCGACCGGGATGGTGGTGATCACCGCGCGTTCGGTGAGCGCCCCGATGAAGGCCGGGGCGGCCAGGTAGGAGACCGAGCGGGACACCCCGAGGGCGAAGGTCTCCTCCACCCGCTCGGCGAAGTCACCGTCGAAGAGCCGCAACACCACTCGCAGGTCGGCACGGAGATCGCGGGCAGCGAGCGCCGCCTCCAGGTTGGCCACGTCGTCGGTGGACGCCACCACCAGCGCCTGGCAGTCGGCCACCGACGCTGCGGCCAGGGTCTCCGGGAGCGCGGCGTCGCCGACGATCAGCGGCACCTCCAGCTGACGTGCCAACGCGGCACCGCGCGGCTCCGGCTCCTTGTCGATCGCCACCACCTCGACGTCGTACTCGCGCAACTGCGCCATCACCCGGGTGCCGACGTTGCCCAGGCCGACCACCACGACGTGCCCGACCCGCGCGGGTTGCAACCGGCCGGTGTGCAGGGCCAGCCGGGCATTGACAATGCCGTCGACCACGACCGCGGTGATCAGCGGGATCAGCGCCAACCCGGCCAGGTTGAGCACCACCTGCATGATCTGCGCGTCGGCCGCCTTGCCGGTGTCCGGGTCGGCGCCGCTGAGCGTGGTGACGAGCGTCAGGTACAGCGCTTCAAGCGGAGAGACCTCCTCGGCGCGGGAGATCAGCGCCCCCAGCACCGCGATCACCGCCAGCACCAGCATCACCGCGACGCCGATCTTGCGGGTGGCGAAGCCGCGTACCGCTCCCATCACCACGGCGACCGGGCGGCGTCGACGGCGGGCCCGGACCAGCCGACGGGCAGCTACCTGGGTGCCCGGTGGCTGCCCGGTCGCCTCGGCGAGCACCAGATCGGCACCGGCCTGCTCGGCCGGCAGCAGCTCCACCCCCTGCGCCTCGGTGAGGTGGGCCAACGCGCAGACCACGTCCTGCGGTCGGACGTCGGCCCGCCGCGCCACCCGCAGCGTCTTGTCCCGATGCTGGAAGGAGCTCGGGTCGACCTCACCGAGCGCGGCGGCCACGAAGGCCGGCGCGGCCATCTCGGCGTCGGAGAGCACCTCGACCGGTGCGGTGACCAGCTTGCGGACACCGTCGGCGAGGGTCCCGTTGAACATCCGCAGCACCTGGCGGACCCGCTGATCGACGGCCTGCGCGCAGAGCGCGGCGTGCAGGTTGCCCACATCGTCCTGGTGCAGCAGGGCCAGCCCGGCCGCCCCGGCCAGGCCGGCGGCCTCGAAGGTGGCCACGTCCAGCCGATCCGAGCGGACCACCCGGAGCCCCCGCAACCCCGCGACATCGGGGCCGTTGCTGCGGTAGCGCTCCGGCACCACGACGGTCACCCGCGCCCCGCCCGCCGGCAGTTCGGATTCGAGCAGCGCGCGGGCCACGTAGTAGGCGAGCGCGTCCTTCCCGCAGATCACGTAATGCGGTCGCGGATCACCAGCGGAGCGCAGCCGCCAGTTCCATTCGACCGCCCGTCGCGCCCGGTCCCGCCACGGCTCCGCCATGCCCGGATCGTAATCAGCACGGCCATGGTGGGCGACCCCGTCCGGATCATCCCACCACCAGGCATGCCCGCCCCGGCGACGGGTAGAGCAGCGGCATGCAGACGTTCCTCCCGTACCCGGGCTTCCTGGCCAGCGCCCGCACGCTGGACCAGAAGCGGCTGGGCAAGCAGCGGGTGGAGGCCATCCAGGTGCTGCGCGGGCTCACCCGACCCGGGTACGGCTGGCGCAATCACCCGGCCGTGAAGATGTGGGCCGGGTACGAGGAGGCTCTCACCCGCTACGGGCTGGACATGTGCGCGGTCTGGACCGAACCGGGGCGGGCGGACACCTGCGCCACCACGATGACCGTCGACCTCGCCGCCGCCTGCGGGTCCGGCGTCGTACGGACCCAGGACGAGTTGGCCCGGGCCGGTGAGCTGCCGCCGTGGCTGGGTCGCGACGACCTGCACCTGAGCCATCGCTCGTCGCTGCTGCGCAAGGACCCCACGCACTACCGCCCCATTTTCGGCGACGACGTGCCGGGAGACCTGGAGTACGTCTGGCCAGCCTCCGACCGCCCCCGCCGTTGCTTACCACCCGACTGAGCAGCAGGTACGGCAGACTGGTGCCCATGGCGTTGTCGCAAGTGGTCGGTCGACTCATCGGCGTACGTCAACATGAGGTGGACCCGGGCGGCGGTGGGGCCGACCGCGTGCCGCGACCAACGGCGGCGGTGGTGGTCGGTGGCGGCATCGCCGGCATGTCGGCGGCGGTGGTGCTGGCCGAGCGGGGTGTGGCGGTCACGGTGCTGGAGGCGGCGCCGACGCTCGGCGGTCGACTGGGCGCCTGGCCGGAGTCGCTCGCCGACGGCCACCAGCAGAACGAGCACGGCTTCCACGCGTTCTTCCGGCAGTACTACAACTGGCGGTCGATCCTCCGCCGGATCGATCCTGACCTGGGCTTCCTCAAGCCCATTGCGGGTTACCCGATCCTCAGCGCGCAGTGGCCGACGGAGGAGTTCGGCAAGCTGCCGCCCGCGCCACCGGCGAACCTGCTCGCGCTGCTGTTGCGCAGCCCCAGCCTGCGTCTGGCCGACCTACGACTGATGGACCGGGACGCCGCGTTGCCGTTGCTCAGCTACGACCCGGTCCACACCTACGCCGAGCTGGACGACACCACGGCCGACGAGCTGCTGGCGTCGCTGCGGCTGCCCGACCGGGCCCGGGCGATGCTGTTCGAGGTCTTCTCGCACTCGTTCTTCAACCATGAGGCGGAGATGTCGGCCGCGGAGATGGTCGCCCAGTTCCATTTCTATCTGCTCGGCAACCCGGAGGGGTTGGCGTTCGACTGCCCGGACGAGGACTACGCCACGGCGATCTGGGAGCCGTTGACCCGGCACGTGGAGAAGCACGGCGGCCGGGTGCGCACCAACTCCTGTGCGACCGGGGTGCGCCCCGACGCCGACGGGTGGCGGGTGACGACCGCCGACGGTGGCAGCCACCCGGCGGGCCACGTCGTGCTGGCCGTGGACCCGCCGTCCCTCGCCGCGCTGGTCGCGGCCTCCCCCGACCTGGCCGAGCGGGCACCGGAGCTGGCGGCGCGGATGCCGGCCTTCGGCGTCCCCGGCCCGCCGTACGCGGTGGCACGGTACTGGTGTGACGGGGACGTGGCCGCCGAGCGGGCGGTGTTCAGCGGGGTGTCCCGGCAGCCCACTCTGGACTCGGTGACGCTCTACCACCGGCTGGAGGACGAGCCACGGCGCTGGGCTCGGCAGACCGGCGGGTCGGTCATCGAGCTGCACGCGTACGCCTGCGATCCCGGCGTGCCGGCCGAGGAGCTGGCCGAGCGGATGCGCCGCGAGCTGGTCGCGCTCTGGCCGGAGGCCGCCGACCTGCGGGTCCGCGAGTTGCGGGCCCGGGTCGAGGCGCAGGCGCCGGCGTTCACGCCGGGCAGCCACGCCTGGCGACCGGGGGTACGCACCGACGCGATCGGCCTGTACCTGGCCGGCGACGGCATCACCACGGACTTCCCGAGCGCGTTGATGGAACGCTCCGCGGCGACGGGGATCATCGCCGCGAACCACATCCTGCGTGCCGAGGGTGGCGCGACGGAGCCGGTGCGCTCGATCCGGCCGCGTGGGCTGCTGGCCGGTCGCCGCAGACCAAACCGACAAAACACAACATAAGCAACGGTACGCTGCCGTACGCTTGGTTGATCAACCGTCGATCGACCGGGCGGGAGGGCAGCGGGGAATGTCACCACTGCACCGCGCCGGCGCGGACAACGGTCCACCAATCGGCGAGATCGGCCGCGACGACGCGTACCCACTGATCCGCGACGAACGCGCCTGCATCGTCACCGCGCTGCGGCTGGGCTGGTGGATGGCGGACGCCTACCACCACGGGCAGCACGCGGAGCTTGGCGTTCCCGTCGGGCCCCGCCCAGCCGTACCGCCGGCAAAGCTCTCCAACCTCACCGAGATGTCCGCCCACCGGCGGATGCGGATGTACCTCGACGGCGTGGACGTCGCCCTGGCTCAGATCGCCGAACTCACCCGGCACACCGGGCCGGTGCCCGACACGTCTGCCGCCCGGGCGCTGCTCCCCGACCTGGCCCGACCCGACCCCGCCGACCCGGTGCCGCTACTGCTCGCCCTCGATGACCTCAACGTGGAGGTGCTGCGCTGGGCGATGGCCACCAACCACCGGGTCGGGTTGGCCTACCGGCTGGGCCGATCCGTGGCCGACACCGTCCGAGCCGGTGACTCCACCCAGTTGCTGCGGCAGTTCGGCGGCCGGCAGATCCAGATCAGCCGGTGGCTGGACGAGCTGGCCAGCGTGCTGCCGCCGTACTCGGCCGCGGTGGTGCGCCGTTCGCTGGCCGCCTGGGCGACCGCGGTCGACCGGGCCGGCCACGGGGACCCGGCCGAGCCGGCGCCCGCCGAGCTGAGCCGGGCACTGCGTGGCCAGGGTGACCTCTGGCGGGACGTGCTCACCGGCGGGCTGCACCCGCGCGACCTGCTCGACGAGGAGGACTACGCGGTGATCGCCCGAAATCTGATCATCCGGGACCGGCGGCTGGTGGCACAGGCGGCACGGGGCATCTTCTGGCCGGTGCTCGTACCCCTGCTGTTGGTGCTCTTCGCGGTGGTCGGGGTGAGCGCCGCGGCGGCCGCCGGCTCACCGACCACCCGGGCCACCGTCGCCCTGGTGGGCCTCGGCGCCGGGCTGGCCGCGATCTGGCGATCGGTCTCCGGGCCGGCGCTGGCGGTCGCCGGCGAGGTCAACCGGCCCCTGCTGGACAGCGAACTCACCGCGCGGATGGCGCTGCGGCTGAACCGGCCGCTGACCAACGCCCGGCGCTCGACGGTCGTTGCTCCCCGGACCCGGCGTCAACGCCATCCGGAGCAGCCGGGCGGTCGATCGAAATACGTTGCCCCTCTATCCCGCCCCGACCTACCGTGATCGCGCAAGGTCAACCACCGCCGCGGGAGCAGCTCATGACGATGTCGCACGTCTCCACCGTGCCGTCGACGCTGCCCGGTGACGGTTGCCGAGCGGAAGGTCCGTGGGCGGGCCGGCCCGACTGACGCGTACCCGTACGCGCTGAGCCGCCCCGTCCAACAGCCGGACCGGGCGGCTCTTCGCCGTCCGTCACCGATTTGAAAGGAGTCCCGGTGGACGCCGTCCTCGTCATCAACGCCGACCTCGGCCCGCTGCACCGGGTCACCGTCCAACATGCCGTCCGGATGCTGTGCCGCCGGGTGGCCGAGATCCACGAGGCCGAGCCGGACCAGGTGATCGGGGTCTTCCCGATGCCCCGGGTGGTGCGGCTGGTCCGCTACGTGGTCACCCGGTGGAGGTTCAGCTCCGGGCCGGCCTGGTCCCGCGCCGGTGTGCTGCGCCGCGACGACCGGTGCTGCGCGTACTGCGGTGGCCCGGCCTCCACCATCGACCACATCCTGCCCCGCTCGCGCGGCGGCCGGAACACCTGGCGGAACACCACCGCGGCCTGCTACGCCTGCAACCAGCGCAAGGGCGACCGGACGCCGGCGGAGGCGGGCATGCCGCTGCGCCGGGAGCCGGTGAACCCTGGCTGGGGGGCGTTGGCCGGGCGGTGACGGACCGGCCGGCGGGATCGGGGGGCCGCGTCCGGGTACGTCCCAGGCGCGGCACCCGCCGGCCCCCGGTCAGCTGGCGCGTTCCTTGACCTTCGATTTCGGTTGCCCGCTGGGGCAGTGCACCCGGATCCCACTGCGGTGCTCGACTGAGGTCAACTCGACCTGGACCTGCTTCGCGGGGCCGGGGTCGTACGCCTCGGCCCGGAAGCCGGGCGCGAGCGTCACCGCGAGCACCTCGGCCGACTTTCCGACGCAGCGAACGGTGATCGTCCCGCCACGCGCGTCCACCTGTTCGCCCGAGGGAGGTGTGGGCGTCGGCGCGGCCCTGGTCGGGGTCGGTCCCGGGCTGTCGGCGGTTGGGCTCGCGGCAGCCGCAACGGTCGGATCGGGCTGTGGGCTGGGCGCGGTGTTCCTGGCCGCCGGGACAGGGGACGGTGCCGAGTCCACCGCGGCGGCCGGCTCGGCGGTGCCCGGCAACCCCACCGATGTGGCGCCACCCGGCCCGATACGGGTCGGCGACGCCCCCTGCCCCGGTCGACTGATGGCCGAGTCGCCGAGCGACTCGGCTATCGCCACGACCGCGATCAACGCAGCGCCGACCGCCATCATGGCCCGCCGCCGACGCCACGGACCCCGCCGCGAGGTCGGCCCTGCCTCCGCACCGCGCATCGGCTCGACAGCCGCCGTGTCGGTCTGTTCGGCCTTGGCTACGGCCGCGTCGGCCTGTTCGGCCTTGCCTGCGGCCGGTCGGGCGGTCTGGGCAGCCGACCTGGCCGTGGTACCGCCGACGGCAGCCGATGCGCTGGAGGCGGCGAGCAGGATGCGGGCCGCCTCCGCGGCCGGCGGCCGGTCGGCGGGATCGTGGGACAGGCACCAACGGTAGAGCCGGTGGATCTCGGGTGGCACGCCGTCGATCTGGGGCAGCGGGTCCGGCTCTACATGCGTGTGTGCGCTGAGCATGTCGGTCTGTGCCTCGACATGCCACGGCAGTCGGCCGGTGAGCACCCGGTGCAGGAGCAGACCGAGGGCGTACACGTCGCAGGCCGGCAACACCTCGCCGGCCTCCAGTCGCTCCGGGGCGAGATAGGCCGGTGTGCCCAGTAGCCGTCCCTCGAAGTCGATCTCCGGCTCACCGACGACGGCTGCGATGCCGAAGTCGAGCACCTTGGCACCGGTGGGGGCGAGCATCACGTTCCCCGGCTTGATGTCGCGGTGCACCAGGCCTTCGGCGTGCGCGGCCGCAAGGGCAGCGGCCACCTCGGCACAGACGCGCAAACCGGCGCGGGGCGGCAACGGCCCGACCGCCAGCCGTTGTTCGAGGGTGTGACCTCCGAGCAACTCCATCACCACGAACGGGACCGGGGAACCGTCCAGCGTCGACTCGCCGTAGTCGTACACGCTGGTGACGTGCGGGTGCGACAGCCGGGCAGCCGCCTTGGCCTCGGCCCGGATCCGCTGGCGAGCGTTGGCATCCGAGGCGACCAGCACCTTCACCGCGACATCCCGTTCGAGCACCTCGTCGTACGCCCGGTGCACCGCCGACATGCCGCCGCTGCCGAGACGCTCCAGGAGCCGGTAGCGGCCCGCAAGCAACTGATCACGCTGCACGACGGACAGCCTGCCGTACCGACCCGGCCCGGACCACCCCGGATCGAGGTGTCGCAATGGTTGGTACGCCCGAAGGTGGTCAGTCGCCGGCTGAGGGCTGCCAGGCGAAGCGGGGCGTCCGGCGTTCGGCGAACGCCGCGACCCCTTCCCGGGCCTCGCCGGCGGTCGCCACCCTCCGGTGCCACCAGGCGATCCGGGCGGGCCCGGCCCGATCGTCGACGATTTCCTTGGCGGCGGCGATGCTCAGCGACGACCGCTGGGCGATCGTCGTAGTCAGCTCGTCCACCCGCGCGGCGAGCCGGTCGGACGGCAGCACCTCGTCGACCAGGCCGATCCGCAGGGCGCGCTCGACGTCGATCAGCTCGGCGGTGAACAGCAGATGCTTGGCGGCGGACGGGCCGATCAGCCGAGCCAGCCGACGGGTCGTCGGCGCCGGGTAGACCAGTCCGAGCCGGGCCGGAGGTACGCCGAAACGGGCGTTGTCCGCGGCGATCCGCAGGTCGCAGGCGACGGCGAGCTGAGCTCCACCACCGACGCAGGCACCCCGGATCGCCGCGACTGTCGGCTTGGCGAAGCGGGCCAGCCGTTCCTCGGCGGCCACCGCGATGCTGGTGTCGCCGGCGTCCAGCAGCTCCGCCAGATCGCCCAGGTCCGCACCCGCGCAGAACGCGTCGCCCGCTCCGGTGAGCACCAACGCCCGTACGTCGGGGTCGGGTTCCAGCCGGTCGAGCAGTTCGGGGAGCTGACGCCACATGGCGGCGGTCATCGCATTGCGCCGAGCCGGGTTGTCAATCACCACGGTCGCGACCGGTCCGGTCACCTCGACGGTCAACTTCGCGTCCGACACGTCCCGTTCCCTCCCGCGCCAACCGTCCAGCGCCGCCAATCTGGTCCGGCGACGTCGCACACCGGTCCGGCGACCATAACGGCGCGAGCCGAACGACCACCGGCGCGGGGTGCCCCGGGCGTGGCAGTGGCAGTGGAACCGGCGGACGGAGCCAAGCGTCCGACGGACATGAGACCCGCATCGACGACCGCCGTCACGATCGCGCTCCTGGCCGGCCTGCTGACCGGCTGCACCAGCGTCGACCGAGCCCCGACCGCCTCGGACCAGCCCTCGGTCACCACCGCTACCGGCCCGGCCGGCACGGCCACCGGCACGCCGCAGCCGACCATCGTCGCCACCGCCGGCCCCGACAAGACCAGCGGCGCGGCCGCCCGGGTGATGTTGCGAAGCTCCGGCGGCTTCACCGGCCGCGGTGATGCCGTGACCGTCGAGCCGGACGGTCAGTGGACCGCGGTGGACCGGGCCGGCAGTCGGCGCAACGGCCGGCTCACCCCTGCCGATCTCGGCCGCCTGACGGGACTGGCCGCCGACCCCCGGCTGGCCGCCGAGGCGCGGCAGCCGACCACCTCGACCGTCTGCTCGGACGCGTTCCAGTACCGGCTCACCGTGGACAGCATCGAAAGCGGGTACGTCGACTGCCCGGAGGACGGACCGCCGCCGCCGGCCACGCAAGCGGTGGTCAAGCTGCTACTGCGGGCCACCGCCATGCACACCAGGTGATCCCGATGGCTCCCTACGTCGTCCGCGGGAACATCTGGCCGATGCGGATCCGGTTGCCGAACGGGTCCCGAATGCCGAAGTCGATCCCGTACGGGCGCTCGGTCGGCTCGTCGGTGATCTCGACGCCCTTGGCCACGAGATCCTCGTGCGTCTTGCGTGCGTCGTCGGTGGTGATGAAGAGGTACCCACCGAGGGCACCCTTGGTGAGCAGTTCCCGAACCTGCCCGGCGGTGGCCGGGTCCAGCGCCGGCGGGCCCGGCTTCTCCAGCAGGATCTCCCGCTCCGGGTCACCGGGCAGGTTGACCGTCAACCAGCGCATGAAACCGAGGTCCTGGTCGGTGTTGACCTCCATGCCGAGCTTGTTGACGTAGAAGTCAAGCGCCTCGTCCTGGTCGAGGACATAGATCTGGGAGCGGCTGATCGCGTTCATCGTCATGCCCATGACGTTAGAGGTCGACCGTGACCTGCTGCTTATCCAAAACTGCTGGGTCGGGTCCAGGCTTTCGTAAAGCACGACGGCACATTGGCCGACGCCACGCGGTGACGGCGGAAATCCGAGGGCGACTCCCCGACAATCTGCCGGAACGTCCGGCTGAACGTGCCCAGGCTGCCGAAGCCGACGGCGTAGCAGATGTCGGTCACGTCCCGGGCGGTCTCCACCAGCAACGTCATCGCCCGCTCCACCCGGCGGCGTTGCAGGTAGCGGTGCGGGGTCTCGCCGAACGTGGCCCGGAAGGTACGGATGAAGTGCGCCTCGGAGACGTGCGCGATCCGGGCCAGCGCAGGGATGTCCAAAGGCTCGGCGTACGCCCGGTCCATGGCGTCCCGGGCACGCAGCATCGCCCGGTTCGACTCCTCCACCGCTCGACTCATCGGCCCCCGTCTCGCCCCGCTCGCTGCCAGGCCCCAGGCTACCGCCGGGCGCCCCGTCGTCCGGTCGTCTGGTGCGCCTCCTGCACCTGCTTCAGCCGTTGCGGGTCTTGACCGCACCTCGTCGGCCGGAGGTTGAAGCCAATGGCGACCATCAGCAGAGCGACGACGCCGAGCAGTGCGCCGAGCAGCACCGTGCTGTGTACGCCGTGGCTCGGTAGCGCGAGGCCAGCGAGCAGGGCACCACCGGTGATGCCGACGTTGACAGCGGCAGAGACGGTGGCGGCGGCGAGGTCGGAGCGACCGGGCGCCACCTGCAACACGACGCCACCGAGCACCGCGGTGAACGCCGCGAACGCCAGCCCGGCCAGAGCGAGCAGGCTCACGGCAGCCGTCGGCCGGTGGCCAATCGTGTACAGCCCGAGCAGTGCCACCGACTGCAGCGCGACGGTCGCGCCCAGGGCGAGCCACGGGCTGCGGTCCACCACCGCGCCGACAGCGAGGATCCCGAGCACGCTGGCAACGCCGCGCGCCAACAGGATGGCCCCGACCGACGAGTCGGGGAACCCGCTGACCTCGGTGACGAAGAGGGCGACATAGGTGTAGGCGGCGATGGCACCGGCGGTCGTCAGGATGGCCACCGCGACCAGCAGCCAGAAGCGGTACACGTCGGGTGTCGCTCCCCTGGCGGCGTGCCCCTGATTCGGCGGCGTCGACGGCAGGAGCGAAGCCACCGCGACGAGCACGATCGCGCCGAGTCCGGCCACCGCCAGGAACGACACCCGCCAGCCGGCGCGTTCGCCCAACCAGGTGCCCGCCGGCACCCCCAGGACCAGAGCGACGCTGCCGCCGGCGAACACGATCGCGACCACCCGCCCGCGTAGCCCGGGTCGGAACAGCTCGGCCGCGGCCGGCACCACTACCGCCCAGAACAACGCGTGGGTCGCCGCGGTCGCCATCCTCGCCGCCAGCAGCAGCGCGAACGTGCTCGCGAACACCGTGATCGCGGTGCTGACGACGAAGCCTGCCAGGAGCGCCGACAGTAGTCGCCGGCGAGGGATCCTCCTGGCCAACGCCGTCAACGGGATCGAGGCGACGACGACCACCGCGCCGTACGCGGTGACGAGCATGCCCACTTGCGACGGCGGGACGGCGAGGTCCGCGGCCATCGGGAGCAGCAGCCCGATCGGCAGCGCCTCGGCGGTGGTGTAGAGGAAGGTCCCGCCGGACAAGCCGATCAGCGCCCCCACTGCTCGTCTGCGGCTCATCCGTCCCCCAACTGTTACCAGCTAAACCAGGTACGCCAGAAACAAGCTAGCGGCGCCCCCGACAGGGGTCAACTGGTAAAGTGGGTTTTGATGGAAACAGTCGAGGACGTCACGCGGATGCACCTGGTGGGCGGCAACCTCGCCCTGGACTTCATCAACACCCGCACCGGTCCACCCAGCGGACCCTTGGACGACGACGTGCTCACGGGCTATCCGGAGCTGGTCGCCTGGGGCGCGTACGCGGGCGCCCTCACCGAAACAGAGGCGACAGCTTTACGCCGGCTGTCTCGCAACGATCCAGACGGCGCCCGCGCAGCCTTCTCGCGAGCGCTGGGCACCCGCGACTATCTCGACGAGGTATTCCGGCCGCTGGCCGCTGGAGGAACTCCGAGCACGCCTGCCCTGGCCCGGCTGCGGGACGACGAAGCGGACGCGCTCGGCCACGCACAACTTGAGGGCGGAAGCACGTTCACGTGGGTCTGGCGAGATGACCGCACGCTTGCCCGACCCCTACGGCCGGTGGTGCACGCAGCGGTCCAACTACTCACCACGGGGGCGCTGGACCGAATCAAGGGATGCGGGGGCTGTCGCTTCATCTTCAGCGACGAGAGCAAGAACCGCAGTCGCCGCTGGTGCAGCATGGACGACTGCGGAACCAACGAGAAGATCCGGCGCTACGTCGCCGCCCGGCGCACTCGAGCGACGCGCTGAGCGCGCTCCCGAGTCCAGGCAACGCCCATCCGCCGCCCTTCGCAATCCGAACGGCAAAGCGTCAGCGTTGCTGTCAAGCGGTCGACTCATGACAAAGCCGATCGGGAAATGCCTGGTGGATATGGAGCCCCCGGCCGGGATCGAACCGGCGACATCTCGCTTACAAGGCGAGTGCTCTGGCCAGCTGAGCTACAGGGGCGTCGTGCGTCGACGTCAGCATAGCGACTGACGTCCGGATATCCCGCTCGCGAGGCCTCCCGAGCACGGGAAACGTCAACAACCCGACGCGCGCCGCCTTGACGGGATGCCGATTGATGTCTGAGCGTGCCCGAGTGCCCGGAATGAGTAGGCCGTAGTCCACCTTCGGTGCTCCCTCGCCTTGGCAGCGCGGGGAAACCCGTTTACGGTTCAGTCACACGGACGACAAAGTCGGCGCCCTCGCGACCGACTCGCCGTCCGCTGACCGGCGCGGACACGTGCCGGTCGCTCCTTCACTCGGATCGTCCGGCACGTTCCTGCCGGTGAAAGGAAGCGCTTCACCATGGCTACGGTCACTTATTCCAAGGCGTCCCGGGTCTACCCGGGCCAAGAGCGTCCCGCCGTCAACGAGCTGGACCTCGAGATCGGCGACGGGGAGTTCCTCGTCCTGGTCGGCCCCTCCGGTTGCGGCAAGTCCACCAGCCTGCGGATGCTCGCCGGCCTGGAGGATGTCGACGCCGGCTCGATCTACATCGACCAGCGTGACGTCACCCACCTTCCCCCGAAGGCCCGCGACATCGCGATGGTCTTCCAGAACTACGCCCTCTACCCGCACATGACGGTGTACGAGAACATGGCGTTCGCCCTCAAGCTGCGTAAGACCTCCAAGTCGGAGATCGACCGGCGGGTCAAGGAGGCGGCCGGGCTGCTCCAGTTGGAGGAGTACCTCAGCCGCAAGCCGAAGGCGCTCTCCGGTGGTCAGCGTCAGCGTGTCGCGATGGGCCGGGCGATCGTCCGCGAGCCGCAGGTCTTCCTCATGGACGAGCCGCTGTCGAACCTCGACGCCAAGCTGCGTGTGCAGACCCGTACCCAGATCGCGTCCCTGCAGGCCAAGCTGGGCGTCACCACGGTCTACGTCACCCACGACCAGGTCGAGGCCATGACCATGGGTCACCGGGTCGCGGTGCTGCTCGACGGTGTCCTGCAGCAGGTGGACACCCCGCGGGCGCTCTACGACACCCCGGCCAACGTGTTCGTCGCCGGCTTCATGGGCTCTCCCGCCATGAACATCAAGACCGTTCCGCTGAACGAGAAGGGTGCCGAATTCGCCGAGCTGCACATCCCGCTGACCCGGGAGCAGGTCGAGGCGGCCCGCGCCGAGGGTGGCGACGGCAAGGTCACCGTGGGCTTCCGCCCGGAGGACTGCGAGCTGGTCAGCCCGACCGAGGGCGGCATGCCGGTCGTGGTCGAGCTCGTCGAGGACCTCGGCTCGGACGCCAACGTCTACGGCCACGCCGCCCTGGGTGGCAACTCGGAGCGCTTCGTCGTCCGCACCGACCGGCGCAACATGCCGAACATGGGTGACACCGTGTTCGTTCGGCCGAGCGCCGGCCGCAGCCACGTCTTCCACGCCGCCACCGGCAGCCGGATCTGACGTAACGCCCAACCGAAAGGGGCGGTCCGCTTCGGCGGGCCGCCCCTTTCGTCGTACCGCGGCGGGTGTCTCACTCTGCGGAGCCAGCGCGAAGGTGGCTCTCCGGGGTGACTCGGCACGGCAGGCCGCGCTCGTACGGTCACGGTGACCCGAACCGAGGAGATGCCGTGCCAGCCGTTACCGCCAACCCCGCCAACCCCGCCGTCCAGCCGACCAGGCGTTCGCTGCCGTACCGGATGGGTCGCCTGGCCGGCCGCAGCCTCGCCTACTGCGCGACGCTGATCCCGGTCGCCCTGCTCGCACTGGTGACGGCCCCGCTGGGCGGAGCCGATGCCGTCGTCGCACGCTGGCGGTCCCTGCGTACCGGTCTGCTCGGGAAGTCACCGACGCCCGCGCCCGCCCGGCGACCCGGCAGGCTCGCGGTGCTCGGCCACGCGCTGCTCAGCCTGCTCCTCGGTGCCCTCGCCCTGCTGCCGATCGGCGTCGGACTGCTGGTGGTGCTGCGCGGCGCGCTGTACGGCGTGGTGGTCTCCGGGCCCTACGTCGGTGCCTGGGGCGGTCCGACCCGGGGTGGGGCGTGGCTGGCGCACTTCCTCATCGGCCTGCCGTTTGCCGCCGCCGGGCTGGCCGCCCTTATCGGCATCGCGGCCATGCACCAGCGCCTGACCCGACGACTGGACGGGGAGCGAGGTTCGCGCTGGTTGATCCCGACCATGCTGCTGATGGCGCTGGCCGGTGCGCTGCTCTTCGTCGCCTGGACCCACCAGATCTAGACACACGACGAGGCCCCTTCCCGGAGCCGGGAAGGGGCCTCGTCGACGTGTTTACAGCTCGACGGCGCGCCGGCGGGCGACCTCGGCCAGGGTGACCGCGGCAGCCACGCTGGCGTTGAGCGACTCCACCTCGGAGATCATCGGAATGCTGACGGTCAGGTCGCAGGTCTCCCCGACGAGGCGGGACAGCCCGCGCCCCTCGGAACCGACCACCACCACCAGCGGACCAACCGCGGCCTCCAGGTCGTACAGGTCGGTGTCGCCGTCGGCGTCCAGGCCGACCACCATGAAGCCGGCGTCCCGGCAGGCCTTCAGCGACCGGGTCAGGTTGGTCACCTGCGCCACGGGCACCCGCGCGGCCGCGCCGGCACTGGTCCGCCAGGCGGTCGCGGTGATCCCGGCGGCCCTCCGCTCGGGTACGAAGACACCCTGCGCGCCGAACGCGGCAGCCGACCGGATCACGGCACCCAGGTTGCGCGGGTCGGTGACACCGTCCAGCGCGACCAGCAGCGGGGCCTGCTGCTCCAGGGCAGCGGCGACCATGTCCTCGAACGGCTGGTACGCGAATGGCGGCACCTGCAGCCCGACACCCTGGTGCAGCACCCCACCGGTCATCCGGTCCAGCTCGGCCCGGCTGATCTCCAGGTTGGCGATGCCCCGGTCGGCGGCGGTCCGGATGATCTCGTTGATCCGGTCGTCCACGTCGATGCCCTGGGCGACGTAGAGGGCCGTCGCCGGCACCTGGGCGCGCAGCGCCTCCAGCACCGGGTTACGCCCGACCAGCAGCTCCGGGGTGTCCTTGCTCGGGTTGGACTTGCGCCCCGGCGAGACCCGCGGGCCGGACCGGGCGGTGGGCTTGCCGCCCCGGCCGCCGGTGGCACCCCTACCAGCGGCGGCACCCCGGCCGCCCGGCACGCCCCGACCGCCGCCCCGACCCCAGGTGGTGTCCTTGCTGCCGGGCTGGCCGATCTTGGGGGCACGCCCCTCCTCGGCCGCCGCGCGGCGCTCCTTGTCCTGCTTCCAGGCGGTGCGCTGGGGCAGCTTCTCGGTGCCCGAGTAGCCCTTGTGCCACGGCCGCTCGTCCGCGGGCAGGGTGCGCCCCCGCCCGGCCAACGAGTCCTTGTTCTTGCCGCCGGTGCCCTTGGGGGCGCCTGCCTTCGACGTCAGTCGCCGGCCACGGCGCTGCGAGTTGCCGGCCATCAGTCCTGCTCTCCAATAGTCCAACGGGGGCCCTGGGGGGTGTCCTCGACCACCACACCGGCCAGCTTGAGCTGGTCACGTACCGCGTCGGCGGCAGCCCAGTCCTTGCGGCCCCGGGCCTGCGCGCGCTGCTCCAGGGCCAGCGCGATCAGGGAGTCCACCACGGCACGCAGATCATCCGAGCGGCCGCCACCGGTCCAGGCCGGGCTGAGGGGGTCGATCCCGAGGATATCCAGCATCGCCCGCACCACGGCCAGGGTGGTGCGGACGGTCACATCGTCGCCGGTGCTCAGCGCGGTGTTGCCGTCCCGGATGTGCTGTTGCAGCACGGCCAGTGCGGCGGACGTGTTGAGGTCGTCGTTCATCGCCGCGACGAAGCCGCCAGGCAGCTCACCGACCTGCCCGACACCGACCCGCTCGGCCGCCCGCTGCACGAAACCCTCGATCCGGCGGTACGCGGTCGCCGAGTCGCGCAGCGAATCCTCCGAGTAGTCGATCACCGAGCGGTAGTGCGCGGCGGCGTAGTAGTAACGCAGCTCCACTGGCCGCACACCGAGCGAGTCCACGTATGCCAGGTCGAGCGCGTTGCCGGCGGACTTGCCCATCTTGGCCCCGCCGATGCTGAGCAGCCCGTGGTGCACCCAGAAGCGGGCGAACGGCAACCCGGCCGCCTGGGACTGGGCGATCTCGTTCTCGTGGTGCGGGAACGTCAGGTCCAGCCCGCCGCCGTGGATGTCGAACTCCGGGCCGAGATACCGCCAGCACATCGCCGAGCACTCGATGTGCCAACCCGGGCGGCCCAGCCCCCACGGCGACGGCCAGTAGGCGTCCGCCGGCTCGTCCGGTTTGGCGCCCTTCCAGAGCGCGAAGTCGCGTGGGTCCCGCTTGCCCCGGTCGGGGGCGTCCCCGGCGGACTGCATCGCGTCCGGGGACTGACCCGACAGCGACCCGTACGCCGGCCAGGACGCCACATCGAAGTAGACGTCGCCGGAGCCGTCGGTGGCCGGGTACGCGTGCCCGTCGGCGATCAACTTCGTGATCAGCTCGTGCATCTCCGGGATGTGTCCGGTGGCGCGCGGTTCATAGGTGGGCGGCAGCACGTTCAGTGCCCGGTAGGACTCGGCGAGGAGCAACTCGTTGGCGTACGCGATCGACCAGAACGGTCGGCCCTGCTCGCCTGCCTTGACCAGAATCTTGTCGTCGATGTCGGTCAGGTTGCGAATGAAGGTGACCTCGTAGCCGGCGGCCAGCAGCCAGCGACGCAGGACGTCGTAGTTGACGCCGGAGCGAAGGTGACCGATGTGCGGCGGCGACTGGAGTGTGAGACCACACAGGTAGACCCCCACCTTGCCGGCTTCCCGCGGGACGAAGTCCCGCACCGATCGGGTGGCAGTGTCATACAGGCGTAGCGTCACCGTACAAGGGTAGCTGTCCGTGCCTGTCCGAGTCCGCCGGTGCCGGGTCGTACGCTGCCAGTCGTGGATGCGATCGCAAGCGCCGGTGAGCCGCCGGCCAGCCCCAGAACCCCCGCCGACGGGGTTACCGGGCAGGCCAACGCGGTTACCGGGCCGGGCGATGCCGTTACCGGGCAGGGCGACGCGGTCTCGGGGCGGGTCGCGGAGACGTCGCAGACCCTCGACCGGGGGTTGCGGCTGTTGCACCTGGTTGCCGATGCCCCGGCCGGTCTGACCGTCACCGAGGCCGCGAACCGGCTCGGCATCGGTCGGGCCGCCGTCTACCGGCTGGTCGGCCCGCTGACCGGGCACGGCATGCTGCGCCGCGACGGCGACGGCCGGCTGCGCCTCGGCGCCGGGCTGCTGCACCTGGCCCGACGCGCCCAGCCGTTGCTCGCCGAGGGTGCGCTGCCCGCGCTACGCCGCCTCGCCGAGCAGGCCGGCGCGACCGCGCATCTGACCGTCGTCGAGGGTGGTGAGGGCGTCGCCCTGGCCGTTGTCGAGCCGAGCTGGACGTCGTTCCACGTCGCGTACCGGGCCGGGGCACGGCACCCACTGGACCGGGGGGCGGCGGGTCGAGCCATCCTGGCTGGTCGAGCCGGAGTGGCGGAGCCGATAAGCAGCAGCGGGGAGTTGCAGGCCGGGGCGTACGGGGTGGCCGCACCGGTGCTCGGCGTGCCTGGTCTGGAAGCCAGCGTCGGCGTGGTCGCGCTCGCCCCACTGGACGTCGACACGATCGGCCCCCAGGTGTTGGCCGCCGCCGCAGCCATCACCACCGCCCTCAGCTGACCCCAGCACAGCCCAACCTCGGCGCGCTGCGGCTTGATCAAAACCAGATCGCCGATGTTGCGGCATCCTTGCCGATCGATAGCGCCATATCGCCGACATGGTGATGATCTCGCCGTATAGCACTCTGATTCGGCGGCTGGAGGTCATCCACAGGCACGCGCCGAGTGCCCTCCGGGCGCTGTCCACAGGGGTATCGGCCGCCACACCGAGCGTCCGAGTCTGGTCGCATGCCTCCTCACCCCCACCGACCTCCTGCCCTGGCCTGGCAGGTCTTTCGCGGTTCCGACGTGATCCGAAGAGGCCTGGTCACCAGACATCAGCTACGCGGATCGTCCTGGGTCCGCCTTCGCCACGACGTGTACGCCGACGCCCGCCTCGATCGTGACCACGAGCTTGCCTGCCACGCCGCGATGTTGCGGCTGCCGCCCGGAGCAATGATCGCTGGGCCTTCGGCGGCCTACCTGCACGGCATCGAGCATGCCGCCGGCTTCGACGATGACGTGCACGTTCTGGTGCCGAGGGTCGGCCGCGTCGACTCGCAACGCGGCCTGCGCGTGCACCTGGCCGGAGCCGACACCCCTGCCACCCCGACCAATGGTGTGGTTGCCGACGCGCAGCCATCCACCTCGATCACGGCTCAACTGGGCGCGCCGACCAAGCCCTCACTCCGCCGAACGGATCCGTCTGCGGCGGCGTGGGAGGCAGCAGCCTGGTTGGATCCGCTGCGGGCCGTCGCGATCGTCGACTCGCTGCTCGCGAGCGGCTTGACCACCCGGGCGGCCCTGACCGCCGTCCGCACCGCCAACGCGGACCGGCCGGGTGGCCGACGGGCGTGCTGGATCTTCGATCTGGCCGATCCGGGCGCGCAATCGCCGCCCGAGTCGCAGCTACGGGTACGTCTGGTGCTGGGCGGGATACCCCGGCCGGTTGCCCAACACCCGATCCAGTTGGCCGGTGGGCTCGTGCTCCACCCCGATCTGGCCTGGCCCGAGTTTCGGGTGGCCGTGGAGTACGACGGCCGATGGCACGCCGACCCCGAGCAACTGCACCGAGACCGTCGACGACTCAACCTCCTCGTCGGTGCGGGCTGGTTGGTGTTGCACGTGACCAGCCGACGGCTGCAGAACGACTTCCCGGCCGTGCTGAGCGAGGTCCGGTCGGCCCTGATCTCTCGCGGCTGGCGCCGTTGATCACCACCAACCCTGATCGACTCCAGCTCGCCGACCTGGGGGCATCCGACGAACCCGAAACCGCCACATCGGCGACCTGAAGTCGATCAAGACCGCGCCCACCACAAGACCGTGCCCACCACAAGACCGCGCCCGCCGCGAGGTCGGGCTGCGGGGGCGGTGCGCTACGACAGCGTCGGCAGGTCGGCTCGCAACGCCCCCAGGTCGGCGAGGGCGGTCGGCAGATCGGCCATTGTCGACACCTCCGCATCGGGCGTGCACCCACCCGGACGAGGCAACCCGTGCCGATTCAGCCACACCGACCGCAGGCCGGCCCGCTGAGGTGCCACCACGTCGTGCTCCCACGAGTCACCGACGTACACGATCTGCCCGGCCGACACCCCGGCCACCGCGACCACTGCCGCGTAGAAATCCGGGGCCGGTTTCTTGGGCAGGCCGTTCTCGTGGGCGTACACCTCGAAGGCGAACTCGCCGGCGAGCCCGCACCGTTCGGCACGGCTGTTGCCGTTGGTCGCGAAGCCGAGGGTGTACCGGGAGCGCAGCGCGGCCAGCGCCGGTGGCACATCCGCAAACGGTCTGGTGAGGGCGAAGCGGCGGGCGAAGAAGAGGGCGGCGAGTTCGTCCAGGTGGTCCTCCAGCCCGGCGCGAGCCAGCGACCGGGTCAGCGCGGCGCGGCGGATCTCGGCAACCGGAGCGGCGTTCAACTCGCCGAAGACCGCGTCCCAGTCCGAATCCAGCTCGGCGAGCGTCACCCGGGCCGCTGCCGGGGTGCGCCGCCGCATCTCGTCGAGGACGGCCACCAGTCCGCCGGTCACCGCCGGACGCAGATCCAGCAGGGTTTCGTCGGCGTCGAACACCACGGTGGTCAGCACGATGCCCACTGTCTCATCGACCGTCGCGCGCCGGCACATCGACCATCGGGCACCAGCTCACCGACCCGTCGCGCGCCCGCACGTAGCCCGAGAAGCACCGGGTCACCGACCGTCGAGCACCAGCGCGGGCTCGGGCGAGACCGGCGCGGACGTCGACGGGGTCCCGCGCAGTTCGTCGAGGCGTACCAGTGCGACCCCGGCGACGATCAGCGCGCCGCCGAACAGCTGCCAGCCGGTGGGCAGTTCGTTCAGGAACAGCCAGGCGATCAGCACCGCGAAGACCACCTCGGTCAGCCCGACGAACGACGACAGCCGTGGGCCGAGGATCCGGGTGCCGGCGATACCGGCCAGGTACGCGATGACGGCGGCCACCAGTGCGAGCCCGGCGATGGGCAACAGCCAGGTGGTGGACTGTCCGGCGAAGGTGACCTCGCCGAAGGTGGCGTGCAGCGGCAGCAGACCGGTCAGCCCGACGAGGAGCAGCACGGCTGCGCCGACGGCCATTCCCCCGCTGGCCATGGCGACCGAGGGCAGCTTGGGATCGACCCGGCCGGCGAGCACGAAGTAGCCGGCCAGGCCGAATGCCGCGCCCAGCCCCCAGAGCACGCCCACCGGGTGGAAGTCGGTGGTCCCGGCGAGGTCCAGCACGAACGTGAGCCCGGCCAGGGCGGCCACCGATCCGGCCACGGTGAGCCGGCGGGGGCGCTGCCCGTGCCGCAGCCACATCCAGCCCACGACGAGGATGATGCCCAGGTACTCCAGCAGCAGCGCGACACCGACCGGCAGGTAGCGCACCGCGTTGAAGAAGCAGACCTGGGCCAGCGCCACCCCGAGGAGCCCGAACAGCCCGATGGCCGTTGCGTTGCTCCGCAGCACCTGCCTCTTTCCCCGCAGCGACAGCAGGGCGGGGATCGCCAGCACCAGGGCGGCGATGCCGACCCGGGCGATCACCGCGGCCTCCGCCGACCAGCCCGCATCGATGAGCGATCGTGCGAAGGTGCCCGAGGTGGCGAAGGTGACTGCGGAGAGCAGCGCCAACGCGGCGCCGGCGGCAGGTCGTGAGTGCATGTCGCGCTCCTCGGGATGGCACCGTGTCATTAGCAAACTATCCTTGTACCGATGACGCTAGGCGGCCCCTGTGACAGGAGTCAAGTTGCTATTCGCTCATGACACCGAATGTTCGCTGATCGCCGCCGCCGCGCTGGTCAACACCGCGGGACGGGACGGCGAGTTGCTGCCCGACATCGCGGCGTTGGACGCGTTCTTCGTCCGACGCGGCTACAGCGGGCGGCACGAGCAGACCGAGGCCGAGTTGCGCGCCGTCCGGGAGCTGCGGCCCCAACTGCGCCGCATCTGGTATTCCGAGCCGCCCGAGATCGTCGCGCTGGTCAACGGTCTGCTGCTCGAACACCGGGCGCTGCCCCAGCTCATCGAGCACGACGGAGAGCCGTACCACCTGCATGCCGTACCTCGCGACGCGCCGTTGGCCACTCGGATCGCGGTGGAGGCGGCCATGGCCATGGCCGACCTGGTCCGTGCACGTGAGTTGAGCCGGCTGCGGATCTGCGAGTACCCGGACTGCGACAACGTGCTCGTCGACCTGTCCCGGAACCGGTCCCGGCGGTTCTGCGAGGCCGGTTGCGGCAACCGCGCCGCCGTGACCGCCTACCGCGCCCGTCGGGCGGCCGGCCGCTCCTGACCGGCTGCCCACTCCTCGGCCCGCAACTCGTACTCCACCTCGCCGTGCTCGGTGCCCGGGATCGGGTCATCCCACTGCAGGTGGAAGGTGCGCACGTGGTGCAGCCCGGCCTTGGCCATCACCCGCCGGGAGCGTTCGTTGACCGCCATCGTCTCGGCCCAGACCCGACGCACCCCGACGGTGTCGAAGGCGTAGCGGACCAGCGCACGGGAACCCTCGGTGGCCAGACCCCGCCCCCACGTCGCGCGGCGCAGCCGGTAGCCCAACTCGGCCTCGGTGCCGTCCGCCGACGGGTCGAGCGCGAACCAGCCCAGGAATTCGCCGGTCTCCCGGTCGAGCGCCGCCCAGCGCCCCAGCCCGGGATGCCGGTCGTACCCGGCCAACAACCTCGGCAACTGCTCATCACGGACCGTGGCCAGCGGGGTAGCGACACCACCGGTGAGGAAACGCATCACCTCGGAATCGCTGTCCAGCTCGACCAGCGCGCCCGCGTCCGCCGTGGTCAGCCGCCGCAACCGCAACCGCTCCGTCGAAGGCAGGCCGACGTCATCCACCCCCATGACGGGATCATCCCGCCCCCACACACCACCGTCGAACCATTTACCGCGCGACCAGAAGATCAAGGCCGTCGCAGGCGAGGCGGTCGCGTCAGCGCGGGGGCGCGACCACGAAGAACCGCCAGGAATACGCGTCGACAACGAGCACGGGCCCGTCCGGGTCCTTGCTGTCTCGTACCCCGACCACGTCCCCCAGATTCGTCGCCACCTCGACACACTGGTCGTTGGAACCACTGCGGCTGCTCTTCCGCCACCGGGCTCGGGTCAACTCCACGACTCCGCCACTTCCCTCAGCAACTCAATCGACTCCTGTGGTGGCAACGCCTGGCCGAGGGTAGCCTCCCAAGTCCGCTGTAGACGGAGCAAATCCGCTGGTCGATCAAGTTCCTGACCACCGATCTGGCCTCCGAGGTAGGCAAGGTCGCTGTTGTCGGCGACGGTGGCAAGGATGAACGGGCCGTTGAGGCCGGGATACTCCTCGGCCGAACGAGGCACGACATGCAGCTGAACGCGCGGATGTTCGGTCGCCAACCGCGCCAGGTGCAGAGCCTGCTCGCACATCACCTTCCGGCCGCCGACGCGTCGCCGCAGCACCGACTCGTCGAGCACAGCTACGAGGTGCGGCGGTCGGTCCGCGTAGAGAACCTGCTGGCTGTCCATTCGGTCCGTCAACCGCCGCTCAACCTCATCGGCGTCGAGCAGCCTGTCCGATTCGAAAATGGCGCGGGCGTAGCCTTCGGTTTGCAGCAGCCCTGGAACGTGCAGCGGATCGAACCACCGCAGTGCTCGCGCCTCCGCGAGGATCCCCCGCCAGCCGCGCAACCAGACCTGGGCCTTGTCGAGGCTGACCAGCTCGGTGGACATGCGGCCGAAGAGGCCACCGGTGTCCAGGGCACGGTCGACGAGTTCCAGGTACTTCCCGGTGGGCGGTTGCTGGCCCAGCTCGACGGCGCTGACCATCGACGCCGAGTAGTTGACCGCCTTGGCCAGCTCGTCCTGGCTCCAGCCCCGCCGGGCCCGCGCCCGCCGCAGCTCCGCGATCAGGAACGCCGCCGCCGTCATCTGTCCATCGGCCATGCCCTGCCGCCCTCCACCCCGCCGACGATCAACTCCAGTCGGCCGCCAGCGGTGGTGCCACCCGAAACAGGGTGGCTACGACGACGCGGCCAAACGCTTCCGACCGTAGTCGTCTGATCACCAGACTGTGAAGTGCGGAACCGCTTCCCGCCCCCGGGCCTGTCGGCGCCGCACGGGACCGCCCCCGCCCAGGGCGGCCAGGTCGAGAGTGTCCAGATGAGTTGATCCACTCCAGTTCGCCGATGTGGGGGTAACCCGACGGGTGCGATACCGCCATGTCGCCGACCTGGTGTCGATCAACCGGGCCGTCCCACCGCCCAGCCGTCCCACCGCCCGGACAGCCCACCGCCCGGGCAGCCACCGCCCACACAGCCCACCGCCGGGGCGAGCGGGGGGGGGTGATGACGCAAACGATTCAGCTCCAAAGGAAGGCCGCCTCATGACCCGGACCGCCCCGGAGGACCGCATCACGCCGCAACGGCGGCCGCACCTGCCGCTGCGCCCGCTCTGGCTCTGCCGGGTCTGCGCCGGGCCCTGGCCGTGCCCGGTCGCCCGACTCACCCTCCGGCAGGAGTACGCCGACGATCAGATCGCGTTGAGCATCTACCTCTGCACGGTCCTGCACGACGCAGCCGCCGACCTGTACCGGCTCAACCCGCACGACGGCCCGGACCCCGCAGCGCTCTTCACCCGATTCCTCGGCTGGGCGGCACCGGTCAGGGGTGGGTCATCCGGAGCAGGTCCAGCGTCTCGTCGAGCTGAGTCTCGGTGAGCTTGCCGGAGTCGACGTGCCCCCGGGAGATCACCACCTCGCGGATGGACGTCTGCTTGGCCAGCGCCTCCTTGGCGATCGACGCGGCCTCGTCGTACCCCAGGTAGCGGTTCAGCGGGGTGACGATCGACGGAGAGCCTTCGGCGTACGCCAGGCAGACCTCGGCGTCCGCGACCAGGCCGACCACCAGTCGGTCGGCGAACAGCCGGCTCGCCGCGGAGAGCAGCCGGATCGACTCCAGCAGGTTGCGACCCATCACGGGGAGCATGACGTTCAGCTCGAAGTCGCCCTGCGAACCGGCGAAACCAACGGTCGCGTCGTTGCCGATCACCTGTGCGCACACCTGCCGCATCGCCTCGGCGACCACCGGGTTGACCTTGCCCGGCATGATCGACGAGCCCGGCTGCAGGTCGGGGATGCGCAGCTCGCGCAGGCCGGCGCGGGGGCCGGAACCCATCCAGCGGATGTCGTTGGCGATCTTGTAGAGGCCGACCGCCACGGTACGCAGTTGCCCCGAGGTCTCCACCAGCGCGTCGCGGGCGCCCTGCGCCTCGAAGTGGTTGCGCGCCTCGGACAACGGCAGCCCGGTCGACTCGCGCAGCTTGCCGATCACGGCGGCGGCGAAGCCGAGCGGGGTGTTGATCCCGGTGCCCACGGCGGTGCCGCCCAGCGGCAACTCGGCCAGCCGGGGCAGCGCGCCCTCCAGCCGGTCGACGCCGTAGCGGACCTGGGCCGCGTACCCGCCGAACTCCTGTCCCAGGGTGACCGGGGTGGCGTCCATCAGGTGGGTACGCCCGGCCTTGACCACCGTCTCGAACTCGGCCGATTTGGCCTCCAGCGCCGACGCCAGGTGGGCCAGCGACGGCAGCAGGTCTTCCACGATGAACTGGGTGGCGGCCAGGTGGATCGAGGACGGGAAGATGTCGTTACTGGACTGGGAGGCGTTGACGTGGTCGTTGGGGTGCACGTCCCGGCCCAGCTTCCGGGTCGCCAGGGTGGCGATCACCTCGTTGGCGTTCATGTTCGACGAGGTGCCCGAACCGGTCTGGAACACGTCCACCGGAAACTGGTCGTCGTAGCCGCCGTCGGCCACGTGTGCCGCGGCGGCGGTGATGGCGGCGGCCACGTTGGCGTCGATCACGCCCAGCTCACCGTTGACCTCGGCTGCAGCGCCCTTGATCTGCGCGAGGGCCTTGATCTGGGCCGGCTCGAGGCCCCGACCGGAGATCGGAAAGTTCTGCACCGCACGCTGGGTCTGTGCCCGCCACAGCGCCTCGGTGGGCACCTCCACCTCGCCCATCGAGTCGCGTTCGATGCGGTAACCGGTCGCCTCTGGAGTCGTCACGCGTACCATCCTGCCGCGCCCGCCGCCGCCTCGCAGATGATCCGTCAGCCCAACTCGGCGAGCAGGCGTTCCACCTCGTGCTGGTCCGGTGACTCGACCTGGCGAAACAGGAACAGCGCCCGGGTCAGGTGAGTGCTCGCCGCCGCCGGGTCGGTGGGACGCAGGCAGCGGGCGAGGCCCAGCAGAGCCCGAGCCTGCTCGTAGCGGGCACCCAACCGGTTGGCGTCGGCGAGCACCCGGCGATGCAGGTCGAGCGCGCTGGCCACGTCCCCCTGGTCGAGGATCGCCCGGGCCAGCAGGTTGCGCGAGCTGCACTGCGCGATGCGGTCCCCCACCTCGGTCATCGCGACGAGAGCCGCGCGGTGCAGGTCGGCGGCCCGCTCCGGGCGGCCAGCTTCCCGCTCCATCGTCGCGATCTCGTTGAGCACCTCGCCCTCGCCGAAGCGGGTGCCCACCTGCTGCTTGAAGCGCAACGCCACCCGCAGCAACCGGCGGGCCGGTGCCACGTCGCCCATCCGGTGCCGCACCATGCCCAGGTGCCCGAAGGCGTTGCCGATCCGACGGGGATCGCCGATCTCCCGGGCGAGCCCCAGGTGTCGCCGAGCGGTGCGCAACGCCTCGTCGTGCCGCCCCCACAGCAGGTAGGTGATCGACAGGTTGTTGAGGACGTTCGCGAGTGCCTCCTTGTCGCGTACCTGCCTCGCCAGAGCAGCGCCGGCGTCGTAGCACTCCCGGGCGCGGCGAAATTCGAAGTTGGCGGCGTACGAGGTGCCCAGGTTGCCCAGGGTGTTGCGGACGTCGTTGCGCAGGCCGAGCCGACGGAAGATGGCGAGCGACCTCTCCATCAGCCGGATCGACTCGGGGAAGTTGCCCAGCCGGTAGTGGGCCGAGGCGAGATAGTTGAGCATCGTCGCCACCGCCCGGTCGTCGCCCAACTCCTCGGCGGCCCGCAGGCCAACGGTGTGGGTCTCGATCAACTCGTCCAGGTGACCGCCCTCGAACTGGGCGTGCCAGCAGGCCCTCGCCAACTGCCAGCAGTAACGGAAGAGCCCCTCGGTCTCCGCCAGGCGGACCAGGGTGGTCCACGCCGCCAGGTTCTCGTCGAGCCAGGCTCGACCCTGCTGGGCCACGAGAGTGACCAGGTCAGGGCGGACCGGCTCCGCCGTCACGATCAGCGAGTGGCCCGAGGAGAGCTCCGTCGTCCGGGCGATCGCCACGGCGACGTGCAGGTGGTGGTCGAGCAGACGCCCAACCGCATCCCGCCGCTCGACCGCTCGCTCCGGCTCGGCAACCAGCGTCCGCGCGTACTCGCGAACCAGGTCGTGCAGCCGGTACCGACCCGGTTCCGCCTCCTCCACCAGGTGCGCGTCGACCAACTCGTCCAGCAGGTCCTGCGCCTCGGGTAGGGGCAGCTCAGCGAGCACGGCGGCGACCGAGTTGTCGAACCGTACCCCCGGGTGCAGGCCCAGCAGCCGGAACGTGCGCTGCGCGGTCGGCGACACCTGTGCGTACGACAGGGCGAAGGCCCGGCCGACGGACCGCTCGCCCGCTTCGAACTCGGCCAACGGATCGGGTCGGGTGCTCAGTCGCTCGGCCAGGTCGGCGATCCGCCAGCGGGGTCGGTGCGCCAGCCGGGCACCGGCCAGCCGGATGGCGAGAGGCAGGTGGCCGCAGCGGCGGACCACCTCGGTGGCCGCTTCCGGCTCCGCCGCCACCCGGCTGACACCGGCCACCCGCCCGAGCAGGTCGATCGCCTCGTCGGTGTCGAGCACGGGCAGCGACGACGGGCGCCCTTCGTCGACGCCGACCAGCCGGCGACGGCTGGTGATCAGAATCAGGCAGTGCGAGCCGTTGGGCAGCAGCGGGGTCACCTGATCGGCGCTGGAGGCGTTGTCCAACACCACCAGAGCTCGGCGGCCAGCCAGCTCGGTGCGCCAGAGCGCCAACCGGTCGTCCAGGTTCGTCGGCACCCGCTCGGAGGGCACACCGAGCTGCCGCAGCAGTGTGGCCACCGCCGCCGCTGGCGTCAGCGGTGTGCGTTCGCTGTGCCCGTGCAGGTCGATGTAGAGCTGGGCGTCGGGGTAGTTGTCCGCGAGGGCGGTGGCGACGTGCACCGCGAGCGCGGTCTTGCCGCTGCCGGCCATGCCGTCGATGAGCTGGATCCGCGCGCCGGCGTCCACCTCCTTGACCAGGCGGGCCAACGTCTGCTGCCGACCGGTGAAGTCGCCGATCGCCCGAGGCAGCGAGCGGACCGGGGCGATCGGCCCGGGCTCCCGACCGGCCAGAGCCAGGTCGCCGGCGAGGACCCGCTGGTGCAGCTCCTGCAACTCGGCGCCCGGTTCGATGCCCAGCTCCTCGGCGTAGAGCCGCCGGCCCTCCCGATAGGCCCTGAGCGCGTCTGCCTGCCGACCCATCGAGGAGAGGGCGATCATCAGTTGGCCGCGCAGCCGCTCCCGCAACGGGTGCTGGTCGACACTTTCGGCAAGCTCGTCGATCAACTCGACGGCCGGCCCGAGGCGCAGTTCGACGTCGACGCACTCCTCCAACGCGGTGAGGCGCTGCTCGTCGAGTGCGTGCGCACGGCGGCGGACGCTGCGGCTCGGGATCCCGGCGAGCGCCGGCCCTCGCCAGAGCGCCAGGGCAGCGCGGAATTCCGCACGTGCGTCGATCAGGCGACCGGCCGTGACGGCGGCACGGGCGGCTTCCACACCTCGGGCGAAGACCTCGGCGTCCAGGTCGGTCGGTGCGACGCGGACGCCGTACCCCGCCGGGTCGGTGACGATGGTCTCCGACGGCAGCCCGAGCTCGGCGAACCGGCGACGCAACCGCGACACACAGGTCTGCAACTGGGCCCGCGCGGTGGCCGGAGGACGTTCCTCCCACACCGCGTCGACCAGCTCGTCGACCGGCACGAGCCGGCCGGCCCGCAACAGCAGCATGGCGAGCACGATCCGGTCGCGACCAGCGGTGACAGTGGACTCGCCACCGCCGACCCGCAGAGGCCCCATGATCCCGAACCGCATCTACTCCCCCGCATCGATAACGCAACTTCCAGCAGAGTAGTCCGACGATCACAGATCGCCGCAGTCAGGCGAGAGTGATGTGAGAGCGGATCGACAGCGGTACAACCGACAATCGCACCGGGTTGTCGGTGACGGCATCCGACGGGGGCGGTGCGCCCGTCCACCCCAGCGGGGCGGGCGCACCGATGTCGGTGGAGCACAGACGACGGAAGAAGGGGTGCCGGGCGGATCCGCCCGGCACCCCTTTTCGTGTACGCGCCGAGTCAGCGGCGGCCGACGGTGAGCACCGGCTTGGTGACCTCGGCGAAGAAGTCGTTGCCCTTGTCGTCGACCACGATGAAGGCGGGGAAGTCCTCCACCTCGATCTTCCAGACCGCCTCCATGCCCAGCTCCGCGTATTCGAGCACTTCGACGTGCTTGATGCAGTCCTGGGCGAGGCGGGCCGCGGGGCCACCGATCGAGCCGAGGTAGAAGCCGCCGTGCTGCTGGCAGGAACGGGTCACCTGGCCGGAGCGGTTGCCCTTGGCGAGCATCACCTGCGAGCCACCCGCGGCCTGGAACTTCTCCACGTAGGCGTCCATCCGGCCGGCGGTGGTCGGGCCGAAGGAGCCGGAAGCGTACCCCTCCGGGGTCTTCGCCGGGCCCGCGTAGTAGACCGCGTGGTCGCGCAGGTACTGCGGCATCGGCTCGCCGGCATCCAGCCGCTCAGCGATCTTGGCGTGCGCGATGTCCCGGGCCACCACCAGCGGACCGGACAGCGAGAGGCGCGTCTTCACCGGGTACTTGGACAGCTCAGCGCGGATCTCGGCCATCGGCCGGTTCAGGTCGACCCGGACGACCAGCTCGGCGTCGAGCGAATCGTCGGTGACGTCCGGCAGGAAGCGCGCCGGGTCGGTCTCCAGTCGCTCCAGCCACACGCCCGACGGGGTGATCTTGGCGACGGCCTGCCGGTCCGCCGAACAGGAGACGGCGATCGCCACCGGGCAGGACGCGCCGTGCCGGGGCAACCGGACCACCCGCACGTCGTGGCAGAAGTACCGGCCACCGAACTGCGCTCCGATGCCGAAGTTGCGGGTCAACTCCAGCACCTCCGCCTCCAGCTCCAGGTCACGGAAGCCGTGTGCGCTCATCGAGCCCGAGGTGGGCAGCGCGTCGAGATACTTGGCGCTGGCGTACTTCGCGGTCTTCAGGGCGTACTCGGCGGAGGTGCCGCCGATGACGATGGCCAGGTGGTACGGCGGGCAGGCGGCGGTGCCGATCAGCCGCAGCTTCTCCTCCAGGAACTGCATCATCCGCGTCGGGTTCAGCAGCGCCTTGGTCTCCTGGTAGAGGTACGACTTGTTGGCCGAGCCCCCACCCTTGGCCATGAACAGGAACTTGTACGCGTCGGGGTGCCCGTCCGGGTCCTCGGCGTACAGGTCGACCTGGGCCGGCAGGTTGCTGCCGGTGTTCCGCTCGTCCCACATGGTCAGCGGGGCGAGCTGGGAGTAGCGCAGGTTGAGTTTGGTGTACGCCTGGTAGACGCCGCGGGAGATGGCCTCGGCGTCGGCGCCGTCGGTGAGCACGTGCCGGCCGCGCTTGCCCATCACGATCGCGGTGCCGGTGTCCTGGCACATCGGCAGCACCCCGCCGGCGGCGATGTTGGCGTTGCGCAGCAGGTCCAACGCGACGAACCGATCGTTCGGCGAGGCGGCCGGGTCGTCGATGATCGCTCGGAGTTGAGCGAGGTGCGCAGGGCGTAGGAAGTGCGCGATGTCGTGCATCGCCTCGGCGGTCAGCGCGGTGAGCGCGGCCGGCTCCACGGTGAGGAACCGGCGGCCTCCCGGGCCGTGTACGACGTCCACACCCTCGTCGGTGACCAGGCGATAGTCCGTCTGGTCGGGGCCGGTCGGCAGCAGAGGGGCGTACGAGAATGCGGCGGCACTGCTCATGAGCGGCAAGCCTAGGGCAGACCGGTCGATCACTCCCACCCGCCGGGCTGGTCCTGGGACGCCGCTCTCATCGCCTGGACGCGCCGCGCTCCGCCGCCAACTCGTTCAGCGGGCATCCCGGCCGCTCAGCCATGCCGCTCAGCCGTCCTTGCCGCCGTCCGGGTCGGGGCAGAGCTCCCCCTTCGGCCCACAGTCGCCGTTGTTCTGCCCGCCGCCCGGGCCGGTGCCGCCGGGTCTGGGATTTCCGCCGTCGCCGGGCGGTCGGGTGGGCGAGCCCCCGGTGGCGCCGAAACGGACATACCCGATCTCGCGCCCCTCACCGATGATCATGCCTTGCGACCCGACCGCGAGAGCGTTCGCCGAGGTCCGCAGGACGGCCAGCTCCCGGCCGGTGCGCGGATCCACCGCGGCCAACCGGGACGGCTTCTCGTCGGCGACCACCGCCGCGTACGGGGTGAGCGCGGCACCGGCCTTGCCGCTGGCGGGACGTGTCCAGAGCACTCGGTCGGTGCCCAGCTCACGGGCGATAACCGAGCGCTTGTCGGCTGCCCGGAACACCGCGTAGCGGTCGTCGACGGCGATCAGCTTGGTGCCCGAGTCACCGACCCAGAGCAGCCGTCCGTCGTACCCGTCGATGACCGCCTCGCGACCGTCCGGGGCGACGCCGATCAGCACGTTGCGCGCGCCCTGTGGGTCCTCACGTTGCACGCAGCCGGCGCTGTCGGCGGTCCGCAGGTTGACTCCGGCCCGCTGCCAGGCCTCCTGCCCGGTCGCCGGGTCCCGGGCGGAGATGGCGAAGTAACAGGTGCCGTCCTGGGAGCGGGCGGCGATCCGTAGCATCCGGCCACCCACCACGGAGAGCCGCTCGTCCCGGCCGGGCTCGACGTTCTGCAGAACCCTGCCGGTGGCGGTGTCGACCACGTGCACGCGGCCGTCGACCGGGAAGCCGAGCAGCGGTGGCGCGGGCTCCGCCCCGGCCACCCCGTCGTCGATCCGGGTGGCGGTGAGCCGGCGGGTGCCGCGCAGGCCCGGGTTGTCGGCGAGCAGGCCGCTGTGCACCCCGGGCAGGAAGGCCGTCCAGAGTGGCGCGGTGCCGCGGGGGTCCCAGGCGCTCAGGGTGCAGTCGGTGGCATCCGTGCACCGGGCATCGAGGAGCAGGTTCCGGTACGTCCACACGGCCACCGCGTCGTCGTCGCGTCGCCGGGTCACCCCGGTGACCGGGTCGAGCAGCTCGTACCCCTTGACCAGGAGCTTGCCCACGGCGACGACCGGGTCCCGGTCGCCGCCGGCGACCGCCGACCAGTCCGCCTTGCGCTCCCAGAGCTGCGCGCCGGTCGCCAGGCTGCGTGCCTCGACCCGGGTGCGCTGCTCGACCACGACGGCGTCGCCGGCAATGGTCACGCTGCGCGGAGTGCCGCCGACCCGCTGCTGCCAGACCACGTCGGGTTCGGAGATGGGTTCGCTGCGGTCCGCCCACTCCCACAGGCCCGGGAAAGGGTTCCACACGCCGGTCGCGGCGAGCGCGACGACCACGGCGAGGCCAAGCAGCAGCCCGCCGCGCACCCTCCCCTTCGCCACACCGCACACCGTAGCCACGATCGCGGATCTTCCGTACGCCCGCGCCGCCGTGTCGCCGCGCTTTCTGCGCTCGGAGGTGTTAGAGCGCCCTTCCCTCGGCCCGTACGGCGCTGCGCACCAACGGCAGCGTGCGGTAGGGAATCTGCTCGGCCAGGGCGATGATCGTCGAAGCCCGGGTAATGCCGGCGGACGAGACGATCGAGTCGATGACCCGCTGCAGGTCGGTGTTGGAGCGGGCCACGATCCGGCAGAGCAGGTCGCTGGAGCCGGTGATGGTGTGCGCCTCCAGCACCTCGGGGATGGCCGCGAGGTGGGCGGTGACCGGGTCGTGGCCGTGCCGCTGACTGATCTCCAGGGTGACGAAGCTGGTCACCCCGAACCCGATCGCGGCCGGTGAGATCTCCGGGCCGAAGCCCTCGATGACCTGCCGCTCGATCAGCTTGTCCAGCCGGGCCTGCACGGTGCCCCGGGCCACCCCGAGCCGACGGGAGCACTCCAGCACCCCGATCCGCGGCTCCTCGGCGAGCAGTTCGATCAAGCGCACGTCGAGCGCATCGAGCTGTACATTCTGCTCACCATTCATGGGTGAAGACCATACCGAATGCGCAACCTGACCAGCATTTCTGTCGACAGTTGCCCACTCGGTGCCGGGGCAGCGATCCTCGCCACAAGAACCGACAACGGCGGCCCACCAGGCCGGCCGGTACGCGAGGGAGCCCACCATGACCCAGGCGATCGACCGACCCCAGTCGACCGAGGACGTCGACGTCGACCGGCTCATCGGCGCCGTCGACCACGACATCAGCCACGACCCGTTCCCGGTCCGGGGCCTCGACCACGTGCACTTCCTGGTCGGCAACGCCAAGCAGGCCGCCCACTACTACTCCACCGCGTTCGGCATGACCTGCGTGGCCTACCGCGGCCCGGAGCAGGGCTACCGCGACCACGCCCAGTACGTGCTGACCAGCGGCTCGGCCCGGTTCGTGCTGACCGGCGCGGTGCGCCCGGATGCCGACGGCGCCGAGCACGTGGCCCGGCACAGCGACGGGATCAGCGACATCGCGTTGGAGGTGCCGGACGTGGACGCCGCGTACGCGCACGCCGTCGCGCAGGGCGCTGCCGGCGTCGTCGAGCCGCACGAGGTGACCGACGAGCACGGCACGGTCCGGATGGCCGCCATCGCCGCGTACGGCGACACCCGGCACACGCTTGTCGACCGGTCCCGCTACACCGGCCCGTTCCTGCCCGGCTTCGTGGCCCGCGGCCCGATCGTGGACCGGCAGCCGATGATCGACGCCGGCATCCAGCCGAAGCGCTTCTTCCAGGCCGTCGACCACGTGGTCGGCAACGTGGAGCTGGGCCGGATGGACGAGTGGGTCGAGTTCTACAAGCGGGTGATGGGCTTCTCCAACATGGCGGAGTTCGTCGGCGACGACATCGCCACCGACTATTCGGCGCTGATGAGCAAGGTCGTGGCGAACGGCACCCGCAAGGTGAAGTTCCCGCTCAACGAGCCGGCGATCGCCCGTAAGAAGTCCCAGATCGACGAGTACCTGGAGTTCTACCAGGGCCCGGGCGCCCAGCACATCGCCGTCGCCACCAACGACATCCTGGCCAGCGTCGACGCGATGCGGGCCGCCGGTCTGGAGTTCCTGGACACCCCGGACTCGTACTACGAGGACCCCGAGCTGCGCGCCCGCATCGGCAACGTGCGGGTGCCGATCGAGGAGCTGAAGGCCCGCAAGATCCTGGTCGACCGGGACGAGGACGGCTACCTGCTCCAGATCTTCACCAAGCCGGTGCAGGACCGCCCCACGGTCTTCTTCGAGCTGATCGAGCGGCACGGCTCGCTGGGCTTCGGCAAGGGCAACTTCAAGGCGCTCTTCCAGGCCATCGAGCGGGAGCAGGAAGCCCGCGGCAACCTGTAACACTTGCGAGCGTGACGCAACCTCCGTCGTACCCGACGCCGCCGGTCGGTGGGCCTCAGCCCGCCGCCGGCGGCTTCGCGCCGCCGCCCGGACCACACCCCCAGGGGTACGCTGCGCCGCCGCAATACGCCCCGCCCGGGTACGCCCCGCCGCACTGGCATGTCGGCCCACCCGGCCCGCTGCCCCCGCCGCTGAGCCCGAGCGGTCAGCCACTGGCCAGCTTCACCGACCGGCTGCTGGCCTGGCTGATCGACTCGGCGCTGGCGAGCGCCGTGTCGCTTGCGTTGTTCAGCCCGTTCTTCTTCATCCTCTGGTGGCGGATGTTCACCGAGATGACGCGGACCAATCCCGACGGGACTCTCGTGGAACCCGACCCGGGCACCTTCTTCATCGATTTCTTCCTGCCGATCGTCCTGCTCCAGCTCGGGCTCCTCGTCCTGATGCTCGGGCTCTACTGGCTCTACCACGTGGAGTACCTCAAGCGCGGCGGCCAGACGCTCGGCAAGAAGGTGATGAAGCTGCGCGTGGTGCCGATCGACCCGACCCACACCCTGAACCGGCGGATGGCCGGCCGGCGGTGGCTCGTGCAGTACCTGGCGGGCTCACTGGTCCCCGGGGTCAGCTACGTCGACGGTTTCTGGCAGCTCTGGGACAAGCCGTGGCAGCAGTGCCTCCATGACAAGTTCGCCGCAACGGTCGTCGTTAAGGTGTCTTCGTGAGCGTGCAACCTGGCTGGTATGTCGACCCTGCCGACACTGAGACCCGGCGTTACTGGGACGGCGAGGGTTGGCTCGGCGCGCCCATCCCCGTCGACGCCACCCCGCCGGACGGTCCACCACCGGTCGAGCCGCCCGCGCCGGTCACCCCGGCCGCGCCGGCCACGCCGGCCACATCGGGCGGCGCCCCCGGCCCGGCGACCGCAGCGCCCGGCTGGCCACCACATCAGGGCACACAACCGGGGTACGGCCCGCAACCGGGTCACGGCCCAGGCTGGGGAGCACCCGGCGGCCCTCCCGGCTGGGGTCCGCAGGGTGGTCAGCCCGGCTGGGGTCCGCAGGGTGGTCAGCCCGGCTGGGGTCCGCAGGGTGGTCAGCCCGGCTGGGCGCCTCCGGCCGGTCAGCCCGGCTGGCCCATGCGGCCGCCCGAGCCGCGCCCGCACGGTTTCGCGCTGGCCGGCTACGGCCGCCGGCTCACCGCACGGCTGATCGACTTCGGTCTCGTCCTCGCACTGAACGTGGTGGCCAACGGCTGGTTCGTCTGGCGATGGCTGCAGGAGTGGGCGCCGTACTGGCAGGAGGTCTTCCGGCGGGCCTCGCGGGGCGAGACCTCCGCCGACGGCCTGCCGATGCCCAGTGCGCAGGCCGAGTCCCTCCTGCTGGTGATCCTGCTGATCGCCACCGCGCTCTGGTTGGCGTACGAGGTGCCCGCCATGGCCGCTGGTGGGCAGACCGTCGGCAAGCGGGTGATGCGGATCCGAGCGGTGCCGATCGCCGCCGACCAGCCGCTGGGCATCGGTCGGTCGTTGAGCCGCTGGAGCACTCTGGGCCTGCCGACCCTGCTCTGGTACTGCGCGGGGCTCGGCCTGGTGCTGCAACTGGTCGATGCCCTCTCTCCGCTCTTCAACCACCCGCTGCGCCAGGCGCTGCACGACCGGCGCGCGCAGACGGTGGTCGTCGAAGTCCCCCAGCACGTCGCATCCGCCCCCTCGAACGACCGCAACCAGCCCCCGGGAGACACCCCATGACCGACTCCGGACGTCACCAGCCGGCGCTGCGGCTGACCCGCGCCGACCTGGACGCGCTGCCCAACTACGTGCCCGGGCGCAGCCCCGCCGACCTCGCTCGCGAGTTGGGCCTGCCGGAGGCCATCAAGCTGGCCAGCAACGAGGTTCCGTACGGGCCGCTGCCCGGTGTGGTGGAGGCGGTCACCGAGGCGGTCACCGCCTCGCACCGCTACCCGGACATGGGTGTGGTCGCGCTGCGTGACGCCCTGGCCCAGCAGTACGGGGTGGACGCCGACCGGATCGCCACCGGTTGCGGGTCGGTGGCGCTCGCCGAGCACCTGGTCCGGGCGACCTGCCTGCCCGGCGACGAGGTGCTCTACTCGTGGCGGTCCTTCGAGGCGTACCCGATCATCGCGGCGACCAGCGGTGCGACCAGCGTGCGGGTGCCCAACGACGCCGGGCACGGACACGACCTGGCGGCGATGGCCGCCGCCGTGACCGACCGGACCCGGGTGATCCTGGTCTGCAACCCGAACAACCCCACCGGCACCGCGCTGCGCCGGGCCGAGCTGGACCGGTTCCTCGACGCGGTGCCGGACGACGTGCTGGTGGTCATCGACGAGGCGTACCGGGAGTTCGTCACCGACCCGGAGGTGCCGGACGGCCTCGACTACCTGGACCGGCCCAACGTGGCGGTGTTGCGGACCCTGTCGAAGGCGTGGGGTCTGGCCGGGCTGCGAATCGGTTGGCTGGTCGCCCAGCCGGTGGTGGCCGCCGCCATCCGCAAGGTGGCGACCCCGTTCTCCACGAGCACGGCGGCCCAGGCCGGGGCGCTCGCGGCGCTGAGCCAGGTCACGGAGATGGAGCGGCGCTGCGCTCTGGTCGTCGCGGAGCGGGACCGCGTCACCGAGGCACTGCGCAAGTTCGTGCCCGAGGTGCCGACGAGCCAGGCCAACTTCGTCTGGCTGCCGCTGGGCGAGCGGGCGGTGGCGTTCGGCAAGGCATGTGAGGCGCGTGGAGTGATCGTGCGGCCGTTCGCCGGGGACGGGGTCCGGGTCACCATCGGCACTCCGGCCGAGAACGACGCGTTCCTGACCGCTGCCGAGGCGGCGCTGACCTGAGCACCACACCAAACGGACGACCCGGATCGGGCCATAAGTTCCGTTTGTCCATTTGTGCGCACTAACTGCCCTATCTTCCGAAGTAGCCGGATGTGCTGAGGACTCACGCCGGCTCACTTCGAGAACGGGGTAACAAACAGTGCGTACTGCCAAGATCTGCCTCGCCGGAGCGGCCGCCGCCGCGATGGTGGGCTTCCTCGCCGCGCCGGCCTCCGCCGCGCCCACCGATACCACCACCACCACCTTCGAGGTGCTCGTCGGCACCCTCGACATCGACGCGCCGGCCACCGCCGACCTGGGCGACGGCGCGCCCGGTGGCACCATCACCGGCCAGCTCGGTGCGGTCACGGTCACCGACTCCCGGGGTGCGGCGGACGCGTCCTGGGTGGCCTCGGTAACGGCGACGAACTTCCAGACCGGCGGTGGCACCCCCGCTGAGACGGTGCTGGCAACGGAGATCGACTACTGGTCCGGTCCGTCCACGACGACCACCGGCACCGGCACCTTCACGCCCGGGCAGGCCACCGCGGCCGCCGCGGCACCACTGAACAACGTCACGCTGCTCCCCGCGTTCACCCACACCGGTGGCACCGGCGGCAACACCGCGACCTGGAACCCGACCCTGATCGTCCACGTGCCGCTGGACAGCATCGCGGGCGTCTACACCGGGACGGTGACGCATTCGGTGGCCTAGCCGCCACGGCCGGTCGACCGTAGCGGTCGCACTGGCGCTGCTCTTCCTCGCCGGTCCGGGTCTGTCGACCCGGGCCGGCGCGGCCGAGCCAGACGCCGACGACCGTCTCGGAATCCGGCTGCTGGAGGCGCCGAGCAACCGCCGCGACGACCCCCGGGCGTTGCGCTACATCGTCGATCACCTCCCCCCGGGCACCACCATCAAGCGGCAACTGCTGATCGCCAATCGCACCGACGAGGCCCGCCGCATCGACGTCTATCCGGCGGCGGCGAGCGTGGATGGTTCGGAGTTCAAGTTCGGCGAGGGCCGCACGGCCAACGAACTGACCTCATGGATCACCCTCGACAAGTCAGCCGTCGAGGTCGGTCCGTGGGGCGAAGGCCGGATCCTGGCGACCATCAAGGTCCCGCCGCCCGCCTCGCGCGGCGAGCGGTACGGCGTGATCTGGGCGTCCGCCACGTCCGCGCCCCGGGATGGCGGGGAGATCACCCAGATCCACCGGGTCGGCGTCCGGATGTACCTCGACATCGGACCCGGTGGCGAACCGGTCTCCGACTTCTCGATCGGTGAGCTTCGCCCGGCCCGCAGCCCAGAGGGAGTGCCGACGGTCACCGCCCAGGTCACCAACACCGGCGGTCGTGCCATCGACCTGACCGGCACGGTCGCCCTGACCGAAGGACCGGCCGACAGCCGTGCCGGCCCGTTCCCGGTGGTGCAGGGCGTCACGCTGCCGCCGGGTGGCTCCGGGCAGGTCACCGCCCGACTACCCGCCGAGTTGCCGAACGGGCCCTGGAAGATCGAGGTGAACCTGGAGAGCGGGTTGGTGAAGCGCAGCATCACCGCGCAGATCCAGTTCCCCGACCCGGGTCAGGTCGGAGAGCGGGGCAGCGTCATCTCCCGGATGACGTCCGCCTGGACCGTGGGGGCGGCCATCGCGGGCCTGCTGCTTCTCGCCGGCCTCGCGGTGTTGGCCCGCCGATCCCGGCAGTCCCCCCGACCCCCCACCGGGACCCCACGAGAGCGGATCCCAGCTGGACGTTGACACACGCCGGCAGCAGACCGGCCGCCGGCGGCGGGCGTCACCAGCCGCCGGCGGCAACACGTCAGACCTGCCGCCTGCGACGGGCCGCGATCCCACCGACGACCAACAGGGTCACACCCAGTCCGGCGAGCACCAACGTGGACCCACCGGAACCGGTGACCGGCAGCTCGCCACCATGACTGGGCGAGGGCTGGGGTGGCGCCGGCGTGGGTTGCGTCGGTGTGGGGGTGGGTGGCGCAGGTTGTGTGGGTGTGGGGGTGGGTGGCGCGGGCTGCGTCGGCGTGGGCGTCGGCGACGCGGGCAAGATCTCGAAGGTGACGTTGCCGCTCGCCGACGGCGCGGCTCGGACGGTGCTGAACCCCCGCGCCGACGCGGGATCTGCGGCAAGCACCGGCGGAACCGCCAGCGCGAGGCTCGCGGCGGCTAGTGCGCCACCCACGAGGTAGTTGGCTGTTGTCCTGCCCATGCGCCGACCCCTTCCCAACGGAAACCTGAACCATGAAAAACATACCCTTTCTGGACAAAGGGTATGGACGGTTCAACTGTCCGGGTGCTGGAGACACCACGATCAGGTGGCGGCCAGGATCACCGCCTCCGGCGTCAGGTAGTAGCGCTCGTCGTCGCCGTCCGGGTCAACCGGCCTGCGGAGCCGTTCCACCGCGACGTAGCCGCCCTCGGCTGCCACCGCCCCGGGTGCCCAGCCCGTCCCATCCCGTCCGACCTTGAGCGGGAAGCGGGACAGCTGCGTACCGGTCACCGAGTCCAGCGTCACCAGGTCGTTCGCCTCGGTCAGCAGATGCACCCGGCCAGGCTGCGCGGCCAGAAGCCGTGCCGTACCCAGATCCGCGGAGCGCCACAGCTCGGTGCCCGTACGCGCCGACCGACCCACCGCCACCCTGCCGACCATCACGACGACCTGTTCACCGACCACCATGGCACCGGCGGGATCCAGCGCGGGGGCAGCGACCGGCTCGCCGGCGCCCACCAGCCAACCCCGACCGTTTGCGTCGCCCGGCCCAGCGGTGCGCAGAGCCGAGCAGGACGACCGACCGGTCTGACAACCGAGCGGAGTCACCACCAACTCGTCCGGGCCACCCGGCGGTCGCCACCGTTCGCGCACCGCACCGGTCGCCATGTCCCGGAACTCGACAGTCGCGGGACCGGCGCAGGTGTCCAGACCGATCAGCTGCCCGGAAGCGGTGGTGCCGACGTCGCTGCGGCAACCGCCGGGCAGATCGACCTTCCACAACTCCCGACCGGCGCTCACCTCGACCCCGCGCGCCTGGGCGTCTCCGCTGACCACCACCACCGTGCGGCCGTCCGGAAGGTTGGTGAGGTGAAGCCCGCGCGGGCCCCAGACGGTGGCCGCACCGGTACGCCGCACCAGCGCCGCACTCTCGGCGGGCTCCGGGCCGTCGGTCTTCCAGCGCACCCGACCGGTCGGCGCGTCGAGCGCGACCAGTTGACCGTCGGACCAACGGCTGACCACCACGCTGCCGCTGGCCACCACCCCGGTCAACTCCGCCGGCCAACGTCGGTACGACCAGAACGGGCTGTTCCGGTACCGCCCGTCGACCGGCTGATCGGCATAGACCTGACGGTGTGCGGCGTACACCCGCAGCCTCCCGTCCACGATCAACGGGGCGACCGGCAGTCGACCGACCACACCGGTGGGCGGTCGGGCCGCGGCCGGATAGTCGCTCCGGGCCACCGTGCTCACCTCGGCCGGCGCGAGCACCCGGTAGACGATGACCACGACGGCCACGGTCGCGAGCAGCGCCGCGACCGCGATCGCGAGCCATCGCCGGCCCCTCGGGATCCCCATGCCGCACCTCCGCCCGGCACCCTACCCAGCGGCACCGGCCGAACCCCGCCCAGGTCGCGGCGGCCACGGCCGGGCACAGCGCGGAGGTGACCGGCTGACGGTCAGGCGGCTTCGACGGAGCCGGTGGCAGTGGCCGCCACGGCCAGGTCGGCGAGGTCACGCCGGAGCGCCACCTCGACAGCCCGCGCGGCGAGGCCACCGAGCAGCAGCGCGACCACTCGACCGTAGGGGGCGGTCGGCACCGCCTCCTGGGTGACGGTGACCGCCGTGCAACCCCGACGGCGACGTCGGACCGGCCGCAGGCTCCAGGTGATCCGGTAATCCACGCCGGCACCGGAGGAACAGAGCACCAGCCGGTGTGGGGCGAGTGTCTCCACCACCAGAAACTCTTCGACAAGCGTGCCACCGCCCGGCTGGGCGCGCTCCTCGCGCCAGGCGGTGCCCGGCCCGAACGGACCCGGGGTGAGCACCTCGATCGGGCCGGCGGCGGCGAGCCGGGCCGCACGGCCGGGCAGGTCGGTCAACAGACACCAGACATCGACAGCGTGCGCCTCGATGAGCCTGGTAACCGCCACCGTCGACATGCCACCCTCCCGTGTCCCCGACGGTACGCGGAGTAAGGGCCGGACGGGGCCTCCGGGACGGAATTTCCACCACCCGGAGGCCACACTGTCCGATTAGGCGGTCGCTCGGCACCGGTCGTCGCCGACGCTGCCGGAGCATCGGTCAGTGTTCGAAACGACCGACCCGAATGGCGCCGATGAACGCTGTCCATCCAGGCGGGCTGACCGCGAGTGTGGGGCCGGCCTGATCCTTGGAGTCGCGGATCGCGACCAGACCATGGACATCGACCAGGTTGTCGGCTACCTCCACGCAGAGCCCCTGGTCGTTTGAGCGGCTACTGGTACGCCAGACCGCGCCCGTGAGATCGTGCATCGTCGTTACCTCCGTGTGCGATGGGATGCCCCACCGCTGGCAGCCGGGCATGGCCCGGCCCGGATCGCGCGGCGAGGCGACGGGATCCGGACGATCAACGGGTTAACCAGGGCGGATGATCGCACAGCCGGTGCGATCACGAGTCCCATGGACGAGACGGCTGGAACGTGCCCGCTCAGTGAGCCGGACGAACCGTGCCGGTGACCTGGCCCAGGGCGATGGTGGTGCCGTCCGGGCCGGGAGCGGTGGCGGTGATGGTCACCGTGTCTCCGTCGGCGAGGAAGGTGCGGCTCTCGTCGCCCAACTTGATTGGCTCCGCCCCGCCCCAGGTCAGCTCCAGGAACGAACCGACCTGCGAGCGGTCCGGGCCGGAGACGGTGCCGGAGGCGTACAGGTCGCCGGTGCGCAGTGACGCGCCGTTGACGGTGAGGTGCGCCAACTGCTGTGCGGGAGTCCAGTACATGGTGGCGAACGGCGGCTCGCTGACCTGCTCGCCGTTCCACTCGACCGCCAGTCGGAGGTCCAGGCCCAGGTGCGGCACGGCACGCAGGTAGTCGACGACCGGTGGGTCCTGGTCGGGGGCGGGCACGAAGGCGTCGCTGAGCGCGTCCAGCGGCGTTACCCAGGCCGAGATCGAGGTGGCGAACGACTTGCCGAGGAACGGGCCGAGTGGCTGGTACTCCCAGGCCTGGATGTCCCGGGCGGACCAGTCGTTGACCAGCACCACTCCGAAGACGTGGTCGGCGAAGTCGTCGACCGACACCCGGTCGCCCAACGCACTGGGTACGCCCACCACGAAGCCGACCTCGGCCTCGATGTCGAGGCGTACCGACGGGCCGGTGACCGGGCCCTCGGCGGAGGCGCGCTGCCCGGTCGGCCGGATCACCGGCGTGCCGGAGACGACCACCGTGCCGGCCCGCCCGTGGTAGCCGATCGGCAGGTGCTTCCAGTTCGGCAGCAGCGGCGGCTGGCCGGGGCGGAAGATCTGCCCGACGTTCGACGCGTGGTGCTCGGACGAGTAGAAGTCGACGTAGTCGGCCACCTCGATCGGGAGCAGCAACTCCACGTCGTCGAGAGGCACCAGCATCGGCTCCACCGCGGCCCGGTGCGACGGGTCGGTCAGCAGCTCGGTGATCCGCTGCCGCACCGCCGTCCACTGCGGACGCCCGAGCGCCATGAACTCGTTGAGGGTGGGCCGGAGCAGCGCACCGGCGGCCAGCACCAGCTCCGCGGCCTCCGCCGCGGCCAGGTCGAAGACCCAGGACCCGATCCGTACGCCGATCCGGGGCTGCCCCCCGTCGGTCCGAAACACCCCGTACGGCAGGTTCGTCACCCCGTACGGCGAACCGTCGGCGCCGGTCACCCAGGTCATGCGTCGTAGCCCCCGTTCACCAGCCCAAGCCGGATCAGATCGGTCAGTGGTTCCAGGATGCTGCACGAGCCGAAGCCGACCCACAGTGGGCGGGGTTCGTCCAGCCGTACCGTGGCGCGCTCCAGCAGGGGGCGCGGGTCGACCACGGTCAGCAGCTCGGCGACCGCCTCCACACTGTCACCATCAGCGGCTGCCAGGGTCGCAGCCAGCACGTTGGCGTAGCCGTGGTGGGTGAACCCGGTCTCCGCATCCAGGTGCCGGACGGCCTGGTGCAGCCCGGCGGTCAGCTTGAACGGCAGACCACGGTCGCGGCACGCGCAGATGACGGCGGCCAGCTCGGCCGGCGTGGGGAACAGCTCGGCGGCCAGGCCGCCGGTGCGGAACTTGGCCGCGATCGGCACCCCGTCGGCCCGAGCGGCGGCGAGCGCGTCCAGCGCACCCATCAACCCGAAGGTCAACGGCAGCTCGGCGTAGACGGCTTCGACGCCCGGCACGGTGCCGGTCAGCCGCAGCAACTCGGCGATGCCGGGCAGCGGGTCCTCGCCGCGCTTGGCGACCGCCACCTCGATCTGGCGCGCGGTGACGCCGTCCGGTGCCAGAAACGACAGCGCGACAGGTAGGTGCCCGATCCCGGTGTCACCGATCACGCCGACCACCAGGCCCTCGCCGGGGTCGACGAGCCCGCCCAGGTCCCCGCGCGCCACCTTCGAGGCCGGGACCAGCAGCGGGCCCACCAGGTCGGCGTACCAGGCGGTGCGGTGCTGGCGGTGGGCGGCCAGGGCGTCCGGCAGCGCGGCGCTGCCCGGTGGGAAGACGGCGGCGTCGTCCACCAGGCCGTCGAGGAGTGCGGGCACCTGCGTTGACACGGAACAAGAATGTACGGGACGCTACAAGGAACGGACAACAGCGTCCGATTATCGGACACACCTGGCCGGTGGACGGGACATATCGGGAGGCGAGATGCCGTATTACCGCAGCGTCGGCGAGGTGCCGCGCAAGCGCCACACCCAGTTCCGTCAGCCCGACGGCAGCCTCTACGCCGAGGAGCTGATGGGCCAGGAGGGGTTCTCCTCCGACTCGTCCCTGCTCTACCACCGGCACGCGCCCACGGCGATCCTGGCCGCCGACGAGTTCGCCCCAGCCGCGTTCACCCGGGCACCGAACCTGCCGCTCAAGCCCCGCCACCTGCGCACCCACAAACTGGACACCGGCGGCGTCGACCCGATCCTCGGCCGGCAGTACCTGCTCGCCAACGACGACGTCCGGATCGGGTACGTGCTCGCGGACCAACCCTCGCCGCTGTTCCGCGACGCGACCGGCGACCACTGCCTCTACGTCGAGTCGGGCACCCTGCGCGTCGAGTCCCCGTTCGGGGTGCTGGACGTGGTCGCCGGCGACTACGTCATCATCCCCACCTCGACCATCCACCGACTGGTGCCCACCGGCGACCAGCCCGCCCGGCTGCTCACCATCGAGGCGTCCGGGCACATCGGCCCGCCCAAGCGCTACCTCTCGGTCCGCGGCCAGTTCCTGGAGCACTCGCCGTACTGCGAGCGCGACGTCCGCGGCCCCGACGCCCCACTGCTCGTCGACGACGAGGAGGTCGAGGTGCTGGTCCGCCACCGTCGTGGCTGGACCCGCTACGTCTACGCCAACCACCCGTTCGACGTGGTCGGCTGGGACGGGCACCTCTACCCGTGGGCGTTCTCCATCCACGACTTCGAGCCGATCACCGGCCGCATCCACCAGCCCCCGCCGGTGCACCAGACCTTCCAGGGCCCCAACTTCGTCATCTGCTCGTTCGTGCCCCGCAAGGTCGACTACCACCCGCAGTCGATCCCGGTGCCGTACAACCACCACAACGTCGACTCCGACGAGATGCTCTTCTACACCGGCGGCAACTACGAGGCCCGGCGCGGCTCCGGCATCGAGCAGGGCTCGATCTCACTGCACCCGTCCGGTTTCACGCACGGCCCCCAGCCGGGTGCCGCCGAGCGTTCAATCGGCGCGGACTACTTCGACGAGTTGGCCGTCATGGTCGACACCTTCCGCCCCCTGGATCTCTGCGACGCCGCCAGCAACTGCGAGGACGAGGGGTACGCCTGGACCTGGGCGCGTTCTGCCTAGTCGGCCTTTGGGTTTTCGCCGGAGCCCACCCGCTCTGGGCGGTCAGGCTTGATCCCGACGCGGGCGGGCTCCGGCGAAAACCCTGACCTGGTCGAGCTGGGCGACGCTGGGTGATCTTCTGGATGCTGCCGGAGGGTGGGTCAGCGGATGGCGGTTCTGGTGAAGACGGCGAACTCGGCTACCGCCGTGACCGCGATGGCCAACACCAAGGGCCACGGCGAGCCGACCACCGCGTACACCAGCAGCAGCACCGGCGCGGCGGCCACGGCGTAGATCGCCAGCGCCATCGCCCGGTCCGAGTGCAGCATGGTGGGCAGGACGGTCCGGGTCAGCCCCGGCAGCCGGGCCGCGAGCTGCCAGACGACGATCCCGCCGGTGAGTGCGGCGAGCACCGCCAGGATGCGGGAGAAGCCGTCGTTCGCGGAGGCCGCGAACGCCACCAGCACCGCAGCCACCAGCGTCCAACCCGCGCCGTAGAGCACCAGGCGGTGCAGGCCGTCCGCGAGGGTCCGCGGCGAGTCGATTCGGCTCGGGGTGATCGTCACGGCCTCGGCAACGTGCGCCAACGCCTCCGACCAGCGGCGCTGCTCCAGTCGCATGACACCGACATCGTGCCCGGCCTCGGCGATGCGCGGGTCGAGCCGCAACGCCTCCCGGTAGGCCCGCTCGGCGAGGTCGAACAGGTCCAGGCGGGCAGCGACCAGGCTCAGCACCAGGTGCGCCTGCGGCTCCTCCGGGGCCAGTTCGACCCCACGCCAGGCCGCGTTCAGCGCCGGCTGGCCGTTGCGGGCGCCGGCCAGGATCGCCGCCGCGCTCCGCTGGGCGTACGCGTCGGCCGGGCCGAGGGCGAGGATCCGGTCGGCGGTGGCGGCCGACTCGGAGTAGCGCTCCAGATCCGTCAACGCCATGCCCCTGGCGACCAGCGGCGGGAAAGTCTCCGGCGCGGCCGCCACGGCCGCGTCCGCAGCGGTGAGCGCATCGGCCGGGCGGCCGGCGGCCAGGTGCACCCGGGCCAGCATGGTGAGGGCGTCCACGTCATCCGGCTGCAGGGCCAGCCCGTAGGTCAGCTCCCCGGCCGCCTCGTCGTGGCGGCCGAGCTCGGCCAGGAGTTGGGCCCGCTGGACGTAGCCGTCGGCGGCGGACCGGTCAGGAGCGGGGTCGCTGGACATCGCGGCGAGCTTAGGCGGCCGGCGCGTCGTACACCAGGGCCACCGCGACGCCCGCCAGCCCTTCCTCGCGGCCGGTGAAGCCCAGCCCGTCGGTGGTCGCGGCGGAGACGGTGACCGGGGCGCCGACGGCGGCGGACAGCACCTGCTGGGCCTCCGCCCGGCGGCGGCCGATCTTGGGTCGGTTGCCGACGACCTGCACGGACACGTTGCCGATCTCCAGGCCGGCAGCCCGCACCCGGCGGGCCGTCTCGGTCAGCAGGGCCACCCCGGACGCGCCGGCCCACTCCGGCTCGCCCACCCCGAAGGCGGAGCCGAGATCACCGAGGCCGGCGGCGGAGAGCAGCGCGTTGCAGGCGGCGTGCGCGGCCACATCAGCGTCCGAGTGCCCGGCGAGGCCGTCCTGGTCGGGCCAGAACAGTCCCGCAACCCAGCACGGACGGCCGGGCTCGAACGCGTGCACGTCGGCGCCGATGGCCACCCGGGGAACGATCATGATCAGAGGGTACGCGTCAACCGGAGGCGGCGAGCAGGTGCTCCGCCAGGGCCAGATCGAACGGTCGGGTGATTTTCAGGGCGTACTCCGAGCCCGGCACGCAGCTCACCGTGACGCCCTGCTTCTCGACAAGCCCGGCGTCGTCGGTGAGGGGGTCGCCGCCGACGGCGTGCGCGGCGTTGAGGACGGCCCGGCGGAAACCCTGCGGGGTCTGCACCGCGCGCAGGGCGGAACGGTCGACGGTGCCGAGCACGACCTCGCCGGCACCGACCTCCTTGATCGTGTCGACGACCGGCAGAACCGGGATCACCGCGTCACGCCCGTCGCGGACCGCCGCCGCGACGGATTCGACGAGTTCAGGAGGGGTGAGCGCGCGGGCGGCGTCATGCACCAGGACGATCGTCGGACCGGCGGGCACCGCAGCCAACGCGGCGGCCACCGACGCCTGCCGTTCCGCACCGCCTGCCACCACGATCACCGGCGCGATCGGGGCCAGCAGCTCGCGGACGGCATGCACCTCGGCGACCGGCGCGGCCACCACGATCGTGTGCACCGAAGGTGCGGCGGCCAACCGACGCACGGCATGCACCAGCAGCGGCTCGCCGGCGAGCAGGCGCAGCGCCTTGGGTCGGCCGGGGCCGAGCCGTACGCCAGCACCCGCCGCAGGCACGAGGACCGCAACGTCACCGCGCGGATTGAGCTGCGCGGTCACGTCGCGGTCCTCGGTGGTTTCTCTGCTACGAATCGGGTACGACGATGCTGTGCGGACTAGGCCTCGGTAAGGACCTTGTCGAGCAGCGTCTCCGCCTCGTCCTTGGTGCTCTTCTCAGCCAGCGCAACCTCGCCGACGAGAATGTCTCGGGCCTTGGCAAGCATTCGCTTCTCGCCTGCGGAGAGGCCCCGCTCCCGCTCCCGGCGCCACAGGTCACGCACGACCTCGGCGACCTTCAACGGGTTTCCGGAGGCCAGCTTTTCCAGGTTGGCCTTGTAACGCCGCGACCAGTTGGTCGGCTCCTCGGTGTGCGGAGCCCGCAGAACGTCGAAGACCTTACCGAGGCCCTCTTCGCCGACCACCTCGCGAACGCCCACGATCTCGGCGTTCTCGGCGGGCACCCGGACCGTCAGGTCACCCTGCGCGACCCTCAGGACGAGGTATTGCTTAGGCTCGCCCTTGATGACCCGAGTCTCGATTGCCTCGATGAGTGCGGCCCCGTGGTGGGGGTAAACAACGGTCTCGCCGACACTGAAAACCATAGGTTCGAAACCCCTTTCGCTGTGTCTAGGGTAACACGGTCAGGCAGCGATGTCTCACCGATGTCCTGACCGTTGGCGCAGCTCAGGGGCCCTGTGAGAGGTCTTGCTTCGGCTTGACAGGCGGTCAAACCAATGGTTCGAACACGCTCTGTAACGTGCAGATGACTGCCCGGCACGAGTGAACAGAACGTCGAGATCAAGGGCTATGCGCTCCTCCTATGGTATCCCGGCCGGCGGGACTGCGCCCAGGTGTAGCGGGAGGTGCCCCTGGTGCGGGACCCTGGAGACCGAGCCGCACTCCGCTCTCGAGACCCTTCAGGAGGTCCGATGGGCAAGCCGGATGCAGAGGGCCACGGGCCAGCCGACGGCCTGCCCGGCCTGCCGCCCGAATGGGGCCGGGTGGTGGTCCCCGACGACGCCTCCGCGCTTGCCGCCGAGGCCGCCCAGATCCGCCGCGAGCTGCGCCGGGCCGCCGGAGGTGGCCCCCGGGCCCTGAGCCTGCCGCTGCTCGTCCTGCTGGTGGCGGTCCTCACCACGCTGACCGGCCTGCTCGTGGTCACCTGGCCGCGAGCCAACCGTGGCAACGACCGACCGACCCCGGCCCCCTACTCTCCGCCCGCGACCCTCACCGGACGGGCACTGCCCGCACTGGACCTGGTCGACGAGAGCGAGGCGCCGGTGCCGCTGCGTGGCCTGCTGCCCGCCGTGATCATCCTGGTGGACGGCTGCCCCTGCCCGGAGCGGGTCGCCGACGCCCTGGCGGCCGCGCCCGCCGGCGTCTCCGTGGTCACCGTCGCCGGCGGCCGGACGGTCCCGCCCCCGCCGAGCAACCAGCGGCAGGTCCGGGCGCTGGCCGACCCCGCCGGCGGGCTGCGCTCGTTCCTGGGCCAACCAGTCCGCCCAGGCGCCCTGACCGCGCTGCTGGTCGACCGCGGCGGAATGGTCACCCGGGTGCTGCCCGACCTGGGGCCAGTCGACACGTACCGGCAGGACCTGACCGCTCTCACCGGCTGACCTGACGAGGCCGGCGGCAGATCAACTCCGCGTCGGCGATGTAGCGGTTTCCCGGCACGTGGATGCAGCCACGTCGGCGACATGGAGTTGCTCTTGCACCTGACGGTCCGCGGGTAAGGGACGGCCGGGACGCACGGCAAAGACTCAGGGCACCGCGACGAGTTGCGCCTCGGCGTCGATGGGCTGGTCGCCCACAGCCGACAGGGTCACCCGGATCGGCCCGCCAGCGGGCAGCACCTCGGCGGCGGCCATCGTGCCGTCACAATCGATGTGCGACGGCCCGGCGATTTCGGCCCCGGTGCTCGTCACCATCAGCGTGCCGGGCCGGGTGCAGCGGTATTGGAGCAGGTAGCGGGCACCGTCGTCGGTCGATTGTCTGGTCACGTCCTGACCAGGGACGATCTCCCCCTGCTGCCGCCAGATCGTCTCTTCGAGGTCGGGCAGGTCGCCCGGAGCGTCGCCAGTGCCGAGGGTCAGACTCGTCGGGCGACGTTCGAACTCGATGACCTCGCCCGTCTCGGGGTTCACCCGCAACGTCACCGACGCATCGGGCCCCGACGACGCCAGGACACGTTCCAGCGCGCTGCTGACGGTCGGCTCGACGATCGGTGTGGCCGCTGGTGGACGCGCCGAACTGGCCGCCGGGGTGGGAGCCGCGGCCCGCCACCACCAGCCGCCGACCGCCAGGGCGCCCACGGCAACCCCGACCAGCACCGCCGATCGCAGCCGATCGTCTGCCGTTGGATCCATGCGGCGAGCGTACCGGCCGGATGTTCAGTCCTGTCGATCGAGCAGAGCGGCGTAGAGGGTGAGACCGGGGCCGAACGCCAGCATGACGACGCGTCGGGCCGCCGGTGTCGAACGGCCCAGCCGGTCCAGGATCAGCAGCACGGTCGGCGACGAGCAGTTGCCATGCTCGTCGAGCGTCGCCCGGGACGCCGCCAACCCCTCCGGGGGAAGAGCCAACTCCCGCTCCACCACGTTGAGGATCCGCGGCCCGCCCGGATGCACCGCCCAGCCGTCCACGTCGGAGCTGGCGACCCCGTGCCGGGCCAGCAGGTCGTCGACCAGCCCGTGGACATGCCTCGAGAGCACCTGCGGCACCTTCGGTGACAAACCCATCCGGAAGCCCGCGTCGGTGACGTCCCAGGTCATGTGGTCGGCCGTCGAGGTGTCGGTGACGGCGGTGACCTCGCGTAACGCGTACCCCCGGCCCCCCGGCACGACCACGGCGGCGACCGCGGCGTCCGAGAAGAGCGCGTGGGAGACGATCTGCTGGGTGTCCACCCGAGAGCTGGACGGTTGGATGTGCAGGCTGGTCAGCTCCGCACAGAGCAGCAACGCCGGTCGCCCCCGCGCGGTGACGAAGTCACTCGCCGCACCGAGCCCCGGCAGCGCCGCGTAGCAGCCCATGTGACCGATGAACATCCGCTGGGTGTCCGCAGCCATGCCGAGGTCCCGGGCGAGCAGGATGTCCAGCCCGGGAGTGGCGTACCCGGTGCAGGAGCAGACGATGAACAGCCCGATGTCGCCGGCGTCCAGCCCGGCGGCGGTCAACGCACGACCCACCGCTTCCTTGCCCAGCGGCAGAGCCTCCACCTGGTAGCGGCGCATCCGGCGCTCGGTCGGCCAGTCCGAGACGTCCTCCAGCAGGGGGTTGACCGCGGCCTGCCGTCGGGTCACCCCCGAGTTCGCGAAGATCCGCTGGGCCAACGACCGGGTGGTGCCGGAGAAGTGCCGAGAGAAGAAGCCCTCCCACAACTCGTCCTGCAGAGCGGACGGCGGCTGTGCAGTCCCGAGCCCTGCGATCACTGGTACGGACACGATGCCCACCTCTCGTCAGACGCTGTCCTCCCCCTGGCCGACCCACCGGCCACCTCGGCCGGCGTAACTCCCGTGCGAGTCCCGCACGGCCCGCTCACCAACGTGGTGCCGATGCGTCGCGATCCGGGTCGCCGCCCAGCGCGGCAATGCCGAGCCAGTCGGCGCAGACATCCGACGTGGCCGGGTGCAACGAGCCGCAGCGGGCGTCCCGGTAGAGCCGCTCCAACGGATGACCACGGCGGGTCGCCGAGGTGCCGGCCGCCTCCAGCACCGACGCGGCCACCTCGGCCGCCGTGGTGCCGGCGAGCAGCTTCGCCCGCCACACCCAGCGGTTGGTCTCCGCGTCGCCCGGTGCCTCGTCCACTCGACGGGCCGCCTCGGCGACCACCAGCTGCGCGGCGGCCGTCGCCGCGTCCGCCCGACCCAGCCGGGCACGCACCGCCGGCAGACCTGCCAGCTTGCGCTGATTGAGGTGCTCGGCCGCCGCGTCGATCGCAGCCCGGGCGACCCCCACGTAGACAGCCGCGTAACTCGCCACCAGCCAGTGCGGCATCAACTGGGCCACCACCAACGCGAGACCCTCGACCCCGCCGAGCAGCCGACCGGCGGGCACCGTGACGTCCAGGTGCAGGTCGTGTGAGGAGGTGGCCCGCATACCGAGCGAGTCCCACGTCGGCTCCACGGTCAGGCCGTCGCCCGCCGGCACCAGGAACTGCGAGACCACCGACTGGTCGGCCGCGCTGCGCGCCGCCACCAGGTAGCCGTCGGCGTGCCCGGCACCGGAACAGAAGGTCTTGCTGCCCTTGAGATGCCAGCCCTCGTCGGTCGCCTCGTAGACCGTGCTCAACTGGGACAGCCGGGCACCGGCACCACGCTCGCTCATCGCGACCGCGTACCACGAACCCTGCGCGGCGGCGGTGAGCAGGCGGTCCCGGGCGGCCAGCGCCTCCTCCGGTACGCCCAGCGCCTCGGCCAGCTCCTCGGTGACCGCACCCAGCGCGCCCGTCACCGAGGCGTGCATGTTGAACACCAGGGCGGTCGCGCCATTGCCCCGGGCAAGTTCGGTGGCCACTGCGGTGTATTCGGCGAAGGAGGCTTCCAGGCCCCCCAGCGCGCGGGGCACCATCAACCCGAACAGACCGGCCTCCCGCAGGTCACGGAAGTCGTCCACCGGAAAGGAACCGTCCCGGTCGTGCTCTGCCGCCCGCGCGGCGAAACGCGGCGCCAACCGGCGGGCCGCCTCAAGCGCGTGCACCGTCATATCGCCTCCTCCTCCAGTGCCGTACCCCGCCACGGGCCCGACTATCCGCTTCGGACCCCCCGGCCCTGGTAGAGCACCGCCGTGGACCGGGTCGGCACGATGCGTGGCGCACGACCGGCCGAGGTCGCACCCGTGCGTGCCGCGCGGGCCCGCCGCAGCAGCCAGGCGACCAGGCCGCCGGCCTCCGGGCGGATGCCGCGCAGCCGTAGGTCGACGCCGTGCCGCGCGCATTCGGCCACCAACGCCCGAGCGTCCACGAACAACCGTGGGTCGTGAATGCCCCGCGGCACCGTCGGCAGCCGTTCGGCGATCCGTACCGCGACGAGCCGGGCCAACGCCGTGTCGTTCAGGGTGTCCAGCACCAGCAGGCCACCCGGGCGCAACAGCCGGCACGCCTCGGCCACCACCCGCGGCCAGGCCGGCACATGCTCCAGCAACTCGCCCGCGGAAACCACGTCGGCGCACCCGTCCGGGAGCGGAACAGCGGTCGCGTCGCCCTGGATCACGCGCACGCCGTGTTCGGCTGCCTGGACCAGTGCCGAGCGGGTTACATCCACCCCGACGTGGCGGTAGCCCTTGCCGGCCAGGTGCGGCGCGAGCAGACCGGCGCCACAACCCAGATCGACAAGCAACGCGTCGGGGCGGGCGGCCGGCGGCACCAGCGCCGCGCGGGCCGCGGCCAGCCAGTGCAGCATCGCGAACGCGCCATCCGGCCGCCACCACTCACCGGCCAGGTCGTCGTACTGGCGCGGGTCGTTTCGCGGCAGCACCCGGGGGCCGGTGGACGCCGGGGCCGCAGCCACGTCTCGCATGGCTCCGAGCGTGGCACGACTGCTCGGTAACGACCAGACTTCCCTTATGTCGTCGAGGGTGTTAGGGCTGGTCAGAGCGAGCCATCCAGAACCGGCCGCAGCGGTGACCACGGTGGCCGGTCTGCTGGCGTGGGGAGTGGGCCATCGGCCGTCGGGAATCGCCTCGGTGGTGCTCGCCGTGCTGGCCAGCCAGCTCGCCGTCGGCTGGACCAACGACGCGCTGGACGCCGAGCGGGACGCCACTGTGGGGCGTACCGACAAACCGGTCGCCGCCGGCGTGGTCGGTCGGCGCACCACGGCCTGGGCCGCGACGGCGGCCGCGGTGGCATGTCCGCTGCTGGCGCTGACCACGAACCCGACGGCGGCGTTCTGGCTGACCGTCGCCCTGGTTTCCGCGCTGCTCTACGACTGGCCGTTGAAGGCCACCGCGCTCTCGGTGCTGCCGTACGCCGTCTCCTTCGGCGCGCTCCCCGCCTTCGTGGTGCTGGCGCTGCCCGGTCAACCGACCCCGCCGGTCTGGCTACTGGCGGCGGCGGCGTGCCTCGGTGCCGGCGCGCACTTCGCCAACGTGCTGCCCGACCTGGCCGACGACGCTCGGACCGGGGTGCGCGGCCTGCCACATCGGCTGGGTGCCGCCGGGAGCCGGGCAGCGGCGGCGGGACTGCTCCTCGCGGCGACCGCGGCCCTGGTCCTCGGGCCGCCCGGGCCGCCGTCGGCGATCGGGTTGGCGGCGGTCGGCACGGCCGCCGTGGTGCCGCCGCTGAGCTGGTACGCCGGCCGCTCGGCGGTCCGGGCCGGCCGGCGGCCGGTGGCGGCCTTCCGGGCGGTGATGCTGGTGGCCCTGATCGACGTGGTCCTGCTGGTCGCGAGCGGTCGGGTGGTGTGAACGGCACCCGGGCAGGTGGCATTGCCGGGTCCGCGTGCGGGCCTCGATCAGCCCCAACTACCCTGGAGCGCGGTCTGCGCGGGTATGGCCACCGTGCCCGGCGTGCGGCCCGGGTGGGGATTGTGACGAGGAGGACCGACGTGACGCGCTCGATCAGGGGATCCCGGCGGGCGGCCCTGTTGCTGTCTGGGATCGCGGCGACCGGCCTGCTGGCGTCCGGATGCGGCACCGGTCAGATCGCCGAGACCGCGTTGAAGGAGCCGTCGGTCCAGGGCGTCAACCTCACGACCAACAACGGATCCTTCTCCGTGCGTGGTCTGCTGGTGGACTACCCGGGCACCGAGGGCTTCCGAGCCGGCCAGGACGCCCCGCTCAGCGCCGTGATCTACAACGACTCCAAGCAGACGGTCACCGTCACCGTCACCACCGAGAGCGCTCGTGAGGTGCGGATCAGCGGTGGCTCGGCGAGCCCGTCGCCGTCCGCCTCGGAGTCCGCCCCCGCCAGCCTGTCCCCGTCCGGCACGCAGAGCCCGTCGACCTCCGCGTCCGGCTCGGCCCGCCCGACGGCGACGCCGTCCGAGACCGGGTCGTCCTCGGCCACCCCGTCCGCCCCGGAATCGGCGCGGGCGTCGGGTTCGGCCAGCGCTGCCGCCCCGGGTCAGCCGGCCCGGATCGAGCTGGCCCCGCTGAGCTACATCCAGCTCAACTCCGAGGCCACCACGCAGCTCCGGCTGATCGGCCTGACCGAGGCGCTGCGCTCCGGTCAGAACGTCTTCGTGACCTTCGACTTCGGCAACGGCAACACGGTGACCGGCGCGGCCCCGATCGCGGTGCCGCTCACCCCGGCGGCGCCCCCGTCGCCGATCATCGAGCGCGAGGGCGGCTTCGACGAGGGCGGCACGACCCACGAGTGACACGACCTGCACATCGACAAACGCCCCGGCGTGGTGACCACCACGCCGGGGTGTTTTCGTCGTACGCGAGGGCTAGCGTCCTGATGTGACCACCTCCCGATCGACTCCTCCGCGTGGCGCCACGGCCGGTGCCTCCCGTGGGCGGGCCACCGCCCGCGAGCCGCGTCCGGCCTACGAGTGCGACGCCTGCGGGCACCAGCCGCCCAAGTGGGTGGGGCGCTGCCCAGAGTGCGGCGAGTGGGGCTCGGTGGTCGAGAGCACGGTGACCGGCCCGACGGTCTCCGGTCGGGTGGTCAGCTCCCGCATGCCGGCCGAGCCAGCCCGGCCGATCGCCACCATCAGCGCCGCACCGGCCCGAGCAGTCCCCACCGGCGTGAGTGAGCTCGACCGGGTGCTCGGCGGCGGCCTGGTCCCCGGTGCCGTGGTGCTGCTCGCCGGCGAGCCCGGCGTGGGCAAGTCGACCCTGCTGCTGGACGTGGCTCAGCAGTGGGCGGTCGGCGCCGGCAGCCCATCGCTGGTGGTCAGTGGGGAAGAGTCGGTCAGTCAGGTGCGCCTGCGCGCCGAGCGGATGGGCACCCTGCACGACCAGCTCTACCTTGCGGCCGAGAGCGACCTGGGGTCGGTGCTCGGGCACCTCGACGCGGTCAAGCCGGGCCTGCTGGTGCTCGACTCGGTGCAGACCATCTCGACCACCGGCACCGAGGGGGTGCCCGGTGGGGTGACCCAGGTGCGCGCGGTCACCTCCGCGCTGGTCTCGGTCGCCAAGGAGCGGGGCATCGCCACGGTGCTGGTCGGGCACGTCACCAAGGACGGCCAGGTGGCCGGGCCACGGGTGCTGGAGCACCTGGTTGACGTGGTGCTGCACTTCGAGGGCGACAAGCACTCCTCGCTGCGCCTGGTGCGCGGCGTGAAGAACCGGTTCGGCGCGGCCGACGAGGTCGGCTGTTTCGAGATGCACGAGGGCGGCATCAGCAGCCTGGCCGACCCGTCCGGGCTGTTCCTGACCCGCTACGCGGAGCCGGTCCCGGGCACCTGCGTCACAGTGGCGATGGAGGGGCGGCGGGCGCTGGTCACCGAGGTGCAGGCCCTGATCGGCGCGACGGTGGCCGGCTCTCCCCGACGCACCGTCTCCGGCCTCGACTCGGCGCGACTGGCGATGGTGCTCGCGGTGCTGCAACGGCGCACCGAGCGGCTGACCCTGCACGATCGGGAGGTCTTCGCCGCGACGGTGGGCGGCATCCGGGTGGTGGAGCCGGCCGCCGACCTGGCGGTCGCGTTGGCGGTCGCCTCCGGTGGGCTCAACCTGGCCATCGCGCCGCACCTGGTGGCAATCGGCGAGGTGGGGCTGACCGGCGAGGTGCGCCGGGTCGGGGCGGTGCCGCGTCGGCTGGCCGAGGCGGCACGGCTGGGGTTCAAGGTGGCCCTCGTGCCGCCCGGTTGCGGCCCGGCCAGCACCGGCGCGGGCCCTGAGAACATGCGCGTGACCGAGGTCACGGATGTCCGTTCGGCGCTGCAACATGCGGCCCGCGCGTCCGCCGAGTGACCCACCGTGCCGACGAGGGCGGCGAAACCGGACAGCACGTCGCAAGCGGGAAACGGGTTGGAAGGGCCGCATCGTGACACATCACAGTAACCACGACAGCACCCACCGCACGGCAGTCCGTAGACTGTGCCCGTGCCGATCGACCGCGATACCACCAAGCCAGCCGGCGCGCCGCCCCAGGCCCGCACCGGCGCCGTGGGCTCGCCCGCCCGCCCGATCAGCGTGAGCGTGACCGCGGGAGCCACCGGGAGCGCCGGGGATCCGCTGCGCGCCAACCTCGCCCTGATGGCCCCGGGCACCGCCCTGCGCGACGGTCTGGAGCGCATCCTGCGCGGCCGCACCGGCGCGCTCATCGTGCTGGGCTACGACAAGGTCGTCGAGGGTCTGTGCACCGGCGGCTTCCCGCTGGATGTGGAGTTCTCCGCGACGAGGGTCCGGGAGCTGTGCAAGATGGACGGCGCCGTCGTGCTCTCCAGCGACGGCACCAGGATCGTCCGGGCGGCCGTGCACCTGATGCCCGACCCGTCCATCCCGACCGAAGAGTCCGGCACCCGGCACCGCACCGCCGAGCGGGTGGCCCGGCAGACCGGCTACCCGGTCATCTCGGTCAGCCAGTCCATGCGAATCATCAGCCTCTACGTCAACGGTCAGCGGCACGTGCTCGACGACTCGGCGGCGATCCTCTCCCGGGCCAACCAGGCGCTCGCCACCCTGGAGCGCTACAAGCTCCGACTGGACGAGGTCTCCGGCACGCTCTCCGCACTGGAGATCGAGGATCTCGTCACCGTGCGGGACGCGGTGGCCGTGGTGCAGCGTCTGGAGATGGTTCGCCGGATCGCCGACGAGATCGCCGGGTACGTGGTGGAGCTGGGCACGGACGGCCGCCTGCTGGCCCTGCAGCTCGACGAGCTGATGGCCGGCGTGGACGCCGATCGGACGCTGGTCATCCGGGACTACCTCCCGGTCGGCCGCAAGTCGCGCACCCTGGACGAGGCCCTGGTCGAGCTGGATCTGCTCGGCGCCACCGAGCTGATCGACCTGGTGTCGGTGGCCAAGGCGATCGGCTACCCGGCCGCGTCCGACGCGCTGGACGCGGCGGTCAGTCCTCGGGGCTTCCGACTGCTGGCCAAGGTGCCGCGGTTGCCCGTTGCGGTGGTCGACCGCCTGGTGGTGCACTTCGGCAGCCTCCAGCGGCTGCTGGGCGCGACCGTGGAGGACCTGCAGGCTGTCGAAGGGGTCGGAGACGCCCGGGCTCGCGGCGTCCGTGAGGGGCTGTCCCGGCTCGCCGAGGCATCAATCCTCGAACGCTACGTCTGACCCGGCTCAGCCGGTGACGGTGAGCTTCACCGGCGCGCTGAGCTTCGTGCCGACCCGGGCGAACACCTCGTACGTCCCGAGCGGCGGGAACGGCCCGGCGGCCAACCCGCTGCCGTCGCACCGGCTGGTGTCCCGCCCGTTCCAGGCCACCTTGTAGGAGCGCTCGAAGGTCGGAATGAAGGACTGCACGTCCGAGCCCTGAACCTTGCCGCAGGTGTCCGATGACCAGATCTTCTCGGCACCCGACTTGATGAAGATCTCCTGCAGATCGGCCCCGACGTTCCGGCTGCACGTCCGGTCCGACGTGTTCTTGATCTTGAGTTGCAGGTCGACCATCGCCCCGCGCTGGACCGAGGTGGGACTCGCCACCGAGACCACGCGAATCTCCGCGTCGGTGCAGGTGCTGTCGTCCACCGAACCGGCCGCCGCGCCCAACTGAGGTTCGTTGCTGGTGATCGCGGGGCTCGGATTCGACGCCGCATCCGGATCGGCGGACGTCGGCGGAGCACCGGTCTGCGGTGTCAGCACCGGCCCGCCCGAGCCCGACCCGGGAGACTCGGCGGACGTCGGCGCCGAGGTCGGCGTCCCCCCCGCCTTCGGGTCTCCGTCGGAACGACCCGAGCCGGTGCAGGAGTAGAGCAGGACAATCAGGAAGAGAAGCCCCGCTCCAAGTACGACGACGCGACGCCGCCAGTACACGGCGGGTGGCAGGGGGCCGACCGTCAGACGCATGATGCCCTCCACCGTAGCCGCGCTCTGCCCGCCAGTGCGGCGCGACGCGCCGGGGCCTCTCCGGACCGCGCGCTCCACCCTCCACTCAGGACGGCCATGTCCCTCGTCCGACACCCGATCAGAGATAGACCTTGCGCTGATAGACGGCGTGCGCGCCGGCCACCCGATCCAGGAAGAGCAGGCCCGCGCAGTGGTCGATCTCGTGCTGCAACGCCCGCGCCTCGAAGCCGTCGGTCACCAACCGGACCGGCTTGCCGGTGCCCGGCAGGTCACCCTCCACCACCAGCCGGCTGGCCCGCTTCACATCCCCGGTCAGGTCCGGCACCGACATGCACCCTTCCCGGCCCGCCTTCCACCGGGTCGCCTCGACCACGCGCGCATTGCACAACACGAAGGTGCCGTGCAGCGTGACCGCCTTCGGGTGCCCGGTCACATCGACGGCGAAGACCCGAGCGCCCACCCCGACCTGCGGCGCGGCCAGCCCAACGCAGCCCGGCGAGACCCGCATCGTCGCGACCAGGTCGGCCGCGAGCTGAACCGTCTCCTTCGCCGTCGGATCGACCTCGTCGGCGGCACGACTCAGCACCGGATGGGGGGCGGACACCACCGCCCGCACCTCACCCGGCACGACAAGCGACTCCGGCGTCCAGTCGCCCAGACCGGCGTACGCCTCGGCGTCCGGCCCGCTCTCCTGGGCGCCGGTCACAACAGATCCGGGTCCGCCGGCCGGAGCGTGACCTCGACGCCCAGCTCGGCAGCCGTCCGGTGCAACCGGTCGACAAGGGTGTCAGCCACACCGGCCGGCAACTCCACCTCGGCCAACACCACGTAGAGCGAACCAGCCAACCGAGTGCTCAGGTCGGTGACATTTCCGCCCGCGTCGACCAGCACCCGGGTCATCGCCGCGACGATGCCCATTCGGTCCGAACCGTGCACCGCCATCACGTACGGCTCACCCACTGGAGGCACCTCGCCGTCGGGGGTGACCGCGCGTACCGTCGCCAGCAGTTGACCCTCGGCGGCCAGCGGCGCCAGCGCGGCCTCCACCTCGGCGGCTGCCGGCCCGGTGCAGATGAGGGTCATCGCGAAATGCCCCCGCAGCCGCGTCATCGTGCTGTCGGTGAGGTTCGCGCCCAGTCGGGCCAGCACCTCGGCGACGTCGGCCACGATGCCCGGCCGGTCCCGACCGATGACGGTGATCGCGAGCTCGTTCATCCGCGCATTCTCTCCGATCCGTCGGCCGTCGCCGCAACACCCCGCCCGAGCCGCCCATCCAGCGGGACCGCGCCGCGTGACATCATCGACGGCGTCATGACTCAACCCGACTTCGCCACCCTGGTCAGCCGATGGTTCCAGCAGCACGCCCGCGACCTCCCGTGGCGTGAGCCCGGGACCACTCCCTGGGCCATCCTGGTCAGCGAGGTCATGCTCCAGCAGACACCCGTGGTCCGGGTGCTGCCGGCCTGGCAGGCATGGCTGGCCCGCTGGCCGGAGCCGGCAGCGTTGGCGGCGGACACGCCGGCCGAGGCGATCCGGATGTGGGGACGTCTCGGCTACCCCCGTCGGGCCGTCCGCCTGCGGGAATGCGCGGTCGCGATCGTGGACCGGCACGGCGGCCAGGTGCCGGACCGGCTGGAGCAACTGCTCGCACTGCCGGGAGTCGGCACCTACACGGCGCGGGCGGTGGCGGCATTCGCGTACGGGCAGCGGCACCCGGTGGTCGACACCAACGTGCGTCGGGTGGTTTCCCGGGCCGTGGCCGGCGAGCCCGACGCCGGGCCGGTCACCCGGCCAGCCGACCTGGTCGCCACCGAAGAACTGCTCCCGATCGAACCCGCCGCAGCGGCCCTGGCCAGCGCCGCGTTCATGGAGCTGGGCGCGGTAATCTGCACGGCCCGGTCACCACGCTGTACGGCCTGCCCGGTCGAGTCGGTCTGCGCGTGGCGTGCCTCCGGCCAGGAGGCCCCGGCAGGGCCAACCCGCCGACCCCAGCGGTACGCGGGCACCGACCGACAGGTACGCGGCCTGCTGCTCGGGGTGCTCAGGGAGGCCACCGGGCCGGTCCCACACCAACGGCTCGACCAGGTCTGGACCGATGACGTGCAGCGTGCCCGAGCCCTGGCCGGCCTGGTGCAGGACGGGCTCGTCGAACCGGCCGACGCCGATTCCTTCCGCCTCGTCGGCGACGGCCCGTCCCAACCCACCGCCGACCTCACCACCTGACCCCCATGGGCGGCGGCCCGCCGCCTCGTCTTTCATGATCGACGCCAGGTCGGCGACGTGGGGGCATCCAGACAGCGCGACACCGCCACATCGGCGACCTGGTGACGATCAAGCTCGTCTCGGCCGCTGCGGCGGCTGGTCTGGTGGGTGGTGGTACCAAAAAGGCGGGCCCGATGGCGCTTGCGCCATCGGGCCCGCCCCTTGCTGGTTGTGCTACTCGTCCGCACCCGCGACGGCAGTGCCAGCGGCAGTGCCACCGAGGTCGGCCGGCACGGCGTCCGGAACTTCGACCGGCTTCTCCGCGCCCCGGAAGACGAGCTTGGACTTGTCGATGTCGTTCGGGTCGCCCTCGCAGTCCACCACCACGATCTGACCCGGGGTCAGCTCGTTGAACAGGATCCGCTCGGAGAGGTTGTCCTCGATGTCGCGCTGGATCGTGCGACGAAGCGGACGGGCACCGAGCACCGGGTCGAAGCCCTTCGCGGCCAGGTACTTCTTGGCGTTGTCGGTGAGCTCCAGGCCCATGTCCTTGTTGCGCAGCTGGCCCTCGATCCGCTGGATCATGATGTCCACGATCGAGAGGATCTCGTTCTGGCGCAGCTGGTGGAAGACGATGGTGTCGTCGATCCGGTTGAGGAACTCAGGCCGGAAGTGCTGCTTGAGCTCGTCGTTGACCTTCTGCTTCATCCGGTCGTAGTTGGACTCGGAGTCCTCCGACTGCTGGAAGCCCAGCGACACCGCCTTGGCGACGTCACGGGTGCCCAGGTTGGTGGTCAGGATGATGACCGTGTTCTTGAAGTCCACGATCCGACCCTGACCGTCGGTGAGCCGACCGTCTTCGAGGATCTGCAGGAGCGTGTTGAACACGTCCGGGTGGGCCTTCTCGATCTCGTCGAAGAGGACCACCGAGAACGGCCGACGCCGCACCTTCTCGGTCAGCTGTCCGCCCTCGTCGTAACCGACGTAGCCGGGAGGGGCACCAACGAGCCGGGAGACCGTGTAGCGGTCGTGGAACTCGGACATGTCCAGCTGGATGAGGGCATCCTCGCTGCCGAAGAGGAACTCGGCGAGCGCCTTGGACAGCTCGGTCTTACCGACACCGGACGGGCCGGCGAAGATGAACGAGCCCGACGGGCGCTTCGGGTCCTTCAGGCCGGCCCGGGTACGCCGGATCGCCTTCGAAACCGCCTTGACCGCGTCCTCCTGGCCGATGACGCGCTTGTGCAGCTCGTCCTCCATGCGCAGCAGGCGCGAGGTCTCCTCCTCGGTCAGCTTGTAGACCGGGATGCCGGTCCAGTTGCCGAGCACCTCGGCGATCTGCTCGTCGTCGACCTCGCTGACGACGTCCAGGTCACCGGCCTTCCACTCCTTCTCCCGCTGAGCCTTCTGGCCAAGGAGCTGCTTCTCCTTGTCCCGCAGCTGGGCGGCGCGCTCGAAGTCCTGAGCGTCGATCGCGGACTCCTTGTCGCGGCGCACCTGGGCGATGCGCTCGTCGAAGTCACGCAGGTCTGGCGGCGCGGTCATCCGACGGATCCGCATCCGGGCACCGGCCTCGTCGATCAGGTCGATCGCCTTGTCCGGCAGGAAGCGGTCGGAGATGTACCTGTCGGCCAGAGTTGCGGCAGCCACCAGGGCGGCGTCGGTGATGCTCACCCGGTGGTGCGCCTCGTAGCGGTCGCGCAGGCCCTTGAGGATCTCGATGGTGTGCGCCAGCGACGGCTCACCCACCTGGATCGGCTGGAACCGGCGCTCGAGAGCGGCGTCCTTCTCCAGGTGCTTGCGGTATTCGTCGAGGGTGGTGGCACCGATGGTCTGCAGCTCACCACGGGCCAGCATCGGCTTGAGAATGCTCGCCGCGTCGATCGCGCCCTCGGCGGCGCCCGCACCCACCAGGGTGTGGATCTCGTCGATGAACAGGATGATGTCGCCGCGAGTGCGGATCTCCTTGAGCACCTTCTTGAGGCGCTCCTCGAAGTCACCGCGGTAGCGGGAACCAGCCACCAGCGCACCGAGGTCGAGCGTGTAGAGCTGCTTGTCCTTGAGAGTCTCGGGCACCTCGCCCTTGATGATCTTCTGGGACAGCCCCTCCACCACGGCGGTCTTACCGACGCCGGGCTCACCGATCAGGACCGGGTTGTTCTTGGTACGGCGGGAGAGCACCTGCATGACCCGCTCGATTTCCTTCTCGCGCCCGATGACCGGGTCGAGCTTGCCCTCGCGGGCGGCCTGAGTCAGGTTACGGCCGAACTGGTCCAGCACGAGGCTGGTCGACGGCGCGGCCTCACCCGGCGCGGCGCCCGCCGCGGCAGGCTCCTTGCCCTGGTAGCCGGAGAGCAGCTGGATCACCTGCTGGCGGACCCGGTTGAGGTCGGCGCCGAGCTTCACCAGCACCTGGGCGGCGACGCCCTCGCCCTCACGGATCAGCCCGAGCAGGATGTGCTCGGTGCCGATGTAGTTGTGGCCGAGCTGCAGCGCCTCGCGCAGCGACAGCTCCAGCACCTTCTTGGCCCGCGGCGTGAACGGGATGTGCCCGCTCGGCGCCTGCTGGCCCTGGCCGATGATCTCCTCGACCTGCTGGCGGACGCCCTCAAGGGAGATGCCGAGGCTCTCCAGGGCCTTTGCCGCGACGCCTTCACCTTCGTGGATCAGGCCCAGCAGGATGTGTTCCGTACCGATGTAGTTGTGGTTGAGCATCCGGGCCTCTTCTTGGGCCAGGACGACAACCCGTCGCGCTCGGTCGGTGAACCGCTCGAACATGCCCTCGTGCTCCTCACGTGCCGTGCGCCTTGATGGTCAAGATCTTGGCGGGGCCGGTGCACGAACGTCCGGGACGGGCGTCCGTGCCTCCTTACTCTATCGTCGCTGACCGACTCAGCTGAGGTCGTGTGTCTCTGGTCCGGGTCGGTTGCACGTCGTTTTGGACAACCGTCCGCGCTCAGGAGGTGTTCCGGTAGTCCTGTCGCTACGCGCAGAGCGAAATCCGACTGGCGCGATGTAGGCCCAATCCCGGCTCCGAAAGCGTTCCGGGAGGCCCTGGGAGGGCGGACCGGCGGTCTCGACGACCGCCGCGCCCAACCCTGGGAAGGTTGTCCACAGGCTGTGGATAGTTGGTCCACTGGTTGTGGATAACGCCGGGGGCCACGGAATGCTTCCCGGCCCCCGGACGCGGTCGGTTGACCGGGCGCGGGCGGGCGACAAGCGTCCGACCGGGGCCGGTCGCAGAGACGGCGACGCCGGCCCGGAGAACTGCTCCGGCCCGGCGTCGGTGTCGCCTGCGGTGACGTGCTAGCCACCCAGCTGCTGACGGATCAGCGCTTCGCGTGGTACTCGTCGACGATCTCCTGCGGGATACGACCCCGGTCCGAGATGTCCTTGCCGGCCTTCTTGGCCCACTCCCGGATCGCCTTGTTCTGTTCCCGATCGGCGGTCGCGCCACCCCGACCGCGGGCAGCCCGCCCACCGATCACCACGCCGCCCCGGCCGACCTTCGTGCCGGCACCCACGTACGAGGCGAAAGCGTCGCGCAATTTAGCGGCGTTGGCACTCGACAGGTCGATCTCATACTGAACGCCGTCGAGGGCGAACTTGACGGTCTCGTCAGCGTCCCCGCCGTCCAGGTCATCGACCAGCTTGTGAATGATCTGCTTGGCCACGTCCCACATTCCTTTCGAGCAGGGTGCTCCTGCTAACGAGAGCACAATAACCCGCGCGCTGCTCGCCCCGTCAATAGGATGCCGTTACAACTCTGCTCGAGCCCGGCGGGACTACTCCGGGCGGACCAACGGGAAGAGGATCGTTTCCCGAATTCCGAGCCCGGTCAGGGCCATCAAGAGCCGGTCGATTCCCATTCCCATACCGCCGGCCGGCGGCATTCCGTACTCCATCGCCCGGAGAAAGTCCTCGTCGAGACGCATCGCCTCGTCGTCGCCACGGGCCGCCAGCTGCGCCTGGGCCACCAGCCGCTCGCGCTGCACAACCGGGTCGACCAGCTCGGAGTACGCGGTGCCCAGCTCGAAGCCGAGCACGTAGAGGTCCCACTTCTCGGCCAGCCCCGGCTCACTGCGGTGGGCCCGGGTGAGCGGGCTGGTCTCCTCCGGGTAGTCCCGCACGAAGGTGGGTGCTTCCAGGCCGGGGACGACCAGTTCCTCGAACAGTTCCTCGGCCAGCTTGCCCGGGCCCCACTTCGGGTCCACGGCCAATCCGACCTTGTCCGCGTACTCCACCAGGCGGGATCGCTCGGTGCGGACCGTGACCTCCTCGCCGAGTGCTTCGGAAAGCACGCCGAACAGCGTCACGGACCGCCACTCGCCGCCCAGGTCGAACTCCCGCCCGTCGGCGTGGGTCACCACCATCGAGCCGCTGACCGCGATCGCGGCCTGTTGCACGAGATTGCGGGTCAACTCGGCCATCGTGTCGTAGTCGCCGTACGCCTGGTACGTCTCCAGCATCGCGAACTCCGGCGAGTGCGAAGAGTCGACACCCTCATTACGGAAGTTCCGGTTGATCTCGAAGACGCGGTCGACACCGCCGACCACGGCGCGCTTGAGAAACAGTTCCGGAGCGATTCGCAGATACAGATCGGTGTTCAACGCATTGCTGTGGGTCACGAACGGTCGGGCCGCCGCACCACCATGCAGCAGTTGCAACATCGGCGTTTCCACCTCGATGAAGCCCTGCCCGTGCAATGAATCGCGCAGACTACGTACGGCGGCGGCTCGAGTACGGACCATCTCCCGTGCCTGCGGCCGGACGATCAGGTCGACATAACGCTGCCGAACGCGGGCCTCCTCGGAGAGGGGCTTGTGCGCCACCGGCAACGGTCGCAACGCCTTGGCGGTCATCTCCCACTGCTGAGCCAGCACCGACAGCTCACCCCGGCGGCTGGTGATCACCTCGCCGGTGACGCCGACATGGTCACCGAGGTCGACAAGGCGCTTCCAGGCCTCCAACCGCTCCGGCCCGACCCGGTCCAGGGAGAGCATCGCCTGCAACTCGGTGCCGTCGCCGTCGCGCAAGGTCGCGAAGCAGAGCTTGCCCGTGTTTCGCACGAAGATCACCCGGCCGGTGACCGCGACCTGGTCGCCGGTCGCGGTGTCGGTCGGCAGGTCGGCGTAGCTCGCCCGGACCTGCGCCAGGGTGGTCGTGCGGGGGAAGCCGACCGGGTAGGGCTCCACGCCCTCGGCGAGCATCCGGTCCCGCTTCTCCCGGCGGACCTTCATCTGCTCGGGAAGGTCGTCGGCGGGGTCCACTGGCACGGCGTTCTGCTCGCTCACGGCACGCTTCCTCGTCACGGGAGATACAGGGGGTCAGGCCCGAGCGTACTCAAGCGTCCCGGGGGCTGTTACCGGATAACCTCCCGTCATGGTCGATCACACTCAGGCCCTCTCCTTCGGCGCTGCGGCGAGCGATTACGACCGGTTTCGTCCCAGCTATCCCGAAGAGGCGGTCCGCTGGGCGCTTGACGGGTTGGACGACGACGCCCAGGTGGTCGACCTCGCCGCCGGCACCGGGATCCTGACCCGGGTCGTACGGTCCCTCGGGCACCCGGTGACGCCGGTGGAGCCCGACCCCGGCATGCGCGCCCAACTGGACATCACCACCCCGGGTCTCACAGCCCGGGCCGGCAGCGCCGAGTCGATGCCGTTGCCGGACGGCAGCGCCGACGCGGTGCTGGTCGGCCAGGCCTACCACTGGTTCGACAAGGAACCCGCGCACGCCGAGATCGCCCGGGTGCTTCGGTCCGGCGGGACGTTTGCCCCGATCTGGAACATCCGCGACGAGCAGGCGGCCAGTTGGATGGTGGAGCTGAGCCGGATCGCCGACCTCCGGGACAACGCACCCGATCTACGCAGGCAGGTCGCCGGCTTCGGGCCGGCCTTCGGGCCGGTGCAGGTGGCCCGGTTCGCGCACCGGACGCTGCTCACCCCGGACGAACTGCTCGGGATGCTGCACACCCGCTCCTACTGGCTGACCGCCAGCAGCCAGGAGCAGGCCGAGGTCGACCGGAACGTACTCGACCTCCTCGCCCGTCACCCGGACCTGGTCGGCCGGGAGATCATCGAGATGCCGTACCGGACCATGGTCTTCCGCGCCCGACGGCGGTGAAGCCCCGCGCGGCGACCGACCACGGCGGCGCCCGGCGTCACAGGTTGCGTTCGTAGACCATCCGCAGGCCGATCAGCGTGATCATCGGCTCGTGGTGGGTGATGGTGCGGCACTCGTTGATCACCAGGGACGCCAGGCCACCGGTGGCGATCACCGCCTTCACCTCACCCAACTCCTCGGTCATCCGCTCGACGATGCGGTCCACCTGGCCGGCGAAGCCGAAGTACAGGCCGGCCTGGAGGCACTCCACGGTGTTCTTCCCGATCACCGAGCGGGGCTTGGTGGCCTCGACCTTGCGCAGTTGGGCGGCCCGGGCGGCCAGCGCGTCGAAGGAGATCTCGATGCCCGGGGCGAACGCCCCGCCGAGGAACTCGCCCCGCCCGCTGATGACGTCGAAGTTGGTGGTGGTGCCGAAGTCCACCACGATCGACGGCCCGCCGTAGAGGGTGTACGCGGCCAGCGTGTTCACCACCCGGTCGGCACCCACCTCCTTCGGGTTGTCGATCGCCAGCTGCACCCCGGTCCGCACGCCCGGCTCGACGATGACGCTCGGCAGGTCGGCGTAGTAGCGGCCGAGCATGGTGCGCAGCGACCGCAGTGCGGCCGGCACCGTGGAGCAGGCGGCCACGCCGGTGATCTCGACGTTGTCCCCGGCCAGCAGGCCCCGGAACATCAGGCCCAACTCGTCCGCCGTCGAGCGGGCATCGGTCTTGATCCGCCAGGAGTGCACCAGCTTGTCGCCGTCGAAGGTCGCCAGCACGGTGTTGGTGTTTCCGATGTCGATGCAGAGCAGCACGCACGCAGCCTAGACAACGACCGTACGGGCGGGTGCGGACCGGCCGCCGGACCGTATCCTTGTCGTATCGCGACATGAGCATGGATCTATCCACGGCGCGGCCGGACGGGGAGCGGACATGTCGGGGACGTGGTGGGTGCGGGGCCGTAACACCCTGCGCCGACGTCGACGACACGTGCTGGTGCTGGTCGCGTTGGCCGGCGGCGCGATCTGGATGATCGTGCAGGCGTGGCGGGCGTCCGTTCGGGAGAGCGGCAGCTTCGCCGGCGACCTCTACCTCAACATCGGCGCCGCTCTGATCATGACGCTGCTGACCTACGTGGTGCTCAACCCGCTCTTCCGCGAACTCCAGACGGTCAGCATCATCGAGCACCCCCGACTGGACCGGGACGCCCTGATCGAACGGGTCGCCCAGTCCCGGGAGATCGTGGCCATCCTGGAAACCTGGACCAGCATGCTGGAGGGCCCGTACGCGGCCCGGTTCGTGGCCGCGCTGCGCTCCGCGCTGGTCAACGGCGCGGCCGTCAAGGTGCTCCTGCTCGACCCGGACTCACCGGCGGTCCGACTGCGCGGCGAGGAGTTACGCCGGCGGGACGCCTCGGTCGCCATCCTCAACAACCTGTGGCACCTCGCGCGGCTCAGCGAGGAACTGCCCGAGTCGGCCCGCGCCCGACTTCAGGTCCGGGTCTACAGCGCCGCCCCCTCCGTCCAGATGTACCGCTGGGACGGCAAGGCCTTCATCTCGTTCTTCCCGGTGCAGGGCAGCACCTTCGACACCCAGCAGATCGAGGCGTTCGTCTCGACCCCGTTGGGCGAGTTCGTCGACGACCGGTTCGCCGAACTGTGGGACACCGCCCCCCTGGAGGACCTGGCGGCCTGCCTCACGCTGCGGCTCTGCCTGCGCCAGGCCGGTCGGGACCTGGAGACCTGCGACGCGCACTACGTACGCTCCGACGGCGAGTGGTACATCGCCGGCACCGACCTGGTGCGCAACGTGGCCCGGCACGGCCTGGCCGGGTTGACCGTCGTGCTGGACCGGCCCGAGGCCGACGGCGAGATCTTCGCCATCGGAGAGGCCGACGAACTGCCGCCCGAGATCTACAACCGGGTGCTGGAGCTCTTCCGGGCCAAGTACGGCCTGGACGGCCGACAGGACACCGAGAGCCGAGTGATCTTCAACCTGGCCACCAGCTCGCTGACCACCGTCTGAGTCGCCGTCGCGCGCCCGCTACTCGGTCCGCAGGTCCAACGCGATGTCCAGGATCGGCGACGAGTGGGTCAACGCGCCCACCGAGAGGAAGTCGACGCCGGTGGCCGCGTACCGACCCGCCACCTCCAGGGTCAGCCCGCCGGTCGCCTCCAACTCCGCCCGGTCACCCACCGCGGCCACCGCCTCGGCCAACACCTCAGGCGTCATGTTGTCGCAGAGCAGGAAGTCCGCCCCGGCCTCCACCGCCTCCACCGCCTCGTCGACGGTGGTCACCTCGACCTGCACCGGCACCTCCGGGAACGCCTCCCGGACCCGCCGGTAGGCCGGCGTGATGCCCCCGGCCGCCAGCTTGTGGTTGTCCTTGATCATGGCCACGTCGTAGAGGCCCATCCGCTTGTTGGTGCCCCCGCCGGCCCGCACCGCGTACTTCTCCAACGCCCGCAGGCCCGGCGTCGTCTTGCGGGTGTCCAGCACCATCGCCTTCGTGCCGGCCAACGCGTCCGCCCAGGCGCGGGTGTGGGTGGCCACCCCGGACATCCGGCAGAGCAGGTTGAGCGCCGTCCGCTCGGCCGTCAGCAGCAGCCGGGTCGGGCCGGTCACCGTCGCCAGCACCGCACCGCGGGCCACCCGCTCGCCGTCGCGGGCCACCACCGACACCTCGACGGTACGACCGAAGCCCGTCACCTCGCCCACCAGCTCGAACACGGCGGCGGCCACCGCCATCCCGGCCACCACACCGTCCGCGCGGGCCACCAGATCGGCGGTGTCGGTCTGCTCCGCGGGGATGGTGGCCACGCTCGTGACGTCCAGGAAGTCCGGGCCCAGATCCTCGATCAGCGCGGTCTCGATCACCTGCCGCACCTGCGCCGGATCCAGCCCGGCCGCCCGCAAAGCCGCCTGCGTCGACTCCGTCATGAAGAACGCCCCTCCCAGTGCTGCCCTATCCGGCCCTGCGCCCCGACCGACCCGACCAGGTGGCCCAGCCACCGCTCGTCGGCTGTCGGAAAGTCCTCCCGCCAGTGGCAACCCCGGGTCTCGCCGCGCGCGTACGCGGCAGCGACCAGCGTGGACGCCACGGTGAGCAGGTTTGTCGCCTCCCAGTCGGCGGTCCGCGGCCGGCCCCGGGCAGCGCCCAGCTCGGTCAGCGTCCCGGCCGTCTCGGCCAGCGTCGCCGCGGATCGGAGCACCCCGGCGCCCCGGGTCATCGCCCGTTGCAGGGTCGGCGTCACCTCCGCGGGCAGCACCCAGCCCGTGCCCCCACGCCAGGCGCCAGTGTCCGCCGGCTGGACCTGCTCGGGCAGGCCGGCCGCGATGTCCTCGGCGATCCGCCGCGAGAAGACCAGACCCTCCAGCAGCGAGTTGCTGGCCAGCCGGTTCGCGCCGTGCACACCCGTGCAGGCCACCTCGCCGCAGGCGTACAGGCCCGGGATGGAGGTGCGGCCGCGCAGGTCGGTGCGGACGCCGCCGGAGGCGTAGTGGGCGGCCGGCGCCACCGGGATCAGGTCGGTCGCCGGGTCCACGCCGATCGCCAGGCAGGACGCCACGATGGTCGGGAACCGCCCGGCCAGGAAATCCCCGCCCAGGTGGCGTGCGTCGAGGAAGACGTGGTCGTCCCCGGTGGCCAGCAACACCCGGTGGATGCCCTTGGCCACCACGTCCCGGGGTGCCAGCTCGGCCAACTCGTGCTGGCCCACCATGAACCGCTTGCCGTCGGCATCCACCAGGTACGCGCCCTCACCGCGCAGCGCCTCGGAGACCAGCGGCTGCTGCGCGTGCCCGGCACCGGGGACTCCCGCGCCCGGCGGAGTGATCAGGGCGGTCGGGTGGAACTGGACGAACTCCACATCGGTCACCGCCGCGCCGGCCCGCATCGCCAGCGCAACCCCGTCGCCGGTGGAGACCGCCGGGTTGGTGGTCGCCGCGAAGATCTGCCCCATCCCGCCGGTGGCGAGCACCACCGCCCGGGCCAGCAGCGCACCGACGCCGTCCTCGCTGCCCTCGCCGAGCACGTGCAGGGTGATCCCGCAGGCCGGTCCGAGCCCGTCCGGGCCGTCGCCCGGCGCTCGCAGCAGGTCGAGCACCAGCGCGTGTTCGACCAGGCGGATCCACGGGTCGCGTTGCACCGAGGCGTGCAGGGCCCGCTGCACCTCCGCGCCCGTGGCATCCCCGCCCGCGTGCACGATCCGGTCCGCCCGGTGCCCGCCCTCACGGGTCAGCATCAAGGAGCCGTCCGGGTGGCGATCGAACTCCGCCCCGATGCGCATCAACTCCCGCAGCCGGGTCGGGCCCTCCTCGACCAGCACGCGGACCGCCGCCGGGTCGCAGAGCCCCACCCCGGCGACCTCGGTGTCCCGGGCATGCGCCGCCGGGGTGTCCGCCGGGTCGAGCACCGCGGCGATGCCGCCCTGCGCCCATCGGGTCGAACCATCATCGATGTTGACCTTGGTGACCACCGTGACATGCAGACCCGCCTCACGCAGGTGCAGCGCGGCGGTCAACCCGGCCACCCCGGAACCCACCACGATCACGTCGGTGGTCTCCACCCAGCCGGGCGCGGGCGCGGCCAGCAACGCGGGCAGGGCCGGCAGGTCGACGGTGGAGAGGTCCATCCCCCCAGTCAACCCGAACCATCCTCGCTCGGGGCGGCGGGGGCGGGACGAGTGTTTTCGGCGACCCCGTCCGGCGTCGCCCGCGCGGCGCCGACCGTCAGGCCGTGGTCACTTCGTCCGAACCGGTAGGCCAGCCGGGCCCGCGCCCTTCAGCGAGACAGTCACCGTACGGTCGCTGAGCCACAGGTAGCAGCGGACGCCCCGGTCACCGACCCGCCAGCGTCCCGCACCCGGCGGGCGGACCACCACACCGCTGCGAAAGGCCAGGTCGGCGTCGTCGGGCACGCCCACGAACCGGGCGAGAGCGCTCCGACAGCCGGTGTAGAGCGGAGCCCAGTCGGAGTCGCGGCTCGGGTACGCCGTGTCCGGTGCACGCCACACCCCGACGAACTCGGCGTCGTGCTGCTGTGCGCACTCCACCGGGGCCAGCGTCTGCACGGCCCGACCGGCCGCCTTACGGGTCTGCTGACAGCCGAGCCGCAGCCCGGCGGCCCCCTTCAACGCGTCCCGCAGACTGCCCGAGCGAACCACCACCGTGCCCCCAGCCTCGACCGTGGTCAGCTCGATGAGGTCGCACCGGAAGAAGCGGGAACCCGCCGCCCACCCCGGCCCGGAGGGCAAGGCCACCGACAGCCGTAGCCGGCCGGCCCGCCAGTCGTCGCCCACGTAGCCGGTCGCCCGGGTGTCGCACTCGGCGAACGCGCCCCGCAACTCCGCCGAGCCACCCGCCGGGGCACTCGGCCGCTCGATCGGGAACGCCCCCACATGCACGGTCTCCACCCGGTGCGGGCCGGCGCAGTCCACCGGCTCGTAGCTGGCCAGGGTGACCACGTCGATGAAATCGGCGGCCTGACACACACCGGCGGCCGGGGTGAACGCCGACGGTGGCGGCATCGCCGCCCAGTCGTCGGTCAGGTCACCGTCCAGGTCACCGGAGCCGGCACAGCCCACCAGCAGCACTGCCGTCACGGCAGCGGCGAACAGGGTCGTCGTGGCACTGCGCATAGCGGCCTCCCCCAGCCACCCGCCAGCTTGCGCCAGCGCGCCAAGGGTAACCGGAAATGACCTTCCGGTAACAGACCGGAATCGCGTCGCGCGAGATCAGACTCCGGACACAGCCAGCGGGCTGGGCACCGGGTCACCGGCCATGCCGGGCGCCACCGCAGCCGGGTCAGCGCCCAACTCGATCACCCGGTTGTCGGCGTCCACGTGTACCACCCGCGGCCGGTACGACCGGGCCTCGGCGTCGTCCATCTGCCCGTACGAGATCAGGATGACCAGGTCACCGGGGTGCACCAGGTGCGCGGCGGCACCGTTGATGCCGATCACACCGCTGCCCCGCTCGCCCGGGATCACGTACGTCTCCAGCCGGGCACCGTTGGTGATGTCCACGATCGCGACCTGCTCGCCGGGGAGCAGGTCGGCGGCGTCGAGCAGGTCCTCGTCCACCGTCACCGAACCGACGTAGTGCAGGTCGGCCTGGGTCACCGTGGCCCGGTGGATCTTCGACTTGAGCATGGTCCGCAGCATTGGGGTGGCCTTTCACGAAAGTGGTGGAGGGTGGTGCGGCCAGGTCAGTGGCGTGGGGCGAGGTGGATCGCCGCGTTGTCGATCAACCGGGTGGCGCCCACCCAGGCGGCGATCACCAGCCGAGCCGGCCCGGACTCCAACCCCGGTGCCAACTCGGGATCGGTGAGCACCAGGTAGTCGAGGCGGGCACCGGGCGTACCGGCACCGAACGCGGCGTGCGCGGCGGCCAACACCGCCTTCGCGTCCAGGCCCTCGTCGGCGGCCTGCCCACCGGCCCGCAGCGCGGCGGACAGACTCAGCGCGGCTGCCCGCTCCGACTCGCTCAGGTACCGGTTGCGGCTGGACAGCGCCAACCCGTCCGGCTCCCGAACGGTCGGCACGCCGACCACCTCGACCGGCACGTCCAGGTCCCGGGTCATCCGCCGGACCAGGGTGAGCTGCTGGTAGTCCTTCTCGCCGAAGAACGCCAGGTCCGGCCGAGTGAGCTGGAGCAACTTCAGCACGACGGTGAGCACACCGTGGAAGAAGCCGGGGCGACTCGCGCCCTCCAACTCCGCGCCGAGCGGGCCCGGGTCGAGGCGTACGCGGGGCTGGCCGTCCGGGTACATGTCGGCCACCGACGGGGCAAAGACAAGATCTGCGCCCGCCCGCCGGCACACCTCAAGGTCGGCGTCGAGGGTGCGCGGGTAGCGGTCGAAGTCCTCGTTCGGCCCGAACTGCAGCGGGTTCACGAAGATCGTCACCAGCACGTGGTCGGCCTGCTTCCGGGCCGCACGCAGCAACGTCTCATGCCCGGAGTGCAACGCACCCATGGTCATCACCACACCGACCGTGCCCGTCAGCGCAGCGCGAGCCGCAGCCAACTCCGCACGCGTGTGCACAACCTGCGTCACAGCGCCACCTCGGTTCGCGACTGCGGGGCTCGCAAGATCGGCTCACTCCTCACGCTCACAGCGTCACCTCCCGATTGGTGTCGGCGAGCACGCCGAGCAGCGACTGCGCGTCGACCGGCCGCAGCCGGCCGGCGGCGATCGCCCGGTCGGCGGTCCGCCGGGCCAACGCACGGTACGCGGGAACGGATTCCGGTGCGGTGGCGGCCAACCGATCCAGGTGCCGCTGGACGGTGCCCGCGTCGCCGCGGGAGACCGGCCCGGTCAACGCGTCGTCACCGAGCCGCAGCGCGTTCTCCAGTGCGGCCCGCAGCAGCGGGGCGAGCACCTTCTCCGGCCGGGCCACCCCGGCGTCGCGCAGCCGGTCGGTCGCCTCGTTCACCAGGGTCACCAGGTGGTTCGCGCCGTGAGCCAGCGCGGCGTGGTACAACGGGCGGTCCGACTCGGCCACCCACTCGGGCACGCCGCCCAGGTCGGCGACCAGCCGGGCAGCGAGCGGGCGCAGTTCCGCCGGGGCGGTCACGCCGTACGAGATGCCGGCCAGCCGGGTCAGGTCGTCCGGCGTACCGGTGAAGGTCATCGCGGGGTGCAGGGCGAGCGGCCGGGCACCGACCTCGGCGGCCGGCGCAAGCACGGCCAGACCATGCGCGCCTGAGGTGTGCGCGACCACCTGGCCGGGCCGCAGCGCCCCGTGATCGGCCAGCTCGGCCACCACACCGGCCAGGGCGTCGTCCGGCACCGCGATCAGCAGCAGGTCGACGGCGGCGTGGGCCACGGCGGCGACCGGGCGGCGGGGCACCTCGGGCAGGAGCAGGGCGAGTCGGGCGCGGCTGGCCCCGGAATCGCCGGTGACGGCGACCACCCGATGCCCGGCGGCGACGAGTGCGGCGCCCAGCACCGCTCCGACCCGACCGGCGCCAACGACACCGACGGTGAGCAGACGGGAGGTGGCAGGGGTGCCGAGAACGGCGGGCCCGCGAGGGGCGGCCGGACGCGGGCGCAGCGGTGCGCTCATGACGACGATCCAGTCCTCGAGAAGGGGTACCGGTCGATCGCAAGTATGCGCCCGGCCTGCCGAACCAGGACAAGCATGTGTGAAAACGTTCACCGCCGAAGGAAGTGCCCCTTGTCACCTGGTCCGGCGCACCGATGACCGTAGGGTCGGCACGGTGACGCACCCTGAACTCGGAGTGAACTGATGTCGATCCTGTGGCGGGACGCGATGAGCCAGGCCCTCTACGGGCCGGGCGGCTTCTTCGTCACCGACACCGGGCCGGCCGACCACTTCCGAACCAGCGTGCACGCCTCCCGCGCCTTCGCCACCGCGCTCCTACGCCTGATCACCGAGGTTGACACCGCCCTCGGCCACCCGTCGCGCCTTGACGTGGTCGACGTGGGCGCCGGGCGTGGGGAGCTGCTGCGAACCATCCATGAGGCCGTCGGGGTTGCGGTGGGGGTTTCCGGGGAGCCCACCCGCTCCGGGCGGTCAGGCTTGATCCCTCCGCGGGCGGGCTCCCCGGAAACCCTGACTCCCACGGCCTCCGCCGGCGAGCCGTCGTTGGTTGCCGTTCGTCCGTCGCTTGCGGAGCGGGTGCGGTTCACGGCAGTGGAGTACGCGGTCCGCCCCGAGAACCTGCCCGAAGAGATCGACTGGGTGTCCGAGATTCCCGGTGAGATCACGGGAGTGCTGCTGGCTACCGAGTGGCTGGACAACGTCCCGCTGGACGTGGCGGTGCACACCACCGATGGCTGGCGATACGTGTTGGTCGATCCCGAGAGTGGCACGGAAACGGTTGGTGAGCCGGTCAGTCCTCCTGATCTTGATTGGCTGACTACCTGGTGGCCCGGCCCCACGAGTCCTCGCAGTACGAACAGTCCCCCTGATCCGGGGCTGACCTGGACCGACGCGACCAGCGCTAGCGAGTCGGGTTTCGGGGCAGCCCGGCCGGCGCAGGGATCAAGCCTGACCGCCCGGAGCCGGCCGGGCTGCCCCGAAACCCCCCACAGCGACCACCCACGAGCCGAAATCGGCCGAAGCAGGGATGAGGCCTGGGCCAACGCAGTCCGGAAGATCAGCCGAGGGCTGGCGGTGGCGGTGGACTATGGGCACCTCAGGGAGGGCCGACCTGTCGACGGGACGTTGACCGGGTACCGGGATGGGCGGCAGGTGCCCCCGGTGCCGGACGGGACGACTGATGTGACCGCGCACGTCGCCATGGACTCGGTCGCCTCCGGTGGTGCGGCGGTCGCCCGGTGTGCGTACTCCCTGGTCCTGCAGCGGGAGGCGCTGCGCGCGCTCGGGGCCGACGGCGGCCGACCGCCGCTGAGCATGGCCGGCACCGACCCGGCGGGGTACGTGCGGGCGCTGGCCGCCGCGTCGGAGGTGGCCGAGCTGACCGACCCGGCTGGACTCGGTGGGCACTGGTGGCTGCGCCAACCGGTCGGCATCCCGCTCGGCCCGGGCGTGGCACGATGACGGGCATGACCACCGACGCCGGGGACCTCCGTGAACTGACCGTCGGCACCGGGGCCGGCCTCGTCGCCGGCACCGGCGATCAGCAGCTCGGCACCGACATGGTGCTGAACATCGGCCCGCAGCACCCCTCCACGCACGGTGTGCTGCGGCTGAAGCTGGTGCTCGACGGCGAGCGGGTGGTCGCCTGCGAACCGATCATCGGCTACATGCACCGGGGTGCCGAGAAGCTCTTCGAGGTGCGTGACTACCGGCAGATCATCGTGTTGGCCAACCGGCACGACTGGCTCTCGGCGTTCTCCAACGAGTTGGGCGTGGTGCTCGCGGTCGAACGCCTGATGGGCATGGAGGTGCCGGAACGCGCCACCTGGCTGCGGATGGCGCTGGCCGAGCTGAACCGGGTGCTCAACCACCTGATGTTCCTCGGCTCCTACCCGCTGGAGATCGGGGCGATCACGCCGATCTTCTATGCCTTCCGGGAGCGCGAAACCATCCAGGCGGTGATGGAGGAGGTCTCCGGCGGCCGAATCCACTACATGTTCAACCGGGTGGGTGGCCTCAAGGAGGAGGTGCCGTACGGGTGGACGGGCCGGGCCCGCGCGGCGATCGGCGAGGTGCGCCGGCGGTTGCCCGACCTGGACCATCTGATCCGACGCAACGAGATCTTCCTGGCCCGGACCGTGGGCGTGGGCGTGCTGTCCGCCGCTGACGCCGCCGCGTTCGGCGCGTCCGGGCCGGTGGCCCGCGCCTCCGGGCTCGACCTGGACCTGCGCCGCGACGACCCCTACCTGGCGTACGACGAGCTGGACGTGCCGGTGGTCACGCGGACCGCCGGGGACTGCCACGCCCGCTTCGAGGTGCTGCTGGACCAGGTGTACGCGTCGCTGGACCTCGCCGACCAGTGCCTGGACCGGGTGGACCAACTGACCGGGCCGATCAACACCCGTCTACCGAAGGTGCTCAAGGCGCCGGAGGGGCACACCTACGCCTGGACGGAGAACCCGCTCGGCATCAACGGCTACTACCTGGTGTCCCGCGGGGAGAAGACGCCGTGGCGGTTGAAGTTGCGCACCGCCTCGTACGCGAACGTGCAGGCGCTGGCCACCCTGCTCCCCGGGTGCCTGGTGCCGGATCTGATCGCGATCCTCGGCTCGATGTTCTTCGTGGTCGGCGACATCGACAAGTGACGTCAGCCGCCTGACGTCTCAGCGCCAGCGGTCACCGGGCGGAGCCCCGCCGGCGCGCGGAACGTCGTCCTGGGGCGGGTAGCCGTAGCGCTCGTCGACCCGACGCCGACCGGGCCGCTCGGGTGCGGGTTCGGCCTGGTGACCGCGCTGGCGCGGCGGGCGCCACTCGTCCGGCACCGGGACACCGCCCACCGGCAGCGCCGGCCGGTCCGCTGGCTCGGCCCGCCAGCCGCCGTCACGCTCGGACCGACGTGCCGGCTCGTCCCGGTGGTACGACTCGTACTCCTCATGGCGGCGCGGCTCCTCGTGACGGCGCGGCTCCTCGTGACGGCGCGGCTCCTCATGACGGCGCGGCTCCTCATGGCGGACGGCGGCCCAGCGGTCGGCCATCCGGTACTCGGTGCCGGCGGCGTCGGCGTGCATCTCGGCGCGGCGCTCGCCGACCCGCAGCTCGCGGCCGTTCTCGTCGTCGCGGACGGCGGCCCACCGATCACCGGCCCGCAACTGCGACCAGTACTCACCCGTGTCGTCGGCCCGCAAGGGTGGCCCAGGCTGCGGCGCGGCGGCGCTCGCCCGATCGCGCTGCTCCGACCAGCCGCGATCGTCCGGGCTGTCCCAGGAGTCCGCGGCCGGCCTCTCCGGTGAACGGTGCGACCTGGCGGCCGGGCCGGGCTCGTCGGGCTCGGCGTAGGCGTCGCGCGGATCGGTCCACTCGGGCTCGCCCCGGGTCGCGGCCGACGCCCCCCAGGAGCGGTCGTCGCCGGAGCGTCGGTCGTCGCCGTACCCGGCTCGGGGACGTTCATCGGCGTCGCCGCCCCGGGTCCACTCCTGTGCCGGCGAGGTCCACTGGCCGGCGTACCCGCCGCCGTAGCGCCCAGCCGGCTCGGCGGGCCCACCGTCCACCACGGTGTGTCGGGTGGTGACGTGCACGGTCTCGGTGTGCCGGACCACGCCAACCGGCCGGTGCGCCGGCTCCGGGCGATCGTGCTCTCGGGGGCGGGCCGAGCCGTACGCGGTGGCAGCCGACCGTTCCGCGCCGTACGTCCCCGTACTCGCCGGCGACTCGGCGGCCTCTCGCGGGTACGCCGGCTCGCCGTCGTCCGCGTGCTGGGAGCGACCCCACCGGGCCGCGTCGTCCGGGCCGGCGACCCGGGCCCGGCCCGGCGCCGCCTCACCCGGCACTGACACCCGGCTACGGGCCACCGGCACGTTGTCCACCGGCGGCTCGACCGCCGGCACTCGCGCCCGGCCAGCACCCGCCGAATCCCCGGCTGGCACCGCGGCACCGGCAGGGGCGGCGCCGGCGAGGGCGGCACCGCTGGCGTCGAGACGGCGGCGGACCGTGGCGAGCCCTTCCTGGGCCCGGTGCGCCTGGTCGAGCGCCTGGTTGACGCGCTGCGCGACAGCCCCGATCTCGGCGCGCACCTCCCGGCGGAGCTCCTCGATCTCATCCAGCAGCTCGTCGGCTCGCACCGACGCGTCCTCACCGTCGGGCCGCAGAGCGATGGAGAGGCCGATCAGCACGACCGCGAGGATGGCGAGCACCGCGGCGAGGCGCAACGGGCCGTTACCGTCGGCAACCAGCAGGATCAGCGCCGCCACCGGCGCGATAGCGACGCCCGCCCAGAAGAGCATGGTCAGCAGGGGTGGTTGACGCCGGGCGTCGGAGGTGGCCGGGGCTGGCATGGATGTGCAGCCTACCGAGGTTCTCCACCGGAGGGAACGGGGTCCCGGGACGCGCGGACGCCCCCACCCGGGAGGGCGGGGGCGTCCTCAGCACGCAGGGAGAGTCAGCTCGTGGCGAAGGCCCCGTCCGAGGAGAAGATCAGGCCCACGCTGATCGAACCGTCGCGCAGCCCGCTCTTGGTCAGCGGTCCACCCTGGTCCAGCGAGGAGAACTTGCCCACCGACAACCCGTACGTCTTCTCCAGGCCCGGCTTGCAGAACGGACGCTGCTCGCACTCCGGCGGGCCGCCCAGCACGGTGGCGTTGCCGGAGCACTTGGCGGCGAGCTCGGAGAGGGTCCGCACGCCGTACTTGTCGGCGAAGGCCTGGGTGACGGCGAAGGCGTTCTGGTCCTGTGCGGCGGCCGGGGTGCCGAAGGTGAGGCCGGCCTTGTCGCCCTCGGCCTTGAGCGCGGTCACCGTCGTGTTGATGTCCGGCGAGGAGACCGGCTGGGCGTTCTGGCCGTTGGCCTTGGTGTTGAGGAACTCGGCCATGGTCGCCGCGTACTCCGGGACGACCTGGATCTCGCCCTTCTCCAGAGCCGGCGCGTAGAGCTCCCGGTTGCCGATCTGCTGCACCTTGACCTCGTAGCCGGCGGCGGTGAGCGCGATCCGGTACAGCTCGCCCAGCGTCTGGCTCTCGGCGAAGTTGCCGGCGCCCACCGTGATCGCGCCGCCCGGACCCTTGGCGATGCCCGCCGTGAGGTTGTTGGCCGCCGCGAACTCCTCGGCCGCCACCTTGGGGGTCTTGCGGTCGTCGTTCACGGCCTTGTTGAGCTGGATCAGCTTCGGCGTGTCGAGCGCTGCGGAGACCTTGTCCAATGCGGCGATCAACTGCGGGTTGGCCGCCTTGCTGTTGACCGCGGGAATGACGTTGTCCGAATTCTGCAGCTTCTTGTCGTCCTGCAGAGCGATGAGCTGCTGTCCGGCGACCGGGGCGCACCCGGCGCCGGAGGCGCCCGGCTTGGGCGCATCGGTGCCGGACGAGCCGGCGTCACCGCACCCGGTGAGAAGCGCTGCCCCGGCGACGGCGCTGATAGCGCCGATCGCCAGACGTGTACGTGCGCGCATGTGCCCGCCTTCCGTGTCCCGGCGCGGCCCGTCCCGGGCCGGCCGCGTGTCCGACGGACGATCCTGACTGTCGGTCGCCCGCGAATATCCACCCAACATGCTCCGCAACCGACCGACAACTTGGGATGGACTTCGTCACCGCATCGTCACCGATCGGCCCACCGTTGGTCGCTGGCTCGACGGAAGGCTCACCCGGACGAGTCAGGCGCTCCCGGTGGCGTCAGCGGGGCGGGGCCGGCCTGCGCGCTGCCGCCCGCGCCGCAACGGTCGGGGGGTGACCAGCCGTTCGACACCGCCGAGGACCACCTCGGCCAGCAGCGCGAGCCCGGCCACCAGCACACCACCGGCGACGATCTGCCCCCCGCCGGCGGCGATACCGATGCCGAACCCGGTCCGGATGATCTGGCCGAGGCCGCCGCCGTTGACGAACGAGGCCAGCGCGGCGGTCGCGATCACCTGGACCGCGGCGGTCCGGAACCCGGCCGCCAGGTAGGGCACCGCGAGCGGCAGCTCCACGCGGCGGAGCAACTGCCCGCCGGACAGGCCCATCCCCCGGGCCGCGTCGAGCGCCTCCGGGTCCACCTGCCGCACCCCGGTGTACGCGTTGGCCAGCAGGGGTGGGACGGCGAAGACGGCCAGCGCCACCACCACCGGCGTCCGCCCGAAGCCGCTGGCGAAGACCACCGGCAGGATGGTCAGCAGTGCCAGGGTGGGGATGGCCAGGGTGGCGTTGGACACCAGCACCACCAGACCGCCGCCACGACCGAGGTGCCCCAGCCAGAGACCCAGCGGCCAGGCCACCAGGCAGCCGAGCGCCACCGCCAGGGCCGAGATCGTCAGGTGCTCGCCGAGGCGGTCCAGCATCCCTCCGGGATTGGTCCAGTTCAGTGGGTCGTTGATCCAGACGACCGCCTGGCCGATCGGGTTCGTCGCGACGGTCACCGTGCCCTCCGGGTGGACCAGGGGGTCACCAGGCGGGCGACCAGGACGAGCAGTAGATCGAGCACGACCGCGAGCGCCACGCAGAGCAGAGCGGCGGTCATGATCTCGGCCTTGTAGAGGTTGTTCTGGAAGCCCGCGAAGATCAACTGCCCGAGGCCGCCGTGCCCGACCAGCACTCCGACCGTGACCAACGCCACCGTGGAGACGGTCGCCAACCGCACGCCGGTCACGATGCCCGGCAGGGCCAGCGGCAGGTCGATCCGGAACAGCCGCCCCCACCGGCCGTACCCCATCCCCTCGGCTGCCTCGCCGACCTCCGGAGGCACCTGGTTGAGCCCGGCCACCACGTTGCGCACGATCAGCAGCAGCGCGTAGAGGACCAGCCCGACCAGCACGGTGGTGCTCCCGGTGCCCAGGTAGGGCGCGATGAACGCGAAGAGCGCCAACGATGGAATGGTGTAGACGACCCCGCTGACGGCGAGGATCGGACCGGCGAGCGGCCGGAACCAGTACGCCAGCACGGACAACGGCAGGGCGATCAGCACCGCGATCAACACCGCGCGCCCGGTGAGGGAGGCGTGTTCGCGCACGGCGGCGAGGATCGTGTCAGAGTTGTCCCGCACGTACTGCCAGGAGAACCAGGGGTTACCCGGGTCGGCCCGGTAGCTCAGGCGGAAGGACATACGTGGACGTTACCCCGGAGGCTGCCGACGTGACCCAATCCCCTCGCGCGGCATCGATCTCCCTACAGGGCATCCAGAAGCGCTACCCGGATGGCACCGAGGCTGTCCGAGGGCTCAGCCTGGACGTCCGGGCCGGCGAACTCGTGGTGCTGATCGGCCCGTCCGGCTGCGGCAAGTCGACCGTGCTGCGCATGATCAATCGTCTGATCGAACCGACCGCCGGCCGCATCACGCTCGGTGACGAGGACGTCACCGACGTCGACCCGGTGCGGCTGCGCCGCCGGATCGGGTACGTCATCCAGAACGTCGGCCTCTTTCCACACCAGACGGTTCGGGCCAACGTGGCCACCGTGCCCGGCCTGCTCCGGTGGCCCAAGAATCAGACCCGGGCCCGGGTCGACGAGCTGCTCGACCTCGTCGGACTGGACCCGGCCCAGTTCGGCGGCCGCTACCCGCACGAGCTGTCGGGTGGCCAGCGGCAGCGGGTCGGAGTGGCCCGTGCGCTCGCCGCCGACCCGGTGGTGCTGCTGATGGACGAGCCGTTCTCGGCCGTCGACCCGATCGTCCGGGCCCGCCTCCAGGAGGAGTTCCTGCGCCTGCAGGCCGAGGTCCGCAAGACGATCGTCCTGGTCACCCACGACCTCGACGAGGCGGTCCGGCTCGGCGACCGGATCGCGGTGCTCTCCGAGGGCGGGCACCTGGAGCAGTACGACACGCCAGCCGCGCTGCTCGGCGCACCCGCCACCCCGTTCGTACGCGAGTTCGTCGGAGCCGACCGGGGCATCCGCCGGCTGGCGGTCACCCCACTCGATCGGGAGTCGCTGGAACCAGTACCCGGGGACGCCGCGGCGGACCTGCCCACCGTGGCACTGGACGGCTCGGCGTACGACGCTCTGGCGGTGCTGCTCACCTCGGGACGGGACCAACTCGTGGTGACCGACGCCGGCCGACCGGTGGGTGCGCTCAGCCGACAGCGCCTGCTCGACCTCGGCCGCCCGACGAGCTGACCTGCCCGGTCGGATCAGGCGCGACCGCCGAGGCTGGCGGTGCCGATGATCCACCCGGTGAGGAAGCCGTAGCCGGCACCGGTGCTGGCGTCCTGCAAGGCGCCCAGCAGCGACGGGGTCGGACCGAGCAGCGCCGCCAGCACGGCGGCGAGCCCGCCGGCCAGCACGTACGCGGCCCAGCCGGAGAAGAACTGGCTGACCGAGCCGGGCACCCGGGCCACCTGCGCGGCGGGCAACAGGTAGAGCAGGGCCACCGCGAGGACCACCAGCAGCACGGCCCGCAGGTCGGCGGCGAACAAGCCGCCGGCCTGCCCGTCCGCGTCGAGCCGCCAGGCCGGCCACGCGAGCAGGCGCACGTAGAAGGCGCCCGCCGACTCCGGGTCGGTCTGCGTGGCGGCCCAACCGGTGAACGCCGGGCTGCCACAGATGCCGACCAGCAACAGCACGGCGAGCGCACCGGTGCCGGCGGCCGTGCCGTAGCGGCCGACCGGGCCGGAGCGGTGCATGAGCGATGCGATCCGCCCAGGCCCCGACCCGGTCGCTCGGGCGGACCTGGGCTGCCTCGAGCGGTTCAGTGCTTCATCAGGTAGTCGATGAAGGCAGCCCGCAGCAACGGCGCGGACTCCTCGTAGCCGTGACCGGTCAACTCCCGCCACAACGCGTTGGCCTCGTCGATGGTCGGGCCGATCGAGTTCGGTGCGCCGTCCAGCACCGTGGCCTCGTCCGCGTTCGGCAGGTGCCGCAGCACCGACCAGTAGAACCCCACGTCGCGGCGCTCCCGGGCCAGGGCGAACGCCCGCTCCCGCAACTCCTCGGTGGACAGCGCGTCAAGCTCCTCGAACGAGGTTCCGCCGGGGGTGGCGGCAGGTGTGTCGGTCATGCCGCCGAGCCTAACGGTCGAGATCAGCTCCGGCTTGGCGGACGCGACGTCGGTCACCGCTCGTCGGTGTCCCACCTGCGCGGGCTGTCCTCCCAACGCGGATCCCGCCACGGGTCCACGGGTTGGGGTGCGGCCGGCGTCGGCAACGTCGGCGGCCAGTTGTCGACCGACTGCGACTGCGGCATGGTCCAACCCGTGCTGATCGTGCCGTCACCGACCGGCTCAGGTTTGTCGGTGCTGCCCGCTCGGGGCCGACCGAACGTCTCGACCAGCCGGGTGACCAGCAGTCCGACGCCCAGCGCGACGCCGCCGACCACCCAGGTGCTGAACGTCCAGCCGCGCTCCGACGCGTACACCTGGAAGGCGGCGACCAGGCTGACCGCCAGCAACGTTCCGAACACACCGCCCCGACGGCCGTACGCGCTGGTGCCGGCGAGCAGGGCCACCCCGATCGCCAGCACCGTCAGGTCCAGCCCCGAGGTGGGCTCGACGACCCCGGGGCCGTTGGCCGCGAGCAGCACCCCGGCGAGAGCGGCCAGCACGGTCGAGCCGACCAGCCCGAGCGCGGTGACCACGGCGGCAACCGCGCCCCGCCGTTGGGCCGGATCGGCGATCGGCCGGTACCGGCCGACCAGCCGGCGGATCGCCCGGATCGCGCCGAACAACCCGCCGAGGACGGCCAGCGCGGCGAACCCGGCGAAGAGGTATCCGGCGTTGCGCCCCGGGTCGTAGTCGCTCTGCACCAGCACAGGCCCCGAACGGCGTTCGATGAACACCACCACACCGGCCGCGCCGGCCAGGCTGGCAGCCCAACCCGGCACGTGCAGCCCCACCACGGCCAGCGCCAGCGCGAGCCCGCCCAGCGCGGCGACCGCCACCGCCGGGCCGACCGACGCGGGTAGACCCCGATCGCCCTGCTCGGCGTAGTGCAGGGCGGTGGCGACCGCGACCGGCCCGACGGCCAGGTTTGGCGCGGCCGTACGCAGGCTCAACCCGGCGGCCAGGGCGAGCAACCCCAGCCCCACCGCGTCGACGAGCAGCGTGCGCAGGTTGTCGGCGCGCAGGGCGGCCGGATTTTCCTGCCAGAGCAGCCAGCCCAGGACCGCCAGCCCAGCCAGCAGCACAAGCTCCCAGCCCAGATGGACGCCGACCCGATCCCGGCCCGGCTCGCCGTGGGTGGGGTCGTCGAAGACGTTCTCCAGAACGGCGACGGGCACCCCGGACGAGGGCTCGGTCGCGCGGTCCCGCCCCGCTTCTTCGTACCCCATGACGCCGCCTCCCCAGTGGCCGGCCGTCCCCGGTCCGGCGCGCGGACGATCGGTGGGCGGCCCTTGCTCCCCGATCGCAGGCACCGTACCCGCGCCCGGACCCGGGCGTAACCCCATGCTCAGCGCTGCCCGGGGCGGCTCTCCCGTGGGTCCTGCTCGCGCTCGTCGTCCGGGCGTTCCGGCACCCGGCAGGAGCGCTCGAGCCACAGGGCGGCGCCGACCAGAGCCAGCGAGGCGAGCAGACCCCCGCCGGCAGCCGGTCGATCGTCCAGGGCCGCGCGGGTGGTCTCCACGAAGAGCCAGCCGGTGAGACCCGCGTAGAAACCGGCGAAGATCGCCGCAGCCAGCGCCGATGCCTTGGCCAGCACCACGAAGCGGGCAACCAGCAGCGGGTCGACCGCGTCCCGGCCGGGTTTGCGCTCGATCCGGCCCCGGGTGTTGATCGCGGCGTACGCCTCGAGCACGGCGAGCCCGGCCAGCGTCACCACCGGCAGCCAGGGCAGCCGTGGGATGCCGCTGTAGTAGAGGGTGCTGATCAGCAGCCAGGCCACCGCCGCCGCAGCCAGGGCGGCCACGACCAGGGTCGAGATCCGGGTGGGGCCCATCCGTGACCGATCCGGGCCCGACCCGCCCGGTGGTGGGGACTTCGCCTGCGTCATGCCGGCCGGCTCCGCTCGGTCATGTCGTCGACTCTAACGCCAACTCCGGCCGGGGGCGCAGTTCCAACGCGTCGTCGGCCGCGGGGCCGGTGGTGAGCAGGTCGGTCAGCCAGCCGTGACCGGGCAGCCGCCCGTAGGGCTGGATGTCGATCCACGGCCGCAGCACGAAGGCGCGCAGGTGCGCCCGGGGGTGCGGCAGCGTCAGCTCCGGGTCGTCGCTGAGCACCGGCGTGTCGTCGTCGTCCCAGACCGCGATCACGTCCACGTCGAGGGTGCGCGGCCCGAACCGCCGCTGCGGGTCACGGACCCGACCGGCCGCGCGCTCCGCGCCGCGAGCCCGCTCCAGCCAGTCGCGCGGCGTCGCGGTCTCGTCCTGGGCCAGCAACACCGCGTTGAGGTACGCGGGCTGGTCGGTGTCGCCCCACGGTGGAGTCTCGTACACCCCGGAGAGCACGAGTACGGCGTCGCCGAACGTGGCGACAGCCGTGCGCAGGTGATCCAGCCGGTCACCCAGGTTGCTGCCGAGCGACAGCACGGCCCTGGTCACCGGGAACGCGTCCGGGTCATGGTGACGGCCACGTCGGTGAAGGTGTGCGGCACCGGGGCCTCCGGCTTGTGCACGGTGATCGTGGCCACCGCGACCCGCTCGTCGGCCAGGCAGACCGCGAGAAGTCGGTCCGCGAGGGTCTCGATCAGGTTGACCGGCTCGCCGGTCACCACCGCGACCAGTCGTTCGGCCAGTTCGCCGTAGTGCACGGTGTCGGTGACGTCGTCGCTGGCGGCGGCCGGGGCCAGGTCCAGTTCGAGGACGGCGTCGACCACGAAGTCCTGCCCCTGTGCCCGCTCGAAGTCGTACACCCCGTGCCGGCCGCGGGCCCGCAGGCCGGTCAGTTGGATCCGGTCGGTCGTCATCGCTGCACCTTCTGCTCGTGATCGTCGGAGGCGGCGGCCAGGCGCGGGTTGCTGGTAGCGGCGGCCAGGCGCGGGCTGCCGGTAGCGGCCCAGACGGCGAGCGCGTCGGCGGTGGCCTGTACGTCGTGCACGCGTACGCCCCAGGCACCCGCCGCGACCGCCAGCACACTGGTGGCCACGGTGGCCGCCTCCCGCTGGGCGGTCGGTCGCGGGGTGCCGTCCGGGGCGGCGAGCAGCCTGCCGAGGTACGACTTGCGGCTGGCCCCGAAGAGCAGCGGGTAGCCGAGGTCCAGCAGCTCCGGCAGGCGGGCGCTGAGCTCCCAGTTGTGCGCCGCGGTCTTGGCGAAGCCGAGTCCAGGGTCGACGATGAGGCGGTCGGCGGAAACCCCGGCGGCCAGCGCCGCGTCGATCCGTTGGGCCAACTCGGTCCGGACGTCGACCACCACGTCGGTGTAGTTGGCCAGCTCGCGCATCTCGCGGGAGTGGCCACGCCAGTGCATCAACACCCAGGGGCAGCGTGCGTCCCGGACCACCCGGGCCATGTCCGGGTCGGCCAGTCCACCGGAGACGTCGTTGACCACCGCCGCCCCGGCGCCCAGGGCGGCCTCCGCCACCCGTGCGCGGCTGGTGTCGATGCTGACCGCCACGCCGGCGGCGGTCAGCTCGCGGATGACCGGCAACACCCGGGCGACCTCGGTCGCGGCGTCGATCCGCTCAGCGCCCGGGCGGGTCGACTCACCGCCGATGTCGACCAGGTGCGCGCCAGCGTCGCGGAGACGGACGCCATGTCCGACAGCCGAGTCGAGGTCGGCGTACCGTCCGCCGTCGGAGAAGGAGTCCGGTGTGACGTTGAGGACGCCCATCACCACCGGGCCCGAAGCCCGCACCAGATCGGTCACGACTAGACGGTACCGGTCGCGGCAGCGGCGCTTACCGACCCGGGTCGGCTCGCATCACCATCCCTGACGTGCTCATTGGAACAGGTGTACGATCGGTCATCCGGGCAGCATCGGGCAGCCCCTTCGCGGCTTGTCGCAATCCGGGGCGGCCCGTACGCTTTGGAATTGGCCAGCATCGAGATGGCGAAGCTTGGAGGGAGGGCCGAAGCGGGGAAAAACCGCCCAAACCTCGCCACGCTCTGTGGTGAGTAACGAACACAGGGTCAAGATCGCTGCGCCCTGTGGAGCACTTTTCCCGCCAGGCTCGCCTATTGCACCGCCGCGGCACCGCCGGCCGCGCTATGGGGAGGTTTCCAGTGATCGCCTTCGAGCTCATGGAGACGGCGTCGTCCGGCGTCGCCCACGCGCTCTCCACTCTGGCGTCGACTCCGCTCGCCGAGCCGGCACCGAAGGGGATCGACACCAACAGTGTCGTCACCTTCTTCGCCAGCAAGATCGCGCCGATCCTGCTCGCCGTCCTGGGCGTCATCTTCATCGGCCGTGCCAGCCGGGGCGAGATCTCCAAGGTGCTGACCAGTTCCGCGATCGCCATCGTCGGGCTCGCCTTCATCGCGGGCGCGGCAACACTCTTCTTCGTCGGCGATTACCTGATCGACCTCATCTTCGAATAGGCGCGTTCACCAGATGCGGCTGCGCACCGACGACGACATCTACCGGGCCCGCCTGGTCTACCTCGGGCCGCCCGGTTACACCCTTCCGGTCCACCTGCCCTACGCCCAGTACGGGCTCTTCATGCTGCTGGTCCCCCTCTACATGTTCATCCACTGGCTGTTCACGTTGACGGTCGAGCTCTTCCCCGCCTGGGAGATCGCGCTCGCCATCGTGACCACGTCGTTCATCTTCCGGCACGTCGACCCCGATCGGCCGGCGCGGGTGGTCATCCGCACCGCGCTGACCGACTGGCGACGCACCCGGGAGCCGGCGATCGAGCAGCGCGACCCGCGCCTGGTCGGCAGCCGGATCAGGATCCGGGAGGAGCTGGCATGACCGGGCGTACGCCGATTGGTCCGTCGTACTACGCGGGTAACAGCCTGCCGCCAGTCACTAAGGCGGTCGCATGAGTCGCTCTTCCACGCCGGGTTCCCCGGCCGGCCACCCGGCCGTGCCGGCAAGTCACCGTGCGCAGTCATACGGCTACACCGGCGCCGAGGACGAGGACGAGGTCGCGCTCGATCCTGCGCTGGTGACGTCGCCCGGCCACGGTGCGGTCGGCGTGTTCCAGGCACCCCGGCCGGTCCCCCGCCGGACGCCACCCGCCGAGCCCACCGCGGTGTCGGCCGGCGAGAACGCCGACATCGACTCTCCCTTCCTGGACCTGTTCGGCGGGGCACGGCCCGGCGCGGCGCGAGCCGTCTCGGCCGGTCCGAGCACCCGGGAGCAGCCGGCGATCCCACAGCAGCCGCCACCCGCAGCCGGCCCGGCCCCAGGCCGGCCGATTCCCGAACTGGAACCACCGTGGACGCCCGACGACCGGCCCGGCAGCGGTCGCCGGCCCGTCGAGCCGCGACACGGGGGCGGCCACCCGGCCAGCGAGTCCCGGGTGCCGCATCAGGCCGGCGATCGCCTGCCGATGCTCCGTCCACCGGCCGAGGCCGACCCGACCGCCGCCGCGCCGCCGCCGGCGACCACCGGTCCCACCAGCCGCCCAGCCAGCACCGCGCCGGGCAACGGCTCCACGGCTACGCCGGCAGGCCGGCCGACGACACAAGCCAGCCGGCCGACAGCATCGGCGGAGCCGTTGGCCAGCACCGCACCCCCGGAGCGGCCGGCTCTGGAGCGCACCGCGCGCCGGACCACCAACACGGAGCGACCCCGGGGCGCCGACACCGAGCCGACCGGGCGGCAGCTCGCCCCACCCCGACAGCGTGCCGCGAGCCGACCGGACCGACCGACCAAACCGACGCGCATCCGCGCCCCGAAGATCAAATTTGGGGATCGGGACCCATCGGTCGAGCTGGCCATCACCGAGATCGCCGGTCACCTGACCTTCACACCCAACACCGTCACCGCGTGGTACTGGCTGCCCGAGGTCCGCTGGGCGTTCCGTCCGGACGCGGAGCGCGAGGCGCTGCTGTCGGCGATCTCCGAGCAGTACGCCGGCCTGGCCGGCTTCCGGCTGCACCTGCGTCGCACCACACGGCCGTTCCCCGCCGACGAGTGGGCGCGCACCATCGACGCACACACTTCCGCACCGCTCGCCGACGTGCCCGGCACCACCGGCTGGGCTGATCACCTGGTCGCCGCCCAGCGCCACCTGATGGCGGTCAACCACGCTGAGGGCCAGACCTACCTGGGCGTCACCTTCGCCCGCCGGTCCCTCGGCGACTCGCTCACCGAACGGTTGCTGCGCAGCTTCGGCCGGGGCACCGCCGAGGGCGAGCGCCGCAAGCTGGGTCGCACCGTGGAGCAGTTCGACGAGGTCCTCGGCGCGTTCGGCATGCGAGGCCGGCGGGTCACCGCGCAGGAGCTCGAGTGGCTGCTCTACCGCTCGGTGGCCCTCTGCATGGCGCCGCCGGGCACACTCTCCCCGGTGACCGACGGGCGCTGGGAACGCGGCGACCTGCTCGCCCTGACCGAGCAGGTCGAGCGCTACCGCACCCCGTACGGCTCGACGGTGAAGCTGGTCAACCGGATGACCGGCGAGGAGCGGCACGTGGCCGTGCTCGCCGTCGGCCGGATGGAGCCGCTGGAGATCCCGGAACGGCACGAACCCTGGCTGCACTTCCACGAGCGGCTGCCCTGGCCGATGGAGATCTCCACCCGCGTCGACATCCTCGGCTCCAACGACTCCTTCCGAAATCTCGAACACCGGCTGCGGATGATCCGCTCGCAACAGCTCGACTATGCCGAGCACGGCATCGACGCACCCCCGGAGCTGGAGCGACTGGCCAAGCGCGCGCTGGTGATCGGCGACGAGATGACCACCGGCCTGCCGGTCGACTCGGCCCGCGCACACGGCTGGCACCGGATCGCCGTCGGCGGCCGGACCAGGGAGGAATGCCTGGAGCGGGCCCGCCGGCTCATCCAGCTCTACTCCCGGGAACTGCGCATCTCGCTGCAGCACCCGAAGAACCAGGACTGGCTGGCCCGCGAGTTCATCCCTGGCGAACCGATCGCCAACACCGGCTACGTCCGCCGCATGCCGGTGCCGTTGCTGGCGGCCGCGCTCCCCCAGGCGGCATCGAACGTGGGTGACCGGCGGGGCGACCTGATCGGCCGGACCGCCGGCACCTGCCGCCGCCCGGTCTTCCTCGACCTGCACTTCCCCATGGAGGTCCGGGAGCGCTCCGGGCTCGCGGTCTTCGTTGCCGAACCGGGCGGTGGCAAGTCGACCCTGCTCGGCGCGCTTGGCTACCTGGCGGCCCGCAGAGGTGTCCAGGTGACCCTGCTCGACCCGTCCGGGCCGCTGGCCCGACTCTGCGCGATGCCGGAGCTGCGACCGTACTCCCGGGTGTTGAACCTGACCGGCTCGGAGCACGGCACCCTGGCGCCCTACTCGCTCATTCCCACGCCACTGCGTACCGAATTCGCTGCCGGGGCGTCCGGTGACCGCGAGTTCGAGATCGCGGTCTCCAACGCGCGGGCCGAGCGGCGGATGCTGGTCCAGGACATCTGCATGATGCTCGTGCCGCCGCAGGTGGCCCGGGAGGCGTCAACCGCCACGCTGTTCCGGCACGCCGTCCGCCAGGTACCCGCCGAGGAGACATCCACGTTGGACGACGTGGTGAGCTGCCTCGGTCGCCTCGACGACGACACCGGCAAGGAGCTCGCCAACCTCCTGCTGGACACCGCCGAGATGCCACTGGCGATGCTCTTCTTCGGGCGGCCACCGGAGGGGCTGCTCGGCGCCGACGCCGCACTCACCGTGATCACCATGGCCGGGCTGCGGTTGCCCGACCTCAAGATCGAGCGTGAGTACTGGTCGGCCGAGGAGGCACTGGCCCTGCCGATGCTGCACACCGCGCACCGGCTCGCCGTTCGCCGCTGCTACGGCGGCTCGATGTCGTCCCGCAAGCTTGTCGGCCTGGACGAGGCGCACTTCATGGAGGGCTGGCGGTCCGGACGCTCGTTCCTGGTCCGACTCGCCCGCGACTCCCGCAAATGGAACCTCGCCGCGCTGGTCGCCTCGCAGAACCCCCGCGACATCCTCGGCCTCGACGTGCAGAACCTGGTCTCCACCGTCTTCGTCGGCCGGATCGCCGAAGACGCCGAGATCGCCTCCGAAGCACTGCGGCTGCTGCGGGTGCCGGTCAACGACGGGTACGAGGCAACACTCGCCTCGCTCTCCGCTGCCGACACCAGCTCGGCCAACCGCCTCGGCTTCCGCGAGTTCGTGATGCGCGACGTTGACGGCCGCGTGCAGAAGGTCCGAGTCGACGTCTCGTACGTCGAAGGGCTGCTGGACCACCTCGACACGACGCCCGCCGCGATCGCCGCAGCGGCCGGAGTGCTCCCGAGCATCCCCCTGCCGGATCTGGAGGCGTGACATGGCTGGGGCCCGGGCAAGGATCACGTCGTTCCTGCTCGCCCTCGGCGTACTGGCCGTGGCGACCCTCAGCTGGCCGCTGATCGGTGCAGAGGCCGCAGCCGCCGCACCTCCCGTCGCGCAGGTCCGCGCCGACCTCTGCACCACCGCCGAGTGGCAGGCCGACTTCCGGGCCTGCGTAGGAAAACTGCAAGCGGTCAGCGAGGACGAGGTCAAGTGCCGAAACGCACCGACCCCGGGTACGCCGGACTCCGGCCTCGCCGGCTGGTTCGCAGGCCGCCCAGATTCCGCCAAGGAGCTTGGGCCGAAAGGGCTCTACAGCGACTACGGCTACGCAGGCTACAGCTACCCGACGTACGACATACCGGGCGGCTGCGCGTCGTCTGTCCTGCATCCGGACTACAAGTTCACCACGACCGTGGCGAACGGGGAGTTCATGATCGCAACTGCGATCGTGGGGGCCTCAAACGCGCTGCGAGAGCGGGCCTGGGATCCGCGCTCGATGTGGGGTTGGGCGGACCCACTGGTCGAGCAGGCGACCAAGGCCGTGTACCAGAAGGTGTTCAGTGTCTTCGGCATCGTCACCTTGTGCGTGGTGGGGCTGTACCTCCTCTGGCGCTCCCGCCAGTCCGATATGAGCAACGCGATGACCACCGCGGGCTGGGCGCTGCTGGTGATGGTCGCGGTTACGGCGCTCGCCGCTTGGCCGGTCAAGTCGGCGAACATTGCCGACGGCACGTTGGTCACCACGTTGGGCGTGGTGCACGACGCCGTGGGTCCCGCAGCCCGGGACACCCCCCCAGACGAGTGCGACGATCCAACCCCCGGAGCTTGTAAGGACAACCGCCCGCCCGCCGTGCGAGCCAGCGACACCGCCACCGAGGCGATGCTCTACCGGAATTGGCTCCGAGGTGTCCTCGGCTCGGCCGACAGCGAGACCGCCCGCAAGTACGGCCCGGCGCTCTACGACGCCAAGTCGCTCTCCTGGGACGAGGCCGAGAAGCTGCGCGCCAACCCGGCCACCCGTGACGCGACGATCAAGGCCAAGCAGCAGCAGTGGGCGCGGGTGGCCCAGCAGATCCAGACCGAGGATCCGGAGGCGTACGAGTACCTCCAGGGAGTCCGGGACATGGACCGGGTTGGCGCGGGGTTCATCGCGGTGCTGGCCGCGGTGCTCTTCGCCATGTTTGACCTGACGGCGTCGTTGCTGGTTCTGCTGGGCTTCCTGATCTTCCGGTGGGCGGTGATCGCGGCACCCATCCTGGGTACGGTCGGTCTACTCCGGCCGGCCAGCGCCGGGCTGCGGCGGTTGGCGAACGCCGTGGTCGCCGCAGTCTTCAACATCGCCATCTTCGGCACCGGGGCCGCCATCTACCTGTTCGCGGTCGACCTGATCATGAGCACTCCGACCCTGCCGGGTTGGCTCCAGGTGGTGCTGGTCTGGCTGTGCGGCGTGGTCGGCTGGCTGCTGCTACGTCCGTACCGGCGGATCACCCAGCTCGGCGGGAAGGACAGCAGCGAGGCGGTCAGCTCGGCTGGGTCCTGGCACCGCCGGTTCTTCCGTGACATGCGGACGGCCGCACGACTGGACGTGGCCGAGCCGGGCGGCACGGCGGAGCCGGTGGGCGGACGGCGCCGGTCGCCGGACGCGGAGCAGACCCGGCTGCGTCCGGAGGCGCGGAGGGAAGATCCGGTCTCGACGCCGACCGCACCGGTCGAGGGCCAACGCGACAGGGGCCGGCCGGACGGCCGGGAACACACCGATGAGACGCCGACGGAGAAGACCGGCGGCCGTGGTCGTCCGGTCCCGCCCCAGCCCCGGCGGCGACAGCCGGCTACGTGGACCGAGCCGGACGTGCCGGCCGAGAACCCGTCGTTCGCGGTGTACCGACCAGGTTCCACCGAGCGTGCGCCGGACCGGACCGGACCGCGGGTGCGCTCAGAGGCGCGGTGACGGCGATGCGACGGGCCCTGGAGTTCCTCTTCACCCGGGCGCTGCGGTCCCGGCTGGGGGTGGCGCTGGTGATCGCGGTGCTCATCTTCGGCGTGATCGGGGCGGCTCGGCTGGTCTCCGGCCCGGCCGACCCGGCGGACGGGTTGAGCAGCCGCCCGAACCGGCCGATCACCACCGTGGACCCGACCGCCGGTGATGATGGCGTGACCTCCACCGAGGCTCCGCCGTCGCCGGTCACCGCACCGGGTGCCCGCACACCAGAGCAGACCGCCGACCGGTTCACCGCGGCCTGGCTGGGCCGCCCCGGAATGACCGCCGAGCAGTGGCAGGCCGGACTGCGGCCGTTGTCGACCCCGGCGCTGACCGAGAAGCTGGCCGGCGCCGAGCCGGGCGGCGTGCCGGCCGAGGCGGTCAGCGGTCCGCCGTCCGTGCGATCGCGTACCGAGACGTTCGTCGAGGTGCTGCTGCCCCTCGACACCGGTCGGCTCCGGCTCGAGCTGGTTGCCGCGCAGGGCAGCTGGCTGGTCGACGTGGTCGATTGGGAGCGGCAATGACCACCGGTCGAGCAGCCGGCGCTGTCCGCCGGCCGCTGCGGGTGGGCGTGATCGCCGCGATACTCACCGGGGTGCTGTTCCTGCTCTGCTGCACCGGCGGCACCGCCGCTTTCTTCCTCAGTGGGCTCGGCGGCGACCCGGAGAACGGGGACACCCTCGCGGGCTGGGGTTGCGGCCCGGTCCGTCCGGTGGACATCGCCGCCGAGCTGCCACGGTTCACCGAGTACGGCGACGCGCAGGTCCGCAACGCGGCGATCATCATCAAGGTCGGCCAGGACCTGGGGGTGCCCTCGCGCGGCTGGGTGATCGCCCTGGCCACCGCGATGCAGGAGTCCGCCCTGCGCAACCTGGCGAACAGCACGGTCCCCGAGTCTCTGGCCCTGCCGCACGAGGGCGTCGGCGCCGACCACGACTCGCTGGGCCTGTTCCAGCAGCGGCCGGGATGGGGCTCGGTCGCCGAACGACTGACCCCCGCCTACGCGGCCCGGAAGTTCTACGAGAAGCTGGTCAAGGTGCCGAGCTGGCAGCGTCGTCCGCTGAGTGTGGTGGCGCAGCAGGTTCAGATCAGCGCCTACCCGGATGCGTACGCCAAGCACGAGGAGTTGGCGAGCAAGCTCGTGGACGCGCTGGCCGGCGGTGCGGCTCGCACCGTCGAGATCAACGGTAAGGCGGTGTGCGATGCGGCCGAGCGTGGTGAGATCGCCGCGTCCGGCTGGACTGCACCCATCTCTGGCGACGTCGGCTCCGGCTTTCGAACCGCCAGCCGACCCGGCCACGACGGGGTGGACATCGGGGCAACCAAGGGCACCGAGATCCGTGCCGCAGCGGCCGGCCGTGTGTTGGTGGCCCGCTGCGACCCAGACAACAGTCGCCGGCAGGATTGCGACGTGGACGGATATCCGGACAAGGGCGGCTGCGGTTGGTTCGTCGACCTGCTGCACGCCGGCGGCTACATCACCCGCTACTGCCACATGGTGGTCCAGCCCCGGGTGACACCCAATCAGATCGTGCCGGCCGGCCAGGTGATCGGACAGGTCGGCAGCAGCGGCAACTCGTCCTGCCCGCACCTGCACTTCGAGGTGCACCTGCGCAAGGACCGGACCAGCCGGGGTGCAATAGACCCGATTCCGTTCATGCGCGAGCGGGGCGCCCCGCTGCGCGCCGCGGAATGAGACCGCCACCGACATGACCGGACCGATGCCGGACCCGTTCGCCGACCAACCCGACTGGGCGCCTCGGCCGCCCCGCCCGATGGCCATCGTTCCCGCCACCGAGCGCGTGGAGTTGCGGGGGCGCCGCGTACTGGTCGGTCTGCCGGGGCTGGGTTGGCGGGGCGACCTGCGCGCGGACGACCGGGTGGTGCAGGGCGCGCGGACCTACGTGCCGGTGATCCCCGAGCACGAGTGGTACCGGGCCGAGGCCGACCAGGTCGAGGTGTTCGCGCCGCTGGTGCCGGTGGAGCGGGTCTGGGTGGAGACGGTCGGCAGCCGGTCAGGGTCGGAGGGCACCCGCGAAACCGGCATCCGGTTGGTCTCGCTGGACGGTCCGGCACACCGGACCCCCACACCCGTCTTCGAGGCGGACGCCGTCACCGGACGCCGGGTGGTGCACGTCGAGGGCGGTCTGGAACACCGCCACCTACGAGCCGTCACCGAGACCTACTCAGGCGCCGAAGGCGACATCTGCGTGCGGATCACGCCCGAGGTGGAGTGGTACCGCTGGGCCTGGCGCGGCCAGTCACCCACCACCTTGGAGGTCCCGGTCCACCTGTTGTGGATTGAGTGACGTCAACTAGCCCGTGTGCCGCCACAAACTCGCCAACCATCGTCATCCTCGACGACGCTGAACGTCCAGTCCTCTCGCCGGCTGCTTCTGGGGACACCGTCGGCAGAGCCAGCAATGGTCAACGTCGTGCCAACGGATTCGCCGCCGCTAGACGGCGTGCGAGTCAGCGGGCCCCAGCTAACCCGCACGGTGACACCAAACTTCGACTCACGCTGCTCAGTCTCAACTCGAAGGTCTTGGACGGCCTGAAGGTCGGCGCCGCGCTTACAGGTGAAGAGGTCCGCTCTCGCGTCGTTGCGATCCACCAGGAACGCGCGGAGATAGTTGTCCACCACCACGTCGGGTGCACTGCGATCCGGGGCGGCGGCGCGGTTGTACAGCACGAGGCCCGTGATGAGCCCGCCGAGGCAGAGCACGGCGAGCACCCCCGCGACAACCGTGAGCACCGTCCGCATGCGGCGGCGTGGCGGCTGCGGCTCCGGCGTCAGAGGGGCCGGCGGCAGCTGCTCGGACGGTGCCCGTTGGGCCGGTACGCGGGAGACCTGGGAACCGGCGGGGGGCTGCACTGATTCCACCTCCTGAAGTTATCGGCTGGACGGCTCGGAGCCAATGCCTCAGATCGAGCGGATCGTGACGGACCCCTCCCCACCGGTGAGATCCACGACATCACCGACGCACCGCCGTGGCACCTCCCGGAGGAGCAGCCTCGGCTGGGATACCGTTCTGCTCGGGGAAGGGTTGCCAACCTCGCGCAGAGGGGGTGGATGCGGTGGCCGGTCCGAAGGCACGCACGAACCGCGCCGCAGCCCTGCATCGCCGGGCGGCGGCGGTCGCGACAGCTGCCACCGCGATCCTGGACGAGACCCGACCTGCCCCGGCCGACCAGCGCCGCCAGTACGAGCTGGCCGACCGCCTGCGGGCGGTCGCGGCACGGCTGGCCCCCGGCTGGTCCGGCGCCGCGTTGGACTCGCTCACCGTGGACTCTCCGGCGGGTGACGGCCCGCCGCCGTTCGTCCGGGTCGGCACGGCGGCACCGTTGGACGACGCCCGCTTTCCCGCGTTGGTGCCGCTGGTGGGCACTGGTCATCTGAGCGTGGACGCTGACGCCCGGGAGCCGCGGGTGGCGGGGTTGCTTCGAGCCGTACTCCTGCGGTTGCTGGGTGCGGCACCGGCGGGTGCCCTGCTGATCCGCGCGGTCGATGCCACGGGCGCCGCGCTGGCCCCGTTCGGGGCGCTCGCTGATGCTGGCCTGCTGCCGCCGCCGGCGGTGGACGTGGCGGGTCTGCGCGCGGTGCTGACCGAGGCGGAGCAGTGGGTCACGCCAGGGGCGAGTGGACGACGCCGCCACGATCGCACGCTGTTGCTGGTGGTCGCCGCGCTGCCGGAGTCGACTGGCCCGACCGATCTGGCGCGGATCGAGGCGCTGGCCGAGCAGGGGCCGACCGCAGGGCTGCACCTGGTGGTGGCCGGCTGGCCGCCCGCCGGCCCGTACGCGGCCCGGGCGCCGCTGCCGCACACGACGCCGCTGGCGCTGCGCAACGCGTACGCGTTGCTCGGTGATCCGCCGGGGGCGTCCCTCGCCAGCCCGGGCACGGATTCGCCGGGTGGGTTGAACTCGCCGGTCTTCGTCGAGTCGGATCCGCCGGCGGAGCTGGTCGACGCGGTTTGTCGGCGGCTCGCCGAGCAGGTGGAGGCCGGCTCGCGGTTGGCGTTGGCGGCTCTGCTGCCGCCGACTGGTGAGCGGCTGTGGGAGTCGGATTCGGCGGACGGGCTGACCACCACGGTCGGTGATGCCGGGGGCCGGTCGGTGCCGCTGGGCTTCACCGAGCTGACCCCGCACTGGCTGGTCAGTGGTCGGTCGGCGGGGGGTCGCGCGGCGTTCCTGACCACCGCGCTGCTCGGCCTGGCCGCCCGGTACGGCCCGGACGACCTGGCGCTCTACCTGGTGGATCTCGGCGACGGTGAGTCGTTCGTGGAGTTCCTGCAGACCGAGCGGGACCGGTCGTGGATCCCGCAGGTGCGTGCGGCCGCGATGGCAGCCGACCGGGAGTACGTCCGGGATCTGCTCGACGAGTTGACGGCAGAGGTGCAGCGCCGGGCGGAGGCCGGGGCGCGGGCCGGCGGGCAACGCTTCGCGGAGTTGCGTCAGCACCAGCCGCTGCCCCGGATCGTCTGTGTGTTGGACAATGTGCCGCTGCTCTTCGCCGAGCGGGACCGCCTGGCCACTGAGGTGGCCGCTCAGTTGGACGCGCTGGCTCGGGCCGGGCGGGCGTACGGCGTGCACCTGGTGTTGGCGGGCGCGGGCGAGCTGGGGTTGAGTGCCCGCGCGGATGCCGGTCATCGGGATTCGGTGCTGGGGCAGTTCCCGGTGCGGGTGGCGCTGCCGGGCGGCAGCCCGGTGCTGGAGCCGACGAACGACTCGGCTGCGGGCCTTCCGGTGGGCAGCGCGGTGGTGAACACCGCCGGCGGCCTCGGCGGCCCCCGGGGTGCGACCCGAGGTCACGAACGGCTGATCCGGCACCCCGACCCGCAGGACCACCCGACGGTGGTGGAGGAGCTGCGGCACGAGCTGTGGACGGCCCGGCCGGCCGGGTCGGCGCCGCCGGTGGTCTTCGCCGGGTACGCCCGCCCTCTGCTGGGCAACGATCCGCGGCACCGAGCCGCCTTGGCGGGGCAGGCGCACGGTCCGGCCGCCCTGCTGGGCCGCGCGGTGGGGGTGGCCCGATCGACGGTCGCCGTACCGTTGGGGCCGGCGGCGGGCCGCAACCTGGCGGTGCTCGGGTCGGGTGCTGCGGCGGGTGGGCTGCTGGCGACGGCGGCCCGGAGCACCGCGGACCACCATGCGCCGGGCACCGCCCGCTTCCTGCTGGCGGCACCGGATCCGGGCGCCCGAGCGCTGGCGGAGGCGTTGACGGCCGAGTTGGCGACCCGGCATCCGGCCGAGATGGTGGACCTGCCGACGCTGCTCGCGGACGCCGCCGACGACCTGCCGACGTACCTGGTGGTCTTCGGGCTGGACCGGCCGGGCCCTCGGGAGCTGCCGGTGGACCGGCTGCGTGCGCTGCTGCGGGACGGACCACCGGCGGGTAGGCACCTGCTTGGTTGGTGGCGCGCGGTGCCGCCGTTCGCCGCGCTGCTGGAGCCCGAGGGCGAGGTCGACAAGCTGGCCGCCGTGGCCGTGCTGGACGTGCCGGTCGCGCAGCTCGCCGCGGTCTTCGGCCGGCCGATGGAGTGGCGGGCTCGCCCGGACCGGGCGGTGCTCTGGGACGGTCCGGACGAGCGGGGCACGGTCCTGGTGCCGTTCGCCGACGAGGCCGGGTGATCTGGTGACGCGGGCGGGGGGTGTCGAGATGGTTCCGAACGCGACGGTGACCGGGCCGGGTCGGCAGCGGGTCGCCGCGGCGAGCGAGGACACCACGGCAGCGGCGGTCGAGCCCAGCACGGCCTGGGCGGAGTACCTGGCCGCCGCCCGCCAGCTCGACGGGGTGCGCCGCGGCGCGGCTGCCGCCGCCGGCGAGCAGGCCCGGTCTGCGGAGGCTGCCCGGGAGGAGCTGACGGTGGTCCGGACCGGGCTGGCGAGCCAGCAGGAACGGCTGCGTGAGTTGGGCGTACCCGCGATTTCCCTGGTGCCGTCGCCGCCGGAGCTGACCGAGGCGTCCCGGTCGATGGCGGGCGGCCCGGCGGCCGTGCTGGCGGCGCTGCGGGCCGCGCGGGGCCGGGCCGAGGCGGCGGACGCGGCCCTGGCCGCGCGCCGCCGGTTCCGACCGGGGTCCTGGCCCGCGCGGGCGCGCAACCTCCTGGTGTACGGGCCGTTGGCGCTGCTGGTGCCGCTGATCCAGGTCGCGGTGTACGCGGCGACGGGGGTGGGGCCGGCCAGTGTGGCGGCACTGATCTGCGGGCTGCCGATGCCGGCGGTCGCGTTCGTCGCCGGGTGGGTGGGTGTTGGGCGGTTGTTCCGGGTCAGCCCGACTGAGCGGCTGGACCGCACGGTGCGTTTCGGCGCACTGGTGTGCCTGGTGCCGGCGGTGCTGGTCACGGCAGGCTTGCTGCTGGCCCTGCTCGCCGGCTGATCCGCCCGACTGTTCCGGGGGGCCGGAACTGCAACGGCCGGCCGTCCCGCGAGGGGAGCCGGCCGGCCGTGGTGCAGCGGGATGTCAGCGCGGGATGATCAGCGCCATCGCCTCGGAGCGGGACTTGGAGTCCGTCTGGAGGATGCCGCGTACCGCTGAGGTGATGGTCTTGGCACCGGACTTCTGGATGCCGCGCATCGCCATGCACATGTGCTCGCACTCCAGCACGACGACGACACCGCGCGGGGCGAGTTTGCTCATCAGCAGGTCGGCAACCTGCGAGGTGAGCCGCTCCTGCACCTGAGGCCGGCGGGCGAAGACCTCGACCAGTCGGGCCAGCTTGGACAGGCCGGTGATCCGTCCGTCCGGGCCGGGGATGTACCCGATGTGCGCGACGCCACGGAACGGCAGCAGGTGGTGCTCACAGAGGCTCATCACGTCGATGTCCCGGACGATCACCAGCTCTTCGTGGTTGGCCTCGAAGGTGGTGCTGAGCACCTGCGCCGGGTCGACCCGCAGGCCGGCGAACAGCTCGGCGTACGCGCGGGCGACCCGGGCCGGGGTCTGCTGGAGCCCGTCGCGGTCCGGGTCCTCACCGACCGCGATCAGGATCTCGCGAACGGCCTTCTCGATCCGGCCCAGGTCGACCGCGTCCTCGACCGGGCGGCCGGTCAGCTTGCCGCTGATCAGCCGGGCGGCCACATAGTCCAGCTCGTCGTCGCCGTCGGGCTCGGTCGCGGAGACGGCCAGCTCCCGGTGCGGGGAGCTGGCCGTCGGGTCGTTGCTCAGTGTGTGCCGTCCGAGTTGTTGGACGGCGCCCCGCCGACCGACGCCTGCGCGCCGTCCGCCTGGGCCTGCGCCTTGAGCTTGTCCTTCTCCGCAGGGGTGAGCACGGGCGGCTCGGTCGAGGGCTGACGCTTGCCGAAGCCGTTGTACGGCGCCAGCGGCGGGCGCTTGACCACCCGGGAGCAGATCCGCGCCATGTCGGCGGTGGAGAGGGTTTCCTTCTCCATCAGCTCGAGCACGATGTTGTCCAGGACGTCCCGGTATTCCACCAGGATCTCCCAGGCCTCGTCGTGCGCCAGCTCGACCAGTGCCCGCATCTCACCGTCGATCTCGGCGGCGACCGAGTCCGAGTAGTCCCGCTCGTGGCCCATGTTGCGGCCGAGGAACGGCTCGTCCCCGCTGGTGCCGTACTTGATCGCGCCGAGCTTGGAGCTCATGCCGTACTGCGTGATCATCGCGCGGGCCAGTTGGGTGGCCTTCTCGATGTCGTTGCCGGCACCGGTGGTGGGCTCGTGGAAGACCAGTTCCTCGGCGGCCCGGCCACCCAGCGCGTACGCCAGGGTGTCGATCATCTCGGCGCGGGTCTGGGTGTACTTGTCTTCGGTCGGGAGCACCAGGGTGTGGCCCAGGGAGCGGCCACGGGACAGGATCGTCACCTTGTGCACCGGCGCGGCGTGCGGCAGCGCCCAGGCGACCAGTGCGTGCCCACCCTCGTGGTACGCGGTGATCTTCTTTTCCTGGTCGCTCATCACCCGGGTCCGACGCTGCGGACCGGCGACCACCCGGTCGATCGACTCTTCCAGCGAGTCGTTGGTGATCGCCCGCTGGTCCTTGCGGGCGGTGAGCAGCGCGGACTCGTTGATCACGTTGGCCAGGTCGGCGCCGCTGAAGCCCGGGGTACGTCGCGCCACCGCGTCAAGGTCGACGTCGGGGGCGAACGGCTTGCCCTTGGCGTGCACCCGCAGGACGGCCTTGCGGCCCTCCATGTCGGGGGCGTCCACCGGGATCTGCCGGTCGAACCGGCCCGGGCGCAGCAGCGCCGGGTCGAGGATGTCCGGTCGGTTGGTGGCCGCGATCAGGATGACCCCGCCCTTGGTGTCGAAGCCGTCCATCTCGACGAGCAGCTGGTTGAGCGTCTGCTCGCGCTCGTCGTGACCGCCGCCCATGCCGGCGCCGCGGTGCCGACCGACGGCGTCGATCTCGTCGACGAAGACGATCGCCGGGGCGTTCGTCTTGGCCTGCTCGAAGAGGTCGCGGACCCGGCTGGCGCCGACACCGACGAACATCTCCACGAAGTCGGAGCCGGAGATGGAGTAGAAGGGCACCCCGGCCTCGCCGGCGACCGCGCGGGCCAGCAGCGTCTTGCCGGTGCCGGGCGGGCCGAACAGCAGCACGCCCTTCGGGATCTTGGCACCCAGGGCCTGGTACTTCGCAGGGTTCTGCAGGAAGTCCTTGATCTCGTGCAGTTCCTCGACGGCCTCCTCGGCACCCGCGACGTCCTCGAAGGTCGTCTTCGGCGTGTCCTTGGTGATCATCTTCGCCTTGGACTTGCCGAAGTTGAGCACCCGGGAGCCGCCACCCTGCATCTGCGACATGAAGAACAGCAGCAGGAGGACGAGCAACGCGATCGGCAGCAGGTTGACCAGCAGGCTCACCCAGATGCTGTCCGACGAGACCTTGGCGTCGGCCGGGCCGGTGACCCGGTTGGCCGCCTTGGCGTCCAGCACCTCGTTCCAGATCTGGTCGCCAGCCTGGTACGGGAACTGAGCCTCGATCTTGTTGGTCTCGGTCTTACCGAACTTGGTCTTCTGCGCCAGGTCCAGCTGGAGCGTCTGCTCCTTGTCCTGGAAGACCACCTTGTTGATCTTGGCGGTGTGGAGCTGATCGAGCGCAACGGAAGTGTCCACGCGGTGGTAGCTGGGACCAGCGGTGAACAGCTGACTGAGCACAACGGCGCCGAGGATGACCAGGATGATCCAGACCACCGGTCGGCGGAAGAAACGCGTACGTTCCATACTGTTGTCGAGCGCCGGAGCGCCCGCATCCTCCTGATCGACGTCCTGACCGTCTGATGGTGTCGCCGCGTGAGCGGCGGCCGGAGCCGCCGTGCGGGCCGGCCTCGACCCCGAAGCGCGAAAACTGCCGCGCCGCGGTCATTCGACGGTACACCGTGTACGCGAGGAGTGAGCTTGCGAGCCCCGCACTCGGCACACCTTCGAGATCGACGGCACGCATCGTGGGCAGGCCCACCAGCCCCGCAACGAACGTACGGCGGGTCCGGGCAGAAACCGGCGTGGCGGAGAGTCCGGCCCGGCCACCTGAACGCCCGGTCACGCGGTCGAGGGGGTCGGGCGAGGAGTTACCTCCACGCCACCGGGGTCCACGGTAGCCGCAACACCTGAGAGCGCGCTGAACGTCGGCTTGATGGATACCGATGCGAGTCGGCCTCGCGCCGCCACCGGGTCACCCCCGGTCCGGGCGTCAGGAGCGGGCGTAGACCTCGGGCTTGAGCACCCCGACGTAGGGCAGCTCCCGGTAGCGCTCACCGAAGTCCAGGCCGTAGCCGACCACGAACTCGGTGGGGATGTCGAAGCCGACGTACTTCACTGCGACCGGCACCTTGACCGCGTCCGGCTTGCGGAACAGCGCGACGACCTCGACGCTCGCCGCCGAACGCGACTCGAGGTAGCGCAGCAGCCAGGAGAGGGTGAGCCCGGAGTCGACGATGTCCTCGACGACCACCACGTGCCGACCGGCGATGTCCCGATCCAGGTCCTTGAGGATGCGGACCACCCCGGAGGAGGTGGTGCCCTGGCCGTAGGACGAGATGGCCATGAAGTCGAGCTCGGCCGGCGGGCCGTTGCGGCCCAGCGCCCGGGCGAAGTCCGCCATGAACATCACCGCACCCTTGAGTACGCATACCAGCAGCAGTCCGTCGCCCACGTGGGCGTAGTCGGCGGAGACCTGCTTGGCCAGTTCCGCCGTCTTCTCGCGGATCTGCGCCTCGGAGATGATCACGTGGTCGATGTCGGCGTCGTACCAGGAGCCGTCAGCCATGCTCCTAGCCTGCCGTACGTCGGATGGCCTCCGTCGGCGGGGCCGCACCTTTTGGCGCGGTCCCGCCAGGGATTTTCCGGGCAAATAATGCCAATCACATCAGTTGGTGCGGGACCGCCAGCGGCGGCCGTCGTCGCTGGGCTTCCAGTCGGCCGAATCGTGACTGTCAGCGGTGAGGCCCGCCGCCGAGGCGGCGACGAGCAGGACGAGGAACACGAGGAAGAACAGGAACTCCATGGCGGCGCTCGCTTTCGCATGATTGCTGTCGGTTTCGCCGCCGGTGCGCACCGGACTGAAACCAGTTTGCGGCCACTCGCGTCCACCGGACAGTGGCAGGAATGCCATTGGGCATCGATTTACTGCCACCTGTCGGGTTACCCTCGTCACATGCTCCGGTCCGTCGCCGTTCTCGCCCTCGACCAGGTCGCTCCCTTCGAGCTCGGCGTGCTCGCCGAGGTGTTCGGCACCGACCGCACCGCCGATGGCTTCCCCGGCTACCGCTTCCAGGTGTGCAGCCCCGACGGCGCTCCCGTGCGTACCTCGTCCGGCTTCCGCCTCACCCCGAACGCCGACCTCGGCCCGGTCGACGAGGCCGACCTGGTGGCCATCCCCGCGCACAGCCAGGGCACCACCGTTCCCGGCCCGGTGCTCGACGCGCTGCGCCGGGCCGACGCGCGCGGCGCGTACCTGTTCAGCGTCTGCTCCGGCGCCTTCCTGCTCGGCGAGGCCGGGCTGCTCGACGACCGGGAGTGCACGACCCACTGGCGGCACGTGGACGAGCTGCAACGCCGACACCCGCGTGCCCGGGTGCGCTGCAACTCGCTCTACGTCCAGGACGGGCGGCTGCTCACCAGCGCCGGCACGGCGGCCGGCATCGACGCCTGCCTGCACCTGATCCGCCAGGAGCACGGCTCGGCCACGGCGACCAGGCTGGCCCGGCGGATGGTGGTGCCGCCACACCGCGACGGCGGCCAGTCCCAGTACGTCGAGGCGCCCATCCCGAAGGCACCCGAGGCGCCCACCCTGGAGCCAGTGCTGGAGTGGTTGATGGGTCACCTGGACCGGACGATCACCGTGGAGGAGTTGGCCGCCCGCGCCGACATGGCACCACGCACGTTCGCCCGTCGGTTCCGGGCCGAGACCGGCACCACCCCGCACGACTGGCTCACCAACCAGCGGGTGCTGCTTGCCCGACGGCTGCTCGAGGAGACCCCGTTGAGCGTGGAGGCGGTCGCCGACCAGGCCGGCTTCGGCGACGCCGCGGCGTTACGCCACCACTTCAGCCGCCGAGTCGGCGCCACCCCGCACAGTTACCGGACCACGTTCCGGGACCGGGCGCACAGCAGCTGAGCCGACCCGCCGGGACGGTCAGGTGGGCTCCACCGGCGTCAGCCGGTCGGCGCGGCGAAGCACCCGGACACCCCCCGGCAGATCGGTCGGGCCCTGACCACGCCAATCGGTGACCAGGGCGTCCAGGGCACTGACGTGCCGGTGCGACAGCGCGCCCGCCACGGCGCCCAGCTCGCGCGCCCAGCTGTGCAGCACCCGGCCGCGTACCGCGGGAACCAGACCGACCAGCCCCGGCACGGAGAGCCCTCCGCCGGGACACCGCGCCGCCGCGAGCGCCGTCGCCGCCAGCTCGTCGAGCGCGGCGTTGTCGGCAGCCACCAGCCGGGCGGTACGCGCGAGGTTGTCCACCACGCCGGGCCCGAGCGCCCGCACCAGCGCCGGCAGCAGGTCGGCTCGTACCCGGGAGCGGGCGTACGACGGGTCGGTGTTGTGCGGGTCCTGCCACGGGCTCAGCCCGAGCGCGGCACACGCCGCGCGCGTCTGCTCCCGACCGATCTCCAGCAGCGGCCGCAGCAGCGGCACCCCGGCCAGGTCCCGCCGGGCCGGCATCCCGGCCAGCCCGCGGGGGCCGGAGCCCCGGGCAAGCGCGAGCAGCACCGTCTCCGCCTGGTCGTCGCGGGTGTGCCCGGTGAGCACCGCGACCGCGTTCTGCTGCCGCGCCACCTCGGTCAACGCCTCGTAGCGGGCCTCCCGGGCTGCCGCCTCCGGGCCTCCCGGACGCCCGGCCACCTCCACCCGCACCACGGTCGCCGACACGAACCCGGCCCCACGGGCCCACCCGGCCACCGCCTCGGCACGCTGCGCGGAGCCGTCCTGCAAGCCGTGGTCGACGGTGACGAACGCCGCGGCGCGGCCCAGCCGAGGCGCCACGAACACGGTGGCCGCCGCGAGTGCGAGCGAATCGGCGCCACCGGAGCAGGCGACCAGCACCGGCCCGCCGGACGGCAGCCCGGTCAGTGCGCGGCGGACCGCGACCCGGATCGCGGCCACCGGCGGGGCGAGCGCGGCCACCGGCGGGTGGTCAGCCAGCGGCCGGGAAGGTGCCGGCCGGGCCGTGCACCCGGGCCACCCAGGCGTCCGGGTCGCCCAGCTCCGACAGGCGGGGCAGGGTGAGCGGCGAGTTGAAGATCGAGTTGAACCCGTCCATGCCGACCCGCTCGACCACGCCGTGCACGAACTTGCGCCCCTCGGCGTACTGGCGCATCTTGACGTCCACCCCGAGCAGCCGGCGGATCGCCTTCTCCAGCGGGTTGCCCGCCTCCCGGCGACGGTTGAACGACGCCCGGATCCGCTCCACGCTCGGGATCACCTGCGGGCCGACGCCGTCCATGACGAACTCGGCGTGCCCCTCCAGCAGGGTCATCAACGCGGTGAGCCGGTCGAGCACCGCCCGCTGCGCCGGGGTCTGCACGATGTCCAGCACGCTGGTGCGGCTCTCCGGGTCACGGACCGCGTCGGAGAGCGTCGCCACCCCGCGCCGCAGCCGCTCGACCAGATGCTCGCTCCCGCTGGACGAGGCGTCGACGAACGCCTGCACCTCACCGAGGAAGTACGCCCGCATCCACGGGACGGCGGTGAACTGGGTCCGGTGCGTGACCTCGTGCAGGCACACCCAGAGCCGGAAGTCCCGCGGGTCGGCGCCGAGCTTGCGCTCCACCTCGACGATGTTCGGTGCGACCAGCAGCAACTGGCCCGGGTCGGCCGAGAAGACCTCGTACTGGCCGAGCACCCGGCCGGAGAGGTAGGCCAGCACGGTCCCGGCCTGCACCCCGGTCAGCCTCGACCCGATCGCCTCGGTCAACGCGCCCGGCTGCTTGTCGCCGGAGAGCCGGCTCACCAGCGGAGTGATCACCTCGCGGAGACCGGCGATGTTGGTCGCCGCCCAGTCGCGCCGGTCGACCACCCGGACCGGCGGATGCGCCACCTGCGCCCGCAACCCCGTGTAGTCGGCCACGTGCCCGGCCGCCTCGTCGGTCAGCCGGCGCAGGTCGCCGACCACGTCGGTGGCCTCGGAGAACGACACCCGGGGGCCCGACTTGCTCAACGCCCCCGCGGTGGCGGCGGCCAGATCCCAGTCCACGAACTGCGCCATGGACCCACCGTACCCGCGCCGCGACACCCCGACCCGGGCTCGCGCCGTCGATCGACGCCGATGGCGGGGTCGGGAGCCCTCCTCAGCCGCAGCCGCAACCAGCCAACGCGGCGGCGATCCGGTCCAGAGCGGGCTGGGCCGTTTCCTTCCCGCCCGGCACCTGGTCGGTGAGCACCGCGAAGGTGAGCAGTCGACCATCAGCGGTAGTGACCAGGCCCGCGATGGCGTGCACGGCGGTCAGTGTGCCGGTCTTGGCCCGGACGCTGCCTGCACCGGCAGCGGTGCCGGGCGCGTTGCGGTAACGCTCGTCCAGGGTCCCGGACCAGGCGCCCACCGGCAGGCCACCGAAGACGCCGGCCAACTCCGGATGGTCCGGGCTGGCCGCCAGTCGGATCAGGTCGGTCAGCAACGACGGGCTGATCCGGTTGCGGCGGGACAGCCCGCTGCCGTCGGAGAGCGTGATCTCGTCGGCGGGCAGGCCCAGCTCGGCCACCTCGGCGTCCATCGCGGCGGCGCCCCCGTCGAACGAGGCCGGCTGGTTGCGGGCCAGCGCGACCTGACGGGCCAGCGCCTCGGCCACCAGGTTGTCACTCTCGCTGATCATGATGTCGACCAGCCGGATCATCGGCGGAGACTGCACCACACCCAGTTCGGTGCCCGGTGCCGGGGTGCCACCGGCTGCCGCCGGCGCTGGAGCGGTGCCACGCTTCACCGCGCTGGCCGGCACGCCGAGCAGCCGGGCGAACGCCTTACCGGCCGCCAGGTCCGGCTCGCTGAACCGGGCGGCGGCCCCGTGCTCGACGCCCGGGTCCCTGCGCGCGCCATCGGTCATCAACGCGGTCACCGCGCCGCCAGACCCACCGGTGGGGATGTCGGAGTCCCAGCCCGGACCGTAGACCGGGCCGGAGTAGACCGAGCCGTCGATGGTGACACTGGTCGGGGTGGTGCCGCCGAGCGCGGTACGCACCTGGGCGGCCAGATCGTCGAGACGTGCCGCTCCCGGGTAGTAGCCCTTCTTGTCGATCGCGATGGTGGGATCACCGCCACCGATGATCACTACCTCGCCGGCCTTCGCGCCGGCCACGGCGCGAGTCGGGATCCGGTAGCCGGGTCCACGGGCCGCCAGCACGGTCACCGCGGTCGCCAACTTGGTCACCGAGGCGGGCACGGTGCCGTCGTCAGCGCCCTTGTCGAACAACGTCTGGCCGGTGATGACATCGGCTACCGAGACGTTCACCCGGTCGCCCAGGGCGGAGACCCCGACCAGCGGGTCAAGCGCGGCACGAACCCCGTCCGGGGTGGGCACCGGGGCGTTCGGGTCCGGGCCGGGCAGCACGTCCGACGGGTCGGGCTCCGGGGTCACGCCGACGGCACTCGGGGCGGAACCGTTGTCGTCGCCCAGCCATCCGGCGACCGGACCGGGCCGGGTGACGACGACTCCGACGCCGGCGAGCACCAGCAGCAGGACGACGGCCAACACCACCGGCAGCCGCCGCCGGCGACGCGGTGTGACGGGCTCGGGCGCCGGCGCGGCACCGGCGGGTGCGGGCAGCGCGGAGATCGGCGGACCCAGCGGCGGGACGCCGTTCAGGTTGGGGGCGGTCGGCCCGTGACCGGACGACGGGCTGGTCGGGACCGGGCTGACCGGAACCGCGGCGCTCCCGCGCGGCGGGCCGCCCCGGGCCGGGCTGGTCGGGGCGGAGTTGACCGGAACCGCGGCGTTCCCGCGCGGCGGGCCGCTCGCCGGCCGATCACCGGCGACCGCCGGGAAGCGGGCGTTGTTCGAGCCGGGCGGGGCCGACCCGGCCGGCGGGCGCCAGGGCAGCGGTGAAGGCCTCTCGGGCACCGTCTCCGGCGCCGGCGTCGCTGGCTCGGGAGCCCGTGGAAGGTGGGCCTCGGGCACCGGCACCCGACCCCTGGCGCCACCGGAGCCAGATCGTCCGGTACCGTGCGCGGAGCCCCCGTCCGGGCGGTAGTGTGAATCTTCCCTCCCCACGACCCCCTCCTCCCCCAGCGAAAATCGGCTTGGGTGACACTACTTCGGTCCGAAGACTATGCGGCGGCCGGAGTCGGCGGGTGGGCATTCACCTGTCCGGAGGGGCCGCCAGTGGTTCCGTTAGCCAGCGTGGGCAGACGAGGGAGCGTGCACATGGATTTCGACGTGACGGTTGAGATCCCCAAGGGTCACCGGAACAAGTACGAGGTGGACCACAAGACCGGCCGGATCCGGCTGGATCGCACCCTCTTCACCTCCACCCAGTACCCGGCCGACTACGGGTTCATCGAGGGCACCCTGGGCGAGGACGGCGACCCGCTGGACGCGCTGGTGCTGGTCCCCGAGCCGACCTTCCCGGGCTGCCTGATCCGCTGCCGCACCATCGGCATGTTCCGGATGACCGACGAGAAGGGCGGGGACGACAAGGTCCTCTGCGTGCCCTACGAGGACCCGCGCCAGGAGCACCTGCGCGACATCCACCACCTGGGCGAGTTCGACCGGCTCGAGATCCAGCACTTCTTCGAGGTGTACAAGGACCTGGAGCCCGGCAAGTCGGTGGAGGGCGCCACCTGGGTCGGCCGCACCGAGGCCGAGGCCGAGATCCACGCCTCCTACCAGCGGGCCCGCGACGCCGAGGCGCGCGGCGAATCCGCCCACTGACAACCGCTGACGCACCGGGCCCGGGGGCCGCTCAACCGAGCAGCCCCCGGGCCCGGTCGTACAGGTCGAGCACCGCGCAGGCGATCGGCACCACGGCGACCACCAGGGCCGTGTCGGTGAGGTCCGCGACCCTGCCGAGGTACGGCGAGACCGGCCGGCGGGCGTACCCGGTGCCGCTGGCCGCGGCCACCAGGGCCAGCGCCGCACCACCCAGGACCAGCGCCAGTCGCCCCGCGTCGTCGGCCCGGCCGACCAGCACCGCGCCCAGCACCGCGTAGCCGGCCAGCCCGGCGAGCACCGTCGGCACCCGGTGCCGCAGCGCCACGAACAGCCGCGACCGCAGCAGCAGCACCGCCGAGGTGACCGCGACCAGCACCCGACCGGCCGTTCCACCAGCAAGACCGAGTACGACCGCCGAGGCCACCACCAGCAGGGCGTGCCCGATCAACATCCCGGTGAGCATCTCCTCGGTGCGGGTCACCGCGGCGTGTACCCGGCTTCGGTCCGGCAGATCCCGGGCCCGCTCCGGCTCTTCCGCGGAGGTCGAGGCCGGCAGGGTGATGGGCGGCAAGGGCAACTTGCCCAGCCGGATGGCCAGCAGCGGGATCACGCCGACCGCGAAGACCAGTGCGCTGAGCAGCACCGCGGCCGTGCCGGCCGACGTCAGCAGCAGCCCACCGAGCGCGGCCCCGGCGCTGATCAGGCCGACCGTGACACCGGCCACGAAGACCCGCAGCCGGCTGGCCACCCCGAGCAGGCCGATCAGCGCCACCAGCAGCAGCGCCACCGAGCCGGCCAGCAGCTCGGGCGCACCCACCCAGCGGGCCGGCCCGACCGGCCCGACCGGGTCGCCGGAGCCGACCGCGAGGGCGCCGGCCATGAACGCGTACGGCAGCGCGTAACCGCCGAGCGTCGCCCCGGCGGCGCCGTCGCCGTTGGCGCGGGACGCCACCGTGCCGGCCACGGTGAGCATCAGCGCCACCACAGCGGCCGCCAGCCAGCCGGCCCGGTGCGTCGGGCCGCCGGCGAGCAGGGCGAGCAGCCCGACGAAGAGCGGCACGGCGGCGCCGGCCAGACCGGCGGCACGGGTGGCGGTTGGTGACCAGGCGCCGCCACGGCGACGGGCGCCGTCGGCGATCGCCTCGACCACGTCGTCGTACTCCAGCTCGGGCCAGTGGGCGCGGGCCGGCACGAGATGCAGCACCTCACCGTCGCGGACGCCCTGCGGCAGCAGCGCCTGAGCGGTCACCAGCAGCGCGCCGTCGGTGCGACGGAGAACCCAACCGCCGTGCTTCTCGCCGTCGTCGGCCAGCCCGACACCGGCGTGCCGGAGCACGTCGGGCAGCAGCTCGGCCAGGGGCACCTGCTCCGGCAGGGCGACGTCCACCCGTCGTTGCGGCGCGCTGATGGTGACGCGGGCCAGCCCGGTTGTCATCGACTGATCTCCATATCGAAGGGGATCGGAGGCTGCGCGGACGACAGGACTTTACCTACCATGAGCCAGGCTCGGGTTACCCAGCGCTGTCAGGAGGCCGAGTGTCCACCGTCGTCATCAAGCGCCCGCCACGTCGACCGGCGCCGGAGATCCCCGCGGGCGAGCTGCCGGTCGAGGCCCCGCCGGAGATCCCCGTGGTGACCGGCGGGCGGTGGCAGCAGATGCTCATGCTGCTGCCCATGCTCGGCGGCACGGTGGCGATGGCGATGATGTTCGGCCGGGGCGGCGGCGCCTACTCGTACGTGGTGGGCGGAATGTTCGGGCTCTCGTCGTTGGCGATGCTGGTGACGTCCTGGGGCAGCGCCTCCGGCACCCCGAAGAAGTCCGAGATGATGGCCGCCCGCCGGGAGTACCTGCGCCACCTGGCCACGCTGCGGCGGAGGGTTCGACGGACCGCTGGACAGCAGCGGGCCGGGCTCTACTACCGGCACCCGGACCCAGGCGGGCTCTGGTCGACCGTGGACAGCCACCGGGTCTGGGAGCGGCGCCCCGCCGACCCCGATTTCGCGGTGGTGCGGGTCGCCGTCGGGCCACAGACCCTGGCCACCCCGCTCGTTCCACCGGTCACCCGACCGTTGGAGGAGTTGGAGCCGATGACGGCCGGGGCGCTGCGCCGCTTCCTGGACGCGTACTCCGTGGTGCCGGACCTGCCGGTGGCGCTGTCGCTGCGCAGCTTCGCCCGCGTGCACGTGCGGCCGGCCGGCCGGACCGGGAGCGGCGCCCCGGCCACCGCCGGACCACCCACCGGCGACCCGGCGGCGCAGGCGCTGGCCCGGGCGGTGCTGACCCAACTGGCGGTCTTCCACGCCCCCGACGAGCTGCTCGTCGCGGTCTGCGCCGGCCCGGAACGCCGGACCTGCTGGGAGTGGGTGAAATGGCTCCCGCACGCCCACCACCCCGGCCGCACCGACGCGCTCGGACCGGTACGCCTGGTGACCAGCTCCGCCGCCGAGCTGGAACGCCTGCTGGCCGACGTACTCGCCAGCCGGTCCCGGTTCAGCCCGGCCGGCCCGGCCACCGACGGCCCGCACGTGGTGGTGGTCCTCGACGGCGGCGACCTGACCGGTGCCAGTGACCTGACCGGTGACGGCGGTATCGACGCGGTCACCGTGCTGGACCTGGACACCCCGGCGCCACGGCTGCTCGACCGGTACGCGCTGCTGCTCGAGTTGCACGGGCGGCGGCTGCACTCATGGTCGTCCGACGGGCACGCCGAGGTGGGCACCGCCGACCAGCTCGACCTCGCCGACGCCGAGGCGATCGCCCGACGGTTGGCGCCGCTGCGCCTCGCTGGCGCGTCCCGCGGACCCGATGCCCCACTCCAGGCCGACCTGGGCCTTCCCGAGCTACTGGGTCTCGGCGACCCGGAGAGCTTCACGGCCGAGCAGGGCTGGCTCCCGCGCTCGGCGCGCGACCGGCTGCGGGTGCCGATCGGGGTGGGCGCGGACGGCGGTGCCATCGAGTTGGACCTCAAGGAGTCCGCCCAGGACGGGATGGGTCCGCACGGCCTGCTCATCGGGGCGACCGGTTCCGGCAAGTCCGAGCTGCTTCGCACGCTGGTGCTGGGGCTGGCCGTGACGCACAGCTCCGAGCAGCTCAACTTCGTGCTCGTCGACTTCAAGGGTGGCGCCACCTTCGCCTCGTTCGACCGGCTGCCGCACACCGCAGCCGTGATCACCAACCTGGCCGACGCGTTGCCCCTGGTCGACCGGATGGTCGACGCGATCAACGGGGAACTCGTCCGCCGCCAGGAGCTGCTGCGGCGCGCCGGCAACTTCGCCAGCGTGCGCGACTACGAACGGGCCCGGGCGGCCGGCAGCCCACTGGCCCCGCTGCCGTCGCTGCTGCTGATCTGCGACGAATTCTCCGAACTGCTCTCCGCCAAGCCCGACTTCATCGACCTGTTCGTGCAGATCGGCCGGCTGGGCCGGTCGCTCGGCGTGCACCTGCTGCTCGCCAGCCAGCGGCTGGAAGAGGGGCGACTCCGCGGGCTGGACACCCACCTGTCGTACCGGATCGGTCTGCGTACCTTCTCCGCGCTGGAGTCCCGCACCGTGCTCGGGGTGGCGGACGCCCACGAGCTGCCCCGCTCGCCGGGCCACGGCTACCTGCGCGCCGGCACCGACCCGCTGGCCCGGTTCAAGGCCGCGTACGTCTCGGGTGCCGTCCGGCGTCGGGCCGCGACGGCCGGCGTGAGCGCCGAGGGGGGCGCGCGACTGCTCACCTTCACCACCCACGTCGTGCCGGTGCCCGAGCCGACAACCCCGGTCGCGCCCGTCGTCGCGGAGGAGGAGGGCAGAGAGACACTGCTCGACCTGCTGGTGGACCGGCTCGTCGGACAGGGCCCGCCGGCGCACCAGGTCTGGCTCCCGCCGCTCGGTCAGCCGCCGGCCCTGGACGAGCTGCTCGGCCCGGTGGAGGTGGACCCGAAGCGCGGGCTCACCGTGGGCAACCCGGAGCTGCACGGCGCGCTCGGAGTGCCGCTCGCCATCGTGGACAAGCCGTTGGAGCAGCGACGGGACCTGCTCTGGCTGGCGCTGGACGGTGCCGCCGGGCATGTCGCGGTGGTCGGAGCGCCGCAGAGCGGCAAATCCACCGCGCTGCGTACGCTGATCTGCGCGCTGGCGCTCACCCACACCCCGGCCGAGGTGCAGGTCTACTGCCTCGACTTCGGTGGCGGCGGGCTGGCCGCCCTGCGCGACCTCCCGCACGTCGGCGGGGTGACCGGTCGGGCCGACCCGACCGCCGTACGGCGCACCGTCGGCGAGATGGCCACCCTGCTGGCCGATCGGGAACGCCGCTTCGCGGAGCTGGGCGTGGAGTCGATGGCCGCGTACCGGCAGCGACGGAACGCAGCGGCGGCGACCAGCCAGCCGGGCCACGATCCGTTCGGTGACGTGTTCCTGGTGATCGACGGTTGGAGCACGGTCCGCGGCGAGTACGACGACTTGGAGCCACTGGTCACCGACCTGGCCACCCGAGGGCTGTCGTACGGGCTGCACGTGGTCGCCACGGCGCTGCGCTGGCTGGACTTCCGCCCGGCGATCCGGGACCTGTTCGGTTCACGGTTGGAGTTGCGCCTCGGCGACCCGTCCGACTCGCTGGTGGCCCGTCGTGCGGCCGCGAACGTGCCGGAGCGCTCCGGCCGAGGGGTGACCGCGGAGGGCCTGCACTTCCTCACCGCGCTGCCCCAGCTCGCTGCCGCCAGCGGGGACACCGCCGACCTGGTCAAACGAGCCGCCGAGGGGTGGGCGGGCCATCCGGCGCCCCGGGTCCGGCTGCTCCCGCCGGTGCTGCCGTACGCCGACCTGGACCTCGCCGCGACGACCGGGCTGCGGTTGCCGATCGGGATCGCGGAGGCGGACCTGCGCCCGGTGCTGCTCGACTTCGCCAGCGAGCCGCATTTCGTGGTCTTCGGGGACTCGGAGTGCGGCAAGTCGTCGTTCCTGCGCGCGCTGGCCACGTCGATCATCACCCGGTTCACCCCCGAGCAGGCCCGGGTGATCCTGGTCGACTACCGGCGCAGCCTGCTCGGCGCCATCGAGACGCCACACCTGATCGGGTACGGCACCGCGGCAGCGCACACCGCCGACCTGGTCGAGTCGGCCGCCGGTTATCTGGAGCGGCGGGCACCCGGGCCGGAGGTCACCCCGCAACAGTTGCGGGAGCGGTCCTGGTGGACCGGGCCGGAGCTGTTCGTACTGGTGGACGACTACGACCTGGTGGCGGCCGGGCCGGCGAACCCGTTGCGCGCGTTGGAGGAGCACCTGCCGCACGCCCGGGACGTCGGGTTGCACCTGGTGCTGGCCCGCCGGTCCGGTGGCGCGGGCCGCGCTCAGTACGAGCCGATCGTGCAGCGACTGCGGGAGTTGTCCACCGCCGGTCTGGTGATGGCGGGCAGCCCGGACGAGGGCGCACTCGTCGGGCCGGTGCGGCCCGGGCCGCTGCCGCCGGGACGTGGTCGGCTGGTCACGCGACGCGAGGGCGTACGCCTCGTCCAGCTCGCACAACTGCCGCCACAATGACCTGACTCGCCGGTTCTTCCCGTGACGGGTGGGGAAACCGGTAATCTCCGATCGTCATGGTTCCGTCGGGATGAATGGCTGGGGATGTGACAGGGGTGCGGCACAGCGGTCCGTCAGCGGACCGACGGGCTACCGTCCGGGCGCTGCTCGGTGTGGCCGCGGCGCTCGCCGTCGTGGCGCCGACCGCGGCGGCCGTGCCCGTCGTCGCGCCCACCCATGGCGGGCAGCTCGCTGGCGCGCCGATGGCGTTTGCCCCCGGCGACACTGTCGCCCGCACCGACCAGGTCCGTGACGAGCAGTGGCAGCTCGACGAGTTGCAGGCCGAGACGGCGTGGCGCAGCTCGACCGGCCGGGGCGTGACCGTCGCGGTGGTCGACTCCGGAGTGGACGGCACCCATCCTGACCTGGTCGGTCAGGTGCTGCCCGGTCAGGATCTGGTCGGCCCCGACGGGGGTGCGGGCCCGGATCCGGTGGGGCACGGCACCACGGTCGCCGGTCTGATCGCCGGGCGCAGCGACGACAAGCGGGGCGCGGTCGGCCTCGCGCCGGACGCCCGGATCCTGCCGGTGCGGGTGCTCGACGAGGACAACCGCTACGACGACGCGCTGATCGTCGCCCAGGGGGTCCGCTGGGCGGTCGACCACGGCGCCCGCGTGATCAACCTGTCGCTGGGCGGCAGCGGCGACAGCCCGGCCCTGGCCGCGGCCCTGGACTACGCGTTCGTCCGGGACGTGGTCGTGGTCGCCTGCACCGGCAACCTGGCCACCTCCACCAGCACCAAGGTGTGGTACCCGGCCCGTGAACCGGGCGTGATCGCGGTCGCCGGTCTCGAACGCAGCAGCGACAACCTGTGGTCCGGGTCGATCACCGGCCGGGCGACGGTGCTCACCGCCCCCGCCACCGGGCTGGTCGGCGCCAAACCTCCGGACGGGTACTGGCGGGTGCAGGGCACCAGCTTCGCCGCGCCGCTGGTGGCGGCCACCGCCGCGCTGGTCCGGTCCCGCTATCCACAGATGCCCGCGGGTGAGGTGGTCAACCGGTTGCTGGCCACCGCCCGGGATCTCGGCCCGACCGGGCGGGACGACCGCTTCGGGTACGGGATGGTCGACCCGGTGGCCGCGCTGACCGCTCAGGTGCCGCCAGTGGCCGCCAACCCGCTGGACGATCAGACGTCGCCGGGCGTGACCGGCTTCGGCCCGGCTCCCGGCTCGGCGGATGACGAGCCGGTGGCCGGTGCCGGCAGCGATCCGCTCGGTCTCGCCGCGCCTCGTCGACAGACCCAGTGGACGGCGCGGGCGGCGGGCGGCGAGGACACCTCGGCACCGGAGCAGCTGTGGACCGGGGTCGTGCTGCTCGCCGCCTTGGCCGGCGGCGCCGCCCTGTTGGTGCGCCGGCTCCGACAGCGGACCCCTTGATCGCGGCCCACGGGCAGGCCTGACCAGTCGCCTCGTCGGGTAGAACCGACCCATGAGTACGCATCGGCCGCCCACCCTCGCCCCCTCCAGCCAGCCGTCGTGGCGGCGCCGCCGACTCGACCCGGACCATTCGCTGGGTCTGCGGCTGACCCTTGCCGCGACGGCGGCGTTCCTGGTGCTGGTGCCTTTCGCGCTGCTCGCGCTGCTGGTGCTCGGCGCCTGGGCACCGCTGCACCGGCTGGACACGGCGGTCACCCACACGCTGCACGACTACGCGGTCGACCACCCGGCCTGGGTCGTGCTGATGCGGATCTGGAGTGACGTGTTCGCGCCGATGCCACTGCGGGCCGTCGCCCTGCTCCTGGTGATCTGGCTGCTGCGCCGGGGAGCCCGCCGGCTGGCCCTCTGGGCGACCACCACCATGGTCGTCGGTGGTCTGATCGGTCCGCTGCTCAAGTTGCTCGTCGGCCGGGACCGGCCGGAGCTGTTGGACCCGGTGGCGCGGGCCGCCGGCTTCTCGTTCCCCTCCGGGCACGCGCTGAACGCCACCCTGGCCGCCGGGGTGCTGCTGCTGGTGCTCCTGCCCTACGTCGGGCGGGGGGTGGCGCGGGTCGCGCTCTGGGTCGCCGCGCTACTGCTCACCGTGGTGACCGGGCTGAGCAGGGTGGCGCTCGGTGTGCACTTCACCAGCGACGTGCTGGGCGGCTGGCTGCTCGGTGTGGCGGTGGTCGCGGCGACCACCGCCGCGTTCACCAGTTGGCGCGCACACGCCGGCCTGCGGCCGGTCCAGCCCGCCCGCGACGGCGTCTCTCCGGAAGTCGAGCGGCACCCCGAGGACGCCTGAGGCGTGACGTCGAGGCCGGCCGGGTACTGGCCCACCCATGTCCGACACCGTGCTCTTGATCGTCCGGCGGGTGCTGCTGCCGGTGTCCCTCCTGCTGGGCGTCATGGTGCTGCTCGGGGTGCTGATCACCCGGGTGCTCGCCCGGACCTGGCCGTTCACCGTCGAGGACGCGGTCAACCGGGAACTCGCCGGCGACCGTACCGACGGCTGGAACAGCGTCTCGCTGGTGTTCAGCACGCTGGCCAGCACCCAGATGATCGTCGTGGTCACCGTGCTGGTGGCGCTGGCGCTGCGACTCTGGCTGAAGCGCTGGCGGGAGCCGCTGTTCCTGTGCGCGGCGGTGACCGCCCAGGCGCTGGTGTTCCTGCTGACCACGCTGGCGATCGACCGGCACCGGCCGGCGGTGGAGCACATGGACGTGTCGCCACCCACGTCGAGCTTCCCGTCCGGGCACACCTCGGCGGCAGTGGCGCTCTACGTCGGTGTTGCCGTGCTGATGGCGCTACGGGTACGGAGCACCGGGGCGAAGGTCGCCTGGTGGACGCTGCTGCTGACGGTGCCGCTGGGTGTGGCGGTGACCCGGATGTATCGGGGGATGCACCACCCGAGCGACGTGCTGGCGTCGTTCGTCAACGGCGGCACCTGCGTCGCGATCATGGCCCGCGCCGTGCTGGACCGAGGGCTGCGGTGGGGGCGGGCGAAGCAGCCGACCAGGCGGCCCGTGGTGGCGGCCCGGAGCTGACCGCGAGCGGCGCTCAGGTGCACTCGCCGGTGGCGACCTGCCGGTTGCGTTCGGCACCGGCCAACGCCACCGGGCGGGCCTCGGCCGCGGTCACCGCGAAACCGGTGTTCGGGTCGTCGGCCGCCGCCGCGAAGATCACGCCGAGCACCAGGCCGTTGGCGGAGAGCAGCGGCCCGCCGGAGTTGCCGCTACGGACCAGCGCTCGGATCGTGTAGATCTCCCGGGTGACGTCGCCGGCGGAGTAGATGTCCGGTCCTTTGATCCGGTCGACGTCGCGGATCCGCGCCGACTGCGCGTTGTAGGGGCCGTCGAGCGGGAAGCCGAGCACGATGGCGTCGGAGCCGCTGCCCGCGTTGCCGGCGGCGAACCGCAGGGACGGACCGGGTAGCCCGGGCACGAGCAGCACGGCCAGGTCCCGGTCCGGATCGTAGACAACGACCTTGCCGTCGTACCGTTCGCCGCCCAACTCCACGGCGACCGACCGGGTGCCGGCGACGACGTGCGCGTTGGTCATCACCCGGTCATCGGCGTACACGAAGCCGGAACCCTCGATCCGGCGCGAGCAACTGGGTGCGGAACCGAGGACCTTGACCACCGACCGCTGGCCGCTCACCACGACCTGTGAGCCGGCCAACGCCGGGTCCGGTGGCTCGACCTGCCGGGCCCGGGTGGGTGCGAGACCACCGAAGACGTCCGGGAACCCGTCGGTGTCGACGGTGTCTTCCAGTGCGGTGGACAACTGGTGAGCCTTCTCCGGCAGAACCCGGTTGACCACCGTGATCAGCGCGCTGTTGCGTACCGAGGCGGCGAGCCAGGGGACCGAGGACGAACCGAGCGGTACGGCCACCAGCCAGGCGAGCAGCAGCACCGCGAAGAGCGAGACGAACGCCCCGCCGACGTCGTCGATCCGTTTGCCCACGTCGCTGGTGATCGTCTTGCGCAGGTGTGAGCCGAGCCAGCCGGCGAGCGCCTGCCCGATCACGGCCAGCCCGAAGATCGCCACCAGCGAGATCAGCACCCGGGTGCCGGCGTCCACGAACTGCCGGGCGAACAGCGGCCCGAGCTGGAGGCCCAGCAACAGCCCCAGGAAGAAGCCGGTCAGCGACGTGATGCCGATGACGAAGCCCTGGCGGTATCCGCTGATCGCGAACACGAGCATGAGCAACAGGAGGGCGAGATCCACGACGGACACGGGTCAAGCGTACGGGCAGCGCGCCCCCCAGATGACCATCGCTTGCGGAAGGTGACCGCGGGGTCAGCGCAATGCGGTCTCGTCGACGTCGTCGGTGCCGGCCGACGGTGCCGGGGTCATCCCGGATGGTGGCAGCTCGACCACCCGGTCGTGCCGCCACGGGCCGGCCCAGCCGCCCATCTCCAGCAGAGTGGCCAGCACCCCGGCGGTGAAGCCCCAGACGAGCATCCCGCGCGCCGAGAACGCCGGCCCGATCCAGCCGCTGGGGTGGCGGACCCGCAGCCGGTTGGCCGGGTCGACCAGTTCACTGATGGGCAGCCGGGCGACGTGTGCCACCTCGGCCGGCTCCCGGGGGTGCACCGGGTGCGGGTCGTGCCACCAGGCCAGCACCGGCGTGACCACGAAGTCGCTGACCGGGATCCACAGTTTCGGCAGCTCGGCGAGCACGGTCACGCTGGCCGGGTCGAGGCCGACCTCCTCGTTCGCCTCGCGCAGGGCGGTGGCGCGTACGTCGGCGTCCTCCGGGTCGGCCGCGCCCCCGGGGAAGGCTGGCTGGCCGGCGTGGTTGCGCAGGGTGGCGGCGCGTTGCAGGACCAGCACGTCGGGGCCGACGCTGGGTTGCTCGCCGAGCAGCACCAGCACGGCGCTCTCCCGGCCCCCCTCGGCCGGGGTGGTCAGCCTCGTGAAGTCCTCGGCTCGGGCGGTGCCCAGCCGGGTCAACAAGGGCTCGATCCACTCGGGCGGTCGACGGGTCACGCCGACACCACCAGGCCGAGGTGCTGGCGGACCAGCTTGGCGAGTTGGGCGTCGTCGAGCGCGCCGGTGGCGTCGATGTGCCGGATCCGGCCCTGCGCGTCGACGAAGAGGGTCAACGGGATGGCGTTGCGCTTCAGCTCGCGTTGCAACGCCTCGCCCTGGTCGACCAGGATCGGGAACCGTACGCCGAAGTCCTCACCGATGGACTGGGCGCCGCCGCGGCTGTCCCGGCTGTTGACCCCGATCACCTGGAGCTGACCGGCGGACCGCGCGCTGAGGCGTTGGAAGGCGGGCAACTCCTTGCGGCACGGCGGGCACCAGGAGGCCCAGACGTTGATCACGGCGGGACCGGCCACGTCCCGCAGAGCGACGGGGGTTCCGCCGGTGAAGCAGGCCAGGGTCAGCTCCGGCAGCAGCTCGCCGGCTTTGGGCGTCGCCGTTGCGGAACCGGGCGATGCCGCGGTGCCCGCACCCGGCGAGGCGGCCGTGGGTGCCGTGCTCAGGCCGGCGCAGTCCCGGAACGGCGAGGGACGCTCGGCGGCAGCCGGCCGGGGGGCGGGGTCGTCGACCGTGCCGCTGGTGCAGCCGGCGACGGTCAGCAGCAGCGGCAGGACCAGGAGGGCGAGGCGCCGGTTCACGGCACCTCCGCCGCGATCGCCTGCGCGGGCACCAACTCCGGGTCGACTCCGGCCGCCACCGCGAGATCGCGTGCCCGGGGGCCCTTGAGCAGCTTGGCGGCAGCGGCGGGCTCGGTCGGGCCGGTGCCGTACGAGGGGCAGAGCTTCGCGAGCGTGCAGGCGCCACAGGCCGGTTTGCGGGCGTGACAGACCCGTCGCCCGTGGAAGATGATCCGGTGCGACAGCATGGTCCAGTCGCGCTTGTCGTACAACGCGCCGATCGCGTGCTCGATCTTGACCGGGTCGGTTTCGGTGGTCAGCCCCCACCGGTGGACCAGCCGCTGGAAGTGCGTGTCGACGGTGATGCCCGGGACGTCGAAGGCGTTGCCGAGGATCACGTTGGCGGTCTTGCGGCCGATGCCGGGCAGCGTCACCAGATCGGCGAGCCGGCCGGGGACGTTGCCGTCGTACCGGTCGAGAAGAGCCTGACCGAGCTTGAGCAGCGAGTCGGTCTTGTTGCGAAAGAAGCCGGTGGGCCGGATCAGCTCCTCCATCTCGCCGCGGTCGGCCCCGGCGTACGCGGCGGCGCTGGGGTAGCGGGCGAAGAGCTTCGGCGTGACCTCGTTGACCTTCTTGTCCGTGCACTGCGCGGAAAGGATGGTGGCGACGGCCAACTCCAGGGCATTGGAGTGGTCCAGCTCACAATGCGCGTCGGGGTGCGTCTCAGCCAGCACCCGACCGATCTTGCGGGCACGACGTTTGCGCCCGAGGTCGGTCTCGCTGGCACCGGGAGGGCTACTGGTCACGACGGTCAGCCTACGTCGCGCCCCGGACGTTCCCGGTCGGGTCAACCACCGGTCGGCGACGAGATCTTGCCCTGCCCGTCGAGCCGGGCGCCGCTCGACGGGAAGTCGCTGCGGCTCAACTCGGTAACCAGACCCAGGCCCCGGTTGTTCCGGTCCATGGTCGGCTTGCCGGCGTCGTTCATGTACGTCGAGGTGAAGGAGCCGCCGGCCCAGGCGCCGTCCGGCTTGAGCGACACCTTCAGCACCCCGCCCCAACCGAGGCGGCCGTCGTTGTTCAGCGAGTTGCCGCCGCCGGCGAAGTTGCCCAGGCTGTACGCGATGAGCCGGCCCTTGTAGAACTCCATGCCGCGCAGCACGTGCGGCCCGTGCCCGACGATCAGATCCGCGCCGGCGTCGATCATGGCGTGCGAGAACTTTACCGGGTCGCCCCGGTTTTCGCCGAGGAACATCTCCGTGCCCGGCTTGACCCGGGTCTGGGCGGCACCCTCGCCACCCATGTGCACCTGCACCACGACCACGTCGGCCATGGTGGCGGCCTTGGCGACCACCGTCTTCGCCTTGTCGATGTCGACCAGGCTGTTGGACCAGACGTACGACGAGAACCCGGCCACCGCGACCTTGACGCCCTTGACGTCGACCACGGTGATCTGGTCCGGCGCGCCGGTGTGCTCCAGGTCGTACTTCTCCAGCGCCTTCTGGGTGTTCTCGTAGCCCTTCGGCCCGTAGTCGTAGCCGTGGTTGTTGGCCTGGTTGAGCACGTCGAAGCCGGCGTCGCGCAGGTGTGCGGCGTACTCCGGTGGAGCCCGGAACTGGAAGCAGCGGGTGGAGTTGGCCCCGCACTTGCCGGTGCCGGTGTCCACGGTCAGCGGCTCCTCCAGGTTGCCCATCACCAGGTCGGCCTTGAGCGCCTCGGTGACCGCCGCGAAGAAGCCCTTACCGCCGGCGGCGGGCAGCCGGCTCGGCGCGTTGCCCATGATGATGTCGCCGGTGGCGGAGAGCGAGATCGCGCCGCCCTCCTCGGAGGCCGCCGGCCCGGTTGCCTTCGGGCCGGCCGTGGCCACCGGCGCGCCGGTGCCACCGCCGCCGGCGCCTGGCTGCCAGACGGGAGCGTCGCCACCGGAGTCGGCGCAGCCGGCGACGAGCAGGGTGGCCAGCAGCGCGGCGAGGCCGAGGGCCACGCGGCGACGCGGGCGGGACGCGAGGGAGGCGGGAGAATACATCGCTCGCGACCCTACCGGGCCGTTAACGCGCCGACGACAGCCGATCGGTTGGAAGTTCAGCCGCCGAGCTGCTCTGACCAGGGCACGACCGCCCGGGCGCCCCCGGCGAGCACCGCGGCGTGCACCGCTCGGGCGAGCGGGGCGCCCCAGGTGGAGCGAGGCCCGCCGTACGCGGCCTCCGGCCCGCCGACCGGGCAGAGCACGGTGACCGCGTCGGTCGGGGTGCCGGTCCCGGGCAACCCCAACTCGGTGATCGCCTGGGTCTTCGCCTCGGTCGCCGTGGCCACGGCGTTGACAAGTGCCGAGTCGGCGAGCCGAGCCGGGACGTACACCACGATGTTGACCGTGCCGACGCGCTGGGCGAGCGTGGCCGGAGCGTGCGCGGCCGCGAGCACGGGGGTGCCGAGCCCGACCGTCGCCCAGGCCCGCACGCCGGTGTCGGTCCGCGCCACCACCTCGCTCACATCGACGCCGGTCAGCAGGCCGATCCCGGGCCCGTCGAGGGCGAGGTCGGCGGCGAGCGCCCCCAGGTGCGCGGCGGGGTCATCCCGGTCGTACGACATGGGTACGGTCGCGTTCAGCACCCAGCGCCGGGCCCCGATACCACCGCCCAGCGGGCCGCTGCTGACCGCCCGCAGGGGCACGTCCGCGCGCCAGACGAGCAGCGGAATGTGCCGCCCATCCTCGGCGCGGCTGGTCAGAATCGGCTCCCTCAGCACGTCGGGCAGGTTACGCCCACCGATCAAGATTCCAGGGGCGACCTCTGATTCATGCTCACGTGCGCCTAGACTTGGCGGCGCGCGAGGGGATCAGCGGACGGCGGACCCGGCCGACGGACGGCACGCGTAAGCGGAGGTGCGCGATGGACGAGGTACTGGCCCGCAGCGGGATCTTCCAGGGTGTTGACCCGGAAGCTGCCGAGGCGCTTGCCAAGGAGATGGAGACGATCGAGGTCCGCAAGGGCGAGATCGTTTTCAATGAGGGCGAGCCCGGTGACAGTCTCTATATCCTGCTGTCCGGGAAGATCAAGGTTGGTCGCCGCGCCGCGGACGGCCGACAGAACCTGATCGCGGTGATGGGGCCGTCGGACATGGTTGGTGAGCTGTCGCTCTTCGACCCTGGCCCGCGTACGGCGACCGCCACCGCGGTGACCGACACCCGGCTCGTACGTCTGCGCAAGCAGGCGCTGCGGCCATGGCTGGCCAACCGCCCGGAGATCGCCGAGCAGTTGCTCCGGGTGCTCGCCCGACGGCTGCGCCGGACCAACGACTCGCTCGCCGACCTGATCTTCACGGACGTGCCGGGCCGGGTCGCCAAGAACCTGCTCCAGATGGCCGGCCGGTTCGGCACCCGCGACGGCGGCGTCCTGCGGGTGACCCACGACCTCACCCAGGAGGAGATCGCCCAGCTCGTCGGCGCCTCCCGGGAGACGGTCAACAAGGCGCTGGCCGACTTCGCCTCGCGCGGCTGGCTGCGGCTGGACGGCAAGAGCATCATCATCCTGGACCCGGAGCGCCTCGCTCGTCGCGCCCGCGTCTGATCAGCACGTCCCGTCCCCGCCTTCCGTCTTCGACGGTGGGCGGGGACGTTTCGTCTGCCCCGAGCAGAATCGCTGGTCTCTGACCGGCGCGGGCAACGAGGGTGGGGCCATGCCGAACAGCGTTGCCGTGCTCTCCGACATCCATGGCGTGTTGCCCGCTCTGGAGGCCGTGCTGGCCGAACCGGACGTCGCCGCCGCCGACCTGATCGTCCTGACCGGCGACATCGCGGCCGGTCCGCAGCCGGTCGAGGTGCTGGACGTGCTCGCCGGCCTGGGCGACCGGGTGTGCTGGGTCGGCGGTAACGCCGACCGCGAGCTGGTCGAGGCGCGGGCCGGCCGGCCCGCGTCGATCGAGGTGTCCAACTGGGCCGCCGGGCAGCTCCGCGACGACCAGTTGGCCCGTCTCGCCGCGCTGCCGGCGACGGTGACGCTGGAGGTCGGCGACCTCGGCCCGACGCTCTTCTGCCACGCGACCCCCCGCGACGACGAGGAGATGGTGCTCGTCGACTCCCGGATGGAGCGCTGGACGGAGGTGTTCGCCGGTCTTCCGGCCGAGGTCTCGACGGTGGTCTGCGGGCACACCCACATGCCCTTCACCCGGCTCGTCGATCGACGTCTGGTGGTCAACCCCGGCAGCATCGGCATGCCCTACGGCGGTGCCGGCGCGTGGTGGGCACTGCTGGGGCCAGGCGTCCAGCTGCGGCGCACGCACTTCGACGTGGACGCGGCGTGCGCCCGGGTGGCCGCCGAGTCGACCTTCCCCGACGCCGCCGCCTGGGCCGACGAGTACCTGCGCTCCCAACACAGCGACGCCGCCGCGTTGGCGGTCTTCGGCCCCCGCGACGGCCGCTGAGCGAGCAGTCGGGTGCTTTGGGGGCGGGACGGTAACGCGCTCTCCGCCCTTCTGGCCCCCGCCGCAGCCGCGGCAGCTGGGGACATGGGATTGGGTGCCTTTGGAGCTGAATCGTTTGCGACATCAGCGGACGAGGTCAGCGGGAAAGGCCAGAGTTCGGCTGGCTGCGGCCCGCCAGACCCGCCCGCCGGACCAGCCCGCCCGCCGGATTGGCCCGCCGGATCTGCCGATGACTCGTTTGTGACATCAGCTCCAAAGCGAGTCAGCACACCCGCACCCACCCCTGAGACGCGCCGCCGCGCGCCGTTCCGCACCACCCCGCGCTGCCGCACTGCCCGCCCGTGCGACGCCAGCCTTAGAAAAAGTCAGTCTTGACTGTTTGTTTCGTAGGCCGCAGGCTGTTCCCGTGTCCGCCGCATCGACGCGTGTCCCTCAGCAGGAGCGCAGCCGCGCCACCCAGGCCCGTCTGCTGGAGGCGACTGTCGACTGCCTGATCGAGCACGGCTGGTCCGGCACCACGACCACCGTCGTCGCTGCACGGGCCGGTGTCTCGCGCGGGGCCCAGCTGCATCACTACCCGACGAAGGCCGCCCTGGTCACCGCCGCCGTGGCCCATCTGGCCGAGCGGCGGGCCGCCGAGCTGCGCACCGAGGCCGAGGCGATGCCCGCTGGCCCGCAGCGACTGGACCGGGTGATCGACCTGCTCGGTGTGGCGTTCACCGGGCCGCTGTTCGTGGCCGCTCTCGAGCTCTGGGTCGCCGCCCGCACCGATCGGGAGCTGCGGGACGCCCTGGTACCGCTGGAGGCGACGGTCGGCCGGGAGATGCACCGCCTCACCGTCGCGCTACTCGGCGTCGATGAGCGCCGGCCCGGAGTCCGCGAGGCGGTGCAGGCGACCCTCGACCTGCTCCGCGGGCTCGGGGTGGCCAACCTGCTCAACGACGACTCGGCCCGCCGCACTGCTCTGCTGACCACCTGGAAGCGCCAACTCGCCACCCTGCTCACGCCCTGACCGCCGGCCGCGCAGGCCTTCACCGACCGGAGGCACCATGGTCGACCTCACCGACCTGCTCGCGGATCTGGCCGCCGAGTCCACCCAGCTGGACCTCCTGGTGGCGCCGCTGCCGGCGGCCGATTGGTCACGACCGACCCTCGCTCCGGGCTGGAGCATCGGACACCAGATCGCCCACCTCGCCTGGACCGACCAGGTGGCGCTGCTGGCCGCGACCGATCCCGCGGCGTTCTACGCGACGGTCACTGCCGCACCCGACCCGACCCGGATGGTCGACGCCGGTGCCGAGGAGTTCCTCGCCCCGCCGGCGGAGCTGCTCCCCCGTTGGCGCGCCGGCCGGGCGGCACTCACCGACGCACTGGCCGCCGTTCCGGCCGGCGAGAAGCTGCCCTGGTACGGCACCCGGATGTCCGCCACCTCGATGGCGACCGCCCGGATCATGGAGACCTGGGCACACGGTGAGGACGTGGCCGACACACTCGGCGTCGTCCGTCCCGCCACCGACCGGCTCCGGCACGTCGCGCACCTCGGTGTGCGTACCCTCGGGCACGGCTTCGCCGCGCACGGCCGGGTGGCACCGACGGCGCCGGTCCGGGTCGACCTGGTCGGGCCCGGCGGTGACACGTGGAGCTGGGGTCCGGCGGACGCCGCCGACCGACTGAGCGGCCCGGCTCGGGACTTCTGCCTGCTGGTCACCCAGCGCCGACACCGCGCGGACCTCGCCCTGGTCGCTGTCGGTCCGGTCGCCGACGAGTGGCTCGACGTGGCGCAGGCGTTCGCCGGCCCGCCCGGGGTCGGCCGCGAGCCGACCGCCGCCCCGGCCGACGCGGGCGGAGGACGAGCATGATCCGGATCGGAAACGCCTCCGGCTTCTACGGCGACCGGTTCACCGCCTGGCGGGAGATGCTCGACGGCGGCGAGTTGGATGTGCTGACCGGTGACTACCTGGCCGAGTTGACCATGCTGATCCTCGCGCGGGATCGGCTGCGCGACCCCGACCTGGGCTACGCGAAGACGTTCCTGCGTCAACTGGAGACGTGCCTCGGCACCGCCCTCGACCGAGGGGTGCGGATCGTGACGAACGCCGGCGGGTTGAACCCGGCCGGCCTGGCCGCCGCCATCGGCGCGCTCGCCGGCCGTCTGGGCCTGCCGGCCCAGGTCGGGTACGTCGAGGGCGACATGATCCAGCGGCCGGACGCGTTGAGCGCGAACGCCTACCTTGGCGCGTTCGGGATCGCGGCCTGCCTCGACGGCGGTGCGGACGTGGTGGTCACCGGCCGGGTCACCGACGCGTCGCTGGTGGTCGGCCCGGCCATCGCCCGGTACGGGTGGGGCCGCGACGACCTCGACGAGCTGGCCGGGGCGACCGTCGCGGGTCACCTCATCGAGTGCGGCGCACAGGTCACCGGTGGCAACTTCAGCTTCTTCACCGAACTGCCTGACGGCGGGCATCGGCCCGGTTTCCCGATCGCCGAGGTGCACGCCGATGGCACAGCGGTGCTCACCAAGCATGTGGGCACCGGCGGCGCGGTCACCGTGGAGACGGTCACCGCCCAACTGCTCTACGAGATCGGTGGGCCCGCGTACCTGGGACCGGACGTGGTCACCCGACTGGACACGGTGACGTTGCGGGCCGACGGGCCGGACCGGGTCCAGGTCTCCGGTGTCCGGGGTACGCCACCGCCGGCCACGCTCAAGGTGGGCGTCAACAACCTCGGTGGCTTCCGCAACTCGATGACGTTCGTCCTCTGCGGCCTCGACATCCAGGCGAAGGCCGCTCTGGTCCGAGGGCAGGTCGAGGAGGCGGTGGGCAAGGACGGGCTGGAGTTCGTGCTGGCCCGGACCGACCACCCCGATGCCGCCGACACCGAGGCTGCCAGTGCGCTGCTCCACGTCCACCTGCGCGACGGCGACAAGGCGCGAGCCGGACGGGCCTTCTCGGCGGCAGCGGTGGAGTTGGCGCTGGCGTCGTACCCGGGCTGCACGCTGACCACCCTGCCCGGCGACGCGACCCCGTACGGCGTCTTCACCGCCGACACGGTGCCGCAGGACGCGGTGGCGCACGTCGCGGTGCTGCCCGGCGGCGAGCGGGTGCCGATCGCCCCGCCGCTCCGCACCGCCCCCGCCGCAGCCGCCGCCGCCGCAGCCGCCGAGACAGCTTCGGGCGGCGAGGCGGCCGTCGACGGTCCGACCCGACGCGGACCGCTCGGCGAGTTGGTCGGCGCGCGCTCGGGGGACAAGGGTGGGGACGCGAACCTCGGCGTCTGGGCGCGGACCGAAGCCGGGGACGCGTGGCTGCGCGCCTGGTTGACCGTCGAGCGGCTGGCCGAGCTGTTGCCGGAGACCGCGCCGCTGTCGGTGCGGCGCTACGAGCTGCCGAACCTGCGCGCGATCAACTTCGTGATCGAGGGCCTGCTCGGGGCGGGGGTGGCCGCGTCGACCCGGTTCGATCCGCAGGCCAAGGCGCTCGGCGAGCTGCTGCGCGCCCGGATCGTCGACCTACCGGCCGACGTGCCGCCGGGGTTGGTGCCGTGAGCGCGAGGAGTGAGCCGGTCCTGCGAGCCCCGCAGTCGCGAACAACGGTGACGCCGTGAGCATCGTGGACACGCCGGAGCGGCGACAACTGCGCGAGCTGACCCGCGCCTTCGTGACGCGCGAGGTGCTGTCGCACCTGGACGACTGGGAGCGGGTCGGTGAGGTGCCCCGGGCGCTGCACGCCACCGCGGCGAAGCTCGGCCTGCTCGGCATCGGTTTTCCCGAGTCGGTCGGTGGCAGCGGCGGTGACCTGCTCGACTCGATCATCGTGACCGAGGAGCTGATCCGCTCGGGCGGCTCGTCCGGGCTGGTGGCGGCCCTGTTCACGCACGGCATCGCGTTGCCGCACATGGTCGCGGCGGCGGGTGCCCGTACCGGCGGGTCGCTGGGTGGCCGACTCGGCGTCGCGGCGACGCCGGGTGACGACGACCTGATCGATCGGTACGTCCGGCCGACCCTGGCTGGCACGATGATCGGCGCGCTGGCGATCACCGAACCGGACGGCGGTTCCGATGTGGCCGGCATCCGCACCAACGCCCGGCGGGACGGCGACCACTACGTGGTGAACGGGTCGAAGACCTACATCACCAGCGGGCATCGGGCCGATTTCGTGACCACGGCGGTCTGCACCGACTTCCCCGGCAGCGGCGAGCTCACCCTGCTGGTCATCGACAAGGGGCTGCCCGGGTTCACGGTGGGGCGGCGGTTGGAGAAGTTGGGCTGGCACTGCTCGGACACCGCCGAGCTGTCGTTCGTCGACGTACGGGTGCCGGTGGCCAACCGGATCGGCGCCGAGAACACCGGCTTCCTGGCGATCATGCAGCACTTCGCGGCGGAGCGGCTCTCCCTGGCGACGCAGGCGTACGCCACCGCCCAGCGTTGCGTCGAACTGGCGACGCGCTGGTGCCGGGACCGGGAGACCTTCGGCCGCCCGTTGGCCAGTCGACAGCTGATCCGGCACCGGTTGGCCGAGATGCACACCAGGGCGGAGGCCGCCCGGTCGTACGTGCACGAGGTGGCCATCCGGGTGGCGGCGGGCGAGCCGGTGGTGACCGAGGTGGCGATGGCCAAGAACGTGGCGGTGGCCGCCTGCGACCAGGTCGTCGACCAGGCGTTGCAGTTGCACGGCGGCTTCGGCTACCTGCGCGACGCCGAGGTGGAGCGGCACTACCGCGATGCCCGGATCCTCGGCATCGGCGGCGGCACCACCGAGATCATGAACGAGATCATCGCGAAGGGCATGGGGCTGTGAGCATCCTGAACAGCGCGGTCGACGTGTCCGCTCCCGGGCACGTGGTGAACCGGGCGGCTCTGCTGGACCGACTGGCCGAGTTGGACGCCGCGCTGGACCAGGCTCGGGCCGGCGGCGGCGAGAAGTACGTGACCCGGCACCACTCGCGCGGCAAACTGCTCCCCCGGGAGCGGATCGAGCTGCTGGTGGACGCGGACAGCCCGTTCCTGGAGTTGTCGCCGGTCGCCGCGTACGGCACGGACTTCCCGGTCGGGGCCAGCGTGGTCACCGGCATCGGGGTCGTCGAGGGCGTGGAGTGTCTGATCGTCGCCAACGATCCGACGGTACGCGGCGGCGCGGTCAATCCGTGGTCGCTGGCGAAGACCCGGCGGGCCGGCGAGATCGCCCTGGCCAACCGGCTCCCGATGGTCAACCTTGTCGAGTCGGCCGGGGCGGACCTGCCCACCCAGGCGGAGATCTTCATTCCGGGTGGTCGGGTGTTCCGTGACCTGACCCGGCTCTCGGCGGCGGGCATCCCCACGGTCAGCGTGGTCTTCGGCAACGCGACGGCCGGTGGCGCGTACGTGCCGGGGATGTCCGACCACGTGATCATGATTCGGGACCGGTCGCAGGTCTACCTGGCCGGGCCGCCGCTGGTGAAGATGGCGACCGGCGAGGTGACCGACGACGAGTCGCTGGGTGGTGCGGCGATGCACGCGGCCACGTCGGGGCTCGCCGACTATCTGGCCTCCGACGAGCGGGACGGCATCCGGTTGGCCCGGCAGTGCGTACGCCGGTTGAACTGGCGCAAGCAGGGCCCGTCGCCGCGTACGGCCGTGCCGCAGCCACCGAAGTACGACCCGGAGGAGTTGCTCGGCATCACCAGCGCGGACCTGAAGGTGCCGTTCGACCCACGTGAGGTGCTGGCCCGGATCCTGGACGGCAGCGACTTCGACGAGTTCAAGCCCGCGTACGGGGACGCGCTGGTCACCGGCTGGGGCGAGCTGCACGGGTACCCGGTCGGCGTGCTGGCCAACGCCCGCGGGGTGTTGTTCAGCGAGGAGGCGCAGAAGGCGGCCCAGTTCATCCAGCTCGCGAACGCCGCGGACACCCCGCTGATCTTCCTGCAGAACACCACCGGCTACATGGTCGGCACCGAGTACGAGCAGCGCGGCATCATCAAGCACGGCGCACTGATGATCAATGCGGTGTCCAACTCGACGGTGCCGCACCTGACGGTGAACCTCGGCGCCTCGTACGGGGCCGGCAACTACGGCATGTGTGGCCGGGCGTACGAGCCGAGGTTCTTGTTCACCTGGCCGAACGCGAAGTCGGCGGTGATGGGTCCGGCTCAGCTCGCCGGGGTGCTCTCCATCGTGGCGCGGCAGGCCGCCGCCGCCCGGGGGCGCGACTACGACGAGGAGTCCGACGCCGCGATGCGAATGATGGTCGAGCAGCAGATCGAGTCGCAGTCGGGCGCGCTGTTCCTCTCCGGCCGGCTCTACGACGACGGGGTGATCGACCCTCGGGACACGCGTACGGTCCTCGGGCTCTGCCTCTCGGCGATCCACAGCGGACCGGTGGAGGGCGCCGACGGTTTCGGCGTCTTCCGGATGTAGGGGGCGAAGCCAAAGATGATCAGTAGATTGCTCGTCGCCAATCGTGGGGAGATCGCCCGCCGGGTCTTCGCGACCTGCCGGGCGCTCGGCGTGGAGACGGTCGCGGTGCACTCGGATGCGGATGCCGCCGAGCCGTTCGTCGCCGAGGCCGACCACGCGGTCCGGCTGCCCGGTGCCGCGCCGGCCGAGACGTACCTGCGGGTCGAGCTGATCCTGGATGCGGCCCGGCGCAGCGGCGCGGACGCCGTCCACCCGGGCTACGGGTTCCTCGCCGAGAACGCCGAGTTCGCGGCGGCGGTGACCGACGCCGGGCTGACCTGGGTCGGGCCGCCAGCCAAGGTGATCGCCGCGATGGGCGACAAGCTGGCGGCGAAGGCGCTGCTCGCCGAGGCGGGCGTGCCGATGCTGCCGAGCTGGACCGACACCGATGTGATCACCGACTTTCCGGTGCTCGTCAAGGCGTCCGCCGGTGGCGGCGGGCGGGGGATGCGGATCGTCCGGGATGCAGGCGGGCTGGCCGAGGCCGTCGCCTCGGCGCGCCGCGAGGCGGCTGCCGCGTTCGGTGACGGCACGGTCTTCATCGAGCGGTACGTCGAGCGCGGTCGGCACGTCGAGGTGCAGATCTTCGGCGACGCCCACGGTCGGGTGGTGGCCCTCGGTGACCGTGAGTGCTCGATCCAGCGCCGGCACCAGAAGATCGTCGAGGAGGCGCCGGCGGTCGTTCCGGAGCGGGTGCGGACGGCGTTGCACGAGGCGGCGGTGGCCGCTGGTCGCGCGGTCGACTACCTGGGTGCGGGCACTGTGGAGTTCCTGCTCGCCCCGGGTGGGGAGTTCTTCTTCCTGGAGATGAACACCCGGCTCCAGGTGGAGCACCCGGTCACCGAGCTGTGCACGGGGCTGGACCTGGTGGGGCTGCAACTGCTCGTCGCCGAGGGTGAGCCACTGCCGGCGACCCTGCCGGTCAGCACCGGGCATGCGATCGAGGTACGCCTGTGTGCCGAGGACGCCACCGCGGGTTGGCGGCCGGCCACCGGCACCCTGCACCGGTTCGCGGTCCCCCAGGTGGCAGCCGAGTTCGGCGGGCTGGCCGCGCCGGGCCTGCGGCTCGACTCGGGTGTGGTGGCCGGATCGGTGGTCGGGGTGCACTACGACTCGATGCTGGCGAAGCTGGTCGGCTGGGGCCGCACCCGCGCGGAGGCGACCCGCCTGCTGTCCACCGCGCTGGCCCGAGCTGAGCTGCACGGGGTGACCACCAACCGGGACCTGCTGGTCGGGGTTCTGCGCAGCCCCGCGTTCGCGGCCGTGGAGATCGACACCGGGTTCCTGGACCGGCACACGGAGGTCTTCGCCCCGCTGCTTCCCGCCGACCGGTTCCCGCTGGCCGCGCTGGCGGCGGCACTCGCCTCAGCCGCCGGCCGCCGTGCCGACGCGCCGGTGCTGGCCGGGCTGCCGTCGGGCTGGCGTAACGTGCCGGCCGTCCCGCAGGTCACCCGGTTCAGCGGGCCGGACGGCGAGGTCGAGGTCCGCTACCGGCTGGACCGCACGGGCCGGCTCGCCGAGTGGTCCGCCGACCCCGGTGCCACCGAACGGCCGGCCGTGGCGCTGGTCGAGGCCACCCCCGACCGAGTGGTGCTCGACGTCGATGGGGTGCGGCACGCGTACCGCGTACACCGGGCGGGGTCGGCGGTGTTCGTGGACGGCCCGGACGGGGCGGCGAGCCTGGCCGAGCTGCCACGCCTCCCGCTGCCCACCGCGGAGGTGGCCGCCGGTTCGCTGCTCGCGCCGCTGCCGGGCGCGGTGGCTCGGGTGCACGTCCAGGTCGGCCAGCGGGTCTCGGCCGGCGATCCGCTGCTCACCCTGGAAGCGATGAAGTTGGAACATCCCGTCCTCGCTCCGACCGACGGCGTGGTCGCCGAGCTGCCGGTGCCGGCCGGCGGTCAGGTGCGCACCGGCGCGGTGCTTGCCGTCATCGACAACGCAGAGGAGAACCCGCGATGACCTTCGACCTCACCCCTGAGCAGGACCAACTGCGCGACGCGGTGCGAGCGTTGGGCCGCCGCTACGGCCACGGCTACTTCGTCGAGAAGGCGAAGGCCGGGGAACACACCACCGAACTCTGGGCCGAGGCCGGCCGGCTCGGCTACCTGGGGGTCAACATCCCCACCGAGTACGGCGGTGGGGGCGGCGGCATCACCGACCTGGCCATCGTCTGCGAGGAGCTGGCGGCCGCCGGCTGCCCGCTACTGCTGCTGGTGGTCTCCCCCGCGATCGCGGCCACGGTGCTCAACCGGCATGGCACCGAGGAGCAGCGCAAGCGGCACCTGCCCGGCCTCGCCGACGGCTCCCAGAAGATCGTCTTCGCGATCACCGAGCCGGAGGCCGGTTCCAACTTCCACCGGCTCGGCACGGTCGCCCGCCGCGACGGCGACGGTTGGCTGCTCTCCGGCCGCAAGTGCTACATCTCCGGGGTGGACGAGGCGGACCACGTGCTGGTGGTGGCACGGACCGAGGACTCGTCCACCGGAAAACTGAAGCCCGCGCTGTTCCTGGTGCCGACCGACGCGGCTGGGCTGACCCGGTCCAAGCTGGACATGGAGATCTTGTCCCCGGAGAACCAGTTCCTGCTCTACCTGGATGACGTGCGACTCCCCGCCGACGCGCTGCTCGGTGAGTCGCTGGACACCGGCCTGCCGGCCCTCTTCGCCGGGCTCAACCCGGAACGGATCACGGTGGCCGCGATGGGTGCCGGCACCGGCCGGTACGCCATCGAGCGGGCCAGCGAGTACACCGCCACCCGCAAGGTCTGGGGTGGCCGGACCATCGGCTCGCACCAGGGTGTGTCACACCCGCTGGCGCACGCCGCGGTGCAGGTGGAGCTGGCCCGACTCATGATCCAGAAGGCGGCCACGCTGTACGACGCGGGCCGCGACCTGGAGGCCGGGGTGGCCGGCAACATGGCCAAGTACGCGGCCGGGGAGGCGGCGGCACTCGCCGTGGACACCGCCGTCCAGGTGCTCGGCGGGGCCGGCATGACCACCGAGTACGGGGTGGCGACCCTGCTCGGCGCGGTCCGGGCCGGCCGGATCGCCCCGGTCAGTAGAGAGATGATCCTCAACTTCGTAGCCCAGCACGTCCTCGGTCAGGACAAGTCGTACTGAGCCGCCCAACCGACGCATGACCGGCTGCGCGGGTGTGGCGGTCAGGCCGGGGTGCGGCAGGCGGCATCGATACGGTGAAGTGGGCGGACGCGACGGCCCATCCCCTCCAGCAGTGAGTCCTCGACGTGGAAGTCGTGGACACGCAACTGGCGCCGGGGCAGCTCCTCCTCGCTCGGGCAGAGCACCTGCGCACGGACCAGCTCGACCGGCACGTACCGCACACCACCCCGCTCCTGCAGGATCACCATGTTGACGTCGTCCGTGGTGATCACGTGCCCGCGTACGTCCTCGGCGGGTCCGTTCTCCGTGCCCACGGTCGTGACGGTCAGTGGCAGCACCGGTGTGCTGATCACCGGCACCGCGGCCCAGACCAGCGTGGCCAACATCGCCACCTCGGTCACCGAGGCCAGCGGCCGGATCACCACGCCGGGCAGCGGCCCCGCGATGAAGAGGGCCGACAGCGGCGGCACCACGAGCAGCGCCAGCACCAGCAGCTCGCCCTGCTCCGCGGCGTCGCGCAGCGTGGGCAGCAGCAGCCAGCCGTACGCGGCGAGCAGCACGACGATCAGGAGCAGCCGTGGCACCACCCGTTCGTGCAGCCGCGCGGGACGGAGTTGGAACGCGGCCACGAACGCCGGCAGCAGTAGCGGCAGGTAGAGCAGCGGCCAGGTGATCAGGGCGAGCAGGAAACTGGCCAGCACCACCCAGGCCGGGGTGATGTCGGCCCAGCGGGCGAAGAGTGGACGACGGCGGGTGCCCGGCGGCAACCGGTCCACACTGACCGCCAGCACGGCGCCGAGCGCGAAGACGGCGACCAGAGCGGTGGAGAGCAGCCGGGCAGCGGTGGTCAGGAAACCGGCGAGCAGGTTGACCGGCCCGACGTTTGCGACCAGCAGCAACGTGGTCTGGAGTTCGCCGCCCGCCTCCACACCGAGCCGAAGCACCGAGAAGATCGCCGGTACGCCCACCAGCGCCGTCCAAAACGACTGGCTGGCCCGGGCGCGCCGCTCCGCCGGATCCCACCGCACCCGCCCCGGCTCGACGTCGGCGACGACCGGTTCGGCGGGTGCGGCGACCGGCACGTCCGCCGGCCAGACGGTGGCGTCCGTCCCGGAATGGAGCGGACCGTCGACAGCCGGCACGGTGGCGGTGTCGTGCGGCACGGACGCCCGGGGTGGCGGGACCGGGCCGTCGGCGCCCGCGCCGCCGGTGGCGGTCGGCGCCGTGCTCACCGCCGGGGAGCCTTATCGTCGAAGTCGACCAGTTTCGGCACCTCCAGCGGCTGCGGCTGGCGCTTCTCCGCCCGCAGCCACGGACCCAACGTCCGGTTGTACGCCGTCTGCCAGGGGCTCGCCTGCCCGTCCCGGCCCTGCTCGTAGCTCTTCTGCAGGAAGAACGCGACGAGGTCGCGCAGTGCGGGATCCCCGATCGGCACGCCGATGCCCAGCAGTTCGCTGGTGCCGAACGGCATGTCCACGATCTCGAACTCCTTGGGGAAGCTGGCCAGGAAGCCGGCGAGGATCGACTCGTCGGAGCTGACCGCGTCGTACCGGCCCTTCCGGATGCCGTCGACGCAGTCGCCGACGTCCTTCACCACGAACGTCTTGACCTGGTGCTTCTCCAGCTCGGCCTCGGTGGTGGAGCCGCCGCTCGTGCAGACCCGGTAAGCCGGGTCGCGCAGGTCCTCAATGGTGCGGATCTTGTCCTTGAGCCGGCTCGACACCATCACCTCCTGGGTGGTGACGAAGTACGGCCCGGCGAAGCTGACCAGCTTCTTGCGCTCCTCGGTGATGGAGAAGCTGGACACCACCAGGTCGACAGTGCCGCCCTGCAGCGCCGGGATCCGGTCCTCGGTGGCCACGGAGACGAACTCCAACCGCTGGTCCCCCTCGTAGCCGAGGGAGGCGGCGATGTACCGACCGATCTCGACGTCGAAGCCGGCATGCTGGCCGTTGCGGAGTTCGCCCATCAGCGGCTCGTTGGTGGCGACGCCGATGCGCAGCTTCGTCTGGCCGTAGATGTGCGACTCGCGGAGTTTCTCCTGTACGGACTGCAGCTCCGGTTCCTGCCGGCTGTCGCAGCCGGCGGCGGCGGCCAGGGTGAGGGTGAGGGCGACCGCCAGCGTCGTCGCGACCGAGCGGAGCCGGGACTGCGAACTGCCTGAGTTCATGCGCACCTCGCTGCCGGGAGAGCCTGCGAGACACCGAGAGTAGTCGTTCGCGTCCAATTTGTGTGCACGTCGGTATCGGTAGGGGTTTCCCCACCACCGAGATCATGGGCCGCCGTGTGTTCCGGAAACGCCGCCTCGACCAGGCTTTCCACCATGCGAAACAGCGATGTGACCCCCGGTCGAGGGCCGGTCGTCGAGGTGCTCGACGTGACGAAGACCTATGCCGGCGCGGGCGGTGTCCGGGCGTTGGACGGCGTGTCGGTCGCCTTCGAGGCCGGTTCGTTCTGCGCCGTGATGGGCCCGTCCGGCTCGGGCAAATCCACGCTTCTGCACTGTGCGGCGGGCCTGGACCGGCCGGACAGCGGACGGGTACTCCTCGCCGGTCAGGACATCGGCGGGCTGCGTGAACCGCAGCTCACCCAGGCACGGCGGCAGCGGGTCGGCTTCGTCTTCCAGTCGTACAACCTGATGGACTCGCTGTCGGTCTGGCACAACATCCTGCTGCCGCAGCGGCTGGCCGGGGTACGACCGGACCGGAAGTGGGCGCAGGAGGTGATTCGCCGCGTCGGGCTCACCGGACGGGAGAACGCCCGGCCCGGCCAACTGTCCGGCGGTCAGCGGCAGCGGGTCGCCCTGGCCCGCGCCCTGGCGAGTCGACCGGAGGTCATCTTCGCCGACGAGCCGACCGGGGCGCTGGACCTGTCGACCGGCCGCGAGGTACTCCAACTGCTGCGCGAAGCGGTGGACGACGTCGGCACGACGATCGTCATGGTCACGCACGACCCGGCTGCGGCGGCGTGGGCCGACCGCGCGGTGTTCCTCGCCGACGGGCGGATCGTCACGGAGCTCGCCGACCCCACCGCCGAGAAGATCGCGGCACAGATGATGGCGGTGACCGTCCGATGATCCGGCTCGCTCTCAGCACGCTGCGCCAGCACCGCGGCGCCTACGCGGGCACGTTCTTCGCCGCGCTGCTCGCCGTGGCACTACTCGCCGGCGGCGGTCTGCTGCTCGCCTCCGTACTCACCGCGAAGCCGCCGGCCGACCGGTTCGCGGCAGCGCCGATCGTCGTGTCGGGCGACCGCGACGTGACCCTCCAGAAGGTCACCACCAAACACAAGAAGGACAAGGTCAAGCGCAAGGTCAAGGTCAAGTCCGAGCAGCTCACCGGTGCCGGTTCCCTGCCGGCGGACCTCGTCGGTCGACTGGGCAACCTTCCCGGCGTCGCGGCCGCGACCGCGGACGTCGCCTTCCCGGTCCAGGCAGGCACGCCGGACGGACTCCTACTGCGTGGTGCCGATGACGCTCCCGTGATCGGACACGGGTGGAGCTCCGCACAGCTGACCCCGTACTCGTTGCGCACCGGCGAAGCGCCCGGCCCGGGCCAGGTCGTCATCGACGCCGACCTGGCCAACCGTTCGGGCACCACCGTTGGTGGACGTCTCGTCGTCACCACGAAGACCGGCGTCCGCACCCTGGTCGTGTCCGGTGTCGCCGCACCGGCCGGGCGCGACGGACTGCCCGCCCAGGGCGCCCTGTTCGTCGCCGATTCCGACGTGGCGTCGGTGTCGGGGCTGCCCGGGCCGACCGCGGTGGCCATCCTGGCCAACCCCGACACCGACCCGGTCGCGCTCCGCAAGGCCGTCGAGGGGGTCGCCGGGGATGCGCCCGTGCTCACGGGCGACGATCGAGTCCGGGCCGACCTGCCCGGCGCCCTGCCTGACTACATCGGCCCCATCTCGATCTTCGGCTTCGTCATCGGTATCACGGCGTTCGCGGCCATCTTCGTCCTCACCGGCACGGTCACGCTCGGGGTACGTCAACGACTGCGCGAGCTGGCCCTGCTGCGCACCGCCGGTGCGACCCCGGCCCAGTTGCGCCGCCTCCTCGGTGTGGAAAGCCTCCTGCTCGCCGGGGTCGCCGCGCTGCCGGGCATACCGCTCGGTGTGGTGTTCGCCCACGTGGTGGCTGCCCGGTTCCGGGAACTGGGCGCGGTGCCGGCCCAGTTCGTCGTACAGACCAACGTGATCGTGCTCATCGCCGCCATGGCGGCAGGGATGCTGGTGACCTTCGTCGGCGCCCAGATCGCCGGCCGCCGAGCGGTGCGCATCGCGCCGACACAGGCACTCGCCGAGACCGCGAACGCACCGACCGGTGGACTCGTCCTGCGCACCGCCCTCGCGGTGGTGACCGCCGCCGGCGCATTCGCCCTGCTCATCTTCGTTCCGCTCGGCGGACCGCTCGGCATCGGCATGTGTTTCCTGTCGTGCGCCCTGTTGCTGTGCACGGTCGCGGCCCTGGGCCCGCTGCTGGTCCGGGTGCTGACGACGCCGGTGTCCCGTGTCATCGGCTCCGGCGGCGCGATCGGCTGGCTGGCCGGCCTGGTCACCCGGGCCGAGCGGCGAAGGGTCGCGGCGGTCGCGGTTCCGCTCGTGCTCATGTTCGCGATCAATGCCACCATGCTGCTCAACACCACCCTGCTGGACGAACTGGCCGGGCGGGAGCAGGCGGCCCGGACGGCAGCCGCGACGGCGCAGGTGAGCGCACCGGGCGGGATGCCGCTCAGTACCGTCAGAGAACTCCTCGCACTCAACGGGGTGACCGGCGCGGCAGCGACGTTGCCGACGCGGGCGATCGTCGAGCAGGGTGGCAAGCCCGAGGACTACGCGACGCAGGGTCTGCTGGTCGCCGGCACCGAGGCGGCGCTCGACCTCGATCTACGCGCCGGAACGCTGCCAGGCGATGGCACGTTCGCCGCCAGCGAGTACGTGACCAAGCAGTACGGCTGGCGGGTGGGCGACGACGTGCCGGTCTGGCTCGCCGACGGCTACCAGGTCAAACTGCGCCTCGCCGGGGTGTACGCCCGAGCCCGGGGGTTCGGCGACCTGGCACTCCCCGCAGACCTGGTGGCGGCGCACGATCCACGCGGACTGGTCAGCACGGTCGGGCTGCGTTACAGCGGCGACGTACCGGAGCGGATCGCCACCTCGTGGCCCAGCCTGCGGCTGACCCCCACGCTCGGTGCGGCACCCACCGGTGACAACCAGAACCAGCAGGGCGCCTGGGAGCTCCTGGTGGTCATCTCGCTCGGCTTCACGGCGATCGCAGTCGTCAACACCTTCGCCATCGCCACCGCCGCGCGCCGCCGCGAATTCGCCGACCTGCGTCTGGCCGGGGCGACGACCAGGCAGCTCCACCGGCTCGTCGACCGCGAGGCGATGATCACGGTCACCGTCGGGCTGGCGCTGGGTGCCCTGGTCACCGCGATCGTGGTCGGCGCCTTCAGCACCGCGCAGGACGGCACGTTGTCGGTGTTCGTCGACGCCGCAACGTACGCGGGGATGCTCGGCGGTGTCGCGGCACTGGGACTGGTCGCGGGTGCCGTACCGGCACGGGTCCTGCTGCGACGGCGCAGTCTGCCGGCTCTGAGCGACGGGCGCTGATGGTGCTCACGGCCGGAACGCCGTTCGGACCCGTCCTCCGGATCATCGGGGGCCGGGTCCGGCCGGCTGCCGCGCTCCGGTACCGGCTCGCCGTCGGTAGGATCGCCGCGATGATTCGCACAACGGCGTCGGCACTGGCGTACCTGGTCAGCAGCATCGTCGCCGGCTTGGTCGGCCTCGTCTGGAGTTTGGCGATCATCGTCGGCGTCGGTCTACTGTCGATCACTCTGGCCGGCGGCCCGGCGTTCCTCGGCGCCGCCTGGGTGACCCGGCGTCTCGCGGACCTGGAGCGGCACCGGGCCGGTTGGGTGCTCGGCACCGCGATCGCCGCGCCGTACCTGCCGATCGAGGGCGCGACCGTCCGGCAGCGGGTCAGCGCGGTCGCCACGCAACCGGCCACCTGGCGGGACCTGGCCTGGCTGGTCGCGCTGTTTCCGTTGGGCCTGGCGGGCGGGATCGCCGCCATCGTGGTCACCGTCGTCGATCTCGCCGCCGTCGTGGCGCCGGCCTGGGCGTGGGCGGTGCCGAACCCGCGCGCACCGTTTCCGATGGATCCACTCATGACGACGATGCCGGGCCGGTTCGGCCTGACCGTCCTCGGCGTGCTGCTCTTGCCGGTCACCGCGTGGTTCCTGCGGACCGCCGGGCTGGCCCAGGCCCGGACGGCCCAGGTCCTCCTGGCACCCGGCGCGCACCGGTACCTGGTCGAGGAAACCACCCGCCTCGCGCAGACCCGCCGTCGGGTCGTCGATGCCCAGGCGGCAGAGCTGCGTCGAATCGAGCGGGATCTGCACGACGGTGCCCAGGCCCGGATCGTGGCCGCCGGCATGACCATGGCGCTGGCTGCTCGCAAGCTGCCAACCGGTGCGGCCGCCGCCTCCGACGTCGACCTCGCCCGTCGGCAGCTCGACGACGCCCTCACCGAGCTGCGCCGGCTGGTGCGGGGCATCCATCCGCCGATCCTCACCGACCGGGGGCTGCACGCCGCTGTCGCCGCCCTGGCCGGCGACAGCCCACTGGCCGTCGAGGTTCGGGGCGACCCGGACGATCGCTACCCGCCGGCGGTCGAGTCGGCGGCCTACTTCGTCATCGCCGAGGGTCTCGCCAATGCGGGCAAACACGCCGACGCCCGGAGCTGTGTCGTCACCCTCGCCCGCACCGCCGACACCGTCACCGTCACGCTCGCCGACGACGGACAGGGCGGCGCCGACCCGTCCGGCTCCGGGCTCGACGGTCTGCGCCGCCGCGTCGAGGCACTCGACGGCCAACTCACCATCACCAGTCCACCCGGCGGTCCCACCGTCCTGTCCGCGGAGCTGCCCCACTGATGCGCATCGTGATCGCCGAAGACCTGCTGCTGCTCCGGGACGGCATGGTGCGGTTGCTGACCGACACCGGCCACACCGTCGTCGCCGCCGTCGACAACGCGCCCGCCCTGCTGGCGGCCGTCACCGAACACCGACCCGACCTGTCCATCGTCGATGTTCGACTGCCACCCGGCTTCCGCGACGAGGGACTCCGCGCCGCGCTGACGCTGCGTGCCACGGACCCGGACACCAAGGTGCTCATCGTCTCCCAGTACGTCGAACGGGCGTACGCCGTGGAACTGCTCGCCGACGGCCGGGGCGGTGTCGGCTACCTCCTCAAGGACCGCGTGACGGCCCTCGACGATTTCCTCGACGCGGTGGAGCGGGTCGCCAACGGGGGCACCGCCCTGGACCCGGAAGTGGTCCGGCAACTGTTCACCCGCAACAGCCACAACCACGGGGTCGACGGGCTCACCCCACGGGAACGGGAGGTGCTCGGCCTCATGGCCCAGGGCCTGAGCAACGCGGCCATCTGCACCACGCTCGTCCTGGCACCGGTGTCGGTGGAGAAGCACATCACCAACATCTTCGCCAAGCTCGATCTGCCGCCGGCCGACGACGCCAACCGGCGTGTCCGCGCAGTCCTCACCTACCTCAACCACTGATGGCCAACTGACGGTGCGGGCCACGTCGAACGGACCGGTCGATCGGCGTGGCGGTCCGCTTTGCGGTTGACAGCCGCCGATGTCACGACATGCTGGACCTGTGAGTCGATTGCTCAGGCCCGATGCGCGGACGGTGGCGGTGATCGCGGCGCTGGGAGCCCTCGTGCCGCTGGTCCTGCTGGTCCTGTGGCGCCGACAGGACCTTCTCGGCGTGGTCCTCGCGCTGCTCTGTGTCCTGCTGACCATGGTCGCCGGGGTCGCCGCCTCCGCCGCCCGTCAGGTCGACGACCCGGAGCCGGTGGACCGGCCGACGACCGGCGGGCCGGTGGAGCTGATGCCGTACGGGATCGACGCGGACACCCTCGACGCCCTGGACAGTCGGGACGCGTTGCGTGCGGTGCGTGACCGGCGGCGCGGGTCGAACGGTTTCAGCGGCCGGTGAGGGTGGGCGCGGCGAGCGCGTCCACGCCCCGCCCGGCCAGACACCGGTAGACCCGGTCGACGTTGCCGTCGACCGGGGGGAGCACCTCCAGGTGCCAGCCGCTCGGCTCGGCGATCCCGGTGGTCAACCGGAACGTCGTCATACTGCACACCTGCCGCACCGGCTCGGCGGCGATCACCTCGTCGTAGGCGGCGCCGACCAGCGACACCGGCAGGATGCCCTCGGCGTACGTCTCCCAGGTGTGCCGGTCGGCGCAGGACAGCCGGGTCGCCTCGGCGCGGCTGCCGCGGATCCGCACCGGGCCGAAGCATTCCAGCTCGGGCAGGCACCGGGCGCCCTCGGGCAGGGCGGTGGGCGGACCGGTGCCGGTCACGCAGCCAGGCAGCGGTCCGGTCGCCGGCGCGGCGATCTGGGTGACCGACGGGTTCGGGGCGGGCGGTGGCGCCCGGTCGGCGACCCAGGCCCCGGCGGCAGCGGAGGCGGCGAGGGCGAGCACTCCGGCGCCGCCGAAGAACCAGCGCCGCCAGCGCCGGCCGCCGGGGATCACCTGCTGGGTGTCCTCGATGGGCGGTCGGGGCACCGGCTGACTGGCCGCGTACGGGCCGGAGCGGGTTGCGCCGCCGCTCACCGGGGCGCCGCTCACCGGTGCCGACGATGGGCCGAGTGGCAGGCTGGCGAGCAGGTCGTGCAGTTCGAGGGCGGAGGGACGCTCGGCCGGGTCGTTGGCCATGCCGGCGCGCAGTACGTCGATCAGCTCGTCCGGTACGCCGGGCAGGGCCGGGAGCGGCTGGTTGAACATCTCCAACACGGTGACCAGGCTGGGGTTGCGCTCGGACTGCCAGCGTGGCGGCCGGCCGTGCATCACCGCGTAGAGGGTGGCGCAGAGCGCGTACACGTCGACGGCCGGCGACGGTGGGCTGTGGCTGAACATCTCCGGCGGCGCGTACGCCGGGGTGAGCACCTCCAGGGTGACCGAGGCGTCGCGGTGCTCGGCGAGCACGGCCAGCCCGAAGTCGGCGAGCACGGCCGAGTTGAAGCCCGAGTAGAGGATGTTGGCCGGTTTCACGTCCCGGTGCAGCACCCCGGCCGCGTGCGAGTGGGCCAACGCGTCGGCGATCTTGATGCCGAGGTCACGGGCCTCCACCGGGTCCAGTGGTGAGTTCCGCATCCGTTCGGCGTACGAACCGTCGCAGAGCTCCATGATCAGATATGGGTGCTGATCGACGGTGACTCCGACGTCGAAGAGGTCCACCACGTGCGGGTGCGACGACATCCGGCCGGCCGCCCGCGCCTCGCGTAGGAAGCGGGCCTGATCCCGCTCGCTGTCCAGCGTCCGGTTCTCCACCTTGACGGCGACCTCACGACCCACGGAGATCTGGGTGGCCTGGTAGACGGTCGCGTACCCGCCCCGGGCAAAGACCCGCAAATCAGTCAGACCAGGCACAATCGGCACCGGCAAGCCGCCGGTCGGGGTGTCGGTCACCGCTCGAAAATACCCAACCCGGCCAGTGGCTCAGCGCACCGCGTCCGCCGGAGCGGCACCGGCCGGGCCGGTACCCTCCTCGGCGGGCACAGCCGACCCGGACTCGTCGGGCGTGGCGACCGCGCCGGCCGGCGCGCTCCGGCGGGCATCCAGGCGCAGGCCAATGGCGGTGGCCACGGCCCCCAGCCCTTCCCAGGCCGCCACCCCGAAGAACCGGTCGGGAGCGATGTCGGCCAGCACGGCGATGGTGAACACGGTGAACGTGACCAGCCGGAAGACCACGGTGAACCGGTAGAACACCCGCCACTCGGTGACCGTGGCGAGCAGGTAGTAGACGCCCATGTTGAACGCCGCCATCGAGGACGCCACCAGGAACGTGCCGGTGTAGTCACCAGCGGCACGGGTCGCCGGCACCTCGAACCCGAGCATTCGCAACTGCGCCTCCGGCCAGAGCAGCCCGAGCGCGCCCATCACCAGCGCCAACACGCCGAAGACCGCGATGGTCCAGCCCGCGATGGAGCGCGGCAGCTTCATGAAGGGCCTCCCCAGGCACGGCGACGGTCACCACTGTGGACCGGCACACGGTGCTGACACGCTAGCCCGTCACCCCGACAACCACATCCCCGGAACCGACAAAACCGCATCTCGGGGTCTAGACGAGGAGAGCCAGGCGGGCGCGTAGGGCATTGGCCGCGTCGCGTTCGCTGCGCTGCTCGGTCGCGTACGCCAGGCGGACCGCCTCGTCCGCGTAGGACAACGCCTCCATCGGCTCACCGCAGGCGGCGAGCGCCTCGGCCAGCACGCTGGCCGCGAGCACCTGGCTGCGCACGTCCTCGGCCGGAGCGGTGACCGCCCGCCGGGCCCAGTCCAACGCCTGTTCACGCTGACCGTGGGCGAGCAACGCCGACGCGTACTGGGCCATCGTCTGGCGGCGGGAGAAGAGCAGCGACGGTGCGTTCGCGGCGACCGTGGCCACCGGGGCGAGCAGCCCGACCGCGGTCGCCGAGTCACCGGCGGCCAGACGCGCCGTCGCCAGCAGCACCCGGGGTGCCACCTGGGCCGGGGCCTGCGGGTTGTGCGGCTCCACAGCGGTCAGCACCGCGCGGGCGACCCGCTCGGCCGTCTCGCAGTCACCCATGTCCATCGCGACGAAGCCGCGCAGCGTGCCGGCCATCCCGGTGAGCAGCGGGTGCGAGGTGCGCTCGGCGTACGCCAGGGCGTCGGTGAGCAGGTCCGCCGCGTGCTCCGGCTCGCCCAGCCCGCGCGCCACCACCGCCCGGACCACCAGCGCGAAACCACGCCCCCAGTCGTCGGACGCGGCGGCGAACTCCCGGTACGCCCTCCGGGCCTCCCGGTCCGCCTCGGCCAGGTCACCCAACTCGGCGGTGGCGAACGCCGCCACCGCCCGCAGCGTGCCCACCGCCCACGCCTCACCGACCCGCTCCCCGAAGGGCAGGAACACCTGCGCCATCCGACACGCCTCGCGCAGTCGGCCGGCGAGCAGCCGGGCGAATGCCGTGGTGCCGCGCAGCCAGGCCCGCCCGTACGGGTCCTTCAGCTCGGCGAAGAGCCGGGCGGCCCGCCCGAGCACCGCGTCGGTGCCGGCGAAGTCACCCCGGGTGGTGGTCACCCAGGCCAGGTTCTGCAGGGACCAGGCCTGCCCGTGCCGGTCCTGCACACCGAGGCTGACCTGGTACGCGGCGGCCAACCGGCTGCTCGCCTGACTCAGCCGCCCGGCCACGAAGTCGGCCATGCCGAGCCGGCGCATCGCCGTGGCACGCTGCACGGGCAGCCCGCCCGCCGTGGCCACCTGCAACGCCTCCTGCCAGGCGGTCACCGCCCGGTCCTGATCGCCCAGAGTCTCCTGGGCCTGCCCCGCGAGCAGCAGGGCGTTGACCCGGGTCGCCTCGTCGCCCGCGTTCGCGGCGATCTTCTCGGCGTACGCCAACGCGTCGACGACGCGACCGACCTGGAGCAGCGCCCGCGCGTGCACCACCCGATCGGCCGCCGGCACCCCGTCGCGGGCCAGCTCGGTGGCACGCTCGGCGTACTCGACGGCCAGCACCGGCTCACCGGCGGACAGCGACCGGCGGGCGGCCCGGCCGAGCGCGGCGACGCCGAGCGGGACCACCGCCCGAGCCGGCGCGTCCGGACGCAGCTTCACCGCGTCGGCGAGCGTGGCGGCACGCTCGACGTGCATCGCCACGAAGTCGTCCCGGTCGTCGTCGGTGAACCCACCCGCCGCTCCGGCCGCGGCCTCGTCCCCCGGCGCCGCCCAGCGGGCCAGCGCGGCGTGCCGCTCGGCCAGTTCGGCCTTGCTCACCCCGGCGTACGCGGCCTCCCGCATCAGCGGGGTCGCGAACGAGTAACCGGTACGGGAGCGGTGCAGCATCCGGCGTTGCAGCAGCTCCTCGACAGCCCGGTCGAGCTCCACGGCGACCACGGCCGACGGCCGACCATCGCGGCCGGCGCGCTGCTCACGCATCGCCTCCAGCGCACCGGTCGGCACCGCGTCACCGATCACCGCTGCATCACGCAGCACCGAACGGGCGTCCGGCGGCAGCGCGTCGATCCGGGCGGCCAGCACGGCGGCGAGGTCCCGGGAGAGCAGCCTGCTGCCCAGCGACCCGGGCACCAACCGCCAACCGGCCGGCGTGCTCTGGTCCCGCTCGCCGGCCGTGGGTCGCTCCCCCGCGACACCGACACTGCGCGCTGACTCCGTGGTGAGCGCCCCGCGCGTCGACTCCGTGGTGAGCGCCCCGCGCTCGATGAGCAGGGTGACCAGCTCGGCCAGGTAGAAGGGATTGCCCTGAGCGGTGGCGAGCAGCCGGTCGGCGTCGGGCTGTGGCAACTTGCCGCCGCCGAGGTAGCTCGTGAGCAGCCGCGCGGCGTCGGCACCGCGTAGCGGCGGCAGGGAGTGCACCTCGGCGTCCGCGACCCGGGTCAACGCGCCAGCGGTACGCACCAACTCGGGGCGGCCGAGCAGCAGCACCAGCACCGGGCCGGTGAGCCTGGACAGGGCCAGCCCGAGGGCACTTATCGTCTCGGCGGTGGCGTCGTGCAGGTCGTCCACCACGATCACCAGCGGCGCCTCCGAGGCGAGCCCACTGAGCAGGTCGGCGACCGCGTTCGGCACCACCTCGGCATCGGCGGCCGGGGTGCCCGAACCGCCCCACTCGCCGGTGTCGGTGCCGCCGTGGGCCGGTAGTTCGGCATAGCCGAGCAGGGCGAGCAGGTGCTCGGTGGCGATCGGCGCGGTCTCGCCGGCGGAGCGGGCGAGCCGCTGCCCGAGCCGCCGCAGCCTCTCCTCCACCGCTGGTCGGGTCAGCGCGGTGGCGGCGTCACTGGGCAGGCCGACGGCGGCACGCACCAGGTCGGCGAGGGGTGCCAGCCGGCGCCGCTCACCAAACGCGGCGCAGCGCACCGAGAGCACCCGGGCGCCGGTGTGCGCCGCGTACCGGCCCGCGCCCACGTCGTACCCGGCGGCGAGGCGCTCCACCTCCGCGGCGAACCGGGACTTGCCGATGCCCGCCTCGGCGGTCATCAGCAGCACCCGCGGGTCACCCTGGTCGATCACCTCGGCGAGCCGGCCGGCGATCCGGCCGATCTCCGTCTCCCGACCCACGTACGGCGCTTCGTCGCCGAGCCCCGACCGGGTTCCTGGCGCGTCCAGCAGACCCAGCAGCTCGTACGCCTCGACCGGCTCACGCTTGCCCTTGAGCCGCAGCGGGCGCAGTGCCCGCCAGGAGGACACGTGCCGGGTGGCGGCGACAGTGCGTTTGCCGGCGTAGACCGCGCCCACCGCGGCGGCGTCGGCCAGCCGGGCGGCAGTGTTCACCGTGTCGCCGATGACCGTGTACTCGATGGCGGCCTGGATGCCCGCGATGACGTCACCGGTGTTCAGCCCGACCCGCAGCCCGAGCGGCGCGCCGCCGCCCCGCTCGTCGTCGAGCACCCGACGGACGGCCCGCTGCATGGACAGAGCCGCCCGGACAGCTCGTTCGGCGTCGTCCTCGTGCGCCACCGGCGCACCGAAGACCGCCATGATCCCGTCGCCGGTCAGCTTGTCGACGTGCCCGCCAAAGGTCTTCACCGCGCCGGCGAGTGCGGCGAGCACCCGGTCGGTGACCGCGCCGACGCGTTCCGGGTCGAGGTCCTCCGACCAGGAGGTGAACTCGGAAAGATCGCCGAAGAGCACGGTGACCACCCGGCGCTCGGCCGCCGGCAACGTGGCGGCGGCCGGCAGCGCGGCACCGCAGTTGTGGCAGAACCGCGCACCGGGAACGGCAACGGTTCCGCACACGGGGCAGGTCACATGTGCTCCAACCCACTGACCCCGGGTGCGGATTCCCCGGTGCCGACACCCAGATACTCCAACTGCGCCCGGACCGACCATTCGGCCGCCCACCACAGCGAGCGGTCCACGTCCGCGTAGACCACGGCCACCACGTCGGCGGGCGTGCCCGCGCCGGCGGCCACCGCCGCCCTGACCTGGTCGAGCCGGGCCCGGCGGTGCGCGAGGTAGAAGTCGGCGGCCGCGGCGCAGTCGGCCAGCGCCGGGCCGTGCCCGGGCAGCGCCGGGATCCCCCGGTACGCGGACAGCAGTTCCAGACTGGCCAGGTAGTCACCGAGGTGCCCGTCCGGGTGGGCGACCACGGTGGTGCCCCGGCCGAGGATGGTGTCACCGGTGAACACCACCCGCTCGTCGCCGTGCTCGACGAGGAAGCAGACCGAGTCGGCGGTGTGCCCCGGAGTGTTCAGCAGACGGATGTCCAGGCCGAAGCCGCCGAATTGCTCACCCGGCTCGGTCAGCGGATCACCACCGACGGTGTGCGCCGGGTCGACGGCGAGGACGTGCACCCCACCGAGCAGCTCACTCAGCCGGGCCGCGCCCTCGGTGTGGTCCGGGTGGCCGTGAGTGATCAGGATCAGACCGATGGGGCCGTGCTCGGCGATCCGGGCCAGGTGCCCCTCGTCCGCCGGCCCCGGGTCGATCACGACGCCGGACTCGGCTGTCGGGGCGCGCAGCACCCAGGTGTTGGTGCCGTCGAGGGTCATCGGCCCAGGGTTCGGCGCACGCAGCAGTGTCACCCAGGTCGGCAACTCGTCGGCGAGCGCCGCCGCCGGCGCCGTCACGTGCCCGCTCATGGCTGCGATCGTACGACCCCGCCCGCCACACCCCACGATCTTGCCCACCCAACCCGAAGGAAGGACCCCCTGCTAACGCGTGATTTATTAGGAAGGGGCCCTTCCTGACGGGTTGTGGATCGCGGTGGCGACGCGTCAGGCGACCTCGACGATCAGTTCGATCTCCACCGGGGCGTCGAGAGGCAGCTCGGCCACCCCTACGGCGCTGCGGGCATGGCGACCGGCCTCGCCGAAGACAGTGCCGAAGAGGTCGGAGGCACCGTTGATCACTGCGGGCTGACCGGTGAAACCGGGCGCGGACGCCACGAAACCGGTCACCTTGACCACCTTGACCACGTTCTCCAAGCCGACCAGCGAGTCGACCGCGGCCAACGCGTTGAGCGCGCACCGCTGGGCCAGATCCTTCGCCTGCTCGGCGGAGATCCCGGCGCCGACCTTGCCGGTCGCGAGCAGCTTGCCCTCGGCGATCGGCAGCTGACCGGAAACGTAGACGTGCTGCCCGGACTGCACGGCCGGCACGTAGCTGGCCACCGGCGGCACGACCTCGGGCAGTTCGAGACCCAGCTCGGCAAGCTTCGCGTGCGGTCCGTTGCTCACGCCTTCGGCCGCTTCAGGTAGGCGACCAGTTGGTCCGGGTTCGGCCCGGGGACCACGGCGACGAGCTCCCACCCGTCCTCGCCCCAGTTGTCGAGGATCTGCTTGGTCGCGTGGACCAGCAGCGGGACCGTGGAGTATTCCCACTTCTGCATCGCTGAAGGGCTCCCTCTCGGTGCGGAATTGTTCGAGGGACAGCCTACGGTCCGCTGGCCGGGCGAGACGCGGGACGCTGCTCCGGCGCGGCCGGCACCTCCCCGCAGAGCCCCTCGTGCTCGTACCCCTGGGGGCAGCGGGACCGGTCGGGCAGCAGCAGGTCGCAGAAGACCCGGTGCCGGTTGTTCTGGTCGTCGGCGTTGGACACGGTGGTCTCGCCGGCATCCAGCTCGGGCAGGAAGCCCAGGGACACCGCGACCCGGCCGGCGAGCACGGTCGCCGCCGTCAGGTTCGGCACCCGGATCGGCAGGTGGATGACGAAGCCCGGCTCGTCTTCGTCGCGGGCCCGCTCGGCGGGATGGCTCGGCGCCCGCGCCACCTCCGCTTGCTCTGGCATTCGGCGGTACGACCGTTCGTTGATCGACTGGCCGCCGACCTGCCCACCGGCCTCGAACAAGGACCCGGGCCGGCGCGGCCGGTCGTTGTTCGGGTACTGGGTGCGAGGGATATTGTCCGCGTCGCGCATGCACTGCCTCCGGTCGTACCGCTCGGATCACGCTTCCGGTCCGGACCCATTCGTCCGTTCCGGCCCCCGCGCCGGGACGAAAGGTAGGTCCGTGGTCACAGTCCCGCCAACAGGACGCGCCCGATTGGTCACCCACAGTCACATATGCGACACAAGCCAGCTAAGGGACCCGACGGCGCATCGGACGCGGGTCCCACCGGCCGGATCGCTGGGCAGCGCGGCGCGGCGGGGGCGACACCGATGCGCTCATCGACCGCTACCCTTCCGGTCGGACGGTCGCGCAGCGCCCGGCAGCCCGCTCGATCACGCTCGACGCCAGGGGTGGCGGCGGGCTCCGCACCCCCGGGGGAAAGACGATGACCCAACCGCCCAACGGTGACCAGGCCGGCCCGCCCGCCCTTCCGCCGGCCCCGCCGGAATCCAGCGTTCCGCCCGGCGCTGCGGTCGTCCCCGTTCAGCCGGCCCCCGCCGCGCCGTCCGGGCAGCTCGCGCTCCCCGCGCCCCCCGCACCGGCGGCGCTCCCCGCCCAGCCGACCGTCCCCCTCCAGCAGGCCTTCCCCAGGCCGACCAGCGGGGCTGGCGCTGCCGGCCCGTCGGCCGACCCCTCGACCGTGGCAGCGACGCAACCGGGAACCCCGGACCCTTCGGTGATCCCGCCACCCCCGCCGGGATACCCGCCCTACCAGGGCGAGCCGAAGAAGAAGCGCGGCCTGCTGATCGCCGCGATCTCCCTGGTCGTGATCATGGTGCTCTGCGTGGGCGGCGGTGTGGTGGCGTTCCTGACCCTGCGCAATGCCGAAACCGGCGAGGGCGCCAAGGAGCCGGCGGTCGCCGTCGACGAGTTCCTGACCGCGGTCTACAAGGATCGCGACGCGACCAAGGCGGCCAGCCGCGTGTGCGCCGCCTCCCGCGACGACGGAAAGATCACCGCCAAGGTGGCCGAAGTGCAGAAGTACGCCTCCGCGTACCAGAACCCGCGCTTCCGGTGGACCACCCCGAAGGTGGACAACCAGACCGGGGAACGGGCCACCGTCTCCACCCGGGTCACCATGACCACCTCGGACGAGAAGGTGGCCGACCAGGACCTGCGCTTCACTGTGGTGCAGAAGACGGGTTGGTGGGTCTGCGAGGTCGCGTGACCGCCAGGCGTGGATAGGCTCGACGGGTGTGTGCAGCTGAGCGGCCGGTCGACCCGGCCGGTACCGGATGGTCCGCCCGCCTCCACGTGGTGACCGGCAAGGGCGGCACCGGCAAGACCAGCGTGGCGGCGGCCCTGGCCCTCGCGCTCGCCGCAGGTGGCCGGCGCACCCTGCTGGTCGAGGTCGAGGGGCGGCAGGGCATCGCCCAACTCTTCGGCATCGACCCGTTGCCCTACGAGGAGCGACACCTCGCCGAAGCGCCGGAGGGTGGTGAGGTGCGCGCTCTCGCGGTGGACGCGGAGGAGGCGCTGCTCGAATACCTCGACATGTTCTACAAGCTCGGCGCGGCAGGCCGGGCGCTGCGCAAGCTCGGTGCCATCGACTTCGCCACCACCATCGCGCCAGGTCTGCGGGACGTGCTCCTCACCGGCAAGGTGAAGGAGGCCACCACCCGCACCTCCGGGCAGCGGCGCGCGTACGACGCGGTGGTGCTGGACGCCCCGCCGACCGGGCGGATCGGCCGGTTCCTCAACGTGACGGCGGAGACGGCTCGGCTGGCCAAGGTCGGCCCGATCAAGACCCAGAGCGAGGGTGTCGCCGCGCTGTTGCGCTCCCCGATGACCGCGGTGCACGTGGTCACGCTCCTGGAGGAGATGCCGGTACAGGAGACGGTGGACGCGATCGCCGACCTGACCTCACTCGGCTTCGGCATTGGAAAAGTGATCGTCAACGGCACGCGACCCCCGCTGCCTGCCAACCGGGCGGTCACCGCCGCGGAGCTGAAGCGAGGGCTGGTCGCCGCCGGGCTGCCGGCCGATCGGGACATTGTGGCCGGTTTGCACGACGAGGCACGGGACCAGCTCATTCGGCGCGAATTGGAGGATTCGCTCCGCGCCGACCTGGTGGAGCTGGGGCTGCCGATGATCGAGCTGCCGTTGCTGCCCGACGGGGTGGACCGCGCAGGGCTCGCGGCACTGGCCCGGGCCCTCGTCCGCGCCGATTGACTCACACCTGAGCTCGGCACGGGCGCACGGACCCAGCCGGCCCGATACGCTCGATTGGTGCCTTCCGAAGACGCAGCGCCGCAGCTGGACGTCGACCAGATCCTCGCCGACCCGGGCGTGAAGATCATCGTGTGCTGCGGTGCCGGCGGGGTGGGAAAGACGACCACAGCCGCGGCGCTGGCGCTGCGGGCCGCCGAGCACCACGGCCGACGCACGGTGGTGCTCACCATCGACCCGGCCCGCCGGCTGGCGCAGTCGCTGGGTCTGACCGAGCTGGACAACACCCCTCGCCAGGTCAAGGGGATCGACGTCGAGAGCAGCGGCGGCGAGCTGCACGCCATGATGCTGGACATGAAGCGCACCTTCGACGACGTGGTGCTGCAGCACACCGATCCGACGAAGGCCGCCGAGATCTTCGCGAACCCGTTCTACCAGGCGATGAGCTCGACATTCGCCGGCACGCAGGAATACATGGCGATGGAGAAGCTGGGTCAGCTGCACGCCCGGGGCGAATGGGACCTGATCGTGGTGGACACGCCACCGTCCCGCTCGGCACTGGATTTCCTGGACGCGCCGGCCCGACTCTCCCGTTTCCTCGACGGCCGGATGCTGCGACTGCTGCTGGCCCCGGCTCGCAGCGGCGGGCGGAGCATGTTCAGCCTGGTCACGGCCTCGTTCGGGATGTTCTCGAAAGTGGTGCAGAAGGTGCTCGGCGCGCAGCTGCTCACCGACCTGTCCGGCTTCGTGGCGGCCCTGGATTCGATGTTCGGCGGTTTCCGGCAGCGGGCCGAACAGACGTACCGCATCCTGCAGGCGCGGGAGACGGCCTTCCTGCTGGTCGCGGCACCGGAGCCGGACGCGGTCCGGGAGGCCGCCTACTTCGCGGGCCGCCTGCGCGACGAACGGATGCCGCTGGCCGGCCTTGTGCTCAACCGGGTGCACCGACCGGCGGTGCCGGAGCTGGACGCCGAGCAGAGCCGGGTCGCCGCCGAGCGGCTGACCGAGCTGGGTGGGCATGAGGCCACCGTCGACGTGCTGCGGGCGCACGCGGCACTGGCCCGTCAGGCGGTACGCGAACAACAGGTGGCCGCGCGCTTCACCGAGGCGTTCCCGGCGGTGCCGGCGGTGTCGGTGACGGCGCAGCCCGCCGACGTGCACGACGTCGACGGGCTACGGACGATCGGCGCGGCGATCAGCCGGCCGTGATCGACGTCAGTTCGCGGCGCTGACGAGGATCTTGTCCTTGCCGGCCTTCTCCTTGCTGTTCTTCTTCATCGCAGCCTCGAACATCTTGCGCCAGCTCGTCACCTGCGGGTGTCGACGCAGCAGCGCTCGCCGTTCGCGTTCGGTCATGCCGCCCCACACACCGAACTCGATCCGGTTGTCCAGCGCGTCGGCCAGGCACTCGTAGCGAACAGGGCAGCTCCGACAAATCCGCTTCGCCACGTTCTGTTCGGCGCCCTGTACGAACAACGCGTCCGGGTCCCCGTTCTGACATGCCGCAAGCGACGGCCAGTCAGTGATCATGCCCATGTGTACACGTCCCCCCTTGCAGTACCTACCGACCTCGTCGATGCACGTCAGCCGGCAATTCCCCCCGATCGCCCGGCTCGCCTTCCCCAAGGCGGCACGGACGACATGTGGCGCTGTCGCCGCCCCCATCATGCTCTGTAGTCGACTGATTACGCAACGTTGTCGACGAAATCCATCATTCCGGACACTCCCGGCTTCCCGGGCCTTCGATCGCCGGTTACCCCGCCGAGGTCGGCGATAACGCTGCGCCGCCTTCCTGAATCGGAGGAGACTCACGCCAGGTCACACGCAACCAAGCACCGGGGGTCGTGCGTTTAGCACAACGAGGGCAGCGCGTGCAGGAAATGGGGAAAGAACACCCCAGCGCCCCTCGTTCCCTACTCGCGTACCCTGTCGAGGTGAACTGGATGCGGAAACGTGACCACAATGTGCTGACCAACGCCGCATCGCTGCTCGTATGTGGCCTGTTGGCTGGCGTGGTGGTCGCTGCGGCGGCCTTCCCCGCGGTGGCGATGTCCGGCTTGGCCGCCAAGGCCGGAGCCGAGACATTCGGCGCCCTGCCGACGGAGCTGACGGTGGCCCGCGCGCCGCAGATCAGCTACCTGCTGGCCTCGGACGGCAAGACACCGCTCGCGACCATGTACGACGAGAACCGGCGCGACGTGAAGCTCGCCGACATCTCGCCGTACATGCAGAAGGCCATCATCGCGGCCGAGGACCATGACTTCTACAAGCACAACGGCGTCGACATCAACGGTGTCGCCCGCGCGTTCGTCAACAACCAGAGCGAAGGCTCCGGCCGGCAGGGTGCTTCGACGCTGACCATGCAGTACGTCCGGCTGGCCATCGCCTACTCGGCCACCCACCCGGCCGACGTGGTCGCGGCGACCGAGGACACCAGCGCCCGCAAGCTTCGCGAGATGCGGCTGGCCCTCCAGGTCGACAAGGAATTCTCCAAGGACGAGATCCTCACCCGCTACCTCAACCTCGCCTCGTTCGGCAACGGCGCGTACGGCATCTACGCCGCCAGCCAGGTCTACTTCGGTAAGCCGCCGAGCAAGCTCAAGATTGAGGAGGCGGCGCTGCTGGCCGGCATGGTCAAGGCGCCCACGACGAACGACCCGACCACCGAGGCGGGTTACCCGAAGGCTCTGGAACGGCGCGACTACGTCATCGACAACATGGTCGAGACCAAGGCCATCACCCAGCAGGAGGCCGACGCGGCCAAGGCCGTCCCCCTGAAGGTGCTGGACAAGCGCACCCCCAACGGCTGCGTCGCCGCGAACGTCAACAGCTGGGGCTTCTTCTGCGACTACTTCTACCGCTGGTGGATGCAGCAGGAGACGTTCGGTTCGACCACGTACGACCGGGAGCGGCGGCTGAAGAGCGGCGGCTACACCGTCGTGACCTCGATCGACGTCCAGGCGCAGAAGGGCGCGGACAAGGCGGTCCGCAAGGCCAAGAGCGAGAACAGCAAGGAAGCCGCCATGGTCGCGGTGATCGAGCCCGGCAGTGGTCGGGTCCGGGCGCTCGCGGTCAACCGGCAGTTCAAGCTCGACGACCCGAAGAAGCCGACCAACAAGATCTCCAGTGATCCGGCGAAGAGCAGGAAGGGCATCCGGGGCAACTACCCGGCGACGGTCAACCCCCTGCTGACCGGCGGCGACGGCATCACCGGCTACCAGGCCGGCTCGACCTTCAAGATGTTCACCATGGTGGCGGCACTGGAGAAGGGCATCCCCCTCAGCTACCAAATCAACGCGCCGAAGCAGTTCAAGTCGGAATACATCATCCGGCCAGGCCCGGCAGCGTGTGCGGGGACGCACTTCTACTGCCCCACGAACTCGAGCGACAGCATGGCCGGCGTGCACAACATGTGGAGCGCGTTCGGTAAGTCGGTGAACACCTTCTTCGTGCCGCTGCAACAGCAGGTCGGTGCGGAGAACGTGGTCAAGGCCGCCAAGAGGCTGGGCATCAACTTCCGTTCCGAGGAGGATCTGACCCTGGAGAAGGGGGCGCACCAGTGGGGCGCCTTCACCCTGGGCGTCTCGCAGACCACCCCGCTGGATCTGGCCAATGCCTACGCCACACTGGCCGCCGACGGCACCTTCTGTGAGCCGATCCCGGTGCAGGAGATCCGCGACCCGGAGGGCAACAAGCTCGACATCGCCAACCCGCGGTGCGAAAAGCGGTTCAGCACCGACGTGGCCCGCGCCGCGGTGGACGCGGCCCGCTGCCCGGTGGGTGACCGATCGTCCGCCTCCCGGTGCACCGGAGCCACCGCCGGCAACGTGCGCGGCGACGTCGGTTATCCGGTGGCCGGCAAGTCCGGCACCACCGACTCGGAGAAGACCGCCGCCCTGGTCGCGATGACCAAGCAGTACGCGGTCGCCGGCATCATGGCCGACCCGGACTGGCCGCAGACCAACGTCAAGATGAAGCACGCGGAGAAGGACGGCATCAACCCTCCGGTGTGGGAGACGCTGCGGGACGCGATGAGGGGCAAGAAGCCGATCCCGTTCGAGGCGCCGGGCCAGAAGATCTCCGAGGGTGACCAGCGCAGCATCCCCGACGTGAAGTGCATTTCGGTGGATCAGGCGAAGTCCCGCCTCAAGGGCGCTAGCTTCGAGCCGGTCGTCTCCAGCACGAAGATCGCCTCACCCTGCAAGGCGGGCGAGGCGGCGGGCACCAGCCCGGACGGGCGCACCATCAAGGGCGGGATCGTCACCATCCAGGTCAGCAGCGGTGGCGGTGCCACCCCGCCGGGCACTCCCCCCAGCGGGCAGCCCGGCGGTCGACCCGGCGGTCGCCCGGGCGGCTGAGCCGACCAGTAGGACACGACGGGCGGGCACCCTCTGCGGGTGCCCGCCCGTTTCGTCTGTCCGGACTACGGCTGGCCGCGGCTGACGCCGCTGATCCAGGGCCAGCGATCTCGGTGCCGCTGACGGGGGTGCCGGCGGGTCAGAGGCCGAGCTGTCGGCGTACCTCGGCGGCCACCCGACCACCCTCGGCCTGGCCCGCCACCGCGGCCTGAGCCGCCTTCATGGCCGGGCCCATCTGGGCCTTACCGGTGAAGCCGCCCGCGGCGAGCGCCCCCGCGACCAGCTCGGTCAGCTCGGCGTCGGCGAGCTGCTTGGGCAGGTAGCGGTCCAACACCTCACCCTCGGCGCTCTCCTTCGCGGCCTGCTCGGCGCGGCCGGCGTCGGCGAAGGCGGTGGCCGCCTCCCGGCGCTTCTTGGCCTCCTTGGTCAGCACCGCGAGCACCTCGTCGTCGGTGAGCTCGCGCTTGGCCTTGCCGGCGACCTCGGCGGTGCCGACGGCAGCCAGGGCCATCCGCAGCGTGGAGGTGGTCAGCTCGTCGCGCGCCTTGAGCGCGGAACGCATGTCGGCAGTGAGGCGGTCCTTCAGCGTGCTCATGGACGGTCAAACTACCCTGAACGCCATGCGAAAGCGCACACTATTCCGGCTTGCCGCCGGAACCGCCACGGTCGGCGCGGCCACCCTCGCGTACGCGTCGCTCATCGAGCGCAACATGTTCACCCTGCGGCGGTACGACGTGCCGGTGCTGTCGGCCGACGCGGAGCCGCTGCGCGTGCTGCACCTGTCGGACCTGCACATGATGCCCGACCAGGCGCGCAAGCAGCGCTGGGTGGCGTCGCTGGCCAACCTCGACCCCGACCTGGTGGTGGTGACCGGCGACAACATGGCGCACCCGGACGCGGTGCCGGGAGTGCTGCGGGCCCTGCAGCCGCTGCTGGACTACCCGGGCGCGTTCGTGTTCGGCTCCAACGACTACACCGGGCCGGTGTTGAAGAACCCGTTCACCTACTTCCTGCCCGACCGGGAGTACACCGAGGGCGTCGAGCTGCCCTACGAGGAACTGCGCCAGGTGTTCACCGGCGCTGGCTGGGCGGACCTCAACAACGCCCGGACCACGTTGAAGGCCGGCGGTCGGCAGCTCGACCTGGTCGGCGTGGACGACCCCCACATCGACCGGGACGACTACCCGTCGGTAGCCGGCCCGGTCTCGTCCTCGGCCGACCTGTCGATCGCGCTGGCGCACTCCCCTGAGCCACGGGTGCTGGACCAGATGGCCGCGGACAGCTTCGGGCTGCTGCTGGCCGGGCACACCCACGGCGGTCAGGTCTGCGTACCGGGCTTCGGGGCGCTGGTGACCAACTGCGGCCTGCCCCGCTCGATGGCGCGCGGTCTGCACCGGTGGCCGGGCTCGGACTCCTGGCTGCACGTCTCGGCCGGCCTCGGCACCCACCCGACCGCCCCGGTCCGCTTCGCCTGCCCCCCGGAGGCCAGCATCCTCACCCTCATCCCCCGCTGACCCGCGCGGTGCGCCCGCGTCCTGGCTGCTCCGAGCCTGGTCGGGGCGGCGGGGGTACCGAGTTTGACCATCGGGGCGGGTGGGCTACTATTTGTCGGCACGCCTCGGGGTGTGGCGCAGCTTGGTAGCGCGCTTCGTTCGGGACGAAGAGGTCGTCGGTTCGAATCCGGCCACCCCGACCAGAGGCAAGTAACGGTCAAGGCCCCTCCACGGAGGGGCCTTGACTCGTTGCGCCTACCGCGCGCGGGCGGTGAGCTGCTGGTAGACCTCGAGGGCGTTGCGTTCGACACGGTTCGAGAGCAGCATCCCGTCCTCGCGTACCTCCCAGACGGCCGTACCGAACATCTCGAGTGGCGCGCCGTCGGGGGCGGTTCCGAACACGCCGTTGTTGTTGCCGGTCAAGCTGAAGATCGATGCCACGCGCGAACCGTCGTGATTCTCGAACGACTCAATGACCTTGAAATCGAGGTTGTCGATGACCGCGCTGAAGCCCTGCACCCACTCCTTGAAGCGGGCGCGCGACTCGATGCGCTTGCCACCGGAGATGAGGACGAAGTCCTCCACCACGAGGTCGTCGATGGCGTCGTAGTCCTGCGGCGCCTGCCAGACATGCGCCCAGAAGTTGTGCACGGCGTCGACACCGGAACGCTTGGTCACGCTGTTCAGCCCCTCACGGACGGCACGCCCGCAGACGGGGCAATGCCTGAAACTCGATATCGCCGGCAGATGTCGGACCTTTACTTACAGTAAGCACCCCGGCGACGCCGTTGGCCCGGAATTCGGGGTTGGGCAGGACCGGACGAGCGGCGCCCGGCACCGCTGACGGAACTGCTGCCGGCCTTCAACCTTTTGAGCCCCGACGGAGTCGTGATGGGTAACCAACCGAGGCGAGGGGCTCATGGCAGCTGACGACGAGCATTTTCGCGAGTTCGTCGATACGCGCTACATCGATCTCTTGCGCGTGGCGTACCACCTCACCGGGTCGGCGCAGGATGCCGAGGATCTGGTGCAGGCGGCGCTGGTGAAGGTGATGCGTCGGTGGCGACGGGTCGACGATCCCATGGCCTACCTGCGCCGAGTCATGATCAACCAGCACATCAGCACCTGGCGCCGCTACCGGGTGCACGAGGTGGTGACGGCGATCCTGCCGGACCGATCCACCCGGGATATGACCGAGGCGGTGACGGAACGGCACGCCCTCTACGAGGCGATGCGGGCGCTGACGCCCCGCACCCGGGCCGTGATCGTGCTGCGGTACGTGGTCGATCTTCCGGAGGCGGAGGTTGCAGCCACCCTGGGCTGCTCGGTCGGATCGGTCAAGAGTCGCGCATCACGAGGCCTGGCCCGCCTGCGTCTGGCACTGGCACCGGGTGCGCCGCCGTCGACGCTGGTGCCGATCTCGACAGCAGCGGCAGCTGATCCAGCGCCGTCCGGTATGACGAAGATGACGGGGGCAACGCCATGACTGTCGACGAAGAGCTGAGCCAGGCCCTGGCCGAGCTGAGCAGGTCATTGACCCCACAACCTGATCCGTACGGTCGAGCCCGGGCGCGATACCGACGGATGCGGCAACGACGCCTCGCTGGGCTGGCCCTGGCGCTCGTGGTCTCCGTGGGCGGCGCGGCGTTCGCCGTCGCCGGCCCGGGCCGGACCACGCAGCTGCCACCAGCCGACTCGACCGAGCCCTTCGCACACGTGCTGGCGTGGTCGGACAACCTGCTCCAGTCGCCGCCGCGCGGCGCCGTCGCCCAGGACAGCACCTATGTCCGGCAACTCTCCGATCTCCTGTTGGCCACCCAGCGCAGGGGCGAATTCCCCCGACTGACGGTGCCGGTGAGCACGGTGAAGGTCCTCTTCGCCGACGACGTCTACGGCCAGCGGATCGCGCTCGCCGCGTTCGTCCGAGACCAGCCCGATCCGGTCACCGGCTGGCCGAGCGCAGCGGTGTGGTTGGTCGCCGAGGAGGGCGCCAGCGCCCAGAAGCTGGCCAGCACCGCCGCCGTCCGGGGTACGAGCGACGCGCTGGAACCCTACGAGAGCCTGGCCGTGGACGATCCGTCGAGTCCGGGGAAGGCGGTACACGTGGCGATCGCACCGGCCGGCTGTGCCTTCCTCAGCTCACCGCTGCCGACCGACGCGTTCCGGTGGACCGAGGAGCCGACCGGGTCCTACCTGATCCGCACGCCGCAGACCCAGCGACCCGAATGGTGGCGGGTCGACTGCGGCACCGTGACTCGCAAGATGACCCCCGGGCCGGGCTCGTTGGCGCCCGAGCCGATCACCGACGCCCAGTTCGCGACCGCGATGTCCCGCGTACGCGGCAGTGCCACGGAGCAGAGCGCCCGAGAGTTGGTGTATCAGTACGCCCAGTCCGAGGGCTACCGACTGAGCGGCCTCCCGAAGGTGGTGTGGGGTGGGCACGTTACTGGCATCCCGAGCGGCACGATCGACGGGTCGCCGAGCGCCGGGGAGCCGTCGACGGAGAGCGCCACGGTGACGGTCCTGGCTGCTCCCACGGTCGGTGGCGGCTGGGCCGGCGAGGTGACGATCGACCCCGATCAACCAAGGTCCGACGGCGCGGTCAGCACCAGCACCTATTTCACCCTGGCGACAGACCCGACCGATCCCGCGGGCCTGCTGGCCGTGTCGTTGGACGGTGACGCGGCCAGTGGCGAGGGCCCTCAGGCCCTGCTCGTGGTGACGCCAGCCGCCGCCACGACGGTACGTGTCCGGCCAGCCGAGGGTGCGGCGACGACTGCGGTCAGCGGCTCCGGGGCGCTGCTGACCGTTCCCCGCCCGGCAGCGGGCCTCGTCCTGGAGGCGCTCGACGCGTCCGGCGGGACGCTCGCGACCGGACAGGTGGCCAAGGAGGATGGACAGCCGACACTCAAAGTCGACGCCTGGAACCAGGAGTGAACTGCCGACACGGGTGACGTCGGCCGGGCACCCCGCTGACTAGCATCGACCTCGATGGAGCTGCTGGAGCGCGCGGACGCGCTCGCCACCCTGGACGGGCTGCTGGCCTCCCCCGGCGGCGCGGTCGCGCTCGTCGCGGGCGAGGCGGGTGCCGGCAAGTCCGCCCTGGTCAACGCGTTCGCCGCGACGACCAGGGCCAGGGTGCTCTGGGGCAGCTGCGACCCGCTGCTGACACCCCGGGCGCTCGGCCCGCTGCATGACGTCGCCCGCCAGGTGGGTGGCGTGCTCGCGGACCGACTGGCCGCGCTGCACGCGGCGGCGGAGGCCGAACGCCGGGGTGCCGTGTTCGACGCGCTCCTCGACGAGCTGACCGATTCGCGGCCCGGTTGTCGAACGGTGCTCGTGGTGGAGGACGCGCACTGGGCGGACGGGGCAACCCTGGACCTGATCGCGTACCTGGGGAGGCGACTGACCCGTCGCCCGGCGCTGCTCGTGCTGACCCTGCGGGACGACGAGGTCGGGGCGGAGCATCCACTGCACGCCGTACTCGCGGGCCTGCCCCGCCCGCTGGTCCGGCGGCTGCCGCTGCCGGCGCTGTCGACCGACGCGGTCGCGGCGCTGGCCCGCGCAGCCGGCCGCGCCACGGACGGCCTGTACCAGGCCACCGGCGGCAACCCGTTGCTGGTCACCGAAGTGCTGGCCGCGACCGGCCCGGACGTGCCGCCGACCGTACGCGATCTGGTGCTGGCCCGGCTGGCCGCGCTGCCGGCGCCGGCCCGGGAGGTCGCCGCCCTGGTCTCCGTGGTGCCTTCCCGGGCCGAGCCGTACCTGCTGAACGACCACCCGCCTGCCGACGTGCAGGAATGCCTGGACCGGGGCGTGCTGGTGTCGGTGGGCAACGCCGTGGCGTTCCGGCATGAGCTGCTGGGTCGGGCGGTACGTGAATCGCTGTCCCCGGTCCAGCGGGTGGCGCTGCACGCCGCCGTGCTGGCCCGGCTCATGCCACGCGCCGACGTGGACGCCGCCCGGCTGGTGCACCACGCGCACCACGCCGACGACCCGGAGGCCGTGCTGCGCTGGGCGCCGGTGGCGGCCGAGCAGGCCAGCCGGGCCGGCGCCCACCGGCAGGCGGCCGACCAATACGCCGTCGCGCTTCCGCACGCCGCGCGGCTGCCGGGAGCGAGCCGGGCGGAACTGCTGGAGGCGTACGCGACGGCCGCGTACCTGGCCGGGATGGCCGCGCAGGCGCTCGACGCCCGCCGTGCCGCGCTGGCCCTGCGGGAGGCCGACGGCGACCCGCTGCGGATCGGCGAGGACCTGCGCTGGGTCTCCCGACTGTCCTGGTGGACCGGGGACAGCCCGGCGGCCCGTACGGCCGGCACCCGTGCGATCCAGGTGCTGGAGAACGCCCCTCCCGGCCGGCAACTGGCGATGGCCTACAGCAACATGTCGCAGCTGCTCATGCTCGCCGACGACACCCGTGGAGCCGTCGGGTGGGGTGACCGGGCCCGGGAGCTGGCCCGCCGGCTCGGGGACGTCGAGACCGAGGCGCACGCCCTGGTCAACGTCGGCTCGGCGCGGCTGCAGGGCGGGGACCTCGCCGGCATCGTCGAGCTGGAACGTGGGCACGCCCTGGCCGTCGCACACCACCTCGACGACCATGCCGCGCGCGCGTTGGTCAACCTGGCCACCCTGACGGTGGAGTGGCATCGGCTCGCGCCGGCCGCCGAGGCCCTGGAGCGGGCGCTGCTCTTCACCACCAGCCGGGACCTCGACGGGTACGCCCGGCACCTGCTCGGCTACCGGTCCCGACTGCGGTTGACCACCGGCGACTGGGCCGGCGCGCGCTCCGACGCCGACCGGGCACTGGCCGGCGCCGCGCAGCCCGGTGGGAGCCTGGTCCCGGCCCTGGTCGCACTGGGTCGGCTCGGTACCCGCCGGGACGAACCGACCTCGCATTTGGACACGGCCGCACGCTGGGCGGTGCAGAGCCGGGAACTCCAGTTCGTGGTGCCGGTCGCGGCGGCGTTGGCCGAACGGCACTGGCTGGCCGGCGATCCGGAGCCGGCGGTCGCCGAGCTGCGACGTGTGCACCGACTCGCCGCCGAGGCGGGCCAGCCCTGGTTCGCCGGGGAGCTGGCGTACTGGCTGTGGCGGGTCGGCCAGCCGGTCGGGGACACCGGTGCGCTGGCCTCGCCGTACCGGCGGCTGATCGAGGGCGACTGGGCGGGTGCGGCCGGCGAGTGGCAGCAGCTCGGCTGCCCGTACTCCCGGGCCGAGGCCCTGGCCTGCGGCGACGGCCCGGCGGCTGGCGAGGCGCTGCGGATCCTGGACGGGCTTGGTGCGGTGGCCGTGGCCCGACGGATCCGGGCCGACCTGCGCGGACGTGGCATGGCCCGGGTGCCGCGGGGGCCGCGACCGGCGACCGCCGCGCACCCGACGGGTCTGACCGCGCGGCAACGGGAGGTGCTCGCGCTGCTCGTCGACGGGCTCAGCAACGCCGAGATCGCCGCCCGGCTGTCGCTCTCCACCCGGACCGTCGACCACCACGTGTCGGCGGTGCTGGGCAAGCTCGCGGTGCCCAGCCGGGGCCAGGCGGCCGCGACGGCTCGCCGACAGGGCCTGGTGCCGCCAACATAGGTATTTTTGCCGATCCCCGGAGGTGTCGCCGCACCTAGCGTCGGTGGCACGACGAACAATCCGAGGGGGACCACCGATGACAACCGCAATCGATCTCGGCGCCGTAAAGGCACGCCAGCAGGTGACCTGGGCCAGCGGCGACTACGGCGCGGTAGCCGCGCTCATCCATCCGATCTCCGAGTTACTGGTGACCTCGGCCGACCTGTCGGCGGGCGCCCGCGTGCTCGACGTGGCGACCGGCTCCGGCAACGCCGCCATCGCCGCCGCCCGCTGCGGCTGCGTCGTGACCGGCGTCGACTACGTACCCGAGCTGCTGGAACGGGGCCACGCGCGGGCCGCGGCGGAACGGCTCCCGGTCACGTTCGTGACCGGTGACGCGGAGCGCCTGGCCTACGCGGACGGCTCCTTCGACGCCGTGCTCTCCGTCGTCGGCGTGATGTTCGCACCGGATCAGGAGCGGGCGGCGGCCGAACTGGTCCGCGTCTGCCGGCCCGGCGGCACGGTGGCACTGGCGTCGTGGACGCCGCAGGGGTTCATCGGCGACCTGTTCCGCACGGTGGGGCGGCATGTGCCGCCGCCGGCCGGGCTACGCCCTCCGGTCGAGTGGGGCGACGAGGCCCGGGTCCGCGAGTTGCTCGGCGGGGCCGTGGGCGACCTGCGGACGGTACGCCGGGAGTTCGTCTTCCGCTTCGGCACACCGGAGGAGTTCGCCGACTTCTTCCGGGCCAACTACGGGCCGACGTTGAAGGCGTTCGAGGCGCTGCCCGAGGAGCGGCGGCCACAGTTCCACGCCGACCTGGTCGAGCTGGCCCGTACGCACAACCGGGCCACCGACGCCACGGTACGGATCCCGGCGGAGTATCTGGAGGTGGTTGCGCAGCGGGTCACCGACCCGGCCTGACCACAGCTCCACTGTGGTCGCCCCGGCCTGTCAGTCCTGCCGTTCGGTGCGCTCGATCTCAGCGAACGCGGCGGCCAGGTAGTCGTCCAACGGCGCGCCGGTCACCGCCAACAGGTCGGCCACGAGCAGCGGGGCGTGCCGGGCCAGGGCGGACGCGTCCGGAGGTGACTCGTCGCCCTCCGGGTCGTACACCCCGAGCGCGCCGGCCAGCAGAACGAGCACCACATGCGGGTCCACGTCCGAACGCCACCGCGTCGCGCCCTGCACGCAGCGAGTCAACACCTGGCGGATGTCGTCGCCGGTCAGCCCTTCCGGATGGCTCTCCTCCAGCAGCAGCCGAACCACCGCGCCGAGCACCAGGCCGGACCGCTCGTCCACGGCGAGCCCACCGACCGCGTCGTCGTAGGACTGTCCGTCGCGTGCCTGGGCAGCGGCGACGGCCGCAGTGGCGGTCACCGCGATGGCGCGGGCGGTAGCGGGCAGGTGTCGCCAGGTGCCGGTCATCGGGCCAGCATCGCAGACCCGGCGGACACCGACGGACCGCTCCCGAGTCGAGTGGATCATCGTGCGATCGGTCACCTGACGATCACAGACGCAGGGGGCCTCGGCCAAAACAGCTCGCGCGGCGTCACACCCGGCGAAGAGAATGCCGGACATGCTGCGTCGTGTCCTGCCCCGCCGTTCGGAAGCCCGCCGGATCCTGCTCGGCACCCTGCTGTCGGCGATCGGGCGGGGCCTGACCCTGCCGTTCCTGTTCATCTACCTGACCGACGTACGCGGGCTCACCGACACCCGCGCTGGGCTCGTGATCGGCTGGTACGGCGCGGTCACCCTGGCCCTGTCGCCGCTGGGCGGAACACTGATCGACCGGATCGGCGCCCGTCGGGTGGTGCTGCCCTGCCTGCTGATCGAGGCGGTCGGCACCGGCTCGCTCGCGCTGGTCCACAACACCGGGTCGGCCCTGCTGGTGATGACGGTGATCGCCATCGGCAGCTCGGCGATCTGGTCCGGGCAGAACACGATCCTCGCCTCGTTGACCGACGACGGTGAACGGCAACGCGTCTTCGGGCTGAACTTCGCCCTGCTCAACCTCGGTATCGGCATCGGTGGCATGACCTCCGGCGCGATTGTCGACACCGCCCGGCCCGGCACCTTCCAGACGATCTATCTGCTGGACGCGGTGACCTACCTGTTGCCGGCGCTGATCCTGCTCACCCTGCCCGGCGTGGGCCACCGACTCGGCAGCCGTCGAGGCACGGACGAGCCGTCGCCCGGCGGCTACCTGACCGTGCTCCGCGACCGCCCGTTCCGACGGCTGGTGATCTTCGGGCTGGTCCTCACCACGTGCGGGTACGCGCAGATCGAGGTGGGCTTCGCCGCGTACGCGGTGCGGGTCGCCGAGGTCAACCCGCGGGTGGTGGCCTGGGCACTCGCCGCCAACACCGTGATGATCGTGCTCGCGCAGCTGCTGGTGATCCGCCGGATCGAAGGGCGCAGCCGCACCCGCGCGCTGGCCGTGGTCGGGGCGGTGTTCGCCGCCGCCTGGCTGGTCCTCGGCGCAGCGGGCCTGGTCAATGGTGAAAGCGCCCTGCTGGCCGCCCTGTGCGTGGTGGCCTGCTCGGCGATCTTCGGGTTCGGCGAGACGATGCTCTCGCCGGTGATGCCCGCGCTGACCAACGCGCTGGCCACGGACGAGCTACGCGGCCGGTACAACGCGATGAGCTCGATGATCTTCGGCATCAGCGGTGTCATCGGCCCGGTGACCGCCGGTCCACTCATCGGCGCCGCCGACGGCAAGGTCTGGGTGGCCACGGTGGTCGGCGGCTGCCTGGTCGCCTCGCTGGTCGCGCTCTCTCTGCGCCGCCTGCTCAGCCCGGCACAGGACGGCCTCGCAACGCCCGACCCGGCACCCTCCACCCCAGCCCCCACCCCCGCCTGACCCCACGCCCCCCGCTGCCCCGCTGCCCCGCTGCCCCGCCTGCTCGCCCGCCCGCTGCCCCGCCTGCTCGCCCGCCCGCTGCCCCGCCTGCTCGCCCGCCCGCTGCCCCGCAAGATCATGCTCGATCCTGGATGTAGTGGCCTCGACCGCGCTCCGATACCACTACATCCAGGTTCCAGCGCGATCTTGCCCCAGCCGCAGCCGCCCAAGCCGGCCGCGCGCGGGGCCGGCGGCCGCCAGGCGCAACTGGGAGCCGGCAGGGGCGTGGGACGGGTCGGGCCCCGGAGCATCCGCTCCGGGGCCCGACATCGCGGGGTCGGCCGTCAGGAGACGAGGACCTCGGCGGTGGTGCGGATCCGGTCCAGCGTCGGCGCGGAGACCGGCGACTGGGCGGTCAGGTAAGCCACGAAGGCGTCCAGGTCGATCTGAGCGGTGACCAGGTTCGTCCCGCCGGTGAGGGCGCTGAAGCCGTCACCGCCGCCGGCCAGGAAGTTGTTCACCGTCACCCGGTAGGTGGCGGCGGTGTCGACCGTGGTGCCGCCGAGGGTGAGGCTGCCCCGGACCACGCGGGTGCCGGCGCACGGGTCGGCCACCGTGCCGGTGGTGCCGGACGGGTCGACGACGTAGCCCACCGTCGCCGACGGGTACAGCGTCCGGCCGGTGACGAACTGCTGCTCCAGTACGCAGTAGAGCTGTGCACCGGTCAGGTCCAGCGTCACCAGGTTGTTGGCGAACGGCTGCACCGTGAACGCCTCCTCGTAGGTGACCGGGCCGGCGTCGAGGTCGGCCCGGACCCCGCCCGGGTTCATGAAGGCGGCGACCGCCCCCTGTTCGTCGTCGGTGGCGGCGAGTTGCGCGTCGGCGATCAGGTTGCCCAGTGGCGATTCACCCAGACTCGTACCGAAGAGGGTTTCCTGGCTCCGGGTGATCGCCTGGCTGGTCTCACCGACCTGGCGGCCGGCGACCGGGCCGAGCACGGTCTTGTACCGGCTGATCAGTGCGGTCTGCTTCGGGTCCTTGGCCACGTCCCGGGTGACCACGATGTTCTCCGCGGCGGCGGAGATGACGTCTCCGGACCGACGGTCGATCTTGAGGTCGATGTCGGTGACCAGGCGACCGAAGGAGCTGGCACTGGTGACCAGCTTGCCGTTGATGTCGCAGTTGTACGCCTGGTGGGTGTGCCCGCTGACCACCACGTCGATCGACGGGTCCATCCGGTTCGTGATGTCCACGATGGGCCCGGTCATGCCGACGCAGTCGTTGATCCCGCCGGTCGCCGCCTGGGTGCCGCCCTCGTGCAACAGCACGACGATCGCCTCTACGCCCTTGCGGCGCAGCTCGCGAGCGTACCGGTTGGCGGTGTCCGCCTCGTCGGCGAAGCGGAGGCCGGCGACCCCCTGCTGGCTGACGATCTCCGGGGTGCCCTCCAGGGTCATCCCGATGAAGCCGACCTTGACGCCCTGCACCTTGTGGATCGCGTACGGCGCCATCAGCGGCTTGCCGGTCGCGGTCTTGAAGGCGTTCGCGGACAGGTACTGGAAGCCGGCGCCCCGGTAGGGGGTGCCGTCGGCGCAGCCGTCGACCGGGTGGCAGCCGCCGTTCTGGATCCGCACCAGCTCGGCGGCACCCTCGTCGAACTCGTGGTTGCCGACGCTGGCGTAGTCCAGCCCGGCCATGCTCAGCGCCTCGATGGTCGGCTCGTCGTGGAACGCGGCGGAGAGCAGCGGGGACGCGCCGATCAGGTCACCCGCGGCGACCGTGATGGTGTTCTTCTTCTTGGCGGCGGCGCGCAGCTCGGCCAGGTGGGTGGCCAGGAACTCGACGCCACCCGCGGTCTGCCCGGCGATGGTGCCGCTGGACCCGCTCGGCGGTTCGAGGTTGCCATGGAAGTCGTTCAGCGCCAGCAGGCTGACGTCGACCGGCTTCGGCCGCGCGTCGGCTTCTTCAGGGGTGGTGGCGACCGCGCCGAACGCGGCCACCGCAAACGCGGTCAGACCGACAGCGGCCCGACGCATCCCGGGTATGGACATGAATCTCCTCGTGAGAATCGACGCGTGCGGCGCCCGGCCTCTGGGTCGACCGGGCCGCCAACCGACGCCGTCGGAAGGATCGATCGCGAATGGCGGCGGTTGGGGATGGCCGCCTGCACCGACAGCCTCTCATCCGGACGGCGACCGGTCGACCCAGGCAGCACATCAGGGCCGCGAGCAGGCCCGAACCCCAATCGACAGGTGTTCCGTGCGGTCTGCCAGACATTGTCGGGCCCAGGGTCTAGAAAGGACGGGACGGCCAGCGCGGACGGAGGCGGCATCGTGAGCGGGACGACACCGGTGGTGGAGCAGGTGCGATCGGCGGACGGCACGCCCATCGCGTTCGAACGGTCCGGGGCCGGGCCCGCGATCATCCTGGTCGGTGGCGCGCTGAGCGACCGCAACACGACCCGCGACATCGGTGCGGCGTTGGCACCGGATTTCACCGTGTTCAGCTACGACCGCCGAGGTCGGGGCTACAGCGGCGACACGGCACCGTACGAGATCGGCCGCGAGTTCGACGATCTGGCTGCCCTGATCGCGGCGGCAGGTGGTTCCGCCGCTGTCTACGGGATCTCCTCCGGCGCGGTCCTGGCCGCCCTCGCCACCGCGCAGGGTCTGCTGGTGACCGGGTTGGTCCTGTTCGAGCCACCGTTTCAGGTTGGGACGCACGTCGGCGTCTGGAAGGACACCACCGCGCAGCTCATCGAGCTGATCGCGGCCGACGACCGGGACGGCGCGGTGGAGACGTTCCTCAGCTCCTCGGTCGGGCTGCCGGCCGAGGCGATCACGGGGATGAAGGCGCAACCGATGTGGGGCTCCCTGACCGCGATCGCGCACACCCTGCCGTACGACGAGATCGTCACCGCGGGAGGGCGACTGCCCGCGGACCGGCTGGCGGCAATCACCGCGCCGACCCTGGCTGTGGACAGCACGGGTAGCCCGCAGTGGCTACGCGACGGGAGCCGTGCAGCGGCCGGGGCGGTCCCGGGGGGCCGGTCGGTCAGCCTCGACGGTGGCTACCACGAGGTGCCGCCGACGACGCTCGCTCCCGCGTTGCGCGAGTTCCTGCTGGCTTGACGGCCCGGGGCGGGCAGCGACGGGCGCTCTCAGAAGCCGCAGGTCTGGCCGGCGGAGTGGCTGACCTGCACGGTGTGTGTCACGCAGCCGCCCGCCTCGATCATGTGCAGCAGGAACGCGGTTGGCTCGTCGACCCAACCGATCTGCTCGTCGGCGCTCATGGTGAGCGTGCTCTGCTTCCACGTGCTGGGCGCCACGGTGAGCACCGTGCCCGCGTACCCCGTGGTGACCGGGCGGTGCAGGTGGCCGGCGGCGACCCGCACGACGTGCCGGTGCCGACCGATCACCTCGGCGAGCGCGTCACCGTCGGCGAGCCGGAGGGAGTCGGCCGCGGGGATGCCGACCGCGACCGGCGGATGGTGCAGGCAGACCACGGCGGGCACCTCGGGCCGCCCGGCCAGCACCCCGTCGAGCCAGCCGAGCTGCTCCTCGCCGAGCTGGCCGCTGCTGCTGCCGGGGACGAGCGAGTCGAGCACCACGACGGACGCCGCCTCATGGTCGACGTGGTAGTAGGCGGAGAAGCCGCCCCCGAGCCACGGTGTGCCCCCGAAAGCGTCGAGCAGAGACTCGCGGTCGTCGTGGTTGCCGGGGACCAGGTGCACCGGCAGCGGGAACTGGCCGATCAGCTCGCGCAGTGCCGCGTACTCGTCGGGCCGGCCGTGGTCGACCAGGTCGCCGGTGATCACCACGCAGTCCGGTCGGGGCCTCAACGCCAGCACCCGGCCGAGCGCACGGTGCAGCCCGGCGGCCGGTTGGGCGGCGAGCAGCCCGGTGGTCAGATGCGGGTCACTGAGCTGGGCGATGAGCATGGGCTCGCCTCCTCGGCGCCGGGAGCTCCACGCTATCGCCGGCCGCGGCGTCCCGGGGGCACGCGCCCACAGGCTGTGTCCACAGCCTGTGGATAGCACATGTGTACGAAGCATGGTCGACCTCGCCGCCGTGAGTACGCTTGATCGCGCGGCTCGGCGCCGGCCGGCCTGTCCCCTACCTGGAACGACGTGCGAGTGGATCATCAGCGAGTCATCCGTGACGTCACCGTCCGCCTGCCGATGGCGTCGAGCGCGCCGGAGGCCTGCCGGTGGACGGTCACCGCGCTGTCCCGCCACACCCCGGCGACGATCTCCGTGCTGCTCGCGGTCCACGACCGGCTGCGCTGCGTCGCGGCGACCGGGGCCTGGCAGGTCTTCGCGACCGTGCCGGCGCGGACCGGCATCGTCGGGCGGGTGTACGCCAACGGCACCCCCGCCGTCGTCCCGGACGTCACGGTCGACCCGGACTACCTACCGGTACGCCCGGACGTGACCGCCGAGCTGTGCGTACCGGTGCTGGACCCGGCGGGCCGCGCGATCGGCGTGCTCGACCTGCAGTGGAGTGAGCCGGTCGACCTGGAACCGTGGCGGGAGACCACACAGCGGCTGGCCAACCGGCTCGGCGCGCGGATCGCCGCGCTCGGCGGCCCACCGGCGGAGAGCCGCAGCGAGAAACTGCTCCGGCACGCCGCCGCGCTCACCTCCGCACCGACCGAGTGGGACGTGCTGGACGTGGCGGCCGGCGCCGCCCGGGAGGTCTCCACCCTCTCCACCGCGCTGCTCCTGATCGCCGGCCAACCCGGCCCACCCCCGGCGACGCCGAGCGACCTGGAAACCCGGATCCGCACCGAGCTGACCGAGGCGGGTCCGGCCGCACTGGACCGGATGGTCGACCGGGCGCACCGGTACGGCGCCGGGTACACGCTGGGCGAGGCCGGGCACCCCCCGACCGAGGACTACCGGCCGCTGACCCGGGCGGGGGTGCGCACGCTGGTCGCCGTTCCGGTCGGGCCGCCGGACGCCGGCGGGGTGCTGCTGGTCGCCGACGAACGCGCACTGCGCCCGGACCCGACCACGGTCAGCTTGATGGAACTGCTCGCCGGGCAGGCGTGGACGAACCTGGACCGGCTCCGCACGCTGGCCCGGCTCCGGGAGCAGGCCAGCTCCGACCCACTGACCGGGTTGCGGCACACCGGCCCGTTCGGGCAGCGGATCGCCGCGGCCACCCCGGGACGTACGGCCCTGCTGGCGATCGACGTGGACGGCTTCAAGACCGTCAACGACACGTACGGCCACCAGGCTGGCGACCGGGTGCTGGTCGGGCTGGCCCGGGCGCTGGAGGGGGCACTGCGGCACGGCGACGAGCTGTACCGGATCGGCGGCGACGAGTTCGTCGCAGTGATCGAGGTGAGCCGTCCCGAGGAGGCGGTCCGGATTGCCGAACGGCTGACCGAGGCAGCCCGGCGGATCGGTCGCACGATCAGCGTGGGTGTCGCACTGCCTCGCCCCGGCGAGTCCCCCGATCGCACCCTACGAAGAGCCGACCAGGCCCTGTACGCGGTAAAACGCCAAGGCCGAGACGGCGTACACCTGTCCGCGGCATAACCCCACCCCGCCCCCGCCGCGTCACCCCGCCCGCCCCGTCCCGCTCCCGTCGCCCCGCGCCCCGTCGCCCGCGCCCCCTGGAGCCCCCCCGGAGCCCCCGGCGTCGATCATGGAGTTGTGGTGCCCCGCGAAACGGGCATGGCTACATCTTTCACCCACCACAACTCCATGATCGACCCCACGCCCCCGCCCCCCGCGCTCCCGCCACCAGGACCGCGATCTTGCAGTTTCGGTCGCTGATTCGTCACCCTTAACCCCTTTTGTCGCGACAGAAACTGCAAGATCGCGGAGCAGGGCACGGGGCGAGCAGGGCAGGGGCGAGCGCGGGGCGGGGCGAGCGCCGGGCAGGGGTGAGCGCCGGAGGGGGTTAGGGGGTTTTTAGCTCTTTGGCTAGGAGTTCGGCGATCTGGGCCGTGTTGAGGGCGGCGCCCTTGCGGAGGTTGTCGCCCGTGACGAAGAAGTCGAGGGCGCGGGGGTCGTCCAGGGCGCGGCGGATCCGGCCGACCCAGGACGGGTCGGTGCCGACCGCGTCGATCGGCATCGGGAACTCCCCGGCCGCGGGGTCGTCGACCAGGATCACCCCGGGCGCGTTGCGCAGTGCTTCGCGGGCGCCCTCGGCGTCCACCTCGGTGCCGAAGACGGCGTGCACGGCCACCGAGTGGGCGGTGACCACCGGCACCCGGACGCAGGTGGCGGACACCTTGAGGTCGGGCAGGCCGAGGATCTTCCGCGACTCGTTGCGGATCTTCATTTCCTCGGATGACCAGCCACCGTCTGCCGGGGAGCCGGCCCAGGGCACCACGTTGAGCGCCAGCGGGGCCGGGAACGGCCCGAGGTCGTCGCCGACCGCCTGGCGGACGTCGCCGGTGCGCGAGCCGAGCGCGCGGTCTCCGGCGACCTTGGTGAGCTGGTCGTGCAGGATGTCGACGCCGGACTGGCCGGCCCCGGAGACCGCCTGGTAGGAGGCGAGCACCAGCTCCCGTAGGCCGTACTCGCGGTGCAGCGGCGCAACGGCGACGATCATCGCGAGGGTGGTGCAGTTGGCGTTCGCGATGATGCCCCGGGTGCGGTTGCGGACCTCTTCGGGGTTGATCTCCGGAACGACCAACGGGACATCCCGATCCATCCGGAACGCGCCGGAGTTGTCGACCGCGATCGCGCCTCGGGCGACGGCGATCGGCGCCCACTCGGCGGAGACCTCGTCGGGCACGTCGAACATCGCCACGTCGACCCCGTCGAACGCCTCGGGGGTCAGTGCCTGGACGACGAGTTCTTCACCCCGGCAGCGCACCCGGCGCCCGACCGAGCGCTCGGAGGCGAGCAGCCGAATCTCACCCCAGACGTTGCGGCGCCCGGTGAGCAGCTCACACATGACGGTGCCGACGGCACCGGTTGCTCCGACCACGGCGAGGGTGGGCAGCGCCGTCATCGGCGCTACCTACCCGTCCCCGCGTAGACCACGGCTTCGGTGTCGCCGCCCAGCTCGAACGCGTCGTGGATGGCGCGGACGGCGGCGTCGAGGTCGGTGTCCCGGCAGACCACGGAGACACGGATCTCGGAGGTGGAGATCATCTCGATGTTGACCCCGGCCGCGCCAAGCGCGGCGAAGAAGCCGGCGGCCACACCGGGGTGCGAGCGCATGCCGGCGCCGATCAGGGAGACCTTGCCGACGTGGTCGTCGTAGAGCAGGCCCTTGAACTTGACCGGCTCCTGGATCTTGCTGAGCGCCGCCATCGCGGTCGGGCCGTCGGCCTTGGGCAGGGTGAACGAGATGTCCGTCCGGCCGGTGCCCTCGGTGGAGACGTTCTGCACGATCATGTCGATGTTGATCTCGGCGCCGGCGACGGTGTCGAAGATCCGCGCGGCGGCACCCGGCTCGTCGGGCACCCCGACGATCGTGATCTTGGCCTCGCTGCGGTCGTGCGCGACTCCGGTGATCAGTGCCTGCTCCACGGAAAGGTCCTCCATCGATCCGGTGACCATCGTGCCGGTGTTGGTCGAGTATGACGAACGGACGTGGATCGGCAACCCCGCCCGTCGGGCGTACTCCACGCTACGTAGGTGCAGCACCTTCGCACCGCACGCGGCCAACTCCAGCGTCTCCTCGTAGGTGATGTGCTGGATGTGCCGGGCGTTGGGCACGATCCGCGGGTCGGCGGTGAAGATGCCGTCCACGTCGGTGTAGATCTCGCAGACGTCGGCGTGCAGGGCAGCGGCGAGCGCCACGGCGGTGGTGTCCGAACCACCCCGGCCCAGCGTCGTGACGTCCTTGGTGTCCTGCGAGACACCCTGGAAGCCGGCCACGATGACCACCGACCCCTCGTCGAGCGCGCCCTTGAGCCTCCCGGGGGTGACGTCGATGATCCGTGCGCGGCCGTGCACCGAGGTGGTGATCACGCCGGCCTGCGAGCCGGTGAACGAGCGGGCTTCGTACCCCAGGTTGTGGATGGCCATGGCGAGCAACGCCATGGAGATCCGCTCCCCAGCGGTGAGCAGCATGTCCAGCTCGCGGCCCGGCGGCAGCGGGCTGACCTGGTTGGCCAGGTCGAGCAGCTCGTCGGTGGTGTCCCCCATCGCGGAGACCACCACCACCACGTCGTCGCCGGCCTTGCGGGCGGCGACGATGCGCTCGGCCACCCGCTTGATCCGCTCGGCGTTGGCGACGGAGGACCCGCCGTATTTCTGCACTACGAGTGCCACGACGGTGCACTCCCTCCCAGCGACCCTGAGCGTGCCGACGCCGCCGGAACCGGGGCCGGCGGCGCGTGTCAGACCTCTTGAGGGTATCCGGCAGGTAACGACGCCGGGTCAGGTGATCCCACCATCCGGCCCGAGCGGGGCCGGCCGGGCCGGTCCCACCAGGTCCGGCGGTACGCAGGGACGGCCAAAGCCCGACACGCCGGGACGAACCCGGTACGCGCCGGTCCCCACCGACCGCCCGCACCCACCAGAATGAGCCGGTGCCCGTCCTCATCCGCTCGGCCGGCCGCGTGCTCGGGCCGCTCGTGTTCGCCCTGCCAGCTCTCCTGGTCGCCTGTACCGGTGAGCAGCCGCCGGCCCCGCCGCCCGCCGATCCAGGACCGGTCGCGGTGGACGCCGCGCGGGACGAGCTGGCCGCCCTGGCCGCGGCCGCCCAGGACCGTCACATGGTGGCCCAGTACGTGTACAGCCAGGCCGGTAAATCAGACCGGACGATCGCGTTCACCAGCGCGAACGACGGCAGCTGGCGGATCGACGTGCCGGGGGGCGCGTGGGGTGGCGCCGCCGACATCTCGATGGCCGCCACGACCGACGGGCTGTTCCAGTGCGCCCTGCCGTCGGCCGGCCGGCCGGAGTCGGCGAGCTGTGTACGCCTCGGTGAGCGCGACGACGCGATCCCGCGCCGGTCGGACCCCCGGGTCCAGCATCCGCTCACCGACTGGCTGGACGTGCTCACCGACCGGCGCGCACCGCTGGCGGTGGCCCCGGCCAGCCCACCCAAGGGCCTCGCCGGCACCTGTTACTCGGTGGACTCCACCTCGGCGTCGCTGAACGCCCCGCTGGAGGTGGGCATCTACTGCTACGACAAGGACGGCACGCCGACCGGCGCCCGGACCGGGGCCGGGACGCTGCGGCTGGCCGCGCCGCCCGGCCCGGCGCCGGCGACCGTGCAGTTGGCCGGCCCGGTGGTGGTCGACCGGGAACCGCTCGACACCGCCGCGCCCCCGACCCCTGATCCGTCGGACAGCCCGAGCGCGGGAACGTCCTGACCTTCATCCCGTTACGGGTGCTCTTGCCCACATTTGGCGCACCCTACCTAAGAGGGCTAATTGCCCATACGGGACACTTCACTCATGGCCGATCTCACCCCGCTGCTCGCCTTCCGCTGGAGCCCCCGGGCCTTCGACCCGAGCGCCGAGTTGACCAGGGACGAGGCGGCCTCACTGCTGGAGGCCGCGCGCTGGGCACCGTCGGCGGAGAACGGGCAGCCCTGGCGGTTCGCCCTCGGCCACCGGGACGACGAGACCTGGAAACGGATCCTGACCAGCCTCCCGGGCGACGACCAGGGCTGGGTCCGGCACGCCGCGACCCTGGTGGTCGGCGCGCACACCGGCGGCGACGCCGAGCGGGCCGCGTACGACCTCGGTCAGGCGATGGCACACCTGACGCTGCAGGCCACCGCACTCGGCCTGCACGTGCGCCAACTCACCCACTTCGACCAGGTCGGCCTCGCCACCGAACTCGACCTGCCCGGCAGCATCCGCCCGCTGGTGGTCGCCGCCGTCGGCCGGCTCGGGGACCCGTTCGCTCTCCCGGCCGATCTGCGCGCCCGGGAGACCAGCCTGCGTCACCGCCGCCCGGTCGCCGACCTGCTGCTCCGCTGATCGCCCGCCGGAACTGCCGGAGCTGATCGCTCCGGCGCACGGGCGGAGCCACCAACGGCGGCTGGGTCCCGATGCTGCGGAGTGATCGATGACCCTGGTCCCATTGTCCGGACCGGCCTTCCCACCCCCCGATCCATCACGTAGGGTGACGTGGTCATGTGGCGGGCGCTTCTTCTCCTTAGCCGCCGCGACGAGGCCTGACCGGCCGGCACCTCGTCGCGGAGTTGCATCGCGCCGTCCAGCACATCCGAACTTCTTCTCGGCACCGCCGCGCATCGTCGCCCGGCATCTCGCCGACACCTTCCGATCTGCTGACGCCACATGACCCACGGGAGCACTCTGAGATGGCTCAACCTGTCACCGACGCTGAGACTGATCCGATCGCCCGGCAACGCCCGAGCCGGATGCCGTACCACCGCTACCAGCCGTACCGGGACGAGTTCCGGGTCGACCTGCCGGACCGCACCTGGCCCACCCGGCACATCGACGCCGCTCCGCGCTGGTGCGCAGTGGATCTCCGCGACGGCAACCAGGCGCTGATCGACCCGATGTCCCCCGAGCGCAAGCGCCGGATGTTCCAGCTGCTGGTCCAGATGGGGTACAAGGAGATCGAGGTCGGCTTCCCGTCGGCCAGCCAGACCGACTTCGACTTCGTCCGGCAGCTCATCGAGCAGGACATGATCCCGGACGACGTCACCATCCAGGTGCTCACCCAGTGCCGGGAGCACCTGATCGAGCGGACGTTCGAGTCGCTGCGCGGTGCGAAGCGGGCCATCGTGCACTTCTACAACTCGACGTCCACCCTCCAGCGCCGGGTGGTCTTCGGCCTGGACAAGGACGGCATCGCCGACATCGCCACCACCGGGGCGCGGCTCTGCCAGAAGTACGCCGAGATCCACACCCCGGACACGGACATCTTCTACGAGTACTCGCCGGAGTCGTACACAGGCACCGAGCTGGAGTACGCGCTGGAGGTCTGCTCCCGGGTGATCGACGTGATCGACCCGACGCCCGACCGGCCGCTGATCATCAACCTGCCGGCCACCGTCGAGATGGCCACGCCCAACGTGTACGCCGACTCGATCGAGTGGATGCACCGGCACCTGCCGCGCCGGGACAGCGTGGTGCTGAGCCTGCACCCGCACAACGACCGGGGCACCGGCGTCGCCGCCGCCGAGCTGGGCCTGCTCGCGGGCGCGGACCGCATCGAGGGTTGCCTGTTCGGCAACGGCGAGCGCACCGGCAACGTGGACCTGGTGACGCTGGGGCTCAACATCTTCTCCCAGGGCATCGACCCGATGATCGACTTCTCGGACATCGACGAGGTTCGGCGGGCCGTCGAGTACTGCAACCAACTGCCGGTGCACGAGCGCCACCCCTACGCGGGCGACCTCGTCTACACCGCCTTCTCCGGCTCCCACCAGGACGCCATCAAGAAGGGGTTCGACGCCCTCGCCGCCGACGCCAAGGCGGCTGGCGTACCGGTGGACGAGCACACCTGGGCCGTGCCGTACCTGCCGATCGACCCCAAGGACCTGGGCCGCACCTACGAGGCCGTCATCCGGGTCAACTCGCAGTCCGGCAAGGGCGGCGTCGCGTACATCATGAAGAGCGAGCACCAGCTGGACCTGCCCCGCCGGCTCCAGATCGAGTTCTCCGGGGTGGTGCAGCACGTCACCGATCACGACGGCGGCGAGGTCGACCCGAGCGCCATGTGGGAGATCTTCGCGACGCACTACCTGCTCGACCACCAGCCCGACCCGGCGGTCCGGCTCACCAGCTACTCGATCGGCGCCACCGACGGCAAAGTCGAGATCGAGGCGCAGGTCGGCGTGGGCGCCGAGCAGCGCTCGCTCGCCGCGGTCGGCAACGGCCCGATCGACGCGTACGTCAACGCGCTCCAGTCGGTCGGGGTGGGCGTGCGGGTGCTCGACTACCACGAGCACGCGCTCTCCTCCGGCGGGGACGCGCAGGCAGCCGCGTACGTGGAGTGCGAGGTGGACGGGCGGACGGTCTGGGGTGTCGGCACCGACGCCAACATCGTCACCGCCTCGATCAAGGCGGTCACCAGCGCCGTGAACCGCGCACGCCGCTAGTGCTCCGGGAGGGTCCCCACTCGGGGGCCCTCCCTCATTTCCGCTGGGCCGGCGGTGTGGCGGCGGGCAACGAATGGCAGGGCTGGGACGGCGGGGCGTCCCGGGGCGGCCGGCGGACCAGCACGAGGGCCAGCACCGCGCCCGCCACGAGCAGTCCGGCGCAGAGTTCCATCGCGCCCCGGAACGCGTCGGTCAGCTCGGCCTTCTGCTCGTACCCGCCCCCGGAGAGGCCGACCACCAGCGGCAGCGCCGCCACCGCGAGCAGACTTCCGGCGCGGGACGCGGCATTGTTGAAGCCGCTGGCCACCCCGGAGAACCGGTCCTGCACCGCGGCCAGCACCGATGCGGTCAGTGGTGCCACCACCAGGGTCAGCCCGATGCCGAAGAGCAGCACCCCGGGAAGCACGTCCGTCCAGTACGACGCACCCGGCCCGACCCCGCGCAGCAGCAGCAGACCGACCGCGGCGATCACCGGCCCGACGGTCAGCGGCAGTCGAGGGCCGATCCGTGCCGACAGGGCACCTGCCCGGGCCGACCCGATCAACAGCAGCAGGGTCATCGGCAGCAACGCGATTCCGGTGCGGAAGGCCGACCACTCGACCACGTTCTGCAGATAGACGGCGAAGAAGAAGGTGAAGCCGCCGAGCGCCGCGTAGACGACCACGGTGAAGAGGTTCAGCACCGAGAAGAGTCGGCTGCTGAACAGCCCGGTGGGCAGCATCGCCGCGTCGCCACGTCGCCGTTCGAGCAGTACGAAGGCCACCGCGGAGACCACCCCGACCAGCGCTGCGATCAGCACCGGCGCCGAGTCGAAGCCGCGGGTCGGCGCGTCGATCAGGGCGTACGTGGCGCCGGCGAGCGCGAGCGCTCCGAGCAGGGCTCCTCCGACGTCGAACCGCCGTCGGGTCCGTCCCGGCGCTTCGGTCCGCGAGGCGCTCTCGTCCCTGCTCTCAGGGACCCAACGCATCGCGGCCAGCACCACCAGCACGGCGAGCGGCAGGTTGAGGAAGAAGATCCAGCGCCAGGAGAGCGCGTCGATCAGCCAGCCCCCGATGAACGGACCCAGCGCGGTGGACACCCCGGACAGCCCGGCCCAGGCGCCGATGGCCCGGCCCCGGTCGTCCGGGTGGAAACTGGCCTGGAGCACCGACAGCGATCCGGGCGTGAGCAACGCGCCGCCGGCACCCTGGAGGAACCGGGCCGCGATCAGCCAACCGGTACCCTGGGCCAACCCGCACAGCACAGAGGCGGCGGTGAACCAGACCACGCCGATGAGGAAGATGCGTCGCCGACCGAACCGGTCCCCGAGTGCGCCGCCGAGCAGCACGAACGCCGCCAACATCAGCAGGTACCCGTTGATGGTCCACTGGAGATCGGATACGTTCGCGCCGAGGTCCTGCCCGAGCTTCGGCAACGCCACGTTGACGACCGTCGTGTCGAGGAAGACCATGCCGGAGGCGAGGACGGCGGCAAGCAACGTCCCCCGACCGGCAGCGGTGCCCATTCGGAGGGCGGGCGCCGGTACGGGTGCGGTCATCCCACCAATCTGCCTTGCACCATGTGGGAGACGCCACGAAACGCCGAAACCATCCCCGGGTACTGTGCGCAATCGCCGGGAGACCGCAAGCTGGAGAGGTGTCGTCTGTGCGTACCAGATCAGGACCGCGAGCGGCGGTGGCCGCGCTCGCCGCGGCGCTGGCGCTCAGCGTGGCCGGTTGCGTCCCGCAGGACGAGCCGGACACGCCGCCGCCGAGCGACGGCGGCAGCGCCATGGAGCAGCTCGGTGAGCTGACCGTCGCCACCGCTGGGTCGATGAAGGGCTACAGCCGGGACCACTTCCCGCACTGGCGGGACACGGGCAAGAACTGCGACGTGCGGGACAGCATCCTCCAGCGCGACGGCAAGGACGTGAAGCTCTCCGGCTGCAACGTGGTCGATGGGCGCTGGGAGAGCGTGTACGACGGCCGCAGCGCCGCCGACCCCTCCGAGGTGGACATCGACCACATGGTGCCGTTGGCCAATGCGTGGCGCTCGGGTGCCGACGAGTGGGACGACGCGAAGCGCGGTGACTTCGCCAACGACACCACCCGTCCGCAGCTCCTCGCGGTTTCCGCGTCCTCCAACCGGGCAAAGGGTGACCAGGACCCGTCGCAGTGGAAGCCGGCGAACCGGTCGTACTGGTGTAAGTACGCCGAAAGCTGGGTGACGGTCAAGCACTACTGGCGGTTGACGGTGACCAGCGCCGAGAAGACCGCCCTCACCGACATGTTGGAGGGCTGCTCAGTGGGAAGCGATTCGTGACGGACGCCGAGAAGACCGCCGATGGTGGTCCGGCCGCCGCCGGCATGACCGCGGACGGCACCGCCGAGGCTCCCGCCGCCGTGCCGGGCGCCGGCATGGTCGCGGATTCGGGCGGCTCGGCTGGCCCGCAGAGCCGCACCACCGACATCGTGCCCGGCCCCGGCGGCGTGATGACCGACGAGGTCGGCGTCGTCACCGGCGACCTGACCCTGCGCACCGAGTACGCGGACGGCAAGGTCACCCTCCGGGTGCAGTACAAGGACGCCGACGAGTGGTACGCGGTGACCGGCGCGTCGGTCAAGCTGGCCGACCCGGCGGGGCTGGACGCGGTACACGATGTCGCGGTGGGCCTGCTGCACCGCCCCGAGGGCTGACGACCTCCCACGCCGCCGGTACCGCGTCCAGTCTCAGACGTACGAGCCGGGTTCGGTGGGCGCGGAAACCACGCTCGGCGCGTCCCCCTCGTCCTCGGGGCGGACGATCTGCACGCTGACCTGGTGCGGGCGCAACTCGCCGCTGGCGATCTGCTCGGCCCAGTGGCAGGCCACCCGGCTGGCACCGATCTCCCGCAATACCGGCCGCTCGTCGGCGCAGCGGGTGGGCTGCGCCCACGGGCAGCGCGTGTGGAAACGGCAGCCGGATGGCGGGTTGGCCGGCGACGGCAGGTCCCCGGCGAGCAGGATCCGCTCCCGGCGGTCCTCTACGTCCGGGTCCGGCACCGGCACCGCGGACATCAGCGCCCGGGTGTACGGGTGCAGCGGCTCGTTGTAGAGCCGGTCGCTCGGCGCCTCCTCGACCAGCGCCCCCAGGTACATGACGCCGACGGTGTCGGAGATGTGCCGGACCACCGCGAGATCGTGCGCGATCACCAGGTAGGTCAGCCCCAGACTGTCCTGGAGTTCGTCCAGCAGGTTGACCACCTGGGCCTGGATGGAGACGTCGAGCGCGGAGACCGGCTCGTCGGCGACGATCAGCTCCGGCCCGAGCACCAGCGCGCGGGCGATGCCGATGCGCTGCCGCTGCCCGCCGGAGAACTCGTGCGGGTAACGGGACAGAGCCCAGCGGGGCAGCCCGACCGCGTCCAGGGTCTCCCCGATGATCCGCCGACGGTCGGTGCGGTCGGTGCCGATCCCGTGGGTCTGCAGGCCCTCGGTCAGGATCGACTCGACGTTCTGCCGCGGGTCGAGGCTGGACATCGGATCCTGAAAGATCATCTGCATCCGGCGACGCATGCTGCGCAGCTTTCCGGACGGCAGCGTCGTCAGCTCGACACCATCGAAGCTGACCTCGCCAGCGGTCGGCGGGGTGAGCTGGAGCAGCGCCCGGCCGAGCGTGGACTTGCCGCAGCCGGACTCGCCGACCAGGCCGTACGTCTTGCCACGGGCGATGCTCAGGTCGACCCCGTCGACGGCCTTCACGTGGCCGATCACCCGGTCGAAGAGCACTCCCCGCTTGATCGGGAAGTGCACCTTCAGATCGCGCACTTCGACGAGGATGTCGTTCTCGCTCACGCCAGCACTCCGCTTCGCTCCGCGCCGGCGCGAGACGCCACGCTGCTGTGCCTGATGGTTCGCTCGCTACGCTCGCTCACGCTGATTCCTCCTCGCGCGGGGCGGGCACCATGCCGGGCACCGGCTCCGGGTTGACGCACCGGTAGCTACGTCCGTCGTGCGCGTGCACCAACTCCGGTGGCTCACCCACGCACTCGTCGGTCCGTCGGGCGCAGCGCGGGGCGAAGGCACAGCCATCCGGCCAGGGCAGCAGGTCGCGGACCGAACCGGGAATCGGGTTGAGCTTCTCGCCCCGCCCGGCGTCCAGGCGCGGCACCGAGCCGAGCAGACCCACGGTGTACGGGTGACGCGGCTGGCGGAACAGCGGACGACGGCGGGCCGTCTCCACCACCCGGCCGCCGTAGAGCACGTTGACGGTGTCGCACATCCCGGCCACCACACCCAGATCGTGCGTGATCATCAACAGTGCGGTGCCGGAGTCCCGGACCAGCTCCTTGAGCAGTTCCAGGATCTGGGCCTGGATGGTGACGTCCAGCGCGGTGGTCGGCTCGTCGGCGATCAGCAGCCGTGGCTGGCAGGCCACCGCCATCGCGATGAGCGCCCGCTGGCGCATGCCACCGGAGAGCTGGTGCGGGTACTCCTTGAGCCGCCGCTTCGGGTCGGGGATGCCGACCCGGTCCAGCAGCGCCGCCGCCTCCTTGGCCGCGGCCTCGCCCTTCATCCCCCGGTGCCGGGCGAGTACCTCGGTTACCTGCAACCCGATCGGGATCACCGGGTTCAGCGAGGAGAGCGGGTCCTGGAAGATCATTGCGATGTCCCGACCACGGATGTCCCGTCGCGACCGGTCATCCAGTTGCAGCAGGTCGGTGCCGTCGAAGACAGCCTTGCCCCCAACCTGGAGGCCCGGCTGCTTCGGCAACAGACCCATGATCGCGAGCGAGGTGACGCTCTTGCCGCAGCCGGACTCGCCGACCAGGCCGACCACCTCACCGGCGTCGACTGAGAAGGACACACCGTCGACCGCGTGCACGGTCCGCTGACCGCGGCGGGCGAACGTGACGGAGAGATCTTCGACTTCGAGCAGTGCCATTACTGGGCCTACTTCCGCAGCTTCGGGTCGAGGGCCTCGCGCATCGCCTCACCGAGCAGGGTGAAGCCGAGCGCGGTGATGATGATCGCGACCGCCGGGTAGATCGCCAGCGACGGCCGGATGCCGAGGTACTGCTGCGCGTCGGCGAGCATGACCCCCCACTCCGGTACGGCGGTGTCCGGGTTACCCAGGCCGAGGAAGGAGAGAGCCGCAGCCTCGATGATCGCGGTAGCCAGGGTCAATGTGGCCTGCACGATCACCGGGGCGAGCGAGTTCGGCACCACGTGGGTCAGTGCGATCTTCGACTTCTTGACGCCGAGCGAGGTGGCCGCCAGCACGTAGTCGCTGTTGGCCTGGGAGATCATCGAGCCGCGCAGCAGTCGGGCGAACACCGGCACCGAGACCACGCCGACCGCGATCATCACCGTGGTCAGGCTGGCCCCGAGCAGGGCGGCGATGCTCACCGCCAGCAGCAGGCTCGGCATCGCCAGCAGCATGTCGATGAAGCGCATCAGGGTGGTGTCGATCCACCGCCCCCACCGGCCACCGAGACCGGCCGCGGCACCGGAGACGCCACCGATCAACGCGCCGATCGCCAGACCGATCAGGGTGGAGACCACGCCGACCAGCAGGGTCTGGCGGGCACCCACGATCATCCGGCTGAACTCGTCACGGCCCTGGTGGTCGTAACCGAACCAGTGCTCGCCGGTGGGACCGGGAATGACACCCGGCCTGATCAGCCCCTCCCGGATGCCGATCGTGTCGGTCGGCGCGTACGGCACGAGGAACGGCCCGACCACCGCGACCAGCACGAAGAGCGCCAGGATGATCGCGCCGACGATCGCGGCCGGGTTGCCACGCAGCCGGCGGAACGCCTCCTGCCAGAGGCTGACGCCCCGCTCGTCGTCACGGGCGGCCAGCTCGGAGAGTCGGTCGATCTTTTCGCGCTTCTTGCCCGGGCTGAGCGTCATCGCACCCTCACCCTCGGGTCGATGAAGCTGTAGGAGAGGTCGACCAGGAGATTCACCAGCACGTACACCACCGCGATGATCAGAATGAAGCCCATCAGCACCGGATAGTCGCGCTGGCCGATGGCCTCGGCGACGAACGCTCCGATGCCACTGAAGGCGAAGACGGTCTCGGTCAGCACGGCGCCGGAGAGCAGGCCGCCCGCGAGCAGACCGATCGAGGTGGCCACCGGCAGCATCGCGTTGCGCAGGACGTGCCGGCGACGAACCGTCTGCTCGGTCAGGCCCTTCGCCTCGGCGGTCCGAACGAAGTCCTCGTTCAGCACCTCCAGCACACTCGCCCGCGTGATCCGGACGATGATCGCCAGCGGGATGCTGGCCAACGCGATGCTGGGCAGCACCAGATGCCAGAGGGCGTCGACGGCGGCGTCCCACTCACGGGTCATCAACCCGTCCAGGACGAAGAAGTTGGTGACCCGGGTGGCCCCGAGCGTCGGGTCCTGCCGGCCGCTGGACGGGAACCAGTGCAGGTTCTCCGAGAAGATGGCCTTGAGCACGTAGCCCAGGAAGAAGACCGGGATGCAGATGCCGATCAGCGAGCCGCCCACGGACGCGTGGTCCAGGAACCGGCCGCGACGGCGGGCGGCCAGATAGCCCAGCGGGATGCCGACGCCGATCGCGATGATCATCGCGGTGATGGTCAGCTCGACGGTGCCGGGGAAGCGCTCGATGAACTCCGTGGTGACCGCACGCTTCGTGGAGGTCGAGGTGCCCAGGTCGAGCTTGATCATCCGCCGGACGAAACGGCCGTACTGCACCAGGATGGGCTCGTCGAGCCCCATGTTGCGGCGGATCGCGGCACGCATCTCGGGCGTGCCGCGCTCGCCGAGGATGGCGGTCTCGGGGCCGCCGGGGAGCCGGCGGAGCCAGATGAAGAGCAGGAGGGAGAGCCCGAACAGCGTGGGTATCAGCTGAAGCAGGCGCCTGACGATGAACCGGAACACGGCGGCCTCGAAGGGGTGCGGAGGGTTGCGGGCGGGCGCTGTGCGACAGCGCCCGCCCGCGTTCCTTGCTGCGTCAGATCAGGACTTACTTGAACTCGGCGGTGGCGTACCGCTCGTCGGTGAGCGGGCTCGCCTTGACGCCGGTCACGTCCTTGCCGAATACGATCGCCGGCGGCGAGTGCGAGATCGGCACACCGGGCAGGAACTCCATCACGGACTTGTTCAGGGCCTTGTACTTCTCGGTCCGGGCCGCGATGTCGGCGGTGGTGTCCGCGTCCTTGAACTGCTCGAACAGGGCCTTGTTGTTGAAGCCCCACTCGTCCTTCGGCCGGTCGAAGAAGGTACCGATGAAGTTGTAGGCGTCGCCGTAGTCACCGGTCCAGCCCAGGAAGTGGATGTCGTGCTTGCTACCCGAGGTGGTGGCGTTCAGGTAGTCCGGGCTCCACTTGAGCGGGATCGCCTCGACGGTGATGCCAACCGCCTTCAGGTCCGCCGACAGCAGCTCGAAGATGTCCTTCGGGTTCGGCATGTACGGCCGGGTGACCTCGGTCGGGTAGTGGAACTTCAGCGTCAGGTTCGACGCGCCGGCCTCGGCCAGCAGCGCCTTCGCCTTGGCCGGGTCGTAGGTGTACTTCGTGACGTCACCGTTCCAACCCTCGACGGTGTCCGGCATGAAGTTGTCGGCGACCTTGGCACCCGGCGGCAGCTTGGAGGTGACCAGCTGCTGACGGTTCAGGGCGTACGCGATGGCCTGCCGGACACGGATGTCGGCGAGCTTCGGGTTGCCCTTCTGGTTGATCGCCAGGTAGAGCACGTTGAACGCCGGGCGCGTGAGCATGTTGAAGCCCTCGCTCTTCAGCGGCTCGACGTCGGCGGGACCGACCAGGTCGTACCCCTGGATGTCGCCGGAGCGCAGCGCCTGCTTGCGGGCGTTCTCGTCCGAGATCGTCTTGAAGATCAGGGTCTTCAGCTTGGCCTTGGCGCCCGAGTAGTCCTCGTTGCGCTCCAGGGTCAGCGTCTTGTTCGCGACGTCCCAGGACTTGAACTTGAACGGACCGGTGCCGGTGGGGTGCTCCGTCGCGTACGCCGGGTACTTGATGTCCTCGGCGGTGCCGGCAACGTTGCTGGCGTCGAACTCCTGCAGCGCCTTCGGGCTGTGGATGGAGAACGAGGGCAGCATCAGCGCGGCGGGGATCTTGCTGGAGACCCGCGTGAAGGACAGGTCCACAGTGGTGGCGTCCTTCGCGGTGCAGGACTTGAAGAGGCTCGGCGGCAGCTCCGCGTCCTCGTTCTTGGCGAAGCCGCCCATGACGTCCTGCCAGTACGCGGTCACGTCCGGGCTCTGCATGAGGCCCTTGGCGTTGTACCAGCGGTTGAAGTTGACGCAGACGGCCTCGGCGTTGAAGTCGGTGCCATCGTGGAACTTCACGCCCGAGCGGAGCTTGAAGGTCCAGGTGGTGCCGGCGGCGTCCGGGGTCCAGGACTCGGCCAGGCCGGGGGTGACCTTCGTGCCACCCTCCTCCGGTCGGACCAGGGTCTCGAAGACCTGACGCGCCACACGCAGCGACTCACCGTCGCTGGCGAAGCTCGGGTCGAGCACCTTCGGGTCTCCGGCGACGCCGAAGACGAGGGTGTCCTTCTTACTACCGCTGGATTTGTCGTCGCGGTTGCTCTCGGCGCAGCCTGCTACCGCGAGGGCCGCGACCGCGACGGCCGCGATCGCGACCTTCGGCCTGGGTGCACGCATGTGTGCCTCACCTCGTCCTTGGGGGTACGGACAACGTGGTGACAGGGGTCACCGATGGCGGTGACCATAGCTCCCGATGCGTCCACCCGGAAACCGTTGAGTGGACGGTTGGTATCGGATCGTGCCTCAACCGTCGCTTGACATTCGATTCGTAGGTAGGCGGCATCGAAAACCGATTAATCTGCATCCGTGATGCCAAACTGTTACGTCGAACAGCCCCGATGAGGGCACAGGTGTCAGATCATCCCGGGCAGTGACACAGCGATGGCCGGCACCCACGCGGGGTGCCGGCCATCGGCCTTGCACGAGGAATCAGACGGCCCGGCGACCCTCGAAGGCCCGGCCGAGGGTGATCTCGTCGGCGTACTCCAGGTCGCCGCCGACCGGCAGCCCACTGGCCAGCCGGGTCACCGAGATCCCCATCGGCTTCACCATCAGCGCCAGGTAGGTGGCGGTCGCCTCGCCCTCGGTGTTCGGGTCGGTGGCCAGGATCAACTCCCGCACCCCGCCACCGCCGAGCCGGATCATCAGCTCCCGGATGCGCAGATTGTCCGGGCCGATCCCCTCCAGCGGATTGATCGCGCCACCCAGCACGTGGTAGCGACCGCGGAACTCACCGGTCCGCTCGATGGCCACCACGTCCTTGGGCTCCTCCACCACGCACAGCACCTCGTCGGTGCGGCGCGGGTCGCGGCAGATCCGGCACTGCTCGGACTCGGCCACGTTGTAGCAGGTCGTGCAGAACCGCACCAGCTCCTTGACCTTGCGCAGCGCGCCGGCCAGCCGGTTGACGTCGGCAGGATCCGCCGACAGGACGTGGAACGCGATCCGCTGAGCGCTCTTCGGGCCCACGCCCGGCAGCCGGCCCAGCTCGTCGATCAGATCCTGAATGGCACCTTCGTACATCTGCCGGCTCAGAAACCGGGCAGGCCGAGGCCGCCCATGCCACCGGCGACCGGGCCCATCTTGCGCTCGGTCAGCTCCCGTGCCGCCTCGGCGGCGTTGTGCATCGCCGCGACGACCAGGTCTTCCAGCGTCTCCACGTCGTCCGGGTCGACGGCCTTCGGGTCGATCTTGATGGCCTTGAGCTCACCGGCGCCGGAGACGGTCGCGGTGACCAGCCCGCCGCCGGCGGTGCCGGTCAGCTCGGCCTCGGCCAACTCGGCCTGAGCGGCGGCGATCTGCTGCTGCATCTTCTGCGCCTGCTTCAGCATCTGCTGCATGTTCGGCTGTCCACCTGGGCGCACGGATGGCTCCTTCTCGCACTCGTCTGCTCGACCGCCGCCCAGCCTATCCGCTGGGACCGACCCCACCCCGCCCGGTGCGTCCGCCCACGCCGAGCCTTCCGGCCACTACTCAGAGCCGGTCGTACTGTTCACGAAGCAGAGACTCGGCGACGGGCACGGTTTCCGATGGCCCGCCGACCACGCTGACGATCACGACGACGTCGGCTCGGCCCGCGACGGCCCACACGCCGGCCCGCTCGGCACCGACGAAGACCGCCGCCCCCGGCACGTCGGCGAGCGGAGTCGCCTCGCCGGGAGTTGCCTGCCGCAAGTCGGAGTAGGAACGCTGGAACTGGTCAGCCGACGCCGACGAACTGAACTGGACCAGGGTGATCGACACGGCAGCATCGTCCGGGCGCGTCCAGGCCGTGCCAGCAACGTGGACCACGTCGTCGCCCGTCTGCTCGGCGAGCAGGTTCGCCCGATCCGGGGAGAGCGGCAGAATCCGACCCAGGTCGACCCGATCGTCCGCTGCGGCCGGCGCGGTGGGTGCCGAATCGGCGGGAGCCACCACCACCAGGGCGCCGAGGGCAGCGGGCTGCTCGTCCGCAGAGTGGATCGCCCGCCAGGTGACCACGCCGAGGATGGTGGCCACACCGAGAACCGCCAGCACGCCGACGATCGGTCCCGGTCGCCGCCACCACGGCGCCGCCGATCGGGCGTCCCGCCGTGAACCCTGCCAGACAAAGGGGGTCGAGTCCGGCGCAGTCTGCGGGTCTGTCGCGATGGGCTCATCGGCGGGTACGGCAGGTGGGGCGGGTGGGACCTCCGGCGCGGCAGGGGTCGACAACTCCGGCAGGGTCGTCACGGCGCGCGTCAGCAACACCACCCCAAGGAGGCCGAGCCACACACCGCCGAGGAGCTCCGTACCGGGGTTGTCCTTCAGCGGAAAGCCGCTGACGTCAATCGCGGCCGTGCCGGGCAGGAAGGTGCCGACTGCCAGAACCACGCCGAGCAGCATCGCGGCCAACCGCAGACCGAACCGCCACGGCGGGCGCAACCAGGCCACCACCAGCAGCACCAGCAGCGCGCCCCACCCGACGCACAGCGGTTGCCAGTAGCCCGCGAGGTCGGCCAACGCGAACGTCCGCACCTCGGTCGACGGACGATTACCGAGAAGCCGATCAACGACGGCCTGACCGGGGCGCACCGCCACCCACGACATCGACCACGCCCACAACAGCGCGGCCAGACCAACGACCGCCAGCACTGCGGCCTTGACATGGCGACGGCTGGTGTCGGCGGCCCGCTGTGGAGCGGAGGTGATCTTCATGGCGCACATCCTGACAGCGCCCGAAGACACCTTCCACCCCGAATTGAACTGCCTGCCCGGTACGGCTACCACTACCCCGAACCGGCCATCTGCTGGTAGTGCGCCGAGGGCTGTCGCCCTGGTGTGCTCATGGGCATGAATCTCCACCGCACCGGCCGGGTCGGCGCTTTGTGCTGGGTCGCGGCCGCACCGATCTTCCTCGTCGCCAGCCTGGTCACCGGCCTGCGCTGGCGCGAGCCGATCTACAGCTGGGCCACCCACAACATCAGCGACCTCGGCAACGCCCACTGCGGCATCTGGGACACCAGCCGACCCCGCTACGTCTGCTCGCCCTGGCACCCGCTGATGAACGCCGCGACACTGGGCACCGCCGTGCTGCTCGCCGCCGGGCTCCTGCTGACCTGGCGGATCCTCGGTCGCGGCGCGGTGGTGCGATCGGCCCAGACACTCCTGCTGCTGGCCACCGGTGGGTACGCCCTGGTGGCCCTCTACCCGGCCGACATCGACGAGAACCTGCACGTGCTCGGCGCATTCCTGATCATGGGGCTGGGCAACGTCGGCCTGTTCCTCGCCGGCTTCGCGCCGAGCACCACGACGCTCGGCCGATGGCGACCGCTCACCCTCACCGCCGGGTTCATCGCCCTCGCCGGGACGGTGCTGTTCTTCGCCCAGCAGGGCGTCGGGATCGGGGTCGGCGGCATGGAACGGGTAGCCGTGCTGCCCTTCCCGCTCTGGGCCTGCTGCCTAGGCGTCCTGCTAGCCGAAACAAGAACCCCAGCTCTTGTCGATCATGCAGTTGTGGTGCCCGAATAAGCCCGCCACAGGCGCTTTGTCACCCACCACAACTCCGTGATCGACGGACGTCAGCGCGCGTCGACCTCGTTGATCTTCTCGGCTCCGAAGGTTTCCCGGAGCAGACGTACCGCCTGCTCTTCGCTGGACTCTCGGGCGGTCTTCTCGTCGATGACCTCGTCCAACGGCTCGTCGCCCGGGTCGAACCCCTCGTAGGCCGGTGCCGCCGTCGGCGCCGCGCCACCCGGCCGACCACCCCGCGAGGGACCATCGAAGTCCGGGTCGTAGGGCGGTTCGCCGGCCCACTCGGCGTCCGCGATGGGCCGGGCCGCCGATCCGGTACGCGCACCGCGCCCCGCCGCCGCCGCGCGAGCTGCGGCGATGGCGCTGCTCACCGGCGCACCACCGGCTGACGCCGGCTGCCGGGCCGCCGGTGTCGGGTTACCCCGCCCGCCCGGCTTACCGCCATCGGCCGCCGCGCCGGGGCCACCCGCAACACCCGGTCCACCGCCGTTGGCGGCACTGCCGTTCGCGGCACCGCCGTTCGCGGCACCGCCGTTCGCGGCACTGCCGCTCGTGCTGCCGCCGTTCGCGCCGGTCGATGCGGGTGCCGAGCCGCCCGATGCGACGTCGGAGCGTGGGGCGTTTTCGGCTGACGCGCCGCCGGGGCGGACGGCCTCCGGCCAGTCCTCGTCATCCGTCGCCTCGGCGGCCGGGGCACCGCCGCCGGGGCGCGCTGCCTCCGGCCAGTCGTCCTCCGGGCCGGCGGCGGTGGTCGAGGTCGGCGCGGCCGGTGTTGTGCTCGTCGGGCCGGCAGCGGCAGCCGCGGTCGGGCTGGGTACGGCGGGTGGTGCGCTCGTCGGGCCGGCACCGGCAGACGCGTTCGGTGCGGCGGGTGGTGCGCTCGTCTGGCCGGCAGCGGCAGGCGCAGTCGTCGGGCCGGCAGTGGCAGGCGCGTTCGGTGCGGCAGTGGCAGGCGCGTTCGGTGCGGCGGGAGGTGCGCTCGTCTGGCCGGCGGCAGGCGCGTTCGGTGCGGCGGGGCGGGCCGGCGGGGCGGATTGCGAGCGCTGCGGGCCGGACAACGACACGCCACCGCGCTCGCCGGCCACCTCGCAGCGGATCTGCCAGCGCCCGCCCAACTCCTCGTAGAGCGCGTCGGTGAGCACCGCCGCATGATCGGCCATCATCTTGGCCAGCACGGTGGACTTCACCGTCAGCACCAGCATGTCGCCGTCGAGTTCACGCACCACGGCGTCACGCATCAGGGCGGCGATCCGCTTGTTGGTCCGGTTGACCTTGCCGACGACGTCGGGCCAGACGCGGCGAACCGCGACCGCGTCCAGCGCCGCAGCCGGCGCACCCGGTCGAGGCGGCTCCGGCGTGGCCGGGTCGGGAAGCACCGCCGACGGTGGCACCGCGCGACGTGGGGCCGGCGAGCCGGTGCCCGGCCCGGCGGGAGCGAACCGATCCTCGGGTGCCGACCCGGCGACGGCCGACGCGCCGGGCGACGCCGGGATCGGCGAGTCAGCCGCCGAGACGTGCGAGGCCGGTCCACCGGAGGTCGGAGCGTGCGAGGCCGGCGCACCGGAGGTCGGAGCAGCCGACGCGGGAGCGCCCTGGGCCGCAGTGTGCTGGGTCGGGGACGCTGCCGGGTCGACCGCCCACGGCGGTGCGGAGGTCGGGGCGTTGACGGGTGCCGGGGTGGCGACAGCCGGGACCGGGGTGCCTGGCTGTGGGCGTACTCCCGGGTGGGTGGCCGGAGCGGAGCCGGCGGCGGCCGGCGGCGCGTCGGTGCCGCTCAGGGTGAGCCGGCGTTCCATCCGTTCCAGGCGCTGGAGCAGGCCACCGGTGGAGTCGTCCGCGCCGGGCAGCAGCATCCGGGCGCAGATCAGCTCCAGCAGCAGGCGCGGCGCGGTGGTGCCGCGCATCTCCACCAGGCCGTCGTGCACGATGTCGGCGCAGCGGGACAGCGTGCCCGGCCCGAGTTGCGCGGCCTGGGCGGCCATCCGCTCGATCTGGTCGGCGGGGCCGTCGATCAGGCCCTTCGCGGTGGCGTCCGGCACCTGCTGGAGCACGATGAGGTCGCGCAGCCGCTCCAGCAGGTCGGAGGCGAACCGACGCATGTCGTGCCCGGCCTCGGCGACCCGGTCGACGGTGGCGTACGCGGCCGCGCCGTCACCGGCGGCCAGCGCGTCGCACATCTCGTCGATCAGCGCGGAGTCGGTGACCCCGAGCAGCGCGACGGCCCGCGCGTAGCTGACCCCCTCCGGGCCGGCGCCGGCGATGAGCTGGTCGAGCACGGAGAGGCTGTCCCGCATGCTGCCGCCACCGGCGCGCACCACCAGCGGAAAGACCGCCGGCTCGACGGTGACCTTCTCCGCCACGCAGAGCTGCTCCAGATACGGGCGGACCACCTTCGGCGGAAACAGCCGGAACGGGTAGTGGTGGGTCCGCGACCGGATCGTGCCGAGGACCTTCTCCGGCTCGGTGGTGGCGAAGATGAACTTGACGTACTCCGGGGGCTCCTCGACGAGCTTGAGCAGGGCGTTGAAGCCCTGGGTCGAGACCATGTGCGCCTCGTCGATGATGTAGATCTTGAAGCGGCTGTTGGCCGGCGCGAAGAAGGCACGCTCGCGCAGCTCGCGGGCGTCGTCGACACCGCCGTGGCTGGCCGCGTCGATCTCGATCACGTCGATGGAGCCAGCACCGTCGGTGGTCAGCGAGCGGCAGGACGCACACTTGCCGCACGGCTCGGGGGTGGGGCCCTGCTCACAGTTGAGCGAGCGGGCCATGATCCGGGCACTGGTGGTCTTGCCGCAGCCGCGTGGGCCGGAGAAGAGGTAGGCGTGGTTGAGCCGTCCGCTGCGCAGCGCCTGCGACAGCGGCTCGGTCACGTGCTCCTGACCGATGACCTCAGCGAAGGTACGCGGCCGGTACTTGCGGTAGAGCGCCAGCGTCACTCGTCCCGCCTCCTCTCGACCGAGCCATTCTGCGCCGGTCGGGCGCGGGTGACCACCCACCCCGCCGCACACCTCGGTTGCTGACCGGCATCGACTCCATGTCGGCGACATGGCGGTATCCACGGCCCGGGAAAGCCCCACATCGGCGACCTGGAGTGGATCGAGGGCCCCGGAAACGAAAAGGCCTCCCGTGCACCCGGCAGAGCTCGCTTATCCTTGCTGCCTTCCGGCCCTGGGGAGGTTCACGAGATACCGCCGCACGGGAGGTGCCGCCAAGCCTACCCGACCGCCGGTCGATCTTCAGGGGGTGGTGGGGTGGCCCGACCAACGCGGGCCTGTATCCTGGCTCGCGGAGGATTCGCCTAGAGGCCTAGGGCGCACGCTTGGAAAGCGTGTTGGGTTTACACCCTCACGAGTTCGAATCTCGTATCCTCCGCTCTCCTGAGCAGCACGAACGACAGGGCCGGCCCCACGGGACCGGCCCTGAGTCGTCTACGCGGTGACGTCAGCCCAGCACCTGGACGCTCGCCGCGCCCTGCGCCGAGAGCCACGCCTCCAGCTCACCGCCGCCGAGGGACCGGGTCGCTTCCTCGTCGACGAAGACCGGACCGACGACGGCCCCCTTCGCGCCTTCGAACTGGCAGCCGAACATCCTCGCGCCGCTCAGCACCGCGGGCATGCTGGTGCCGCCGATCGTGCACCAGCGCAGGCTGGCGAGGCCAGGTCAGCGAAGGAGAAATCCGCTCCCTGCAGCTCGGCGTTGGCCAGGTTGGCGTCGCCGAGGTTGGCCTCCGCGAATCGCACGTCGGCCAGGCGGGCATTGGCGAGATAGGCGCCGGCCAGGTCAAGACGGCTGAGATCAGCGCCGCGAAAATCGAGAGAATCACCCGACAGGTACGCCGTGGTCGAAGAGTCGGCGAACCAATCCTCAAGCGCTTCCCGAGCGTCGGGACTGTCCGGCCAGCGAATCACGTCGCCGCTGGCCCGGTTGTATCTGTGCAGCTGAGACGGCATAACCCACCCGCTGCGCTGCCGTATGGTCTGATCGACGTCGTGACTGAGGCGACGTGGCAGTGGGACGAGACGTTGTACGCGGGCAGCGCTCGCCACTACAGCGTCGGCCGGATGCCCTATCCACCCAGTCTCGCCGACGCCATCGGCACCGCACTCGACCTCGACGGCAGCGGCCGACTCCTCGACGTCGGCTGTGGGCCTGGGTCGTTGACGCTGCTGGTCGCGCCCCTGTTCGAGGCGGCGGTCGGCGTCGACGCCGACCCGGACATGCTCGTCGAGGGTCGGCGCAGAGCTGACGACATCGGGGCGAACAACGTCGAGTGGCGACACCTACGCGCCGAGGCCCTGCCGGCCGACCTGGGGACGTTCCGGGTGGCCACGTTCGCCCAGTCGTTCCACTGGATGGACCGTCCGCTGGTGGCGCGTCGAGTCCGCGAGATGCTCACGCCCGACGGGGCCTGGGTCCACGTGGGCGCGAGCACGCACCGCGGCCCGTCCGATGACGAGACGCTCCCCTACCCCCGCCCGCCCTGGCGGGAGATCAACGACCTGGTCGCCAGCTACCTGGGACCGGTCCGCCGGGCCGGGCAGGGGTTGTTGCCGACGGGCACCCCTTCCGGCGAGCAGGAGATCATGCGGGAGGCCGGCTTCACCGGCCCGACGAGGCTCGAGGTCGGCGGCGGGATGGTCGTGGAGCGCTCCGTGGACGAGATCACGTCGGCGGTGTTCTCGCTGTCCAGCTCAGCGCCGCACCTCTTCGCTGACCGACTGCCCGCTTTCGAGGCGGATCTGCGCGGCGTTCTGACGTCGGCGGCGCGAGATGGCCTCTTCGCTGAACGGCGACGAGAGATCGCCGTGGTGATCTGGCGCCCCTGACGTCCCCCAGCCGCGGCCCGCGGCACGGTCACGGCTCGCCGATCTTGCGTTTACTGTCCCGACAGATCAGGGCATCCCGCCTTAACGTGCGTCGGCAAGTGCAAGATCGCGGGGCCTGAGGGGTGGTCGCGGACGGCGGGTACGGTCCGGGTGGCGGGCGGACCTGAATCCGTCGTACACATGTTCTATCCACAGGCTGTGGACGACGGAGGGTTCGATGAGTTACCAGCTCAGCGCGGTGGTCGCCGACGCAGAGCTGCTCCGTGAGCAGACCGCCGAGCTGGATCACGCGGTCCTCGGCGAGCTTCGGCAGGACTTCGCTCTACTGCCGATCACCCCACAGTTGGTGGTGGAGTTGACCGGGTCGCTGCCGGATTTCGCGACGGTCGACCGCAGTGCGGAGCACCCGTTCGAGCTGGTGTTGTCGCCAGCATTGATGGAGTTGCTGGCCCGGTGGTCACTGTCCGGGCCGCTGGCATACCTGGAGGCGGAGTTCTGGGCTGGCGACGGTCACCAGTCGGCGGCGGTGTGGCTGGGTGGCTCGCTGTCCTGGGGTCCGCACTTCGACGACGAACTGGATACGCCGCGCGAGCAGTGGCCGATCAACGCGGCGCTCATCCGGCTCGGTGTCGAGCCGGGCGCATGGATCGACCCGTTCGCCGAACTGGGGTTGCACCTGGAGCGGAACACCGACGGATGGCTGGCGCACGGACGCCGTCGACTCAGTGCCGACTACTGGGATGAGCTGGTCGAGCAGTGGGAAAATCAGTAATCCGGCCACCGGCAGCAACCTGAACGCTCCCATTCCGTTGGGGACTGGGGGATTCCATGAAATTGCGACAATTCGCGTTTATTGCCACGCTGATGACGGCTGCCTCGATCGCTGGCAGCGGCGCACCGCCAACCGGGCCGATCCCGGACGGCCGACCCGCTGGCAGCGTCGAGATCATCGACCTGAACGGCCTCAGCAACATCGAGTTCGGTGCCACCGAGGACGAACTGACCCGACGCGGCATCCTGCTCACCGATCTGGATGCCTGCGGGCCGATGCTCGCCGGCCACGACACGGTCAGCCCGGTCTTCGTGGAGGACAAGCTGGTGCTGCTCTGGGTCGGTGACCCGATGCGGACACCGGAGGGCATCACGGCGGGCTCACCCGTCGAGCAGGTGTGGGCACGATATCCGCAGGTCACTCGACTCCGGGCTCCACAGGGGACGCACCGCCTCGATGGGCTGCTCGCCCGCAGCGGCGACCGCGCGTACCTCTTCCTGCACGACGGGCGCACGGTCCGAAAGACCATCGCGGGGTACGCCGACTGGGCCCGCCGCCTCTTCGACGAGGGGGCGGGCCCGTGCTGACCGACGCAGAGTGATCAGGGCGACGCGGTGCCGACACAGTCGAGGTCGTCGGCCGGCAACTTCCCGCCAGCGAGATAGGCGATAACCACCCCGTCCACGCACGCGTTGCCGTAGTTGCCGAAGACACCGTGGATCCGAGCATCGCGCAGGGTGAGCAGCCGGGAGCCGGTCAGCGCCCGGTGCATCGCCTGGCCGTGCCGGTAGATCGTCCGGGTGTCCCCGGTCGACTGCACGATCAGGGCGGGCACGGCATTCCGCACCACGGTCGGCCGCTCCCGTGGCTGCTGCGGCCAGAACGCGCACGGACTGATTGCCCTGGTCACTTCCCCGAACCGGGGCTCACTGGCCCGATGCTGCCGGATGTCCCGCCAATAGTCCGCGGGATCGCGGGAGACCGGCACGTCTCCGCAAAGAATCGCGGCCTGCACGCTGCCCGTTGCCGACTCGGCACCGGTCAGCAGGAACGACAGAGTGTCCGCCAACGACGCGGTGGGTGTCGCCGAGCCCGACGTCGCGGCCCGCCGAAGCACCCGGACCGTCTCGGCGAGGTCGGCGTGCGTCTCGTCCCGGTCGTCGCCGAGCCGGTTGAGCAGCAGGTACGGCAACGACTGTCGGTCGACCCGGTGGTGGCCCACCCGCAGCGGACGCCGAGCAGCGGCGGCGTGGATCCCGTCCACGACGGCCAGCACCTGCTGGCCGGTGCTGCCCAGGCCGTACCGGTCATGGTGGCGGGCCACCCAGTCCGCCCAGTCGCGCAGCGCCACCTCGTTGGCGGGCCCGGCCTCGCGCAGCACCCTCGCGCCGTAGCCCGCGGGGTCGACCGCGCTGTCCAGGACGACCCGATCCGCGCGCTCGGGAAACATCTGGGTGTAGACCGCGCCGAGGTAGGTGCCGTAGGAGTAGCCGAGGTAGGACAACTTCGTCTCGCCGAGCACAGCCCGAAGGAGATCCATGTCGCGGGCCGTGTTTCGGGTGGTGACGTGCGGCAGCAGGTCGGCATTTCGGCGGGTACACCGGGCAGCCAGGTCCCGTTCGAACACGGTCAGCCGGTCGAACGTGGCACGGTCTGGCCCGGCCGAGCGGGTCCAGGTGCCGGCCGGCCAGCCGCAGTCCAGTGGGGTGCTGCGACCGACGAACCGGGGGTCCAACCCGATCAGGTCGAACGTCGCCCCGACGTCACCCATCCACTGCCGTATCGGCAGGACGTCCCACATCCCCGGCGCACCTGGACCGCCGGTGTTCAACAGCAGGATGCCGACCCGGCGTTCGGTGTCGGTCGCCGCCAACCGGGACAGCGCCAGGGTGATGGTGGGGCCGCCTGGCCGGGCGTAGTCCAGCGGCACGGTCAGCTCGGTGCAGGTCGCGCCCGCCTGGTCCAACTCGGCACCGGTCTGATCGGCCGAACCCTGCTGACAGCTGTGCCAGGAAAGGCGTTGTCGCTCGTAGCCACTCAGGTCGCCGGCATCGGCCCGCACCGGGCCCGCGGCGGCGGTGACGGTGACGGTGACGGTGACGGTGACGGCGGTCAGCACCGCCATCGCCCTCGTCGCGCCGGTGATCCCACCGTTCCAGATCATTGTCGTCTCCTTTGTCGTCGGAGAGTCCGCACGCCGGCGGCTCACCGGGCCTCACACAGGGCGGTGTGGAGGGTCGCGGACAGCGCCTGCCAGCTCTCATAAGACGCTGGTTCGTCGTTCACGACGAGCTGCGCCCGTCGACCGTCGGCGGTGACGCCGCCCAGGGTGCGGAAGCCCGGCGTCGTCCCGCCGTGCCCCCAGTACAGGGCTCCGCCACAGCCGGCCAGCGGCGTCGAGATGATCCCGAGCCCGTATCGGGCGCCGGGCCACAGCCGGTCCGGGTCGGCCGGCACCGTCCGGGTCAGCGCGGCGAGGCCGATGGGGTCCAGCAGTCGACCGCTGAGCAGCGCGGCGAAGAAGCGGTTCTGGTCGGCGAGGGTCGAGACGAGCGCCCCTCCCGCACCACCGAACGACATGTTGAACTCGGTGACATCTCGCCGCCCCTCAGCGCCGACCAACGCGTAGCCACGTGGATGTGCCCCCCGGATCCGCACCGAGTCTCCGGGCCAGTCGGTGTCGCTCAGGCCCAGTGGCCCGATGATCCGCCGGGTGATCTCCACGCCGATGTCGTGGCCGGTGACCCGCTCGACGATCAGGCCGGCGAGGACGTAGTTGGTGGTCGAGTAGTGCCAGCCCGCAGTGGGTGGCGGTTGGGCCAGCGCCATCGCGATCAGCTCCGCCGGCGAATGGTGTCGATACCGCCAACGATCCACCCGGTCCCAGTCCATCGCGTCGACGTGGTCGGGCAGGCCGCTGGTGTGCCGCAGCAGATCGCGGACGGTGATCCGCCGGCCGTCGTACCCGTTGGCCCGGACCAGGCCCGGAAGGTATGTCTCGATGGGGGTGTCCAACCCGAGACGGCCCTCGGCGACGAGTTGCAGCACGACGGTCGCGGTGAACGTCTTGGTCGTGCTGCCGATCCTGATCCGCTCGTCGGCACGCATCGGCCGGCCCGTTCGCAGGTCGGCTCGGCCGCTGGCGTCGGACCACCGGCCGCAAGTGGGTCCGTGCACCTCGATGGCCGCACCGACCAGCCGGTGAGTGGTGGTCAGCGCGTGCAGCGCCGCTTTCGTCGCCGGCAGGCCCGAGCACCCCGGCCCCGGTTCGCGGGCCGCGGCCGGCACACCCGCACCGCCGAGGGCGAGCAGGACAACCCCGGCGAGCACGCCCAAACGGTGCCTTCGTCGTGTCGGTCTTCTCATCTCACCGACGCTAGGGACGGCGGGACGTGCCCACGAGGGAGCAGAGACCCCGATCGATGGTGTAGCTGGCTACACTGCCCTACCCCCGTTGTGGACGGAGAATAGGGCGATGCGGCGGGCGTGGTTCGCAACGACGTACCTGGTGACCGGCGGGGCCACAGCGGTCGCGTCGGCGGTCGCGATCGTCGCGCTGGCCGGCGCACTCGCATTGAGCTTCGTCCTGGTCGGCGTCGCGCTGCTGGCCCCAGCCGTGCGCGTCCTCGAGGCGCTCGTCGACCTGGAGCGCCGCCGCGCGGAACGGCTGCTGGTCACACCGATCACGGCTGAGCCCCGGACGTCGGACATGACCCCGGCCGCCCGGCTGCGTGCCGCCGCAGGTGATCCGGCCACCTACCGGAGTGCGGCCTGGCTGACCGTGCACGCCATCGCCGGGGTGCCGTTGGCGGCCGGGGTGCTGCTGCTCTGGCTGATCGCGCTGGGCGGGCTGATCGTGCCGCTCATGTGGTGGGCCGTGCCGGTCGAGGCGCCGCTCACCTTCGTCGTGCCGATCACGAGCTGGGTCGAGGCCCTGCTGTTGCCACCCCTGCTCGCGCTCGCTGCGCTGACGCTCCTCCGGTGGGCCGTCCCGGCCTTCGGCGTGAGGTACGCCCTGGCCGCGCGGGCGGCGTTCGCGCCGTCGTCGCGGAGCCGGTTGGAGCGCCGGGTCACGGAACTCACGGCCACCCGGGCCGGTGCGCTCGACGTCCACGCCGCGGAGCTGCGGCGTATCGAACGCGATCTGCACGACGGCACCCAAGCCCGGCTGGTGGCGATCGCCATCCACCTCGGCGTCGCGCAGAATCAACGGGCCGCCGACCCGGCGCTCGCGGACCAGTTGATCGACCGGGCCCGGACGAGCGTCGAGGCGGCGCTGACCGAGCTGCGCGCCGTGGTGCGCGGCATCTATCCGCCGATCCTCGCCGACCGAGGTCTGCCCGGTGCCGTGCACGCGCTCGCCGCCGACTGTCCGGTGCCGCTCACGGTCCGGGTCACCCCGCTGCAACGCCTACCGGCCGCGCTGGAGAGCGCCGCCTACTTCGTCGTCGCGGAGGCGTTGGCCAACATCGCCCGGCACAGTGGGGCGACCGGTGGTGACCTGCGAGTGGAACACCGGGCGGGCCAGCTTGTGGTCAACGTGACCGACGACGGTGTCGGTGGCGCGCAGACTTCGAACGGCACCGGCCTGACCGGCATCCGGCGCCGGGTCGCGGCCCTGGACGGCAGGGTCGAGTTGAGCAGCCCGATTGGTGGGCCGACGGTGCTGCGAGTGGAGTTGCCGTGCGCGTCCTGATCGCCGAGGACAACATCCTGCTCCAGGAAGGGCTCAACCTGCTGCTCAGCACCCGCCGGATTCGAGGTGACGGCGGCGGTGGACTCGCCCGGCGACATCATCGCGGCGATTGATCGGCAGCGCCCCGACGTCGCCATCATGGACATCCGACTGCCGCCCACGTTCCGCGACGAAGGGCTCCGGACCGCGTTGACCGCTCGGCGGCAACACCCAGGTCTGCCGGTGCTACTGCTCTCGCAGTACGTGGAGCGCGCCTACGCGTCTGAGCTGCTCGCCGATGGGCAGGGCGCAGTTGGTTACCTACTCAAGGACCGGGTGTCCCGGGTCGAGGAGTTCCTCGACGCGTTGCGTCGGGTCGCGGCCGGCGGCACGGTGTTGGACCCGCAGGTCGTGGCCCAGCTCGTCGCCGCCCGGCGCAGCCCGCTCGCCGACCTCACCCCACGCGAGCGCGAGGTGCTTGCGCTGATGGCGGGAGGCAGCACCAACACGGGCATCGCCGCACAGCTCGTCATCACCGAACGCGCGGTGAGCAAGCACATCGGGAACATCTTCACCAAGCTCGACCTGCCGCCCGACACCGACGTGCACCGCCGGGTCGCCGCCGTGCTCGCCTTCCTGAACGACCCGGGACGGTGAGCGGGCCGGCCCACCGAGGACCGACCCACCCGCCGCACCCGGCCTGGCTACGACTTCAGTGGAACGACCGCCAGAAGTCATACGAATGGGCGGTCGCGAAGTCCGTCGTCCCCCCGCCGAACACCCGCACGTACGGGGCATCAGCGCGGAATCGGGGCCAGCCCGCGCGACCCGTCCGGGCGAAATCGCTCCAGGTCCGGACCATGTCGTTGGAGAGCCGTCGCTGGGTCGACGTGAGCGCCTCGGCGTAGTCGACCGTGAACAGGTACGGCAGCTCGGCGCAGTGGTACGCCCCGGCCGGGAAGGTCGGCTCGGGCCCTTCGGTGAAGAACGGCGCATCCTCCTCAGCAAACTCGTACATGAACGTCGGCACCCGCCGGGCGAACGCCAACGCGGCGGAGTAGACCGGTTCGGCGTAGTCGTGGTCGGTCAACACGGCACCCAACGTCTCGCTGGCAAACTGCTTGTCATTCCGGGGATAGCGGGCCAGCACCTCCTCCGCCCGGTCACCAAACACGGCGCGTACCTGGTCCCGGTACTGGTCATCGGTAAGCGGGCACGACTCGGGCGACGGCTCCGACGACGGCCCGGACGACGGCTCCGGGCAGTTCAGTCCACCGCGTTCCATGCCCCACACCACGAGCCGGGACTCGTCCCGGTTCATCCCGGTCAGCACCGGGACCGGGTGCAGCCGACCGTTCGCCAACGCGTCTGCCGGGTTCGTCGGCAGCGTGTGGCCGTCGACGACCGGGCCCAGGTCGACACCCGAGCCCGGGTAGCCGGCCGTCTCGATCAGCCGGGCGGGGTCACGTCCGCGCAGGCAGGCGGCGACCGTACCCGGGTCGGTACATCCGACCCTCCGGGTGAACTCCTCGGCCGACGCGACCGCCTCGGCCCGCGTCTGGATCGGGTTCGCGCACGAGTTGCTCTGCATGATCGCGCGGTGGAACAGACCGGCGGAGGCCGGCGCGGCGAGCTGTGCGCAGACGCTGGTCGCCCCGGCGGACTGGCCGAACAGGGTGACGTTGCCGGGGTCGCCGCCGAAGGCGGCCACGTTGCGCCGTACCCAGCGCAATGCGGCCTGCTGATCCTGCAGCCCGAAGTTGCCGGTGAAGCCGTCGGGGCCGGCGAGTGCCGGATGGGCCAGGAACCCGAGCGCGCCGAGCCGGTAGTTCACCGTGACGACGATGACGTCGCCGTCGACCGCCAGCCGCTGCCCGCCGTACACGTCTCCCCTACCGAACCGGAAGTCCCCGCCGTGCAGCCACACCATGACCGGTCGGGGCGTGCGCGCGGCGGTGCGCGGGGTCGTGACGTTCAGGTGGAGGCAGTCCTCGGATTCCGCGGGGCGGTCCATGGGTAGCCCTTGCAGTTGGGCGCAGGCGGCACCCGGTTGGATCGCGTCGCGGACGCCGGTCCAGACCGGGCCCGGCTGCGGCGGGGCCCAACGCAGCGCGCCCAGCGGCGGACGCGAGTACGGGATGCCCTGGAACGAACGGTGGTGCGCCGAGACGGTGCCGCGTACCGCGCCCTGGTCGGTTCGGACGACGGCCGCGCTCCGCCGATCGTCGGCCGCGGCGGCCGGGCCGACGGCCAGCGTCGGCGCGAGGAGCGCGACGACGCCCATCGCGACAACCCACCGGGGGTACGGGATCCAGGTCATGACTCTCCATTCGTCGAAGCCGGTACGGCGTACGCGCCGTGTTGTGGGCGAGCATGCCGAGCTGTCGCCTGCTCGGCTATGGAGCTCTAGTACGCCCAGCAGCGAGACAGGCGAACATCGACGAGGTGCTCTAGTGCGCTACGGTCACTTCCAACCGGCGGGAGGGCCACCGTGACCGAATTGGACGAGTCCACTCCTCCCTATCTGCGCATCGTCGGGGAGTTGCGGCGGCGCATCACGGCGGGCGAGTTGAGCCCCGGCGACCGGGTGCCGTCCACCCGCCAGATCGTCCGGGAGTGGGGGGTCGCCATGGCGACCGCCAGCCGGGCACTCACCCTGCTCCGGCAGGAGGAGTTGGTCCGGGCGGTGCCCGGAGTCGGGATGGTGGTGACCGGCCCGGAGTCGACGCCGGCCGGTCGGGGCGCGCGGGTCGACGCGCGTCAGCGGCCCGCCCGGGGGGTGACCCGCGACCAGGTGGTGCGGACCGCCACCGAGATCGCCGACGCCGAGGGGTTACCGGGATTGAGCATGCGGCGCATCGCCACCGAACTGGATGTGCCCACCATGTCGCTGTACCGGCAGGTCCGCGGCAAGGAGCAGCTTCTGCTGCTGATGGCGGATGCCGCTTTCGCAGCCCATCGTCTGCCCCGCACGTTCCCCGTCGGGTGGCGCGCCCAACTGGAGTTGCTCTGCCGGCTCCAGTGGTCGATCTACCGGCGGCACCCCTGGCTGGCTCAGGTGATCTCGGTGACCCGTCCACTGATGGCGCCGCACGCCGTCGCGCACACCGAGTGGGCTCTTCGCGCTCTCGCTGGGCACGGGCTGGACGAGCACGATCTGCTGCACCTGGTGGCGGTCCTGGCCAACCACGTACGCGGCACTGCGGTGAACCTGCAGCAGGGAGCCGAGGCGGAGCAGGACACCGGCCTGACCGACGACGAGTGGATGGTGGCCCACGCCGAGGTGTTGGCCGGGCTGCTCACCGCTGGCGAGTTTCCGCACCTGGCGCGGCTGTCCCGGTCGGAGATCGACCTCAACGTCGACAGCCTCTTCGAGTTCGGCCTGGAGCGCCTGCTCGACGGGGTGGCAGAGCTTCTTGAACAATGACGGATCAAGTCCGTTTTGTGCCAAGACGTGCCACTATGGGCACCCAAGAGGCTTTCAACCGTCGAGCGTCCCGAGGAAAAATGGCGATCTTTGGCAGCACGGACACATCCCGCAAGATCACCGGGATGTCCCGGGCAGCTTCCGCCCTGACCCTGGTTGGCGCGATCACCATCCTGGCCGTCGTGGCCGCCCCGCGCAGCGCGAGGGCGGCGGAGCTGCCGGTGGAGCTGGGCGCCGCCGCCAACTTCGCGGTCCTCGCCGGCACGACGATCACCAGCACCGGGCTCAGTGTGGTCAACGGTGACATCGGCGTGAGCCCGGGCACCGCGGTGACCGGCTTTCCTCCCGGCCAGCTGAACGGCTCACTGCACTCCAACGACGCCGCCGCCGTGGCAGGTAAGAGCGATCTGGCCATCGCCTACAACGACGCCGTCGGCCGTACGACCACCGCAGTCGTCTCGGATCAACTCGGTGGAACCACCAAGACCACCGGCGTGTACGAATCCGTCGCGGGCACCTTCAACATCACCGGAGACCTGACCCTCGACGCGGGGGGCGACCCGAACGCCGTCTTCATCTTCAAGACCACCACCACGCTCATCACGGGCGCATCGAGCATGGTGAACCTGATCAACGGCGCCCAGTCGTGCAACGTTTTCTGGCAGGTCGGCAGCTCCGCCACCCTTGGCGCCAACTCCACGCTCCGCGGCAACCTGCTGGCCTTCACCTCGATCACCGTCGGCGCGGCGCTCGCGGTCGACGGCCGAACGCTCGCGATCAACGGCGCGGTCACCATGGACACCGCCACGATCACCCGCTCGACCTGCGCGGTGCCCGGGGAGTTGTCCATCAGCGCACCGGAGACAGCCGACCTCGGCAGTGCCAACCTCGGCGGAGTCGTGTCGGACAATCTGGGGCCGGTCACGGTGACGGACGAGCGCCTGCTGTCGGCGCCGACCTGGACCGCGACCGTCGTCGCGACGAACTTCGTCACCAGCGGCCTCCCGGTGCACACGATCGCCAACGCCAACGTCTCCTACTGGTCGGGGCCAGCCACCTCGACCAGCGGCATCGGCACCTTCACCTCAGGCCAACCCACTGCCGGGGACGCAGAGATCATCAATGTCGCGCGGACCGCGTTCACCCTCACGAACGGCATCGGCAACAACTCGGCGACCTGGGACCCCGTCGTCTCGGTGCAAATTCCCCTGACTGCCGTCGCGGGTGCCTACTCCGGAACGGTCACGTTCTCGGTCGCCTGAGAGCTGCCGCAGACGGAGAGCATCCCGTCGGTCGTCGCTGACGTGGCCCCGGCCGCAGCGGCGGCAGGCTCCGCGCCGGCGCAGGTGGTAGGCGACGGTGGCGACGCCCAGTCCGACCCCCCAGGCGATCCAGAAGAGGCTCGGAAGGTGAAGAGCCCAGGTGCCCCGGGCTTCCGGCGTCCAGAGAAACATCAGCCCGGCCGGGATGATCGTTACCGAGACGATCGACGCTGGGACGACGGCGAGGGCGGGCGGGACCCCTTTGCCGGCCTTGAACCAGATCCAGCGGGGATACACCTCACCCCACCGTCCCACCAGACCATGGGTGAGCACGCCGCCCGCCGCTGACGCCACCGCGCAGCCCAGCCCGACCGCGAGCATTCCTGGCGTGTCCTGCATCATCCGCAGGAAATCCGGCGTGATGCCGAGTGGAAAGCCGAGGGCCCAGGCGATCCTGGTGACCTCGTAGGGCAGCGGGGCGAGGCAGGCGACCACGACGGCCCACCTGCCCCAACGCAGCAGCGTCTGCCGGGACGGCCCGTCATCGGCCCCGTGGCGGCGGCCGCAGTGGGCACAGGCGGCCCGGACCCGCCGCCGGTAGGCGAGGGTGGCGGCGGCCCACAGCAGGCCGCCGACAAAGATGATGATCAGGTTCGTCCGGTGCCAGTAGAGAATGTCACCGACACCGCCCTGGTCACCTGGCACGCCGGTGAAGGCGAAGACCAGCAGCAGTGGCGCGAACGCCACCAGGACGATCAGGGTGTAGTCGGGGATGATCAGGATCAGCCCGCCTGCCATCGCCCACCCGAAGACGACCAACCCCACGGACAGACGACCGGGCCGGGCTCGGCGCGTCATCACCAGCGCGATGACCGCGCCGAGCAGCCCGACTGCGGCGATGATCGGTGCCACGATCTCGACCCGGCTGCCTTCCAGAATGGACCCCGACGCGTGGCCCGGGTCGATCGGCGCGAACGGGAACCCGTCCCCACCGGCCCACCAGTACAACCCCAACCCGCCGTAGAGCAGCGAGAAGGCCGCAGCCGCGTACCCGGACCACGCCGACCAGTACGCCCACCAACGCCAGATCATGGTCACGGCCGATCCCGGTGCCCTGGACAAGGAAGCTCGGCGCCCGACCGCCCGGCGGCGCTTGGCGCCTCGGCCTGCCTGGCCTGCGCGACAGAGGGCGACGCCGCGACCCCCACGGCCGCAACCGCCGCCAACGCCGTCGTACGAAAACCAAACCTGAACATGTCGCTCCTCCTGGCCACCCGTCGGCTGACGTGCTTCAGCATCGCCACGCGCCGATGCGACCGAATCCCCCCAGCGAGCCAGCCGCGTCCCATGGCCGAGGGAGCCAGTGCCGCGCCGGCGCAGGGATGGCGCCAGGCGGAGCGCCGGCGATCGGGCCGCGTCCTGGCCGAGTTGATCCCCGCGCTGCCGGCTGGCGCTCGATAGATTGACCGCCATGTCTTCACTGACGAAGCTCGACGGGTGGGAGTCGCTGTCGCCGGAGTTGCGGGAACAGCTGGCGACCGTCGACCTGCCGGAATCGCTGCGACTCGACGAGTACGACATTTTTCTGCTCGGCCCGGATTTGATTCTTCGGAATGACATGTTGCGATTCGGTTACGCCACGGCCGGACTGAGCGGCGAATTCTGTCTTGATCTGGACACGGGTGCCGTGCTGATCATCGACGAAAACCCGCCACCGACGTTCGTGAACTCGTCGCTCGAGTTGTTCGCCCGCTCGTTGCACCTCGTGGCTGGCCTTGCGCCCGCGATCGTCGGCGGCGACCCGGACCGCTGGGAAGACGCCAAGGCTGAGATGCGGCAGGTCATCGAGGAGTGGGATGCGCCAGCGATGATCGAGGACAACTACTGGGAATTCATCTCGTGGGAGATCGCTGCCGGCAACTACGCTGACCAATCGGACCTTTAGCAACCTTTCCGAAATGTCGGTCGGGGCCACCCATGCAACATTGACTGTCTAACATCCCCCAAGGCCACGTGACATCGACGTTCACGTATGGCACAACTCGCATGTGACATGCGGACAACAAAAAGATCACCCGTGCCGCCGCGCGATCTTGAATGCGCGTTGGGGGGCCATTCTGTGTCGCGGGTGCGAAGGGGGACAGCGGATCTGATGGGCAACATCATCGAGGAACGTCCGCGGATTGGGGCGCTGACGCGACTCGCGACGGTCCTGGTCCTGATCTGGTCGGTGATCGCCGGTGTGCCGGCCGCCGCCCAGGCGGGCTCGCGGGTCGTCGCGGACTGGCCGATCATCGATGCCCGGTGTGCGCCGGTCACGCCGGAAGGCCTGGTCGGTTACGGGTGCACCAAATTGAGCACGCACCTGCAGCGGGCGCGACTGGATCTCCGGTACAACCGGCCGCCGAAGACCAAGGACAAGCTGTACACGAACGTCAGGGGCAACTACGCGATCGCCCAGCTGCAGGACGGCAAATACATCATCGGTTACAGCGACGGTACGAAGCACGCCGAGGAACGGCTGCTCGAACAGATGCGGGGCAGGGCGCCGCGCATCGAGTTCGACCCGCAGACCGGCAAGGTGTCCTACCAACCGGCGAAGGCCTCGCCGATCAAGGAGGGTTACTCCGAGATCGAGCCCTGCAAGAAGACCTGCAACCCGGCCCTGGAGGCCGCCAAGGTCCGGGACAAGTTCACCTACAGTTACCGGTGGAACCCCGGCCCGAACGAGACCACCCAGGAGCTCCACGACAAGACCAACCACCCGAAGACGGGTGCGAAGCAGGTCGCGGTCCAAACCCTGCTCAAGACGAGGGAGCCAGGTCCCATCCTCCCCAAATCGCCGGAGGAGTTGGCCAAGGGCAGCGCGGTCAGCAAGGCGGTCGGTAAACAACTGGGGCCGGTCCGGCCGGGTGGCATCGACTTCTCGTCGGTCCAACTGCGGTACGTCACGGACGGCGGATCGGGCGGTAACACGTACTCGTTCGAGACGGTGACCACCCCCGGCCAGGAGTCGAAGGACGGCACCGGCCAGATCTACGACGCCGATAACGCACTGAACACCTGGATGGCCGTGGAGCCGTCGCGGTTCTGGGTGAACCTCAACCCAAGTCAGCCGGACAAGGTGATCGACGAGTACCTCGGCGCGACCGCGGTCGGCCGCATCCTGCTCGAGGCCGACCTGGAGTTGAAGCGGGCCTGGACGCGATCCCAGGACCCGAAGACGGCGGTCGGCCTGGAGTACTGGAACCGGATGACCGGCCTGGACGGGGCCTGCATCCGGCAGTGGATCGTGCCGAAGGCGGCGACGATCCGCGAGGAGGGCAACCGCCTCTACATCCTCGACGCGCCGCTCGAGGTGAAGGCCGAGGCGTTCGACTTCACGATCCCCAGCGACCCGAACTTCACCTGCCCGGCCAATCCCGAGCCGTCCATGGCCGTCTACCGGGACCTGCTCCTGCCGGAGTTGAACAAGGCCGTGAACGGCGCGCCCGAGTTCAAGGACCTGCGCCGTGCCTACCTCAGCCGGGTGGCTGCCGAGTGGTACCGCGACCGGATGACGGCCGACGGCCGGGCGGAAGAGGCCGGTATCGACACCAACGACGTCACCGCCCTGGAGCGGGAGGACGACTGGAACCCGACCGACGTCTTCAACCAGTACCTGAAGGAACTCTCCGCCACCAAGTACGAACTGCCGAACGGCGTGACGGTGACCACGGGCGGCGTCGACTTCACCCAGCCGGTGAAGACGGCCAAGGTGAGTGACACCACGTTCAAGGAGCAGCACGGGACTCTGCCGAGCACTGTCGACAAGTCCCTCACCGAGGTCACCAAGACCTCGGACGAGAAGCAGGCCTACCTGGGCGGCTCCGACGACATCCCCGTTTTCGTCGCCCTGAAGCAGCCGAGTGGCGCCGGGGGCGGCGAGGACGGCGGAGGCGGTGGCGGCGGCGGCCTGCCGATCACCGGTGCGCCCATCTTCGCCATCGCGGCGGCCGGCGTGCTGCTGATCCTGATCGGCATGGCGGTCCTCTGGCGCACCCGCCGGGTGCGTTGGATGGCCAACTGAGACCAACCACAGAAACGCCCGGCCGATCCTCGCGGATCGACCGGGCGTGTCTGCATTTCAGAGCGGTGGCGGAGGGATTTGAACCCTCGGAGGGCGTTAACCCTCACACGCTTTCGAGGTCTGCGATCCACTGTTCATTGCAAGGCACCCCCGTACGTGACCAGGGACTGGACGTCGTTGCGGACTCCCGCGGGCAGGTCCGCACGGCCGCGAACGAGACCGGGATCGAGACCACCACGGCTCCTTGTCGCTCCGGGGCAGGGCTGCTGCGTCTGGCACCCGGTGGCGCCGTGGACATGTCGCAATCGTGCACGGCACCGCCGGCAGGCGAGTTGCGCCAGCGAAGGCGGCTTTCCGGTCGCCGCAGGCCCGGGCAAAGCCCTCGGCCCATGTCCGCCTCGGCCTTCTCCGTGACCTGCCACATCTCCCAGCGGGCCGCGGGCCTCACGCCGCGACCTCGCCGCTGGCGAGACCAACTAGGACTTGACGACGGCGTTAAATCCATTATCTTGGAACGTCGGGAGTAGACGTACCGAAATGGAGGCACGGATGGAGAACTACCTACGCGGATCGATCATGGTCCCGATCGACCAGCTGTACCCGGACCCGAACAACCCGCGGCTGGCGCTGCCGGACGCCCCCGGATACGAGGACCCCGGACAGCTGTTCGATAGCAACACGCGTAGGCAGATCTTCGAGGAGTTGGGCACGGGTGCCTACGACGTCGACACCCTGGTGCAGGCGATCCTGGGCCAGGGCTGGATGCCGATCGACAACATCATCGTGTGGCACCACCCGAAGGACAGCGACCGATGCGTCGTAGTCGAGGGCAACCGCCGTCGGCTGGCGCTGGAGCGCATCCGCACAACGGAGTTGGACAAGGCGAGGCGCAAGCTGGAGCGGATGCTCAAGCGGGCGTCCACCTACCCGAAGGCAACCATCGATGAGCAGCGGGAGTTCGTCGTCCGGCTGGAGCGGATCGTCAAGGACACCAACGAGCTTCAGGTGCTACCGATCGACGCTGATTCGGTCGAGGAACTCGAGCACAAACTGCCTCGGGTGCTGGCCGTACGACACATCACTGGCGCGAAGGAATGGGGCAACTACGCCGAGGACGTGTGGCTGCTCAACCGGTATCACCAACTCTTCGTGGACAAGCACGGCGAGCAGGCCGACCCGTTCTGGGATTCCTCCGTCATCGGACGCGTGAGTGACGAGGCATCCTTGTCCGCCACCAGGGCTAAGCGGCAACTGAAGGCGGCCAGTTGGTTTAGCCACTTCCGTGCAGAGTGGGAAGAAAACCTGCCTGATGGTGAGGAGTTCGGAAAGACCGACTACTACCTGTTCGAGAACATCAGTCGCAAGCCCTGGGTACGGCAGCAGTTGGGCATCAGCGAAGACGACCTCAGTATCCCGCCAGACGGCGAGGATGTGCTGTTCAAATGGATCTTCAGGCACCCCCGCGGCAGGACTGCGGACGACAACCCGAACGTGTTCTACCGGCACGAGAACGTGCTCCTGTGGGACCAACTGAAGCGGTACGACGAGAAGCAGGGCACTGCCTTCGCGGCTCGATTTGACGTCACCAACCCTGACGACGCGCCGACAATGCAGGAAGTCGAGGCGGAGTACCTCGCACACAAGGCCGGCCGCAAGCCGAACGCGGTGATCGACGAACTTCTGCGCCGCTTGTCTGAGTTGACTGCCGAGAAGTTGGCCACCGAGGGTCAGATCTTGCGTGCCCAGTTGGTGCAGTTGCGCGACCAAGCTGACATGTTCCTCAAGATGATCGATGCTGCGGAGGCATAGTGGCGCGTCACCACGTCTCTGACCCCCGCGTGCAGACCGCGGTGCGTCGCCTGGCCGATGGCTTTTTGCGTGCAGGCAGCGTGAAGGCACTCGCCGAGGCACTATCGCAGGCTCAGAACGCGGGCCCGGCGCAGCGCATCTACCCGAACCGTGTGCACGGGATGCTGTCCGATGATCCGGCCCGTAGCGTCAACTCGGCGACGTTGGAGGCGATCGAACAGGGCCTCGACACCGTCGAGCGGACCATCCCGGCCCGTCCGGGGAACCCCGAGGGTGCCATCCGCAAGGCCCTCGCAGCGGCCCACGCCGGTACGGGGGACGGCGAGGCTGCCGTAGGCCGAGTCGTCAAAGAACTCGGAGTCCCGGCGGCGGTAGTTCGACTGGTTGCCGAGACCGGCCAACCGGCGGAGGTTGACCCGCCCGGTTCGATTTCCGCGAGCAGTCCCGACTGGTCGTGGCAGGAAGACGCAATCGCGGCGTCGCTCAAGTCCTTGCGCAAGAACCCCACTTCAAAGGTTGGACTTGTCGTTCCGACCGGCGGCGGCAAAACACGCATTGCCCTCCGCCTGATTCTCACGTGGCTGTCGGAGAGACCGCAGCCTGACCGGGTCGTTCTCTGGGTCACGCATCGCCGTGGCCTACGACTGCAGGCCAGACGTACGCTACAGCAACTGCTGCGCGACCCCGTCCACGCACCGGAGGGGGCGGCGTCCCTATTCGCCGAGCGCATCCGGTTCGTGATGGTCGGCGATCTCTCAAAGGCGATGGCTGAGTTCGGCGAGCAGATCGGGCTGGTCGTGATCGACGAGGCCCACCACGCGGCTGCGCCCTCGTACGAGCCGATCTTTGCTGACGCCGTAGCCCCGGCCCTGTTCCTCACCGCAACACCGAACCGCTCGGACGACCTACCAATCGGTATCGACGAAATCGCCTACACCATCACCTACCGGGAACTCTTCGCACGCGGGTGCGTGATTGAGCCCGTCTTCGATCCGCCGCTCGATCTCACGGCTCTGGACTGGTCAGCATCCGATGGTCTTCGCGACTTGGCCGATTACCTTCTTGAGCGCACGGAGGAGGACTTCGGCAAGGTGCTCGTCGCGGTCTCACTGCAGGACCGCGCCCGCACCCTCTACGAGGCGGTGTCCGACCTCCTTGACGAACGGCCCACCCACCCCTTGTCCGGTGAAGACGTCGGCTACGTACATGGCGCGGGCAACAGCGCAGGGGCGCGAGACTCGGCGGACTTCCTCGACGAGTTCAAAGCACGCCCAAAGGGCATCCTGATCGCGACCAGCCAACTGATCGGCGAGGGCTACGACGATCCCTCTATCGACGCCGTCGTTGTTACCTATCCGTCGACCAGCATTGGCCACCTGATGCAGGTAGCCGGCCGCGCCCTCCGCTGGGCGCCCGGCAAGCGCACCGCGCACGTAGTCCAGGTCCGCGAGTCGAACCTTGAATACCACTTTGATCAGCGTTGGCTGTATCAGGACATCTCCGACCGGCTCCGCCCTGACCTGGTTGACATGACCTATGGGACGGCACCCGATCTGCGGGACCACGTCGACGAGCTTCTCGAACGGCACAACGTCGCCGCGCCTACCCGGCAACGCGTGCTCGCTCAGCTTGACCAGCTCGAGCCCGGAGAAGATCTACATCTGATGCTCACCGGTATACCGCACTATGGCACAGCGGATGAATTCGCAGAGCAGAGCGTATGGGGCGCCGTCCTGATAGACGCCGTAGAGCGGCAGCGGTTCATACGAGTGTTCAACGACGTGTCGGCGCGGAATGAAGACATAAAGGAGCATGGCCAGTACCTGTGCGCCTTTGTGTCGCCCGACAGCAGGTCGGGCAGTTTGTGGAAATCCTACGTCGACTTAATCGTCGCGGCAGAGTACGCCCGCAAGGAAATCACCCAAACCCCATACTACGGACAGGAGTTGCGTCCATACCGACCTGGGCGCAGTACCACCTGGCTGCGCTACATAACCCTTAAGTTCGCCCCGACGCTGCCGCTCAACCTCGAACGATTCCTCCGCGATGCCGTCAACCGCGAGGCCATCGCCGCGGCATACCTCGAGGACGCGCAACGATGGGCAGCGGCGGCACGGATCGAACTTCCCCTGGTCGGCGCAGAGGCATTCCTCCTCGACCAGCAGCAGGCCGAGTGGCTTCGCCTGCAACTGGAAGTTCTGGTAGGCCACCTTCAAAGGGCTGCGCCAGAGGCTGGGTTCGCGGAGATCGCGGCCTGGCAGAATGCGCTCATATCCGCTCCACTCCCGCTAAAGATCATCGAGCAGGTTGGGCAGTTTTTCCGGCCAGAACGATTCGAGTCCCAGTACCTCAACCTGGCCGACCACGGAAGGGGGTAGTCGGGCGTAGCCGACCGCCCACAACTACCCGGACAGTGGACGCTCAACAGAGGGGCCAACCGGGGGACGCCGGCTTTGCGGCCCGCCGCAGTCTGGGAGACAGCCGTACGTCGGGGCCACCTCGCTAAGAGCGCGGCCGCCCTCGCCAAGGCACCGCGCCTACCGGAAAGTGAGATCGAGCCGTACACGGTCTCCGAGGTACAGCGGTTTATGGCCGCACCCGTGGCCGACGCAACAGCGCGCGGTGGGCGGTCGCGCTCACCCTTGGTCTGCGCCAGGGGAAGCGCTCGGACTCCGCTGGTCGGATGTCGACCTGCACGCCGGGACGCTGACCGTCCGGCGCGGTCGGCAGCGGCCGAGGTGGGAGCACGGGTGCCGCTCACCGTGCGGCCGGAAGCACGGCGGGCACTGCCCCGACCGCCGTCAGGTGCGGGCCGATACTGCCGAGACCAAGTCTCGGGCCGGTCGGCGCAGCATCGGCCTCCCAGACGAACTGGTGGTGCTGCTCCGCAGGCACCGCGACGAGCAGGATTAGGAGCGCGCCACCGCCGCCCAGCTCTGGGAGGGTGGCGACTGGCTGTTTGCCAGGCCGACCGGCGGCCCGGTGAACCCGCGAACCGCCTACGACGAGTGGAAGCGGCTGCTCAGCTCGCCGGGCTGCGCGATAGCCGACTGCATGACGCCCGGCACACCGCTGCCACGGTGTTGCTGATCCTCGGCGTGGCCGAGCGGGCGGTGATGGGAATCATGGGCTGGTCGAACTCAGCGATGGCGGCCCGGTACCAACACCTCACCGCCCAGGTGCGCCGGGACATCGCCCAGCGCGTTGGAGGGCTGCTGTGGGACAGCCCGACAGAGGACTCGAAATTGACCCCTTGAGCAGCAACTCAGACCGCTAGCGAAACGCCCGGCCGATCCTCGCGGATCGACCGGGCGTTTCTGCATTTCAGAGCGGTGGCGGAGGGATTTGAACCCTCGGAGGGCGTTAACCCTCACACGCTTTCGAGGCGTGCTCCTTAGGCCGCTCGGACACGCCACCGCCGACGAGGGTACATGACCGCTGGTTCCGACGCCGAACCGGTATCGCCCCGGCCGGCCTGGCAGGATCTTTGCCATGAGTACGCACATCGGCGCGAAGCCGGGCGAGATCGCCGAGCGGGTCCTGATGCCGGGCGACCCACTGCGGGCCAAGTGGATCGCGGAAACCTACCTCGAGGGCGCCACCTGCTACTCGACGGTTCGGGGCATGCTGGGCTTCACCGGCCGCTGGAACGGTGTCGAGGTCTCGGTCCAAGGCTCCGGCATGGGCATGCCGTCCGCCTCCATCTACGCCCACGAGTTGATCAACGAGTACGGCGTGAAGACGCTGATCCGGGTCGGCTCCTGCGGCGCCCTCAGCACCGACCTCCAACTGCGCGACGTGGTGGCCGCGATCGGGTCGTCCACCGACTCGAACATGAACCGGATGCGCTTCGACGGGTTGATCGACTACGCGCCGGTGGCCGATTTCGGGCTGCTGCGTACGTCGGTGGAGGTGGCCGAGCGGCGCGGCATCAACATGCATGTCGGCCCGATTCTGGCGGCGGACGCCTTCTACACCGACCGGCCGGACCTCTACGACACCCTCGCCGACTATGGGGTGCTGGCGGTGGAGATGGAGTCGGCGGCGCTCTACACGATCGCCGCACGGTTCAAGGCCCGTGCGCTGACCGTGCTGACCGTCAGCGACCACATCAAGACCGGCGAGAAGACCACGTCGGAGGAGCGGGAGCAGACCTTCAGCCAGATGGTCGAGATCGCTCTCGACACGATCATCGCCTGACCCGTTCGGGCGGCAGTACCGCGAAGAGCGTGATGACTCGGTGGCGCAGAATGCCCCGCTGTCATCACGCTCTTTCGTGCCCGGCCCGCCCGTGGCGGCAGGGCCGCGCCCTGCCGCCCGGCCGGACCGGGAGGGCGATGTCTCAGCGGAAGAAGGCGCGCAGAACGGCTGCGGTTTCGGCCTCCAGCACCCCGCCGTAGACCTCGGGGCGGTGGTTGAGGCGACGGTCACGCAGCACGTCCCAGAGTGATCCGGCCGCGCCGGTCTTGGGCTCCCACGCGCCGAACACGACGGTGGAGACCCGGGCAAGCACCAGGGCCCCCGCGCACATGGTGCACGGTTCGAGGGTGACCACCAGGGTGCAGCCGTCGAGCCGCCACCGGCCGGTCCGTTCGGCACCCCGCCGCAGGGCCAGCACCTCGGCGTGAGCGGTGGGGTCGCCGGTCAACTCCCGCTCGTTGCGCCCGATGGCCAACTCGGCGCCGTCCGGCCCGTAGAGGACCGCGCCAACCGGGATGTCATCGATCGCCAAAGCCCCGGCACCGGCCGAGTCGGCAGGGCCCGTGACGGCGACCTCCAACGCGCGCCGCATCCACAGCTCGTGCCGCTGCCGCCGGCCGACCTCACCCAGGTCGGCGAGGCCCTCGCTAGCGCCAGGCCCGGCGCGACCCACCGCACCGGGAGTGGGCTGCCCTGGGCTGAGCGACTCCAGTGCCGGATCGGTGGCGTCGGCCGGCTCAGACCTCACGCAGCTCCTCGACCTCGTCGGCGCAGCCGAGCACCTGGCAGATCTCGGCGGTGACGTCCGCCGGCAGCATCCCCTCGTGGGTGCAGAGGGTCAGCAGCTTCTGCGCGGAGATGCCCAGGTTGGCCAGCAGATCGGCGTCACCGACCGGGTCCGCCTCCGGGTCGACGACGGGCTGCTCGCTCTCCTCGTCACCGGTGGTCGCCGGGCGTGGCTCCTCGTCGCCGTCGAGCCCGGTGACCGAGGTCTTCAGGTCACCGACCAGCAGCGAACCCAGCTGGGACTCCTCGGCGTACGCGGAGTCCGAACCGAACACCCGCAGGTCCTCACCCTCGTCGAGGCGCAGCACCACCAGGTACGCGTCGTCGGCCTCGACGAAGAGCAGCGACACGTCGGCTTCCTGGTCGACGTCACGCAGCCGGTCTGCGACCTCGTCGATGTCAGTGGCGCCACGCAGGCTGACCTCGGCGGCGGTCCAGCCACTGTCGTCGCGCACAACGGCCGCAGCGAAGTACGACACGGTCCCCCCAATAGCCCTCGACACAGCGTCGACTCGTTACGCGTGCACGTTAGCCGGTCGGGTCGGCAGGCGACTCGTCAACGCCCCGACGGGTCGGTCATTCCTGACAAAGTCGGGTCAGCCGGCGACTCGACGACGGGTGGCGATGAGCTGGCGCAGCCGCTCGGTGCGCTGCCGCTGCGGTCGGCTGCGCTGGCGGACCGCGCGGGCACCCGCCAACTCGGCCAGCAACTGCAGGCGGCGGCGGCTGCGATCGGGGTCCTGTCGCGGAGTGGTCCAGGCCATAGTGCCGAGCGTGCCGAGTCTCGGCGGCCACGTCAAGACGGCGTTCGCTACGCAGCCAACCGGGCACACGGCGCAGTCATCGGCTGCCGTCTCGAGGCCCGCCGCGCCGGTCACCACAACGGCAGATCACCACGACGGCCAGTCACCACAGCGGCCAGTCACCACCGGTGGCCCAGCGGACCGCCACCACGGCGGCGGCGATGCTCCAGCCACCCGCCGTGACGATGGCGACTCCGGTGGCAACCCCGCGATCGCCGTAGCGGACCAGCACCAGCGCGGTCAGCCACGCCAGCAACCCGGCAAACAACGTCCACCACGCGTAGCTGGTCACATCGGTGCCGAGCAGGCCGAACAGCAGCAACCAGCTGGCCGCCGCGCCGCCCCCGGCGGCGACACCGCCGCCGGTGATCGGGTGCGGCTCGCGGTAGGTGGGCCGCGACGGGGGCCCGGCCGGAAAGAGCCCCGACGGGGTACGCGCCAACGACCGTGCGGCGGCACCGGGATCCGGGCCAGGATCGGGTTGGGCGATGCTCACCGTCGCTGCCCTCCCTCACGCGCGCGCCACTCGTGCTCACGGTACCGGCTCTGCCAGGATGACCGGATGCCCTCGCCGACGATCAGCCGCCGCGTGCGTCCGGCGTACCCGATCATGCTGCTGCTCGCCCCGGTGCTGGCCGCGGGCTGCGCGACCACCCGGCCAGGCGCGCCGGCCGACGGCGCGGCACCGACGCCGCCGGCGGTCTGGGCGACCGCCGACCAGCCGGTGTCGCCGTCGGCCACGCCGACGGCGCCCGTTCCAGCCCGCCCGGCGCCGTCGTCGGCCAGACCGTCGGCGCCGCTACCTCGCACGGGCCTGCGGCACGTCTTTCCGGTACGCGCCGACAACGTGGACTATCACCCGACGCACGGGGCATACCCCGCCACGGATCTCTTCGCCGACTGCGGTGAGCCGTTTGTCGCGGTGACCGACGGGAAGGTGCTGGAGGTGAGTCGCGTCGACAGGTACACGAAGCGTGGGCCGCAGGGCCCGGAGAACGGCGGCCTGTCGGTCTCCCTGCTCGGCGACGACGGGGTGCGTTACTACGGCTCGCACCTGAGCGTCGTGTCCAGCGGTGTCGACGCCGGGGTCCGCGTCCGCGCCGGGCAGCAGCTCGGCAAGGTGGGGCGCACCGGCAACGCCAACAACGTCTGCCATGTGCACTTCGGCATCTCGCCGCCGTGTCCGGGCAAGGACGGCTGGTGGATCCGGCGCGGGGTGCTCTGGCCGGCCCGTTACCTGGATTCCTGGCGGAACGGCGGCAATCGGGAACCAGCCGCCGAGGTCGTCACGTGGCAACGCAAAAACGGCTGCCCGAAGGCGCCCTGACGTGACGAGCACCCGGGATCCCATCGCCGACCTGCGCCGGATCGCGTTCCTGTTGGAGCGGGCGAACGAGGCCACGTATCGGGTACGCGCCTTTCGGTCGGCGGCGAAGGCGCTGGCTGGCCTGCCGGCTGCCGAGGTGGCCGAGCTGGCCGGCAACGGCACGCTCACCAAGCTGGCCGGAGTCGGTGACGTCACGGCCCGCTGCGTGGCGGAGTCGCTGGCCGGTGAGGAGCCGGTCTACCTGCGCCGGCTGGTGGCGACCGAGGGCAGTGATCTGGACGCCGAGGCGACGGCGCTGCGCACCGCCCTGCGAGGTGACTGTCACACCCACTCGGACTGGTCCGACGGTGGCTCGCCCATCGAGGAGATGGCACTGGCGGCGGTGGAGTTGGGCCACGAGTACATGGTGTTGACCGACCACTCGCCCCGGCTGAAGGTGGCCCGGGGGCTGACCGCCGACCGGCTGCGCCGGCAGCTCGACCATGTGGCGCAGGTCAACGCGGCACTGCCGGAGGGTTTCCGGATCCTCACGGGGATCGAGGTGGACATCCTCGCCGACGGCTCGTTGGATCAGGACGATGAGCTGCTGGCCCGGCTGGACGTGGTGGTCGGGTCGGTGCACAGCGGCCTGAACGACGAGCGGTCGAAGATGACCCGACGGATGCTGACCGCGGTCGCCAACCCGCACCTGGACATCCTCGGCCACGTCACCGGCCGGATGGTGTCGTCCCGGCCAGCCGGGGTGACCGGTCCGGGTGACCGGGGGCACCGCGCCCGGACCCGGGCGGAGAGCGACTTCGACGCGGACGCCGTCTTCGCCGCCTGCGCCGAGCACGACACCGCCGTCGAAATCAACTCCCGGCCGGAGCGGCAGGATCCGCCGAAGCGCCTGATCCGCCGCGCGCTGGAAGCTGGCTGCCGGTTCGCCATCGACACGGACGCGCACGCGCCCGGCCAACTCGACTGGCAGCGGTTCGGCTGCGAGCGGGCGGCACGCTGCGGCGTCCCCGCCGACCGCGTGATCAACACCTGGTCGGCGGAGCAACTGGTCGAGTGGACGCGCGACCGCGGCTGATCGACTCGGCTGTCAGCGGCCGGCAGGCTCGGCGGCGGGTGCGGCGGGTGCGCCGACCCCGACCACCGGGCGGGGCTTCCGACGACCGAACAGACCCTGCGCGACCGCGACCCCCAACAGCACGATGAGCGCGCCGACCGGTTGGTGCCAGTTGAGTCGCTCGTCGAGCGCCACGGCTCCGATCAGCACCGCGAAGATCGGGATCAGGTACGTGACGGTGGACGCGGTACTCGCGCCGGCCAACCGGATGTTGCGCATGTTGATGACGAAAGCGAGGCCCGTGCCGAGCGCGCCGAGAGTCAGCACGCTGGCCACCACCCCGAGCGACAACTCGGTGGGCAGCGGCGGCAGGCCGGCGACGAACGGGGTGACGATGGCCAGTTGCCCGGCGGCGAGCAGAAGCTGCGCGGCGGAGAGCGACAGGCCGGAGTACGCGCTGCCGGCGACGAACCTCTTCTGGTACGGGATGGCGACGCCGTAGCAGGCAGCCGCGCCGAAGCACATCAGTTGCCCGGTGAAGTGCGCCCCGCCGATGCCCTCCCAGACCCCCAGCACCACCAGCACCCCGAGGAAGCCCAGCCCGAGCCCGACCCCGCGACGCGCGGTCAACCGCTCGGTGCGGAAGACCAGCACCGCCAGCGGCAGCACGATCAGAGGCGTGGTCGCGTTCCAGATGCCCGCCAGCATCGACTCGACCCGCTGCTCGCCGTAGCCGAACAGGGTGAACGGCACAGCCACACCGAACGCGGCGACGACAGTCAGGTGCGCCCAGACCCGGGGCTCGCGGGGCAGCCGGTCGCGGAGCACGGCGAGGACGACCAGCAGGGTCAGCGCGCCGGCGACGACCCGGTAGAGAGTGAGCTGGACCGGGTGCAGCTCGGCCACCCCGATCTTGATGAACAGGAAGCTGGAACCCCAGATCGCGGCGAGGGCGATGAAGCCCGGCAGCCAGGCGCGAGCCGGTGCCTTGTCAGGAGTGATGTCGGCAGTCACCCCTGACACTCTGCCGGAACCCACCGACAAAGTCGCGCGCCTTTCGGACGCCGCGCTCCCCGCCACGACGGTGGCCTGAACACGACAAACGTCGTCGACACGGGGGCCGGGTGGTCACGTAGGGTCGCAGCGTGGGACGAATTGATGAACTCGCCAACCGTTACGTGGCCGAGTGGGCGCCGTTGAGCCCCACCGGCGCGACCTTCGTCGGCATCGCCGGCCATGACGACCAGCTCGACGACCTCTCGCCCGAGGGTTACCAGGCGCGCGCGGACCTCACCCGCCGGACGCTCGCCGAACTGGAGGTGACCGAACCGCAGACCGAGTCGGAACGCACCGCCAAGGAGGCCATGCAGGAACGGCTCGGCCTGGACCTGGCCCGGTACGACGCCGGCGAGACGACAAGCGAAATCAGCGTGATCGAGAGCGGACTCCACGAGATCCGCATGGTGTTCGACCTGATGCCAACCGCGACCAGCGACGAGCAGGCCAACATCGCCGCCCGGCTCAACAGCTTCGGCGGCGCGCTCGAGAGCTACAAGACCACGCTGCGCGAGGCGCTCGCCGCCGGTCGGGTCAGCTCGAAGGTGCAGCTGGTCGAGGTGGCCAAGCAGTGCGACATCTGGGTCGACCCGACCGGGGACAACTTCTTCCACGGTCTGGTGGAGCGACTGGGCGCTGAGGGCACGCTCGGCGCCGACCTGCGTCGGGGTGCGGCCGCGGCGACCGCGGCGACCGCCGAGTTCGGCCAGTTCCTGCGTACCGAGCTGGCCCCGCACGGGCGGGACAAGCAGGCGGCCGGACGGGAGCGCTACGAGCTCGCCTCGCAGTACTTCCTCGGCGCCAAGGTCGACCTGGACGAGACGTACGCCTGGGGCTTCGCGGAACTTGCCCGCCTGGAGGCGGAGATGCGGGTCGTCGCGGGGCGCATCGCCGGCTCCGGTGCCACCGTCGACGAGGCCGTGGCCAAGTTGGACGCCGACCCGGCCCGGACCATCCAGGGCAAGGAGGCGTTCCGAGACTGGATGCAGGCGCTCGCCGACAAGGCGATCTCCGAACTGCACGACACCCACTTCGACATTCCGGAGCAGGTCCGCCGCATCGAGTGCTGCCTCGCCCCGACCAGCGACGGTGCCATCTACTACACCGGGCCGAGTGAGGACTTCTCCCGCCCGGGCCGGATGTGGTGGGCGGTGCCGCAGGGCATCACCGACTTCTCCACCTGGCGAGAGGTGACCACGGTCTACCACGAGGGCGTGCCGGGTCACCACCTCCAGGTGGCGCAGACCGCCGTCCGGGCCGACCTGCTCAACCGCTGGCAGCGGCTGCTCTGCTGGGTCTCCGGGCACGGCGAGGGCTGGGCGCTCTACTCGGAGCGGCTGATGGACGAGCTGGGTTACCTGGAAGACCCGGGCGACAAGCTGGGCATGCTCGACGGTCAGGCGATGCGCGCAGCACGGGTGATCGTCGACATCGGCATGCACCTGGAGCTGGAGATCCCCAAGGACAATCCGTTCGGCTTCCACCCGGGCGAGCGGTGGACGCCCGAACTGGGCTGGGAGTTCATGCGGGCGCACTGCCGGGTGCCGGACGAGAATCTGCGCTTCGAGCTGAACCGCTACCTGGGCTGGCCGGGGCAGGCACCTTCGTACAAGGTGGGTGAGCGGATCTGGCTCCAGGCCCGGGAGGACGCCAAGGCCCGCAAGGGTGCCGATTTCGACCTGCGCGAGTTCCACCGGCAGGCGTTGGACCTGGGCGCTCTTGGTCTCGACCCGCTGCGGAAGGCGCTGGCCCGGCTCTGATTCACCAACGGTTCCAGGCGCCGGCGGTACGACGACCCGCCGGCGCCGGGGCCATCGGACCGACGTGCCGTTCAGCCGAGGGTCAGCGCCAACGCCGGTCGGGCGGTCAGCGTGTCACTGGTGACGTACGCCAGATCGATGACCGGGTCGGTGAACGTGATCGGAACGGGCGAGGTGATCGGAATGCCGTTCGGCAGCGGCAGATCCGGCGTCAGCGTGACCTTGATGCCGAGCAGCCGGCCGACGAACCGGGTGGCATAGAAGGCCACGTCACCACTGACGGTCAGCCGGTCGGTCGCGTACCTCTGGTTGCGCCCCTCGGGGCCGTCGGCGCTCAGCAGGAAGTCGTCGGTCACCGCCTCCCGCATGCTGAACTTCAGCACCTTGAGGTCGCCCTTCACCGTGCTCAGGTCGGTGATCCCCTCGAACCGCAACCCGGTCATCCGGACCGACGACCCGGTGAGCTTGGACGGCGTCTGAGCCACCACCGGCAGGCCCGGATCGGCGGCGATACGCGGCAGCGGCTTGCCCGGCTCCACCGTGCCCGGCTCGTCGGGTGCCGTCCCGCCGGGCTTGCCCGGGGTCGTCGTGCCCGGCTTGCCCGGGGTGCCTGGGGTCGCCCCCGGGCAGTTGGGGAAGCCGGGGCGGGTCGTCGGCGTGGCTGTTGGGCTCGTCGACGGTGTCGGGGTTTCCCCGCGGCGTCCACCACCGAGCAGATCACCGATTCCGTCCAGGATGTCGGTGATCACGTTGCCGCCCCGCCCCGGGCTCGGGGTCGGGGTCGGCGTGGCCGCGCTGCGGCTGGGCGACGGACTACCGGACCGGGACGGGGTAGGGCAGGCGGTCGCGGCCGACCGACCCGGGGCGGCCTGCACCGGCCGGGGCTGGATGGCCAGTCCGACGGCGGCCAGACCGAGCACCACGAGAACAATGCCGAAGGCTCGCGGGTCAGCGGAACGTCCCGGCCACTCGGGCGGCGCGCCCTCGTCGGACGCCTGCGCCGCCGTAGGGCGATCGCCCGGCGCGACATCGGCCCGCGCGACGTCTGGCTGCACGACGTCGGCCTGCGCGGCGTCGGCCTGCGCGGCGTCGGGCTGCGCGACGTCTGGCTGCACGACGTCGGCCTGCGCGGCGTCGGGCTGCGCGACGTCGGCCTGTGGTGTGGGGGAGGGTGCGGGTCGGGTCGGCGTCCAGGCGAAGGCGAGAGCGCTGCCGACGATGCCGAGCAACAGACCAACGAAGAAGCCGCCGAGGTTGAGCCCGATCAGCGAGTACACCGCGGTCACCGCCGCGGCGACCGAGTAGAACAGGCGCTGTGCCGGAGTGAACCAGAGCAGCAGGCCACAGGTCACCAGGATGACCGGGATCAACAGCGAGAGCAGGCCGCTCGCCCCACTGTGGAAGCTGAGGCCGTTGAGGGTCATCCGGGTGGAAGCGAACATCTCCAGCCCGGCCAGGGCGGTGAGCAGGCCACCCCAGAACGGTCGGCTGCGCTGCCAGCGGCGGAAGAGCCGCCACGCCTGAGCCGGACCGCCGGGCCGGGCGTGCGACGGGTTGGCGGTTGTCACGTACTCCTCCTGACCGAGCGGGGACGGGGACACGGTCCGGGCCCGCAGCGCCGGGCACCGTGCGGATGATCCACTCCACTTCGGCGATGTGGCGGCATCCCTCCTCGAGGACACCGCAACATCGGCGAGCTGGAGTTGATCACTGCCCGGCGCCCCCGTGGCCTGGCGGCGGACGGCCTCGGCGTGCGCGTCGGGCGGTCACTGACCAGCGGTGCCCTCGGCCGATGGCCACCGACCAGCAGCGGCCTCAGCGGACGGCCACCGACCAGCAGCGAGTTCGACGACGAGGACACCGCCGGCGACCTTCGGGTGCACGCAGGTGACTCGCGAATCCGCGATGGGGCACCGCCGGCAGCGGTGGGGAACCGTGGGCCACGGCTCACCTCAGAAGCACTCCTTGCCCTTGGCGTCTTCGCCCACGTTGACCTTCAGCCGAAGGCCGACCAGGTTGAAGGTGGCCGCCGTGGTGTAGCGGGACACCTGCTGCAGGTTGGTGATGGTGACGTGGTCGGAGTTCTGGCCGAACGACCCGGCCTGCGCCGTCGGGTTCAGGTCGGTGGCGTCCCGACCAATCTTGATGTTGGTGAAGGTCGCGTTGCCGTTCAACGAGTCCATCGCGATCAGCAGGTCCTTGGCCCGGGCGGGTTCCTTGCCCTCACCAGCGTTGATGGTGAGCACCACCGGCAGGCCGGGCAGGTCGGCGCGGACGGACTGGCAGAGGCTGTACAGCTCGGCGCTGCTGATCTCGGAGAGAGCGATCGGGTGGACCTGTCCGGATTTTCCGTCCTTGCCCTTCTCCCGGACGATGCCGCCGTACTGCTTGAAGCCGTCGCCCTCGAGGCGGTCGGCACCGATCTTGAATGTCTGTCCGGAGACCGTGATGTCGGACGCGATCGCGCCGGTCGACATTCCGAACAGGATGGCGCCCGCGGCGGCCGTGGCGGGCACCATCATGGCGGCGAACCGCCGCCATCGGGTACGACCCTGATTGTCGAACCGATCCTGCACGGGTTCCTCCTCGAGGTGGATGCGCGCGGGTCGCCGGTCTTGATCTGGCGGCCCTGCGCCGGGCCCGTCATCTGTTACCGGCGGGTAACGATCGGGCTTGATGGTGCACCCGTTGGGGCGTAGCTCACAAGCCCTCGATTACTCGGCGGTAACAGAAGGGCGATCCAGCAGTAGCGCGGCGTCACGCCGAGTCGGGATGACCGGATGAGCAAGCGGTCAAATCACCAGGAAAGGTGTCGCAATCAGCAGATTCGGATGCGGACCGTGACGATGCATTGACGGATTACAATAATGTAACGGATGTAAAGCACGCCTCCGCACCAGCAGGCGTCACCCGGCGCGCGCAGACCGTTCGGGTCGGCCGACCCAGCCGAACATCCCGACGACCGAGGAGCCGGTCGATCCCGACAGGTCCCCGAATGCCCTACTGTTTCGGCGTGAATCTGAACGACGTGCGGCGCGACTGGACCAAGCTCGGCACCGAGGATCCACTCTGGGCCGTCCTCGTCCAACCCGGCAAGCGTGGCGGGCGGTGGGACGTCGAGGAGTTCCTGGCCACCGGCCGCACCGATGTCGAAGAGACCAGCGGGCAGCTCCGCCGCCTGGGCCTGCCCACTCGCTGGGAACGGGTGCTGGATTTCGGCTGCGGCGCCGGGCGACTGTCGCAGGCGCTCGCTCCGCACGCTGACGAAGTCGTCGGCGTGGACATCGCTCCGCCCATGCTGGAGACCGCCCGACAGCTCGACCGGAGCGCCGGGAACATCCGGTTCGTCCTCAACGACGCACCAGACCTGAGCCAGTTCCCCGACGGTCACTTCGACCTGGTCTACAGCACCCTGGTGCTGCAGCATCTGCCGCGCCCCGCCATCGACAACTACCTGGCCGAGTTCCTGCGCGTCCTGCGTCCCGGCGGCATTGCCGTTGTGGGGCTACCGACGGAGTTGGCGCGTACGGCAAAGGGTTTCATCTGGCAGGTGGTGCCCTTCCGGCTGATCAGCTGGGCACAGCGTCACCTGCTCAAATATCCGGCGCCGATGAAGATGACCGTCGTGCCGCATGCCGACATGGTTGAGCTGATGGACGCGCACGGCGGGGACATCGTCGGGCAGTGGCGCGACCTGCCGTACAGCGAAGATTGGGTCTGCACGCGGTACGCGGTACGCCGCGCCTAGCCGTCCGACCGCACCCGGCGCGACCTCGAACATGACCGGGCCGGCCGACCCGAGGGCCGGCCGGCCCGGTCAGGTCGGCGTGCGGTGGTGAGGCGATGTGGCGGTGTTACGGCTCGCTGCGCTCCACAGCGTGGCGCCCTCCGGCCGGCACCGTGGGCTCGTCGACCGGCTCCGAGGACGCCTGCGACGGCAGGTCGGTCGTCGGCTGGTCGCCGGTTTCCACCAGTGCCGCTTCGGGCCCGCGGCGAGCTGCGCGGATGACGAGGTACAGACCCAGCAGCACCAGGGCGAGGCCGAGGAGCCCGAGGACGATCGGCACCACCGTGGTCAGCAGGTTGATCTGATCACGCGCGTCCTTGGCAGCCTTGGCCTGCTGCTTCTGGGTGTCCTCGGTGAAGGCGAGGTCGGCGTCGATGATCTTGAGCTTGTCCGGGCCGGTCCCGTCGCGGAGGGTCTGCAGCTGCTTCTCCTGGCCCTTGACGATCACGCCACTGTCGGGCTCCACCCACAGCGTGCGGGTGTTGGCGTAGTAACGGCCGGCGTTGACAGCCGGCTCGCTCGAACCCAGCAGGCTGCCGGGGACCTTGATCTCGCTGATCTTGATCGGCTCGACCGTCATCTCGAACTTGTAGACGGTCAGCCCCTGCAACTTCTCGGTGCTCACGTACTTGGCGGGGTACGCCTTCCGAGCGGTGTTGTCGAAGTACTGATAGGTCTTCTTCTCCGTGCCGAACGGGAAGGTGTACGTCAGGCCCTCATGCTTGAAGGCCGCGCCGTTGATGTCCTCGGCACAGCAGGCGACAGCCATCGCCGTCCGCCGGTCCAGGGCCACCCGGTCCGTACTGACCGTGATCTCCTTCTTGCTGGCATCGTCGATCACCCGGACACCGACGTTGAAGACCGCCCGGTCGGCGTTGCCGTCCTTGACATCACCCCGGACGGCACGATGGGCGGTCAGGTTGACCGCGGTTCGCTCCGACAGTGTGCCGAAATCGAGGACGGTCGCGTTCTGGGCCTTCGAGATCGTCACCGAACTCTGGTCCAGGGGCACCTTGACGAGAGCGGGCGCGACGGCCAGCGGCGTCGCCACGGCCCCGACGATCAGGAACGCGCCCGCCGCCACCAAGATGGCACCCGACGTAGGTCGCATGTAACTCCTCCCCTTGTAATGGTCGACTAGTCGGCTGACAGTACATGACGGGACCGTTTTCGGATATGGTCCGACGCGGCCTCCTGAGCCGTACCGACCACGGTCGGATGCGGCCGTCCGGCTGCCACAACAAATGGGATGTCGAGGACCTGTGAGCCGACCTGTCAAAGCAACCCCGATCAACGGGGAGCGTCATCGTTCCGAGCCGAATACCGGCCGTACTGATGGCTGGTTACCCGCTCTGGAAGGCCTTCGGGCCGTGGCGGTACTCGGGGTGCTCGTCCACCATGTGTCCTTTCTCAGCGGGCTGACCAACTCGTACGGCCGCTTCGGAGATGTGCTGGCCAGGCTGGATGTGGGCATCGCGATCTTCTTCGCGCTGTCCGCCTTCCTGCTCTACCGGCCATTCGCGCGTGCCGCTATTCATTCGCAGCCACAGCCGCCGGTTCGGGCATACCTCTGGCACCGCGCAGTGCGCATCTTGCCCGGGTACTGGGCAATGGCGGTTGTCGCACTGACGTGGCTCAACATCGATTACCTCAGGTCACTGTGGGACTGGGCAATCCCCCTCCTGTTGGTGCACATTTATCAGCCATTGCGGCTGCCGGTCGGTATGGAGCAGACCTGGAGCCTCGCCACCGAAGCGACCTTCTACCTGGCGCTGCCGGTGATCGCGGTGCTCGGCCGGCACCTGGGTGGTCGGAACCCGCTGGCGCGGGCGCGGCGCCAACTGGCACTCGGCATCGCACTCGTTGTGGCCGGCCTCGTCTGGAACGTCTACGCGCACGGCCAGAACGCGCCCCTACCGGGGTTGTCGTGGCTCTGGCTGCCGGCCTTCCTGGACTGGTTCGGCATCGGCATCATGCTGGCCGTTCTCGCCTCGTGGCCTCCCAGCACCTCCTCCTCCCCGTTCCTCCCGGAGCTGGCCATGAACGGGTCCGACCGCCGCGAGGAGGACCTGTGGTCCGCCACGCCGCGCGGGCTCCGAGTCCTCACGTTCGCCCCCGGGACGTCGTGGCTCATCGCCGGCGCGCTGCTCTGGATCGCCAGCACGCCGATCGCCGGCCCCCGCGGGCTTGAGCCCGCCACCCCGGTCGAGTCGGTCACCGAACACCTGTTGTTCCTGCTCATCACGTGGTGCGTGATCGCCCCGCTCGTCGGCCGGGGTTCGGGCGGGGTGCCGCGTGCGCTCCTGCTGCAGCCGCTGGTCAGGTTCCTCGGTCGAATCTCCTACGGCATCTTCCTCTGGCACATCCTCGCCCTCGAGGCGTGCTTCCGACTGCTTGGATTGACCCGAATGCACAGCTCGTTCTGGGTGGTCCTGGCGCTGACTCTGGCCCTCACCATCCCGGCCGCGACCGCCAGCTACTACCTCATCGAGCGGCCGATGCAGCGGCTGCGGAGATTCCTGGAGAGGCGGGCCGCCGGCCGCGGGCCCGGAGCCGCGCCCGCCGTCCGTGCGGAAACGCCGACGCGGGTGCCAGTGCCGCAGGCCGCGGCGTCGGGCCCAGCCGAGCACCCGACCCTCCCGGCGCGACTCGTACTTCCCGCGGACCCTTCGGGAACGCAACACCAGGGCGGCGACAGCGACGAGAAGCAGGGCCGTCGGGAGCACGGCGAGTAGCTCAGCTACCGATTCGTTGCTGACGCGCCACAACCACCATCGCTCGGTCCCGTAGATCGCGAGGCCCGCGGCGGCTGGCACCCAGATCCACCCGGGGGTGGGCATTCGACGCCGGTGCAGCGCCACGACCACGACCGCGCAGCCAAGCCCGACCAGACCCCCGAGCAGCGCCGGTACGCCGACCGCGAGAAGCGGTGCGGTCGCCAGTGTGGATGGGACCACCGGGTACGACGGTCGATGGCGACGCGCGGGGAGCACGGCTGCCACGATCAACAGCAGGAGCAGACCTGCGGCGACAGCCAGGATGCGCTCGTACTGCATCCCGGGTGTGAAGTCGAGCTCGACCCGGCCGGCGGCCCCGGCCGGCACGAACCAGGCCTGCTTCCACCCGTCGACGCGGGTCGGTTGGAGCCGGACACCGTCCAGCGTGGCGCGCCAGCCGGCATTGGCGTTCTCCGGGACGACCAGATAGCTGCTGCCCCCCGGCCCGACCTCGACCGACCGATGCTGGTCGGTCCAGCTGAGCACCGCCGATGCCTGACGGGACGGCTCGACGGCCGCCCCGGAGGGTGTCTCGCCGCTGAGGATCACGCTGTCGACGACGAACCGGTCCGCCGGAGCGGAGACCTCGTTCGGGCCGGCGCGCAGCGGAACAAGGTCGGCGTTCGCCTTCGGCTTGGCCTTGGCGTTCGTCTCGATCGTGCAGGCGCGGTATCGCAGCGGCCGCAGATCCCGTAGGTCCCGCAGAGTGCCGGACAGGGTGGTCGGCACCGTTGCTCCGTTGACGACGACCGCCGGCCCCGCACCACACGGCAACGTCACGGCACGGTCCAGGCCGCGGGGCAGGTTGGCCGCGGGCAGACCCTCCACGTCCACACCGCTGAGGCCGACCGGGAGGGGCCGTGGCTCGAAGAACGCCGTCGAGCGACTGATCCGCGGCACCGTCGAGGTCACGGCCATGAAGAGGTTGCGCGTACGCAGGGCTGGGAAGCGGGCTACCCCGTCCGGGCCGACGGCCACTTCCCGGATACCGTCGTCGCCGGTGATCCGAAGCGTCCTCGGCGGTGCCGCGACGAGGGTCGCCGCAAACCGCAACCGCACCCAACTCACCTTGCGGGCCTTGGCCCACCGCAGTTCCACGGTCGGCTGCGGGTCGTTCGGGTCGGCCAACCACGCCGTTCCGTCGTCGCCGTCGCCCAACGCCCGCGCCGAGGCGACCGGGTCCGCGAACCAGGCGCTCGACGCGGTGAAGGTCTGCCCGCCCACCATCTCGTCGTAGACAGCGAGCGCGGTGGCCGGCGCGGCGCGGGCCATGCCGGTGAGGCTGACGGTGGTCGCGCTCGGCAGATCGAAGCGACGGGGCACCAGGCCGGCCTCCTCACCCTGGCGGATCAGGTCGGGCGCGCAGAGGTAGTTGTCGCCGGCGACGGCGCAGGCCGGTCGGTCGACGGCCTTTCGGGCCAGTGCGATGACCTCCGGCGCAGCGGTGGAGGCGGGCGCTGCCGGCAGCCGTAGGTAGCGCACCGGATTCACGCCCGGCACCCGCAGGTCCCGGAGCCCCGCGCGCCGCCCCGGCACGTCGAAGCCGGCGACGCCGTCGATCGTCACGCGAAGCCAGGTGGTACGCCCGGAGGGCAACGTCAACCGCAGCGGGGCTCGGCCCGCGCCGGTCACCTCGTGCACCACGGTCCCACCCTTGGTGCTGATCTCGACCCGGGTGACCCGAGCGCCGATGATCTCGTCGTCGACCACCTGCAGCTCCACCGAACCGGGCTGGATCGCTTCCGGGAAGCGGACCTCCAGCCACTGGCCCACCGGTTTCCGGGCACCGTCGGACAACCAGGCCGTACCGCTGTCGCCGTCCAGGGCCGCGAATGGGCCGGCGGACGGGTCACGCAGCCCGGCCGGGCCGGCGACGTCGGCCGCGCTGGACGAGACCCGCACGTCGGTCACCCCGGCATAGCCGGCCGAGGTGACCGACCCGTCCCAGGCGGGGTCGAGGATGTCGTGGACCGCGCGTACCTGGCGGGGCTGGTCCGCGGGGGTGAACGTCCGCGAGGTGTTGCCGCGCAGGAGTCCGAAGTCGACCTCCCGGCTGCGGAGGCTGTCGGCGAGCACCGTGCCGCCACCACCGGTAGCGACCGGGTCGTCACCGTTGAGGATCACCGGCCGGTTACCGAGGACACCGGCGTCGCTGAGATCCAGCAGCGTCTCCGGCGCGCCGACCAGGTCGAGCGGGTGCGCCGCGTCCGCCAGGCTGACCTGGGGGGTCGGCCGGTCCACCTGGTAGATCTCCACCGCCGGGTACGACTTGCGCAGCCCGTAGTCCCACGCCCCACCGAGATCCGGCGGCAGTCCGACGCTCGGCCCGAACTCGGCGGCTTTGAACAGCCCCGGTGTGCTGTCGAGGGTCCGATGCACCAGCAGCGGCCAGGCGATGGCGCCGACGGGTTGACGAAGGTCGTTGCGAACGAGCAGATAGCGCACGCCGAGCCGAGCGAGCACGTCGGCCAGGCCCGGCGAGACCGCGCCGGCGGCGAGCCGGTCGTCGATCGCAGAGAGCAGCCGCGCGTTTCCCGCGGAACCGGCCGGCACCAGCGAACGCACCGCCCACGGTGAGTCCAACAGGGGTTGGACCGGCTCGTCCAACGAGCGCCCCCAGTCGTACTCGGCGAAGTTGGACCCGGGCACCAGCAGCGTCGTACCGGGGCCCGCGTGCCGGTCGAGCCAACCGGTCGCCTGCCGCCAGTGCTCGGGCAGGGCTGGGAAACCGCCACCCGCCGTGAGGCCCGCACTACCCGCGCCGGTGCCGACCGCGACGAGCGCCACGGCGGTGATTCCCAGCGCCACCCGCCGGGGCGCCATCCCGGTGGGCCGGGAGAACCGGCGAATGACGGCGATCAGGCCGACGGTGTCCAGCATGTGCGCGGTGGCCAGAGCCAGTGGCAGGCGGATGACGACATCGAACTTGTGCAGGTTGCGGAGCGCGCCCAGTGGGCCGTCGAGCGCCTCCCGCACCGTCGCGGCGAAGGGAGCACCCCCGTCCGACAGGTTTCCCGCGGTCAGGGTCAGCAACCCGACCAGCGCCGCGATGAGGAGGAATCGTCGCTCCGGCAGGTCCCGACGGGCCAGGCCGGCCAGCCCGATGCAGGCGATCAGACCGGTGAGCAGGACCATCCAGGGCACGGTGACCAGTGACCAACCCGAGGGCCACCAGGGCACCCCGTCGACCGCCAGGTGGCCCACCCAGTGGGTGGCACCGCGGACGGCCTCCGGGAGGGTGGTCACTCCGGTCGTCACCGCCGCGCTCTCGGTGAAGGGCAGGAACGGGAAGCCGTACCTCTGCAGAAGCAGCAGCGGCGCGAGCCACCAGAAGGTGGCCGCCACCATCGCCACCGTCCAGCAGGCCAGCAGGCGGACACGCCGCTTTCCGGGGGCACGCGTCACCACGAAGAGAAAGGCCGGCAGTACGGCGCACGCGGCGGCCGCCCCGTTCGCTCCACCCATGCAGACCACCGCGAGTCCGCTGAGTGCGGCCGCCCGTCGCAGTGAGCCGCCCGCAGCTCCCTTGACCAGCGGCAGCAGCACCCACGGGGCGACGCAGTACGGCAGCAGCTCCAGTGAGACCGTGCCGACCAGGGTCAAGGCCCGAGGTGAGAGGGCGAACACCGCGCCGGCGACCAGGCGGGACGCCGGGCCACCGAGGTCGAGGGCGCGCGCCAGACGCACCACACCGGTGAGGGCGACGCAGAGCAGGGCCGCCATCCACAGGCGTTGGACGAGCCACGGCGGGAGGCCCACCGCCTCACCGAGGAGGAAGAACGGCCCCATCGGGAAGAAGTAGCCGACGGCCTGGTTCTGCAGGGTGCCGAACTGCCAGTCCGCGATCCACAGATGGGTGGCCCGGGCAAGGAACCCGCTCGGGTCCAGCGCCATGTCCAGCTTCGTCTCGGGCACGATGAGGCCCGGGCTCTGGGTTACGCACAGACCGATCAGCGCGAGACAGACCAGCAGCTCACGCAGGCGCCACACCGCCAGGGACACCGTCGCGGACGGTACGCCGGGGGTGCGACGAGCGGTCGACCAAGTGGTCAGCACTGCCGTACCGGAACTCCGGTGAGCAGTTCGTCGGGGCTGGCCTCCCGCTCGGTCACGGCGTCCTCGGGAACGCCCGCGTCGACCAGCACCTGCCGGATCGTCGCCGGATCAGCGCCCGGCACCAGGATCCACAGACTCCGCTCGTCGATGGCGACATGGCGGCTGTGCGGCAGAAGTGGGGCAACCCGGGCGAGGAGGCTGTCCGGCTGGTCAGTCCGGACCACGAGACAGGCGTCCCCCGGCGCCCACGGCACCGCTCGCGGCGTGAGCAGATCACCGAGGACCGCACGGACCCGTCGGCCGGTGTCGGCCCACCGGAACGTGTCGCTCCAACCACGGCACTCGCTCGCCATCCGGTCCGCCTCGGCCGGTGTCGCGACAGCGGTCAGCGCGCGGTCGAGACCGGCGGCAAGGTTGCCGGCGGGGTTCTCGCCCTCACTCACCAGCCACCCGGTCCGACCTGGTCGCACGGCGTCGCGAAGCCCGTCCACGTCGAAGGCGACCGTGGGCAGCCCGGCGGCGGCGGCCTCCACCACCACCAGGCCCCAGCCCTCGCCCCACGAACCGGAGACGTGCAGCCACGCGGCGGCCAACAACGCGTCCCGTTCGGCGGAAGGTAGGTGGCCGTGGACCGTCACCACGTCGGTCAGGCCACGCTCGTCGACCTGACGGCGGATCGTCTCCACGTCCGGCCCACCACCGACGATGTCCAGGCGCAGGTCGGGCCGGTCTGGCCGGAGCTGGTCGACGGCGTCGAGCACCAGATCCACCCGCTTGTGTCGGGTTACCCGACCGACGCAGACGAGTCGGGGTCGCTCGTCCCGCACCCCACCCCGGGGGTGGTCGCCTGTACGCGACGAGGCGTCAGCTCCGTTCGGCACCACGACCACCGGGCCAGCCCAGCGAAGCCGGTCACGAATGGCCGCGGCGGTCGAGGGTGAGACCGCGAGGGTCACGCAACGGCGGTAGACCCAGCGGGCGACGGGCCCCTCCAACCACGCCCCGAAGCGACCGACGAGCGGGCCGAAATACAGTCGGAACTGCCGGTCGTGCACATGGTGGATCACGCAGATCACCGGCACGCTGACCGGCAGGACCGCCGGGCTGAAGAACGGAATGCCGTTCTGGCAGTCCACGACGGCATCGAACTGACGCCGGTGCCGCAGCAACCAGCCCAGCACGCGAGGGTAGATGCTCCACCGGCCACCGGCCCGGACGAGTCGGATGCCGTCCCGTACCTCGTCGCCACGCTGGCCGGCCGGACGTGCCGTGACGAAGGTGACCTCCGCGCCGGCACTCACCAGGTCACGGGCGACCTGCCAGGCATACACCTCGGCACCCCCGGCGTCGGGATGCCAGGGGTCCTTCCAGTTGAGCACCGCGACCCGACGGCCCGCCACCGAGGCCTCGGTGGCGGGAACCGCAGCGACCCGGAATGATCCGACACTCACGGCCGCAATCCAACAGTCGCGGCGCCAGTTGTCACGTCGGGGGTCACCGCGATGGCGACGACCGGCATCGGCATGGTGGGAGCGACACTGGCACGGAGCCGCCACCGGATCTTCGCGACGTCCACAAAGCTCTGCCAGCCGTGGCGGACCGGTGAGAAGCGTGACCCGGGCACATCCACCCAGTTGACCGGGATCTCCACCAGCCGGGCGCCCGCCCGCTCGACGCGCCCCAGCACCTCCACGTCGAAGGCGAATCCACCGCACCGCAGTGGCGCGAACGCCCGTCGTGCGACATCGCCGCGGAAGAACTTGAACCCGCACTGCGTCTCACCCACGTTGCGCACGACCTGCCGGACCGCACCCCGGAACGCCACCGCGCCCCAGCGTCGGAGCAGGCTGTGCCGCTCCTCGACGACCGACTCCGGATGCGCACGGGAACCGACCACCACGTCGGCGCCCTCGACCAGGAGACTGAGCACCTGCCCGAGATTGTCCGGCGCGGTGGCCAGGTCCGCGTCGCAGAAGCCGACGTAGCGTGCACCGCTGGCCAGCACACCGGTACGCACCGCGAATCCCTTCCCTCGCTCGCCGCACCACAACAGCCGGACGGGGACCGTGCCGGGCAGGGCGGTCGCCACCACCTCGGCGGTTCCGTCGGTGCTGGCGTTGTCGACCACGGTCACCCGGCACGGCACACCGAGGCCGGCCAACGCCGCGCGGAGCAGGAGCAGAGTCGCCGGCAGGCGCTCCGCCTCGTTGAAGGCGGGCACCACGACGTCGAGTACGACCGCATCTGACGACACGTCAGGAGGTAGGACCTCCATGAAGGGCCGTCAGCGCTCGCCGTACACGATGATGTCCTGCTCCACGTTGGCAGGCTTGGTGTTGCTGTTGGTGATGGTGGACGTCCCGATGGAGACGGCCAGAATTCCCAGCACGGCACCCACCGCCGCGGCGACGACCGCGGTGAGGAGGGGATTGAAGGATGCCTTCATTGACGATCCCTTCGACAAAAGGTACCGGACAGTAACACGCGTCGCCGCCGTGCCGCCGGGTACGAAAGGGCGATCAACAGGGTGACCCCGAGTACCGAATACCCCACCGCCGGAACAATGCCGACAGTCCATGCTGAGCTGGAATAACCGTCACCAGACAGACGGAACAGCGTCAATGTCCCATCCCGCCGGACGAGCTCGGCGTCCGCGAATCTGCTCTCGACCTCGGCAGCATCGGGTTGATCAGTCTGGATGAGCACATACCGCACGCCGAGCCGACGCAGGGCTGGCCCCGGATCGCCGGGCACCGCGAGCGCCGCCGCCACCCGTTCGGCCACGCGGCTCTCACCCCTGATCCGGTCCTGGCCGACCAGCACGTCCTGATCCCCGATCACGGGTCGACGAAAGGCCCGGGTGGCCGGATCGAGCATTGGCGCGCCGCTGGCCCAGCGGTAGGCGCGAAACGACGACCAGGGCAGTGAGACCAGGCTGCCTCCGGTCGGATCCCGGTTCACCACCGCACGCACCGTCGACCACTCGGCCGGGTAGCGCACCGTTTCGAGTTGACCGCCGAGACCCCAGGCCAGGCTGGGCAGGAGCAGCACCGGAGCGAGCATCACCAGCGGGGCCAGCGCGCGAGCACCGGTCGTCGCCATCGACTGCACCAGCATCCCGAGCCCCACCGCCTGCAGCAGCGCGAGCGGCGCGAGCAGACGGGTGCTGTCCCGGGCGGCACCGGCCAGCGGAACGTGCTCGACCAGCGCCACCATCCACTGTGCGCCCATCGACCAGGCTGGCAGCACGGCGAGCACGGTGCCCAGCACGGCGCCGACGAGCAGCCCCCACCATGCCGCTGGCGGCCAACGACGTCGGGTCAGTCCGTACCCCCAGACCGCCGCCACGACCATCAGCAGCGCGAGCACGGCGACGGGCCACTGGTCACGCCCCACCGGAACGGCGTATCGGCTCCAGATGCCACCGAGCGTGGCGGCACTGCCGAGCACACCGAGCGGCGTGTCCGCACGGATGGCGAACGCGCTGATACCGCGCTGGTCGAGATCGATCGCGCCGCCACGGTCTGCCAGGGCCAACAGCCAGGGCGCGGTGAGACCGACCAGCGTCGCGGTGCCCGCGACGACTGCCCGCCACTGCCGGGCCAGGGCCAACGCCGGAGCGCAGGTGAACACCGCCACCAACACCATCGCGGGCCCGCCCAACACCACCGCGAGCCCACCGGCGACGGCAGAGCGCCGGCTCGGGCCAGCACCGTCAGGCGGAGGCCGCAACACCCCGAGCACCCAGGAGTACGCCCAGGGCAACGCGGCGTACCCGGCGATGACCGCCCACTGCCCGAGGTGCAGCCGCCCGTACACCCAGGGGTTCCAGACGTACCCGAGCCCGGCGGCGACCCGCGCCAACGGGTGACTGACGGGGGCCAACCGGGCGGCACCCACCGACGCGAGTGCCAGGCAACCGGCCAGGATCACCTTCTCCGCCAGGTCGGCGGTGATCAGCTGGGACAGGCCGACCGCGAGCAGTTCGCTGGGCACCGCGCGGGGCAGCTCGGAGCCGCTGCCCCAGACCATCGCGCCGAACGGCGGATCCGGCACGAACACCAGGTCGTAACGGAGGACGTAACCCCGGCGGAGCACCGGGCCGAGGATCGCGACGACCACACCGAGAGCGAGCGCCATCTCCGGCCACCAGCGACGAAGCCCGACAGCGGCCCGGCGCAACGCCGGACCGAACTCCGGTAATGGTCGGCGCACACACACCCCAAAAACCTCGACGGCAGCGGGCCCGACGTCGCACCCAGGACTCCGGACAGCACTCTAGGCACAGGGAGCGAACGGGGGGTACCTTGCCTGACGACGTCGATGAGCCGACCGCGTCGAGATCGCGAGGCTCAGCGCACAGCCGATCCCCCGGCGAACCGACATGAGGCGCCATGACAGAGACGACGGCTGGGTCCAGCCCAGGCCGGCTGGGAGCGGCCGGCGCGGCGGTGGCGGTCGCCGCGATGGTGACGAACGGGCTGGCCTACCTGCTCCCCATGCTCGGTGCCCGGCACCTGCCGGCCGAGGAACTGAGCGTGCTGGCCACCGTGCTGGCTCTCGTCGCGATCGCCGGCGTCGCGGGCGTGGGCCTGCAGATGGCGGTCGCCGTGCACCGCGCCCGCCAGCCCGGCACGCCGACCTTGCAGGTCACCCTCGTCACGGCCGCGGTCGCCACTGGCGTCGTCGTCGTGGCCACGCCGCTGATGCTGACCGCCCTCCGGCTGTCCCTGACGGTCGTGGCGTTGGTCGCCGCCACGACCTTCGCGGTCGTGCTGGCCGGCCGGTGGCTCGGGGAGCTACAGGGCGATCAGCGTTTCCTGCGACTCGCGTGGGCGATGGGAGTGTTCGCCGTCGGGCGTTACGCCGGCATGATCGTCACACTCGTCTTCGGTGCCGGCGTCGTGGACACCCTCCTCGCCGGCTTGGTGACGGCATACCTCGTCCTGCCGGTCCTGGCCTGGATCGCCCGTCCGGCCGCCACCAACAGGGGCAGCAGCATCGATGCTCCCCTGCGGATCCGGCAGGTCATGAGCGCCGGCACCGCCGCGCTGGCGATGCTCGTGGTGTCGTACGCCGACCTGATCTTCGCCCGACAACTGCTGTCACCGGCCGACTCGGGGGCGTACTCCGTGGGCACCGTGCTCACCAAGGGCGCGCTCTGGGCACCTCAGGTGATCACGGTGCTGGCCCTGCCCCGCCTGGCCGTCGGGGACAGCCGCCTACGCACCACCGTGCTCGCGATCGTCGGCGCCTGTGGTGCCGTGCTCGTCGCCGCCGCGATCCTGGCCGGTGGCTTCGCGTTCCGTCTGGCGGGCGGCCAGGACTACGCGCCGCTGGGCGAGTACGCCCCGATCTTCGCCGCCACCGGCGCGCTCTACGCGCTGGTCTTCGCAGTGGTCAACGCGAAGATCGCGGCCGGTTCGCGGTGGCCCTCCGCGCCACTCTGGGCGGCCGCCGGTGTCCTGGCCGTCCTGACGATGTTCGTCGCGCCGCGCACCTTCCAGGGGATCATGTGGTGTGCTTTCGCCACCGCCGCGTTGACCGCGCTGGTGATGGTCTTCGGGCCCTCGCTGCGGGGCACGGCACGCCGGTCCTCGTCCGCAGACTCAGCCGAGCGCCGCGCCCCTTCCGCCGAGACCGTCAGCTGACCGGGCTGGTCCCTTCCCGCTTGAACAGCACCGAGTTGACGTAGCGCGGCCGGGGGAGCACCACCCGCCGCGCGAGACTCTGATTGACCCGCGCTATCGCGCTTCGCTGGTTGCCCCGGATGTCGAAGTCGGCGAGGGGCAGCCATTCCCGCTCCGGCAGTACGTAGCCGCGATAACCCCATTCATCGAGCAGATCGATGATCGGGGCCACCGGCTGGATCCTCTCCTCGACCTCGATCAGCAGCACCGGTCCGTCCCGATGGATCGTCTCGGCCGCGCCCCGCAACGCCGACAGCTCGTGACCCTCGACATCGATCTTCATAAACCGCACGTCGTCGAGGCCGAGGCCGTCGATCGTGACCCGTGGGACGGTAACCGTCGTCGCACTGCCGTCGCCGTGCTCGAGCGACGAGGTGCCGACAGCGGGACCGTTCTTCGGCAGGAAGAGTTCGGCACTGCCCGCACGATCCGACGCCACCGCACGAACCACCCGCACATCGGGGAACGCACTCGAGATGCTCCGCGCGAGTTCCTCGTTCGGCTCGATGGCGACAACCTGGTCGGCCAGCTTGCGCATGCGCTGGGTCCACGGCCCGTACCAGGCGCCGACGTCGAGCGCCGTGCCGCCAGCGGGCATGAACTCCGCGAGGCACGCGAGCTCCGGCTCGATCCGCGGATAGACAGCGCGGAGGGCTCCCGCGACGACCCGATCGGGCAGTAGCGACGCCACGTGCGAACTCACTGCGGTCAGCAGACCGGTCGAAGACGGCATGAGCGCAAAGGGTACGGGTCAGCGGCACACCTGAACAGGTGTCCGTACTACCGAGTAGCATCAGCCCAACCGGTCAGGATGCCGAGGCCAACCAGTCCTCCAGGAGGCGGTGGTCGATCGCGTCCACCCGTCCGAGCGTGCGGCCGGAAGCCACCCGATCCCGCAGCTCTGCCCGGGTGAACCAGCGCGCCTCCAACAGTTCGTCCCCGTCGACACGTACCTCGTCGGACGTGGCGATGGCCCGGAAGCCCACCATCAGACCGGCGGGAAACGGCCACGCCTGCGACCCCTGGTAGGTCACGTCGGTGACGGTCACGCCCGCCTCCTCGGCCATCTCCCGACGGACCGCGTCCTCCAGGCTCTCGCCGACCTCGACGAACCCGGCCAGCGTCGAGTACGCGTCCTCGGGTGCGCCCGCGTGCCGGGCCAGCAGGCAGCGCCCCGGCGGGCCGGGTGCCTCGACCAACACGATGATCGCCGGTTCGATGCGAGGAAACAGGAGACGCCCGCACTCTCCGCCGGTACAGGTCCGCACGTGCCCGCCGCCGTCCGCGACGGTCGCCGCACCGCACGTCCCGCAGAATCGCTGCTGCCGGTGCCAGTGCAGCAACCCCCTGGCGTACGCCTGGACGGCCGCGTCGCCCGGCTCGAGCCGCCCGACCAGCGCCCGCACGTCGACGGACCGCGCCGCACCGGCCATTTCGGTGGCGGACTGCTCGGCGAGTGCGGACAGGTCTGCGGCGAACACGGCATCCTTCCCGTCGAGCCCCAGGAAGACCGTCTCGCCGGCAGCGGACATGACGAGAGACGCGCGCTCCGCGGTCAGCCGGACCGGGCCGTCCGCGTCGACGAGACAGCGGTCCTGCCACAGTGGCAGCACCACGGTGGTCGGCTCGGTACGCAGCGCGTTCAATCGGGTGGGATCGGTGCGCAGGGGGCCCGCCCGGTCCAGCCAACCGCCGCCATACGCCAACACCCGCTCCGCAGTGTCCACTCGGCCACCGTGCCATGTCTGTGGTCGGCCGCCGGCACCACCCCCGGACTCGGGCGACACGCCGGGCGACACGCGGTAGCAGCGCCTGGTGGCCGCAGCCCGCAAGGGGGCCGGGCATTCGTTACCGTAGGTGCCTCCGGGAGGGGGCACCTCCCGCGGCACCCTGGCGATCGAGGTTGCAGTGACGCTGTACGGCGAAAAGAGTCCACCCGCCGACGACCGGCCCACCGTGCAGGTCAGCGCGGTCACCTGGCCGGACGACGGACCGGGGCCGGTGACGTCACCTGCCGCTGGCGAGCCGGAGGCCGGCCCGCGCCGCCGCCGGATGCGGATGCTGCTCGCCACCGGCGTCACCGGTGGCGTACTCGCCGCCGTCGCGGGTGCCGGTGCGTGGGCGTACGCCGGGGACGTTCCCCGCGGCACCAGCGTGCTCGGCACCGAGCTGGGCGGCCGGAGCCGCGCGGACGCCGACCGGGAGTTGCGGGCGGAGCTGGACCGGCGGGCGGCCGCGCTGGCGGGTCCCTTGAAGGTCACCGTCGACGGGCGTAGCGCCGAGATCAACCCGGCCGACGTGGGGCTGGCCGTCGACGTGCCGGCGACCGTCGCGGCAGCGGCCGCGGCCGACGCGCACGCGGTCAGCCGGCTGGTCGGCTCCCGCACGGTCGATCCGGTGGTCACCGTCGACGTGGACCGGCTGGACGACGCCCTCCGCAAGGTGCTCGGCGACAAGGCCCAGGGCATGACGATGCCAGCGATCACCTACCAGGGCACCACGCCGAAGGTCGTGCAGCCCAAGCCGGGGCTGGCCCTGGAGCCGCAGCGCTCCGCCGAGGTGGTCCGCGCCGGCTGGTTGGCTGGCGCCCCGATCACCGTGCCCCTGGTGGAGCGCCACCCGGCGACCACCCCGGAGGAGTTGAACCAACTGGTCACCGAACTGGCGAAGCCGGCAGTCGCCGCACCGGTCACCCTGCGCACCGATAAGGGCTCGGTGAAGGTCCCGCCCGCCGCCATCGCGAAGAGCCTGCGCTTCACCGCCGACAAGACCGGCAAGTTGACCCCGTCGGTGGACGTCAAGCAGCTGCGGGCTGCGCTCGGCGATGACCTGGCCACCATCGAGGTGCCGCCGAAGAACGCCACGATGACGATCTCCGGTGGACGACCCACCACCACCGACGGGCGGCCCGGTCAGCAGCTGGATACCGCGACCCTGGGTCAAGACCTGCTGGCGGTGCTACCGAAGTCGGACGGCCGCGAGGTGACCGGCAAGCTGAAGCCGACGCCGCCGGAGCTGACTGCGGAGAAGATCTCCGGCCTGGGCATCAAGGAGCGGGTGTCCACCTTCACCACCCGTTTCACCGGGGGGATGGCCTCGTCGCGCAGCCAGAACATCGCGACCATCGCACGTCAGGTGGACGGCACTGTCGTCCTGCCCGGGAAGACCTTCTCGCTGAACGGCCACACGGGCGAGCGCGGCTACGCCCAGGGCTATCGGGACGCGCCGGTCATCCTCGGCGGCAAACTCGTACCGGGTGTCGGGGGCGGCACCTCGCAGTTCACCACCACCCTGTTCAACGCGACCTACTACGCCGGGCTGGAGGACGTCGAGCACAAGCCGCACTCGTACTGGTTCGACAGGTACCCGGCGGTCATCGAGTCGACGATCTTCTGGCCGGACCTGGACTTCAAGTTCCGCAACAACACCGAGTACGGCCTGCTCATCGACACGTCGTACACGTCGAGCACGATCACCGTGTCGATCTGGAGCACGAAGATCTACGACAGCGTGAAGACGGAGTACGGGCCGCGCCGCAACATCACCACGCCGAAGCTGATCCATCTGGAGCCCGGTCCCTCGTGCATTCCGACCAACGGCATCAACGGCTTCACCCAGGACGCCTTCCGGGTCATCAAGAAGGGCGGCACGGTGGTCAAGCGGGAGAAGTTCACCTGGCGCTATGACGCGGAGCCCCGCTACGTCTGCGGCCCCAAGCCCTCCTGAGGTCACTCCCGCTGCCGCTCCCGCTCAGCGGTCAGCGGTCAGCGCGTACGTCACCGCCGTGCCCATTGCGCCTGCCGCCCTGCGGTGGTGTTGGCATCAGCCGAGATTCCTGCACCCGGATCTCGGCCCGGTACCGGTGCGCTGCGGGATGCCACATCTCCTCGAACGGACCCATGACCTCACCACCGACACCGCGGCGACGCACACGGGACCCCAGCCACGAGAGGACGCCCAGGATCGCCGCCACGCAGCCCGCGAACACCAGAAGTATCAGGACGTCCACCACACGCCGAGCCTAGCCAGCGAAGCCCTCGCCTCGCCGATCCGATCCAAGCCGGGCGGGCCCACTCGGGGCGTGATGATCGGGTCGATTCCGCTGGCGCCGGCGCTTCGTGGCGGGGTCACACACGGCCAGGGAATGCAGAAAGGGCCACCCCGTTAGGGGTGGCCCTTTCTGAAAGATTGTCCGGCGGCGTCCTACTCTCCCACACCCTCACGAGTGCAGTACCATCGGCGCTGGAGGGCTTAGCTTCCGGGTTCGGAATGTAACCGGGCGTTTCCCCTCCGCCATGACCGCCGTAACTCTATCGACATATCAAACAACACCACCACGTGGTCTGTTGTTCGTTTATCGAGAGTTGCACAGTGGACGCGTAGCAGCTTAGTAGTCAAGTCCTCGGCCTATTAGTACCGGTCAACTGAACCCGTTACCGGGCTTACATTTCCGGCCTATCAACCCAGTCGTCTAGCTGGGGGCCTTACCCCACAAAGTGGGTGGGATACCTCATCTTGAAGCAGGCTTCCCGCTTAGATGCTTTCAGCGGTTATCCCTTCCGAACGTAGCTAACCAGCCGTGCCCTTGGCAGGACAACTGGCACACCAGAGGTTCGTCCGTCCCGGTCCTCTCGTACTAGGGACAGCCCTTCTCAAGTATCCTACGCGCACGGCGGATAGGGACCGAACTGTCTCACGACGTTCTAAACCCAGCTCGCGTACCGCTTTAATGGGCGAACAGCCCAACCCTTGGGACCTGCTACAGCCCCAGGATGCGACGAGCCGACATCGAGGTGCCAAACCATCCCGTCGATATGGACTCTTGGGGAAGATCAGCCTGTTATCCCCGGGGTACCTTTTATCCGTTGAGCGACACCGCTTCCACTCGCAAGTGCCGGATCACTAGTCCCGACTTTCGTCCCTGCTCGACCTGTCAGTCTCACAGTCAAGCTCCCTTGTGTACTTGCACTCAACACCTGATTGCCAACCAGGCTGAGGGAACCTTTGGGCGCCTCCGTTACCTTTTAGGAGGCAACCGCCCCAGTTAAACTACCCACCAGACACTGTCCCTGAACCGGATAACGGTCCGAAGTTAGATACCCAAATCAACCAGAGTGGTATTTCAAGATTGCCTCCACCCATACTGGCGTATGGACTTCACCGGCTCCCACCTATCCTACACAAGCTAATTCGAGTACCAATGTCAAGCTATAGTAAAGGTCCCGGGGTCTTTCCGTCCTGCCGCGCGTAACGAGCATCTTTACTCGTACTGCAATTTCGCCGGGCCTGTGGTTGAGACAGTGGGGAAGTCGTTACGCCATTCGTGCAGGTCGGAACTTACCCGACAAGGAATTTCGCTACCTTAGGATGGTTATAGTTACCACCGCCGTTTACTGGCGCTTAAGTTCTCCGCTTCGCCCCGAAGAGCTAACAGGTCCCCTTAACGTTCCAGCACCGGGCAGGCGTCAGTCCATATACATCGAATTACTTCTTCGCATGGACCTGTGTTTTTAGTAAACAGTCGCTTCCCCCTGCTCTCTGCGGCCATACAACGCTCCACCCGCGCGGGGCTTCACGTCTCCGGCCCCCCTTCTCCCTAAGTTACGGGGGCAATTTGCCGAGTTCCTTAACCACAGTTCGCCCGATCGCCTCGGTATTCTCTACCTGACCACCTGTGTCGGTTTGGGGTACGGGCCGCTAAGAACTCGCTAGAGGCTTTTCTCGGCAGCATAGGATCACTGACTTCACCTGAATCGGCTCGGCATCACGTCTCAGCCTATATGTGTTGCGGATTTGCCTACAACACGGCCTACACGCTTACCCCGGCACAACCACCGGCCGGGCTCAGCTACCTTCCTGCGTCACCCCATCGCTTGACTACTACCCATCAGGTTCCCACGCTCCCCCTCCTCAACCCGAAGGTCTCGGAAGGTTTGGGTGGTTAGCACAACGAGGTTCATCAGGGACGCTCTTTCGCGGGTACGGGAATATCAACCCGTTGTCCATCGACTACGCCTCTCGGCCTCGCCTTAGGTCCCGACTCACCCAGGGCGGATTAGCCTGGCCCTGGAACCCTTGGTCATCCGGCGGAAGGGTTTCTCACCCTTCTTTCGCTACTCATGCCTGCATTCTCACTCGTGCCGCGTCCACAACTGGGTCACCCCGCTGCTTCACTCGCGGCACGACGCTCCCCTACCCATCCACACACCTGCACAAGGAATCAAGTCCAAGCGAGGATAAAATGTGAATGCCACAGCTTCGGCGGTGTGCTTGAGCCCCGCTACATTGTCGGCGCGGAACCACTTGACCAGTGAGCTATTACGCACTCTTTAAAGGGTGGCTGCTTCTAAGCCAACCTCCTGGTTGTCTATGCGACCCCACATCCTTTTCCACTTAGCACACGCTTAGGGGCCTTAGCTGGTGATCTGGGCTGTTTCCCTCTCGACTACGAAGCTTATCCCCCGCAGTCTCACTGCCGCGCTCTCACTTACCGGCATTCGGAGTTTGGCTGATTTCGGTAAGCTTGTGGGCCCCCTAGACCATCCAGTGCTCTACCTCCGGCAAGAAACACGCGACGCTGCACCTAAATGCATTTCGGGGAGAACCAGCTATCACGGAGTTTGATTGGCCTTTCACCCCTAACCACAGGTCATCCCCCAATTTTTCAACATTGGTGGGTTCGGCCCTCCACGCGGTCTTACCCGCGCTTCAGCCTGCCCATGGCTAGATCACTCCGCTTCGGGTCTAGGACACGCGACTGAATCGCCCTATTCAGACTCGCTTTCGCTACGGCTCCCCCACACGGGTTAACCTCGCCACATGCCACTAACTCGCAGGCTCATTCTTCAAAAGGCACGCCGTCACCCCGCAAGGCTCCGACGGATTGTAGGCGAACGGTTTCAGGTACTATTTCACTCCCCTCCCGGGGTACTTTTCACCATTCCCTCACGGTACTTGTCCGCTATCGGTCACCAGGAAGTATTTAGGCTTACCAGGTGGTCCTGGCAGATTCACGGCAGATTTCAGGGGTCCGCCGCTACTCGGGAACACCCACAGAAGGTCAGCAACTTTCACCTACCGGACTTTCACCGTCTACGGTCAGCCATTCCAGACTGTTCGACTAGCCACTAACTTTGTAACTTCTCGAACAAGTGTCAGCTTGTTCAGCAGGGTCCCACAACCCCAACCACGCAACCCCTGACAGGTATCACACGCAGCCGGTTTAGCCTCGATCCGCTTTCGCTCGCCACTACTCACGGAATCACTAAATTGTTTTCTCTTCCTGCGGGTACTGAGATGTTTCACTTCCCCGCGTTCCCTCCACACACCCTATGTGTTCAGGTGTGGGTGACACCACATGACTGGTGCCAGGTTTCCCCATTCGGACACCCTGGGATCACAGCTTGGTTGACAGCTCCCCCAGGCCTATCGCGGCCTCCCACGTCCTTCATCGGCTCCTGGTGCCAAGGCATTCACCGTTCGCCCTTGACAACTTGACCACAAAGATGCTCGCGTCCACTGTGCAATTCTCAACAAACGACCAACCCACAACCCGATCCGCCCCACACCAAACCCGACAACCGCCGGCGGTATGTGGGGCCAGGCCATGCCTGGCAACCTCGTGAAGCGTTCACGCTCCACTCAAGGCTCTGAAACAACAACCCAAGGGTTGTTCTTTCAGGACCCAACAGGGTGCTTACATTCCTTCTCAGCCGCACCGGAAGCAACCGTTCCCACCACTCCGAAGAGTGGCTGTACTAGGCGATCCCGGCCGTTGCCGAGGAAAAACTTGCCAGTGTCTCCGCCATCTGAGCACCCCGACCCAACATTCGTGGGCCGCGGGCTCCTTGCACCCTTTCAGGTGAAGGTGCTCCTTAGAAAGGAGGTGATCCAGCCGCACCTTCCGGTACGGCTACCTTGTTACGACTTCGTCCCAATCGCCAGCCCCACCTTCGACGGCTCCCTCCACAAGGGTTGGGCCACCGGCTTCGGGTGTTGCCGACTTTCGTGACGTGACGGGCGGTGTGTACAAGGCCCGGGAACGTATTCACCGCAGCGTTGCTGATCTGCGATTACTAGCGACTCCGACTTCACGGGGTCGAGTTGCAGACCCCGATCCGAACTGAGACCGGCTTTTTGGGATTCGCTCCACCTCACGGTATCGCAGCCCATTGTACCGGCCATTGTAGCATGCGTGAAGCCCTGGACATAAGGGGCATGATGACTTGACGTCATCCCCACCTTCCTCCGAGTTGACCCCGGCAGTCTTCGATGAGTCCCCGCCATAACGCGCTGGCAACATCGAACGAGGGTTGCGCTCGTTGCGGGACTTAACCCAACATCTCACGACACGAGCTGACGACAGCCATGCACCACCTGTGACCGCCCCCGAAGGACCTCACATCTCTGCGAGTTTTGCGGCCATGTCAAACCCAGGTAAGGTTCTTCGCGTTGCATCGAATTAATCCGCATGCTCCGCCGCTTGTGCGGGCCCCCGTCAATTCCTTTGAGTTTTAGCCTTGCGGCCGTACTCCCCAGGCGGGGCGCTTAATGCGTTAGCTGCGGCACAGGGAACCGGAGAGGCCCCCCACACCTAGCGCCCAACGTTTACAGCGTGGACTACCAGGGTATCTAATCCTGTTCGCTCCCCACGCTTTCGCTCCTCAGCGTCAGTATCGGCCCAGAGACCCGCCTTCGCCACCGGTGTTCCTCCTGATATCTGCGCATTTCACCGCTACACCAGGAATTCCAGTCTCCCCTACCGAACTCTAGCCTGCCCGTATCGACCGCAGGCTTGGGGTTGAGCCCCAAGTTTTCACGGTCGACGCGACAAGCCGCCTACGAGCTCTTTACGCCCAATAAATCCGGACAACGCTCGCACCCTACGTCTTACCGCGGCTGCTGGCACGTAGTTGGCCGGTGCTTCTTCTGCAGGTACCGTCACTCTCGCTTCGTCCCTGCTGAAAGAGGTTTACAACCCGAAGGCCGTCATCCCTCACGCGGCGTCGCTGCATCAGGCTTCCGCCCATTGTGCAATATTCCCCACTGCTGCCTCCCGTAGGAGTCTGGGCCGTGTCTCAGTCCCAGTGTGGCCGGTCGCCCTCTCAGGCCGGCTACCCGTCGTCGCCTTGGTAGGCCATCACCCCACCAACAAGCTGATAGGCCGCGAGCCCATCCCAAGCCGAAAAACTTTCCACCCCCAGCCATGCGGCCGAAGGTCCTATTCGGTATTAGCCCCGGTTTCCCGGGGTTATCCCAAAGCTTGGGGCAGGTTGCTCACGTGTTACTCACCCGTTCGCCGCTCGAGTACCCCGAAGGGCCTTTCCGCTCGACTTGCATGTGTTAAGCACGCCGCCAGCGTTCGTCCTGAGCCAGGATCAAACTCTCCAACAAAAAATTAGTTGAACAGCATCCTGACAACAAACAAATGTTGCCAAAGGAATCCCAACCAGCCAGCAAAAACTGACCAGTCCGGGGTATAAATCATAATTGGCACTGGCTTTACAAGCACCCTGTTGAGTTCTCAAAGAACAACCACACACCAAACCAAAGCCCCACACTCAGTGGAACCCCGATCCGGGGCTTTTCCGTTCTGCGTGCCCCCCGCTCTCGCGCCGGGCACTTTTACTACGTTACCTTACCGTCTCGGCCGTGTCAAACCGTGTGTCCCGGTCTGTCATGCTTCGTGCGGCTTGGCACCGGCGCACTCACTCAGCGGCGAAGCCGCTGTGTCAGGTCGTCGGATTTGGCAGGCCGGCCGCTGCGGTGTCCCGCAGTCGCGCCCGGTGCCCTGCCGGTCGTGAACCTTACCCGGTCGGCTTCGCTGCACCAAATCCGCCTCGCGGCCGATTCGGCGAGCCCCGCCCGGACCGTGTCTGGCAGGAGCGAACCCTGTCTGACCCGGCTGCCCGCCCGTTCCGGTGCCCCAGGACTTTCGTCCCGTTTGCCCCGTTCCGCGCTGGCAGAGAGAAAGTTACGCGTCCGCGGGTTTGATCGTCAAATCCGCAGGACGCGTCCCGCGTCACACTCGCGGTCCACAGCGGTTTCCCCAGGTCAGACCGATCCCGGACCAACCATCGCAGCGGACGGCCCCATCACCAATGAGAGTCAGCGGCCAAATCGCGACCGTCCAAGCGGGCTGATCGACTCCACTTCGGCGATGTGGCGGTAACCCGGAGGGTGCGACACCGCCATGTCGCCGACCTGGTGTCGATCAACCCCGCACCGCCCACCCAGGCAGGGGACCAACAGACCGCCAGACCAGCCATCGGAGTCGCGGCGCCATCAGGGCAAGGGTCGGCGGCGCCATCAGGGCGAGGGTCGGCGGCCAGGTCATGCCTGTCCAAGCCGGCTGATCCACTCCACTTCGGCGATGTGGGGGTAACACGGCGGTGCGATACCCCCACATCGCCGACCTGGTGTCGATCAACCCCGCACCGCCCGCACAAGCAGCCGGATCAGCGAACCCGGCGGAGGCAGACCGGCGGACCGGGCGGGACGGACCGGCCGGACCGGCGGACCGGACCGGGCGACCGGCGGACGGCGGACGGCGGACGGCACGACTCATCCCGCAGACAAGCCCGGTCGCGAGACGCCCGCGGCCAAAGCTGCCCGCACCCGGAATTCCACGGCCGGTCCCGTGCTGTCCGAATCCCACTTCCGCCCGTGATGGCCGAGTTCCACGGAAGGCCCCGGTGTGACTTCTGGTCGGGCGGGGGGTCAGGACGCCTGCCGCCGGCGGGCGGCAACCCAGGCCCGGATACCGAGGACCCCGACGGTGGTACCGATGGCCAGGGACGCGGCGATCAGCAGCGCGTGCACCCATAAGAAGCTGGTGGCGGCACCGTCCGCCACCGTGCCGGAGGCCCAGGACCGCGGGTCCTGCCAGATGGCGACCGCGAACCTCGGCCAGATCACCCAGGTCCAGATCCCGACTCCGACCAGGAAGACAGACCATCCTCGCGAAAGCACCATGGCAGCCGAGTATGCCAGCGCGCCCGTTCGCCAGAGCGGGTTGCCGACGCGCGACCCCCTGGCTCACCAGGCCCGACGGCACACCAACCACCCGGCCAGCAAGCCCGGCGCGCACACCAACCCCCCAGCATCAGAGGCTGGTCAAGCACGAGAAACCAACCCGGCCACCAGGCCCGACGCGGAGGCGAACCCGCCGTTCACCAGCGGCCGGTCAAGCACGCGAACCAGTACGCCACCAGGCACGACGCGGGGCAAGCCCGCCGTTCACCAGCGGCCGGTCAAGCACACGAACCAGTACGCCACCAGGCACGACGCGGGGCAAGCCCGCCGTTCACCAACGGCCGGTCAACAACATGAACCGATGGTCGGGGCCCGGGCCGGAGCTTCGGCACCGGAGCTGATCTGTATCGATCTGTTTCCGGCGCCAGCGGGGTGGGCACTGCGAGACAGGACAGCTGAGGACCGTCCCCCCGGAGGTGCCCCATGCAACCCTCGATGTTCAATCCCTGGGCTTGGCGTGACCCGTCCGCCCTCGCTGGTGGGTACACACAGGCGACGCCGCCGGATGGCCCGGACGGCGGCCACGACGCCCCGGACGCCCCCGGCCCCGGCACGCCGATTGACCTGGTGGGCTATCACGTGCAGGCGAACGACGGGCGCATCGGCACCATCGACGAGGCGAGCAACGAGGCGGATGCCGAGTACGTGGTCGTGGACACCGGGCCGTGGATCTTCGGCCAGAAGGTGTTGCTGCCGGCCGGCACGGTGGCTCACGTGGATCACCAGGAACGCGTCGTGCACGTCGACCGCACTCGGCAGGAGATCAAGGACGCGCCGCCGTTCGATGCGGAGTCAGCCGACCCGGAGTACCGGGAGCGCGTGGGCAACTACTACGCCGACAAGTACCTGCCGCCTCCGGGAGCCATTCCGCGGGTAATGTGAGGCCGTGGTCCGGGTAGGCATCTGCACATCGGAGGCGGTCGACATGCTTGTCGACCGCCCGCTCGGTGCGCCGCTTGGGTCCCCGACCAGCTCCGGCGATGGCGATGGCCGTGAGCAACTTCTGAGCGTCCTCCGTGCCGGTGGTCTGCGGTACCGCGCCGGCGCGCGATGGCGGACGGCTCGCTGAGCCGATCCCGCTGACCGAGAGGGCTGAATCCGCCCTGCTCGGCGCGCGCCCACGCGTTGCCCAACCTTCCCGCACGAAAGGCACATCGCCATGTCCGTCGCACGAATGCTCACCGGCGACCGGCCGACCGGTCGCCTGCACCTCGGTCACTACGTCGGCAGCATCGCCAACCGGGTGCGACTGCACCGGAGCTACGAGAGCTTCTTCATCATCGCCGACCTGCACATGCTCACCACCCGCAACCGCCGCGAGGACATCGACCAGGTCTCCGGCAACGCCCGCGAGATGGTGACCGACATCCTCGCCGCCGGCGTCGATCCGGAACGGGCGACCTTCTACCTGCAGTCGGCCATCCCCGAGGTCGGGGACCTCAACACCCTCCTACAGAACCTGGTGACCGTTCCCCGGCTGGAGCGGGTGCCGTCGCTCAAGGACATGGCCCGGGACGCCGGCAAGGAGGAGATGCCGTACGGGCTGCTGGGTTACCCGGTGCTCCAGGCCGCGGACATCCTCTGCGTCAAGGGGGAGGTGGTCCCGGTCGGGCGGGACAACGCCGCACACGTCGAGGTGACCCGGGAGATCGCCCGGCGGTTCAATCACCTGTACGGCCCGGTCTTCCCGGTTCCCGAGCTGATCCCGGCTGACACGCCGAGCCTGGTGGGCACCGACGGCGCGGCCAAGATGAGCAAGAGCCGCGGCAACACGATCGCTCTCTCCGACGATGCGGCCACGGTGCGTCGCAAGGTGCTCGGCATGTACACCGATCCGAACCGGGTGCGGGCCGATGTGCCGGGCACGGTGGAGGGCAACCCGGTCTTCGCGTACCACGAGGTGTTCAATCCGGACCGCGATGAGGTGGCCGACCTGGCCGGGCGTTACCGGGCCGGGCGGGTCGGTGACGTGGAGGTCAAGGAGCGGCTGGTCGTCGCGCTGGAGGGGTTCCTGGCGCCGATCCGGGAGCGCCGGGCCGAGATCGAAGCCGACCGGGGGTTCGTCGACCGGCTGATCGTCGAGGGCACTGAACGGACCCGCCAGGAGGTACGCCAGACCATGGTCGAGGTGCGGCGGGCGATGGGGTTGACCGGCGCGTACCAGCAGGTGCGGCGGCGGGCCGAGCGAAGCCGGCGCCGGACGGACGCCTCGGCCTGAGGCCGGGCGTCCGGTCGACGACGTGACGCCGGGTCAGCGGATGCGGACGTCCGCCAGGTCCAGCGTGATCGGCGTCCAGGAGAGGTCCGGAGTGCGGTCCTCCTGGCGGATGTGGATCCGGCGTCGCGTCGGTGCCGACGCGTTCGAGGTCGAGGTGGGTCCGAGCGGGATCAGCGTGGCCCGTGGCCGGACGGGCGAGGTCGATGCCACGGTCACCGGCACGGTGGCCGCTCTGCGGGCGGTGATGTTCGACGGCACGCCGCTGCGATCGGCTGTCTCGGCCGGGGAGATCGAGGTGCACGGCGACCTCGGGGAGGCCGAGCAGTTCTTCCGGCTCTTTTCGGCACCGCCGGGCGGGGGGACCCCATGAGCCCGACAGGCCCTCGATTGAGGCGCAGAATGCGAGGATGAAGGGGATTTTCGGCGTTCGTCCGGTTCCGCCTGCGGAGGCGCACCGGACCACGATGTTCGAGATCTTCTTCGACCTGGTCTTCGTCTTCGCGCTCACCCGGGTCATCACGTTCATGGCGGGGTCGCCGAGCGCGCTCACCCTGGCCCAGGGGTTGCTCCTCCTGCTACTGCTGCTCTACTCCTGGTCGCCGTACATCTGGGTGGGGAACCTGGTCCGCGCGGACGTCGGCCTGGTCCGCGCGGCCACCCTGGTCGCGATGGCGGCGATCTTCGTGGCCGCACTGGTGCTGCCGGGCGCGTGGCAGCAGAGTCCGGAGCTCTTCGACGCGCCGCTCACCCTCGCCCTCGCCTACGTGGTCGGTCGGGCCGTGCAGCTCGTGATCCTGTTCTGGGCGAGCGCGACGGACCCCGCACTGCGCTCGACGCTGCGGTTCTTCACCGTGCCGGTGATGCTGGGTTGGATCCCGCTGATCATCGGCGCGCTGCTCGGCGGCGCAGCCCAGACGGCGCTCTGGACGGTCGCGTTTCTGCTGAATGTCGGCGGCGCCCGGATCGCATCCACCTTCCGGCCGTGGCAACTGCGCAGTGTGGACCACTTCACCGAGCGGTTCGGCCTGGTGCTCATCATCGCGCTGGGCGAGTCGCTGATCTCTGCCGGCGCAGGACCAAGGACGATGGCGCCCGTCGGCGCCGCCGTGCTGGCCGCGCTGCTCGGCCTCACCAGCACGGTCTGCCTGTGGTGGCTCTACTTCGATCGACTGGCGCCCGCCGCACGGCGGGCCGTCAGCGACGTGCCGGATGAGCGGCGGGCCCACGTGGCAGGCGATGCGTACGGCCTCGGGCACTCCACCCTGATCATCGGCGCGATCTACGTCGCGCTCGGTATCGAAGAGGTGATCGGCCAGCTCACCGAGGAGTCACCCCATCCCCACGGCCTGGGCTGGGAAGCTGCCACCGCGCTCTACGGCGGCGCCGCCCTCTACCTGCTCAGCAGGTTGGTCTTTCGCCGGCTGACCATCCGCTCGGTGCACCCGACGCAGGTCGTCGCCGCACTGCTGCCGCTGCCCCTGCTGCCGATCGGCCGGTCCCTGCTCCCGTTGGCGGCGCTCGCCCTGCTGACCGTCTTCCTGATCGGGGTGACCTGGTTCGAGCGGCGAGTGGACCGGCGCGACGAGCACACCGCGACGGCGTAGGCGCTTCTCCCGTGGCCCCGGGCGTGACGACAGAAAATCCGGACGCCGTGTCGATATCCCCGGCCTCCGATCGTCGTCATGCTGTACGGCGACCCGCCGCACCGAGAGGAGCCGAAACGTGAAGTACATGCTGCTGTTCATGAGCCCGACGACGGAGTGGGACACAACCGTGGACGGATGCTCTTTCGAGGACTGGATCCGCTACGACCGGGAGATGAAGGATGCCGGGATCTGGGTCTCCGGGTATCCGTTGCAGGACCTGACCACCTGTACGACGGTGCAGGTGGGCCCGGACGGCGACCGCACGATCACCGACGGGCCGTTCGCCGAGACCCGCGAGGTGCTCGGCGGGTACGACATCATCGACGTGCCGGACCTCGACGCCGCGATGGAATGGGCGGCCCGCAGCCCCGGAGCGCTTGGCGGTGGGTCGGTGCAGGTGCGCCCGGTCGCCGAGATCGAGGTCGAGGTCTGACCGTGGCGGGTCAAGAGGCGGCAGTCGGGTCGGTGGAGGCGGTGTTCCGCGAGGAACACGGCCGACTGCTCGCCTCACTCGTGCACCGCTTCGGCGACCTCGACCTGGCCGAGGAGGTGGCCTCCGAGGCAATCGAGGCGGCGCTGCTGCACTGGCCGACCGACGGCGTTCCGAGCCGGCCGGGCGCCTGGTTGCTTACCACGGCCCGCCGCCGCGCCGTCGACCGGCTGCGCCGCGACCGGGTGCTGGCGACGAGGCTCGCCGTTCTCCAGGCGGAGGCCGAGCGGGCCGACCCGGCCCCGCCCGCCGACGCGGACCGTGACCTGCCCGACGACCGACTCGCGCTCTTCTTCACCTGCGCACATCCCGCCCTGGCCGCGCAGGATCGCGGAGCGCTCACCCTGCGATTCCTCGCCGGCCTCACCACGACCGAGGTCGCGCGGGCCTTCCTGGTGCCGCCCGCGACCATGGCCCAGCGACTCGTCCGGGCCAAGCGGAAGATCCGCGACGCCCGCATCCCGTTCCGGGTGCCGGGCGGAGACGAGTTGCCCGATCGCCTGCCCACCGTGCTCCAGGCCGTCTATTCGGTCTTCACCGAGGGGTACGCCGCCAGCTCCGGCCCTGATCTCCAGCGGATCGACCTCGCCGAGGAGGCCATCCGGCTGGCCCGGATCCTGCGCCGGCTGCTGCCCGCCGAACGGGAGGTCGCCGGTCTGCTCGGGTTGCTGCTGCTGGTGCATGCTCGGCGGAACGCTCGTACCGGGCCGGACGGCGCGATGGTCCTCCTCGACGACCAGGACCGCGGACGCTGGGACCACCCGATGATCGACGAGGGGCGCGCACTGGTGGTCATCGCGCTGACCGGCCCGAGACCCGGGCCGTACGGGGTGCAGGCCGCCATCGCCGCCCTGCACGACGAGGCCGCCGACGTGACCAGCACCGACTGGCCCCAGGTGGTGGCGCTCTACGACGTGCTGCTCGGCATGGTCCCGTCACCGGTCGTGGCGCTGAACCGGGCCGCCGCCGTGGCCATGCGGGATGGGCCGGACGCGGGGCTCGCCCTGCTGGACGAGTTGGCCGACGATCCGCGTCTGCGTGGGTACCACCTGTATCCAGCCACCCGGGCCGACCTGCTGCGCCGGCTCGGCCGGTACGACGAGGCCGCGGCGGCGTACCGCAGCGCGTTGGCGCTGGTCGGGACCGAGCCGGAACGGGCACACCTGCTGCGCAGGCTGGCGTCCGTCACCGCCGACTGAGCGGCTCGGCCGGTCGCCGCCGGCCCGCTGTACCCTGCTCGGGTGAGTCTGCCCCTGCCGTCCGGTGAGTTCGCGGCGTACCTGTTCGACTGCGACGGCACCATCGTCGACTCGATGCCGCTGCACTACGTGGCCTGGCAGCGGGCCCTGGACGAGTGGGGCTGCGAGTTCCCCGAGGATCTCTTCTACGCGTGGGGTGGGCGACCGACCGCGGACATCGTCGTCTCCCTGAACGAGCAGCACGGCCTGGCCATGCCGGTGGCGACCGTCGTCGAGCGCCGGGAGAGCTACTACCAGGAGTCGCTGCCGCAACTCGCCGCCGTGCCGGACGTGCTGGCGCACATCCACGACGCGCACCGACGGGTCCCGTTCGCCGTCGTCTCCGGCAGCACGCGGGCCTCGGTCACCGCCTCCCTCGACGCGCTCGGTCTGCTGGACCGGTTCGACGTGCTGGTCTGCGCTGACGACTACACCCGCGCGAAGCCCGACCCGGAGGCGTACCTGCTCGCGGCGCAGCACCTCGGCGTACCCCCGGGGGCCTGCCTGGTCTTCGAGGACACCGACCTGGGCATCCAGTCCGCGACCGCGGCCGGCATGGCATCGGTACGCGTGCCGCAACCGCGCTCGCGCTGAGTCTCAGCCGACGGTCAGCAGCAACTTGCCCGCGTAGGACGTCTGCAGGCGCTTGTGCGCCTCCCGCACCTTGCCGAGCGGGAACTTCTCCGCGACGTGCACCACGAACGGGCCCGCCTCGATGAGTTCGTTGAGGCGCTGCAACTGTCGAGGGTTCGCCACGCCGTCGTACGCCCGGACCACGACGCCCGGCCGCTCGCTCGGCTCGGGCCGCACACCGTGGGCGTACGCGACAACTCCGCCGTCGACCAGCGCCTCGGTGAGCCGGTCCAACGTCTTGCCGCTGGCCATCGCCAGGATGGCGGCCACTCCGGCCGGTGCCGCGTCCTTGATCCGTGCGAGCACGTCGGTCAGGTCGCCGTGGCCGTCGAGGGACACGTCGGCACCGAGGCGGGTCACCAACGCGACGCCGTCCGCGCCGGAGGCGACGGCGATCACGTTCAGCCCCTGCCGCTTGGCCAACTGCACGGCCAGGTGGCCCTGACCGCCGCTCGCCCCGAAGATCAGCAACCAGTCGCCGGCCGACAGGCTGACGGTGTCGAGCCCGGCCAACGCGGTCAGCGCGTCGGTCGACATGGCGCCCGCGTGCTCCGCCGGTACGCCGTCGGGCAGCTTCGCCACGAACTGCGCCTTGACGGCCGCGTACTCGGCGTAGAAGCCGCCCTTCGGTCGGGCGGTGGCGGAGGCGTAGACAAGGTCACCCACCACGAGGTCGGTCACCTTGCGGCCGGCCGCGGTGACGGTTCCGGCGCCGTCGGAGCCGGGCACGATCGGGAGGGCTGAGCCCTCCGGCACCAGCACACCCTGCCGCTCGTACGCGTCCCACACTCCCACGCCGGCGCTCAAAACCTTGATCAGGACCTCGTCGTCAGCGACCTGCGGGATCGGCAGCTTCCGCAAAGTGATCACCTCCGGGCCACCGAACTCGTCGAAGGCCGCGGCCTGCATCCGCTCTGGCACATCCCCGTCAACCATGTGGATTCCCCTCCCGTGCCGGCGTCACCGTCGCAGCATGCCGGCTCGGGGACAGGCGCGGTCCGGAGCCGAGTGCCGTTCACCCACAAGGGCGACCGCCACCGCTCGGTGCGCCCCGCGGGGGCGTAGCCGGTGCCAGCACGGGAATGGGTGCCACCCGGAGTCAGGTGGCTCCGGGCGATCGCGGCGGTCACGCCGCCAGCGGGGACCGACGGGAGGGCACCGTGCACGCTCCCTCGACACGGGCCACGGCCTGGCTCCTGGTGGCGCTGGCCGCGGCCTCCGGCTGCATCGACGTGATCTGCCTGACCAAGCTCAACGCGTACTTCGCCAGCGTGATCACCGGCAACCTGGTGCACTTCGGCCACGCGATCGCCACTGCCGACGCCCGATCGCTCGCGGGGGCGGTGGTGGCGGTTGGTGGGTACGCCGTCGGGGTGGCCGCCGCCACGGTGCCGTTGCGCCACACCCCGCCGGGCTGGAACGTCCGTACCGCGGTGGTGACGTCTGCCGAGGCGGTGCTGCTGCTCGGGTTCACGGTCGGCTGGTTGGCCTGCTCGGCACGTCCCGGGTACGGCTTCGGGCTCGTGCTGCTCGGGATGGCGGCCGTGGCGAGCGGCATTCAGAGCGTGATCACCGTTGGCGCCGGCGTCCGGGGTGCGTCGACCACCTATCTGACTGGCTCACTGACCGAGCTGGTTCGGCGTCGCGTCGTCGACCCGCACCGATTCGCCGACGTGGGTGGTGTCGGCCGGCTGGCGGGGCTGGTGGTCGGCGCCGTGCTCGGCACGGTCGTGCTGCGCACGGCTCCGACCTGGGCATCCGTGCCGGCGGCGGTGTTGGTGATCGCCGTGATCGTGGTCGCTGTCGGCCTGACCCGTCGTGCGGCGACTGCGGCCGGCCGCAACCAGCGGCGCTGACCGGCCCCGCGATCAGGACGTCCGCGGCTCCTGACCACGCAGCGCCTGCTCGACGGCGTCGCGGACGCGGGCGTCCTCGCGCGCCTTGCGCTGCGTCCGGTTGCGGCGCCGGTACAGGAACACCCCGACGAGCGCGGCGATCAGCACGACGAGCACCAGCACGAACGTCCACGGCAGGGCCCAGCCGTGCGCGGTGACCTGGACCGCCTTGAGCGGGGTGGTGGAGCCCGAGGCGTCGTTGAGCAGGGGTGTGAGGGTCGCGGTCGCGGCCAGCGAGACGACGGGAGCCACACCGTGTACGGGTACCGTCACGTTCCAGCTCTCACCCGGCAGCAGTTCCGGCGGCGCGGCGATGTCCTTGGCGCGCACCCGCAGCAGACCGAACGGACCCGAGACCGACACCGCCTGCTGCCCGGACAGGGCGGCGTTGCCGACGTTGTGGATCGTGTACGTGATGGTGGCGTCACCCTTGCTGAACGGGTTGGACGGGCCGGAGTACTTCACGTGGAGGTTCTCGATCGCGAGGTTCGGCTTCAGGTCGCCGCCAACCCGCATCTTGATCCGGATACCGAGGCGCCGGTCGACGTTGATGCCCTCGGCCTGGTCGGCCTGGGTCAACGTGGTGAGAATGCCGCCGACGTAGTCGCCGGGCGTGGCGTTGTCCGGGACGCTGACCTTGAAGGGGACCTGCGCGGTCTTGCCGGGCTGGACCACGACACTGCCGGCATTCGGCTTCGCCCAGGCGCCGATCGCGACGGACTTCTTGTCCTTGGCGAGGAGGTCGAGTTGGCCCGCGTCGGTGGTGAAGCCGTCGGCGGCGTACACGGACAGGGTCAGCGGCGCCGTGCCGCGGTTGGCCACGACCATGGCGTCCTCGACGGAGCCACCGGGATTGACGTTGTAGCTGTAACTGGACCGAGCTTCGCCGTAGCTGTTGGAGGCCGTCCGGACCGTCCAGGCGACGTTGCCGTCTGCCGCCTGGGCAGGGCCGGCACCGACGCCGGCGGCCGCGACGGCGGCGAGCAGGGACAGGGCGGTCGTACGAAGGAGTACGGCGGTCTTGGTCTTCCAGCGCGTCACGGACGGTTGCATTTCGGTTCCTTGAGGTGATCTTGGGAGGCTTGCAAATGGGTGGCGGGGTAGGCACCCGAAGGTGCCTACCCCGCCCGATGGAACTGTTCGGTCAGCTGCTCAGCGCAGTGATCGTGAGGGTGGTGCGGTAGCTACCCACCGCGATGCTGTCCGGGATCTTCAGATCCAGGTCAGCACCGAGCCGGGCGCCGCCCCGCGGGTGACCCTGCACGGCCGCGGCGAGGCCGCTGGAGACCGAGAGGCCCTTGCCCTGGTCGTCGAAGGACGACAGGACCGGGGCGCCGGCCTCGGCACCCGCGCCGCCGTCGAGCACGTACGGGGTCCAGCCCAGGTAGGAGCCGGAGAACTTCTTGTCGGCGTCCTGGAAGTCGCCGACGTTGGCCGAGATCGACCACGGGGCGAGCGAGCGGCGGCTGTCCGTCACGAGGAGCGGGTTGATCTTGCCGGTCGCCTCGAAGGAGGTGCCGTTGCGCTCCTGCGCGGTGCCCAGGTTGACCAGGCCGTTGTAGCCGTCGATCGTCCAGCCGAACTCGCCCGGAGCCGCGTTCGGCACGTTGACCTGGATGGCCTGACCGTCACCGTGGTACGGGTGGATGGTCGTGCTGTCGACGATCGAGCCGACCGGCTGACCGTCCGGGGTGTTGACGCAGGAGAGGCCCTTCTCGACGGCCGCGTTCGGCGCCGCGCAGGTGCCGCTGCGGAGGTTCTCGAGCACCAGCTTGTCGGCCTTGACCGACACCTTGACGTAGCTGCGGACGTGCTCCTGGTTCTGCACCGAGTTGAACCAGTAATTGCTCGGGTTCAGCGGGTCCGGGCCGAGGCCGTCGGGACCGGTGCCGGTGTTGCCCGGCTTCTTGATGTCGTAGTACTTCGAGCCAGAGGCCGAGTTGGCCGTCACGTAGATGACGCCGCCCGGGCCGGGGAACACGTCGGCAGCACCGGGCTGCTCGGCCGGGTTCTCCTTCTGACCGTTCTTGATCGAGTAGCTACGGGTGTAGACGTGGTCATGTCCCTGCAGCACCATGTCGATGCCGAGGTCGGAGAACGCCGTCGTGAAGTCCTTCCGACGGGCCGCGTTGTCCCCGTCGGTGGAGTGGCTCGCCGCCGAGTAGATGGAGTGGTGGTAGACCAGCACCTTCCACTTGGCCTCGTTGCCGTGCTTGTTGACGACGTCGGTGACGTACGAGACGTGCGCCGCGTCGCCGCCGGCGGAGCCGTCCGCCGGGTTGACGTAGCTGTTGCTGTTCAGGTCGATGAACAGCACGTCCTTGTAGATGTACCAGAAGTCACCGCCGGAGCGGGTCGCCTGGTCCCCGGTGTAGTACTGGGCCGAGCGGTCGGTGTTCGGCGTGAAGTGGTGCTGCTCCCAGGACTTGCCGCCGACATCGTGGTTACCGATGGTGGCACCCAGGGGGTACTGACGCAGCTGGTCGGGGGCCAGGAACGAGTCCCACTGGCTCTCGTCGTTGGCGCTCTCGACGTGGTCACCGGCGGAGACCAGCAGCTCGGTGTTCGGGTTGGCCGCGGTGGCGACCTTCAGGGTCTCCTCCCAGCCGGCCTGGTCCTTCAGCCGGTCGCCGGAGGCGCCGATCTGCGGGTCGCCGAAGAACAGGAAGTCGTAGTCGCCCTCGAAGGACCGGGTCTTGAAGGAGTACGCCGGGGACCAGTTGCCCTCGGAGCCGACCCGGTACGAGTACGTCACGTTCTCGCGCAGGTCGCTGATCGTGGCGTGCCGGTTGAAGCCGGTGGTGGAGGTGTTCGCCGCACCAACGGCCTCGAAGCTGACCGCGCTGGCCGGGAACTCGCCGTTGACGATCTCGGCGGTCGGGGCGAGCTGGATCTTCTGCGCGGTGTCGGCGGAGGAGTACCAGGTCACGATGCGCTGGGTCTCGTTGGCGCCGACGCCGAGGACCACACCGGTGATCGTGGTGGACTCGGCTGCACTCGCCGTGGCCATGAGACCACTACCGAGGGCCGCGCCCATTCCCAGGAACCCGGCTGCGACCCCGGCGACCAGGCGCCGCCGCACGAGCCCGGGGGCCCGTGTCGAGGTGCTCAATGTCATCGACATTGTTCCCTTTTCAAATAGAGAAATGGATTGTGACTTCACCCGACGCTGGGGAAGCGGTTCCACGCTTTCGTTGCCCGATGAACCAACCATGAACGCGATCTTGCGAAATACTGCACTTCGCAAACTACTTAGCCCTACTCAGGACCCAGAAACGCGCTGTACAAACCAGATCAGCCCCATGACGGACACGGCTGCGGAAACAACACCGGTCGCCCAGATGCCGGCTTTTGGCGCACGGCGGCGCAGCACGATCAGCAGCGGGAAGACGAGAGCGATAATCGTCAACTGAACGGTCTCGATGCCGACGTTGAACACCAGCAGCGACCACAGCAGGGTCCAGGACCACGCCTCGTCGATGCCGAGCGCGCCTGCGAAGCCCAGCCCGTGCACCAGGCCGAAGCAGAACACCACGCCGAGGCGGATCCAGCCGGCCCGGTCCAGGCTGAAGTGACCCTGCCCCGTCGTCTCCAGGTCGGTGGCGTGCCCACCGCGCCGCCAGATCCCCCACAGGTGCCAGCCCGCGACCACGGCGATCGACAACGCGATGATCGGCTCCACGATCGCCCCCGGCACCTCGACCAGGCCGAGTGCCGCGAGCATGAACGTCACCGAGTGCGCCAGGGTGAAGCTGGTGGCCGCGAGCACGATCTCGCGAAGGCGTCGTGACCCGGCGATGAGCGCCAGCAGGAACAGGATGTGGTCGATCCCGGACAGCAGGTGCTCGGCGCCCAGTAGGAAGAACTCACCGAACCGCTCGTACCAGGCCTGCCCGGTCGAGAAGGAGGGGTTGGCGGAGTCGAGCGCCGCGCTGCCCGAACGGCCGTCGATCTCGTAGGTGACGATCGTCTTGGTGCCCTTGACGTAGCCCTCGTCATCGGCGAAGAGACCGCTGCGCACCTCGTGGTCGGCGACCCGCTCCGGGCAGGTCCAGTCCAGCAGCAGAGTCGCGTACGGCACGCCATCGCGCTCGCCGATCGTCGCGTCGCCCACCTGGGTCGGCTGGCAGTCCGCGCTCCGCGCGTCCACCGAGAACCGGTCGGAGACATAGCCGAGAACCGTCGATGCGTGGCTCTTCAGCGCTGCGGCCTGGGCGTCGGAGTCACCCGCCTCGAATGCGGCCGTTCCCGTCTGGAAGAGCGGATCGTCGTCACCGGAATCGGCGGCGGACACGATGAGGAGGTCGTATTCGAGCTCCAACGCCGTGCGGATGTGACCCTCGTCTCCCGCTGTGATTTTCGCGTACACAGTCGACGAAAAACCGTGTGCGGACGCCGTTCCGGCGCCCAAAAACGGGATCACCGCTGCGGCGATCCCGACAGCGATGACGATAACGGTACGGCGGACGCGCCCTAACATGCGACTCCCTCGGTTGGCCAGTGCACGTTGCACGTCGCGGGTGAACACCAACCCCCGCACCGACGAACCGCCGGAAAACAAAGACCTCGCGCGACCGCCCACCGCTAAACGGCGGACGGAATTGAGATAGGAATACGAAGAACTACGCGGACTCTCCGCCACCACTCGAAAGGACGACCGCCTTGCGCCCCCCGCTTCGGGCCGTTGCCATGCTGGCCGCGACCGCCGCGCTGGTCACCGCTTGCAGTTCCGGCGACGACTGGTCACAGCCGCACCCCACGCCCAGCGCCGTCGGCGCACTCGGACCCGGGTTCGTCGACCCCTCCACGACGCCCGCCCCGGAGGCGACCATCACGCCGCAGCCCGGCTCGTGGGCCGATGTGCACCCGCCGAAGGACTACCGCGTGGTGCTGCTGACGGTCGGCGACGACAACCCGACGAAGGCGCTCGTGACGGGGGTCAAGGACTGGGCCGACGACGAGCACGTCGACCTCAGGACGATCGACGTCGGCGACCCGGCGGACGCCCTCGCCAGCATCACCAAGGCGATGGAGATGGGCCCGGACCTCATCGTCAGCGCGGGCAACGACCTCATCGACCCCCTCGCGCTGGTCACCCCGAACCACCTGGACGAGAAGTTCCTCGTGGTGGGCGCGGAACTGGCCGAGCCGACCCACAACGTCACCTCGGTCGACTGGGACGGCGCGTCGTTCCGCGGGGAAGGGCTCGGCATGGCATCCACGTACGACCCGAACTCGTTCACCGCCGAACGCTGCGCGGCGGCGATCAGGGCCGGCGTGGCGGCGGTCCTCAACGACCTGACCGGGATCGTGATCTGGCTCTGACGGCCGGGGCCGTCCGCCGCAGAGCCGACACGGCCCGGTGCGGAGGCCCGCGACCTCCACACCGGGCCTGAGGGGTTACGCGGCCGAGCAGGTGGGGGTCATCCCCGCGGCGGTGCCCGTGCCCTGGTAGCCGAATTCGGTCGACTGGCCAGCTCCGATGGAGCCGTTGTAGGCGACATTGGTGAACTGGACCGTGCCGGTGGTGCCGCTCCGGTTGGCACTCCAGATGTTGGTGATGCTGGCTCCTGACGGCAGGGTCATGGTGACCGTCCAACCGTTGATCGGCGCGGGGCCGGCGGTAACCCGGACTGCGGCGACGAAACCACCCGTCCACTGGTTGACCGACACGGTCGCCGTACATCCAGCACCGTTCGGAGGCGGCGTCGTCGGCGGCGGGGTGGTGGGCGGCGGAGTGGTCGGCGGGGGCGTCGTCGGCGGCGAAGTCGTCGGCGGCGGAGTGGTCGGCGGCGGAGTCGTCGGCGGTGGGGTGGTCGGGCCGTCAGCCAGGACCGGCGTCGGCCAGTCCCGCCAGTCGGCCAACCGACCGAGCGCCTTGCTGTGAATCCGGATCGCTCCCGGCTCGTTGCCCGTCTTCAACAGGAACTTGCGGATGTTGTTCTGCAGCGGGGTACGCCACTCGGGGCGGTTGGCGCAGTGGCTGCCGTCCTGGACGTCGGACCAGTAGGTGATGTTGTCGCCAGCGCCGAGCGCCCGGTAGACCTCCGCGCCGCCCAGCGCCGCCACGCTCGCCGACCGGGGGCCGAGGTTGGCGATGTGCGGGTTGTCCATGATGAACAGCCCTCGCGGGGCCACCATGGCGACCATCTCGTGCGTGTCCACCGGCAGTCGGTTCGGGCTGCCGGTGAAGGAGCCGAACGCGTCACCCAACCATGGCTGCTCCCCGTACGCGCTGCTCAGGCTCTGGGCGCCCTCCCCGGGGATGCCCCGGAAGATCGGAACGCCCGCGCTGCCCGACTCGATCGGCATGGTCAGAGCGATGCGCTGGTCGAACACACCGATCGCGAAGGCGCCCTTGCCGTAGCGCGAGCATCCGGTGACACCCATCGCGTCGGACTTGAGGATCGTGCTGCCGGACTGCTCGATGACGTCGATGATCCGACTCACGCCCCAGCCCCAGGCCGCGAGCAGCCCGGTGCTGCTCGATGAGCCGTAGATGCTGTAGAACGCGCCCTGCTTGTTGTTTCGGGGTGTGCCCTCGCGACCAACGGCCAGCGGGTCGTAGCTGATGACGGCAGCACCGGCGGCCTTGATGGTGGCGGTGTCCGCACCGAACCCACCCACCACCACGACGGCCGGGAACGGGCCGGTGCCGCTCGGCAACTCGACCCGTGCCGAGAAGCTGGAGCTCCTGCCGTTGTGCGACACGTTCACGGTGATGTTGGTGGTCGAGACCGTCCCCGTGACGGTGGCCGGCTTGGCGGGCTTCTCGCCGAAGACGAACTTCTCCGCCAACTCCTTGATCTCCGCCCGACGGCAGCGCCAGTCGGACTTGGCGGTGATGGTCGCACCGTTCAGCTTCTTGAAAGGATCGGGAAGCTTGGCGTTGGTGGGCAGCGAACCAAGGTCAGGCAGACCGGACACCGCACAGTCGGCGCCCTCGTCCTCCACCGTTGCGGCGGCCAGGACGCCTGCGGCGGCCTGCGCGGTTGTCGTTCGTGCTACTACCGATACCGATCCGGCGACGGTGAGCGCGGCTACCGCCAGCGCGACGAGAACGGACCGGGTCCTTGAACGGTCCGAGCGGATGATCACCAGGTCTCTCCTTCCGAGGGTGGTGGTGGGAAGGAACGAAACGTGATCGATAATCACGAATGCCAGCCGCGTAAAGTCTGAGCAAGACCATCGTGAAGTGTCAATTAGTTTCCGAAACTTTCAGTGCCACTTTCGACGTGCGGTGAGCGTCGACGCCGCGCAGCTCAGCGCGGTGCGGGCCCGCGATCCTCGAACTCGTACGTGGTGGTCAGGCCCTCGGGCAGATCGGGGACCAGCGCGTTGGTGCCGTCGACCACCTGGACGTAGCGCTTGCCCTGGAAGATCGAGTAGCTGCCGTCAGCGAGCTGGTCGATCCGGAAGAGCTGTGTCGCGGCGGCCGGATCGCAGACCCGGCCGCGTACGCTGCCCGGCGCCGTGTCGTGCACGACGGTCATGCAGACCGCGCTGCCGCCGGAAGGCGCGGCCAGGGTGATCCGGTACCTGTTCCCCTCGGGGCGCAGGACCCACAGCGCCCCCTCGTCGACGCTCTGCGCGGCGGTGGCGCGCACCTGGTCGGTGCCAGCGCCGATCGCCAACGTGGCCCCGGCCATGCCGGGCACCGCGATCTCGACCTGCCGCTTGCCGCCGAGGATCTCCTGAGGTCCGGCCGCGGCCGTCACGGACGGGACGACAGAAGGTGGGACCTGGCTCGCCGGGCCGACGACACCCGGCGTCTCGACGTCGGCTCGTGCCTGCAACAGGGCTGTGCCGGCGGCAACGGCCACGACGGCCAGCCCCGCCGCGCTGACCGCCGCCCGGCGGCGTCGACGCCGGTCGCTGCGGTCGCGCAGCGCCTGGGCTCCCGGCAGCGTGGTGACTCGCCGGACCTCGTCGACGATCGCGGTGAGGTCGTCGCGCGGATCAGCCATGGGAGGTCTCCTCCTGGTGCACATCGGTCAGCAACCCGGCCATCGCTCGCCGACCGCGGGCGAGGTACGTCTTCACGGTCCCGACCGGCGCCTGCATCTCGGCTGCCACCTCTGCGACGCTGAGATCGTTCAGATGGTGCAGCACGACGGCCCGGCGCTCGTTGGCGCTCAGCCGCTGCAGCGCCTGCAACAGGGCGACGTGGTCCTCGTTCAGTCCGGGCACGCCCTGGTCGACCGCGGCCCGACGATGAGCGCGGATCCGATTGAACGTCTTGCGCCAACTGCTCACCGCGATCCGGGACGCGACGCGGCGGACCCACGCCTCCGGGCTGTCCGCCTCCCGTACCGTCCGCCAACGCTGCCAGGCCCGCATGAACGCCTCGGCGACGGCATCCTCCGCCTCGGCACGGTTTCCGGTCAGCGCGTACACGTGACCCACGACCCGACCCGCACAGGCCGCGTAGAGGGCGTCGAACTCCTCGGCATCACGCATCCGACCGGTGCCCTCCAGTGCCTCGTCCCCTGGTCACCGCCGCATGGAACCCGCCTGGGTCAATCGGACACGTCGGCGCGGGGGGAGGATTGTGGCCACCGTCACACCGGAGTGATCAACCTAACGCTCTGGTCAGGCGTCATCGTGCCGTCCCGGGAGACGCCCGTGGCGGAGAGGACGATGTGCGACGACGGCAACGACGGGCGCTGACAGCCGGCGTACTCGCGACCGCGCTGGTAGCGGCGGGCCTGACGGCCACCCCGGCGAATGCGCGGGTGTCGACCGGGGCCACGGTCGAGAGCAGGCCCGGCACCTTCACGCTGATCACCGGCGACCGGATCTCGGTGGACGCCCACGGCCAGCCGCAGATCCAGCGCGGGCCGGGGCGGGCCGACATGCGGTTCGTGACCAGCCGCGAGGGCGGCCACCAGTTCGTGATCCCGGTGGACGCGATGCCACTGCTGCGGGACGGACGCCTCGACCGTCGGTTGTTCGACCTCACCGCGCTGGGCGAGTTCGGCTACGACGACCGGGCGGCCGACCTGCCGCTGCTGGTCGCGTACCCCGAGAACATGGCGGCGCAGGCGCGGGCCGCGACCATCGGGGGTGACGGACGGGTGCGGGCCGACCTGCCCGCCGCCCGAGCGCTGGCCGTGCGGGCGAACCCGGACGACCGGGTCACGCTCTGGGCCTCGCTCACCCGGGGTACGACGTCGGCGCGCACCCTCACCGCCGGGGTCGACCACATCTGGCTGGACGGCAAGCGCAAGGTCTCCCTCGATCGCAGCGTGCCGCAGATCGGCGCCCCGGCGGCCTGGCAGGCGGGCTTCGACGGCACCGGCATCACCGTTGGCGTGCTGGACACCGGGATCGACGCCGGCCACCCCGACTTCGCCGGGCGCCTCACCGAGGTCCGGGACTTCACCGGCGGCAACGACCCCGCCGACGCGGTCGGCCACGGCACCCACGTGGCGTCGACCATCGTGGGCAGCGGCGCGGCCTCCGGTGGCAGGTACCGAGGTGTGGCGCCGGGAGCGAAGCTCCTCGTCGGCAAGGTCTGCGCCACCACCGAATGCCAGGACTCGGACATCATCACCGGCATGCAGTGGCTCGCGCCGCAGACGCGGGTGGTCAACCTGAGCGTGGGCGGCGACGACGCGCCCGGCCTCGACCCGCTGGAGACGGCGGTCCAGGAGCTCAGCCACCAGTACGGCACCCTCTTCGTGGTCGCGGCCGGCAACGAGGGCAAACCGAAGTCGGTCTCCTCGCCGGCCTCCGCCGACGACGCCCTCGCCGTCGCCGCGGTCGACGCCGACGACCAGCGGGCCTACTTCTCCAGCCGGGGTCCCCGCATCGGCGACAACCACATCAAGCCCGAGATCAGCGCGCCCGGTGTCGACATCGTGGCCGCTGCCCCCGGCGGCGACTACGCGACCATGGCGGGCACGTCGATGGCCACCCCGCACGTGGCCGGCACTGCCGCGATCCTCGCTGGGCAGCACCCGGACTGGACCGGCCCGCAACTCAAGGCCACGCTGATGGACTCCGCCAAGCCGACCGGCGAGGACACCCTCTACGAGCAGGGCGCGGGTCGGGTCGACATCGCCCGCGCGGTCGCCCAGCCGGTCGCCGCCGACATCGCCGCCATCGACTTTCCGGTCCAGCGCTGGCCGCACGCCGACGACACCCCGATCACGCAGGTCGTCGGCTACCGCAACACGGGCAGCACGCCGGTCACCCTGACGCTGACCGTCGCCCCGGCGCCGGCCGGCATGCTCACCGTCAGCCCGGCCACGCTGGTCGTGCCGGCCGGCGGTCGCGCCGAGGCGACGATCACCGTCGACACCCGGGTCGACGCCACCGACGGCGTCTACCAGGGGGCGCTGACCGCGACCGGTGCCGGCGACCTGCGGGTACGCACACCTTTCGCGCTGAACCGCGAGATCGAGAGCTACGACGTACGGCTCAACCACACCGGACGTGACGGCAAGCCGGCCACGGAGTACTCGACCGTGGCGGCGAACCTGACCACCGGCGAGTTCACCACCCTGGACGGGGTACCGGGCGGTGGCACCATGCGGCTGCCCAAGGGCCGTTACGGGCTCTACAGCACCATCCACGAGGGCGACGCGTCGACGCTGCTCGTCCAGCCCCTGCTGGACGTACGCGGCCCGATCACCGAGGCCGTCGACGCCCGTACCGCCAAGCCGGTCGCGCTGACCGTGCCCCAGCGCGACGCCGCGCCCCTCTCGATCAACGTGAGCGCGAACTGGAACGATGGCATGCGCTACCCGGGTGTCCAGCTCAGTGGGGCGTCCTTCGCCGACGTCTTCTTCGGTCGGATCGGGCCCGCCGTCGCGGCACCCGAGTTCACCGCGACGCTGGGCGTCGGGCTTGCCCGTCCCGGCAAGGACGGAACCTTCCGGAACAGCCCCTACACGTACGACCTGGCGTACGTCAGCCCGGGCGACATGTTCACGGGTCTGACCAGGAAGCTGTCGCCGAAGAACCTCGCCACGGTCAGGACGACCTACCGCAGCCAGTCCACGGCGGCGACGGCGGTCCGGTACCACCGTGCGTCAGCGCCCGGTGGCTCCGGCCCGATCGGTTCGAACACGCCGATCGACCTGCCGTTCCATGGCACCGAGTACTACAACACCGACGGCGGCATCGTCTGGACGTCCACGTTCGTCGAGGGCGACAACTCCACCATGCAGGAGTCGACCTTCAAGCCGGGCCGGACGTACACCCAGACCTGGAACGCGGCCCCCTTCGGGCCCTCGGTGACCCAGGCCCCGACCCTGTCGCCCCTGGGGTACGCGGGCCGCGACGGCGACACCATCTCCATCTCGTCGTTGCCGCTGTTCGGCGACGCGGCCGGTCGCCCCGGGAGCCGCGACGACCGGCCGGTGCAGTTCCGGCTGCTGCGCAACGGCACGGAGATCGGCACCTCGGACAGCCCGTGGGCCGAGTTCGCGGTGCCCGCCGAGAAGGCCACCTACCGTCTGGAGGCGACCGTCACCCGCGCGGTCCCGGACACCCTGTCGACCTCGATCGCGGTGGCCTGGACCTTCACCTCGGCGCACACGACGTCGCCGCAGCGGCTGCCCCTGACGACAGCCCGACCGACGCCGGTGCTCGACGACACCAACACGGCCCGCGCGGGCCGGATCATGACCATTCCGGTGGCACTGGACCGGCAGGCTGGTTCCAAGGCCGCGCCCAACCGGACGCTGGGCGTCTCGGCGTCGTTCGACGACGGCAAGACGTGGGTCACGCTGCCGGTGATCCGGGACGTCGCCCTCATCAGTCACCCCCGGCGGGCCGGCTTCGTCTCGCTCCGACTGACGGCGACCGACACCGCCGGCAACACGGTCACGCAGACGATCCAACGCGCCTACCGGATCGCCTGATCCCGCGGTGAGTCCGGGGCGGCGCCTGCTTGACGCGCCGCCCCGGAACTCACCGGTGACCGAGGACACGGTGCACTGACTCGCCCGGCAGGGTGGAATCAGAGGTGTGCACAGAGCAGGCATCGGCGAGTGACGTCGTGAAGTTCACCCTGCCGACCAGCGATCCGGATTTCGCACCCGAGGAACCGGTGCGGACGACGGCAGCCCATCGGCAGCGATGGGCGGTGGACACGATGGCTGTCGCAGCGGACGACCAGGTGTTGGAGATCGGCTGCGGTCGGGGAGCGGCCGTCTCCCTGGTCGCCAGCCGCCTCACGACCGGCCGAATCGTCGCCATCGACCGAGCGGCGACGATGGTGCGGCTCGCGACCGAACGGAACCTGAACCACATCAACGCCGGCAGAGCTGAGATTCGATGTGCAGGATTTGAGGCGGCCGACCTCCCGGCCCGCCGTTTCACCAAGATCTTCGCCGTGAACGTCAGCCTGTTCTGGCTGGGCGACGCGACTCAGCCGATCGACCGGATGCGGAGCCTGCTGGCACCGGGAGGGCAGCTCTACGTGTTCGGCGAGCGGCCCACCGCCGCACACGCCACGGCGAACCTCACCGCGACCAAACTGCTACTCGAAGCCCGTGGGTTCACCACGGCCAGGTCGAGCGCGATTCGTGGTCAGGGCCAGGTGCTCACCTGCGTCAGCGGCACGCCGATCGAGTGACGCTGTAGCGGGCGGGCTCGGCTCGACGCCGAGCCCGCCCGTTCAGTTCCGAGCTGGGTCACGCCCTCATCGTTGCAGGGTCAGCAGACCGGGCCGGTACGGCAGGAGGCCGTAGTCGCCGCCGGAACTGGGCGAACGACCCTGGTAGAGCAGCTGCAGGTTGCAGGCGTTGACCGTCATCGTCTGGTCGGCGCTGGTCCGCAGCAGCTCACCGTGGCTGATGTCGTTGGTCCAGGTGGCACCGCTGTTGGCCTTGCCGGCGAACGGGTTGCTCTCGCTGGCGGCCTGTGGCGTCCACGAACCCCCAAGGCTGGTGGCCGTGAACGAGCGGAAGTAGCGGCCCTGCGAGCCGATCGCCTCGACGATCATGAGGTACTTGTTCAGACCCTGCAGCTTGTAGACCTGCGGGGCCTCGAACAGGTTGTTCGTCGTGTCGCTCATGATGGTCGTGTAGCTGCTGCCGAAGTTGCCGGGGAAGTTCCCGATCGGCATGCTGGCCCGGTAGATCTTGCCGTTGTCCCCGGCGAAGAACAGGTACATGTTCGTGCCGTCGCCGATGAGCGTCTGATCGATCGGACCCGTACCCGAACCCGTGATGCTTCCGGTGAACAGCGTCTGCGCCGCCGACCAGCCGTTCGGGTTGGTCGGGTCAGTGGAGGTCCGGTAGGAGAACGCCGGCCCACCCCACTGGTAGGCGAGCACCCAGATGTTCCTCGGCGCGAAGTAGAACAGCGACGGCGCGACAGTGGCCGAGTTCATCGTGTTCTGGCTCGCCGAGGCCATCTGCGAGTAGTTCGTGAAGAGGCCGAAGTTCATCGAGCCCCAGCTACTCCCGAAGTCGTGCGTGGTGGCGTAGACCAGCTGCTGGCCGTTGTAGGGGGCCACGGTGAAGTCCTTGAGCGACACCCACCCCGACTTCGGGGTCGCCAGCTGACCGGTTGACGACCAGCGGTACGTCGAGGGAAGGTCGCAGGTGCCGGACGGCGGCGGCGTGGTCGGGGGAGGCGTGGTGGGGTTGCTCCCGCCGTCGACGCGGACGAACTGCCACTGCTGGTTGCTGCCGTTCCAGTCGTCGTACTGGACGATGTTGCCGCCGTCGGCGGTCGAGGCGCCCTGCACCTCCAGCACCTTGTTGCTGTTCCGGTTGATCAACCGGACGTAGCCGCTGTCGGAGTCGGCCAACCGGAACTGCTGGTTGGTGCTGTTGTTGTCGCTCCATTGCACGATGCTGGCACCGTTGGCAGTCGAGAAGTTGTAGACGTCCAGCACCTTGCCGGACAGCCGCGACTTCACCCGGTAGTAGCCACCGCCAGAGTCGACGAACTGCCACTGCTGCTGGTTGCCGTTGTTCCGGGCCCACTGGGTGATCCGCGCACCGTCATTCGTGGCCAGGTTGTACACGTCCAGGGCCTTGCCGCTGTTGCGGTTGATCAACACGTACCACGCGCTCGTGTCGACAGTCGCCGCGGCGGCGGGTGTCGACACCACCGCTGCGGCGGCGCCGCCGACCGCCACCGCCATCACGCCAGCGGTGAAAACCCGCAGCAGCCACCCGCGCCGCCGCGGCGGGGTGATCGATGGAGACCTATCGAGGGCAGACATGATCCTCCTTCAGAGACCAAGAGCCGAACGGTCTGCCCGAAGATGGGCGCACCGCGACGCGTGGCCGGGAGCATGCTTCGAGAACGTTAGCGCTAACAACGCGACTGCATGCCTTGGCGCACGCCTGATTCGAGGTCGACGAATCAGGCTTGCCCGGTAAGCCAAAGGTGTCGTCGTCCTTAGCCATCGACTGTGAGCGATAACATGGCGTTCGTCAAGACGTAACGTGCGGGGAACATCAGCCGGTGGCGGATTGCGGTTGGTAGACGCTAACATCGACGGTTGCCCATGACCATCGTCCGGTGCCCGCCGGGGATCCCGGCGGACACCGGGGACCTGGCTGTTACCGCTTCGCGGCCCAGAAGACGTAGACCGCGCCGTACGGCACGGCCGCCGTCGCGCCGTCGGTGCACGCGCCGGCCGGTGCGACGCCACCCGAGGTCAGCAGGCGACTGACGTACGCGACATTGCTGAGAATGCCGGCGCCGGTATGGCTGTCCACCGTCAGCAGCAGCTCGGGGATCGTCCCCGGACGCGGCCTCTCCGCGGTCTTCTTCGCCGTGATCAGTGAACCGTCACGCTCGGACTGCCAACTCGGACCCTTGAAGTGGTGAACCCGGCCACCCGTGCCGATCAGCTGGGCCTCCGGCACGGACGCGCCGGTGAACGCGCCACCAGCGCAGGTGTAGGTCTGCGTTCCGCGAGTGACGACGTACGCGCCGACGGGGCGAGATCCCGCCGGAGGCTTGATCGTCGAGGTGATGCGCGGGAGGTCGACCTGTCGGGCGTCGGCACCCGCGGCGGCCGGTGCGGCCACCGCGTCCGCCGACGCCGCATGGGGCATCGCGCCGGTCGCCGCCACGACACCAGCCATGCCGATGACCGCGAGCGCTCGGACCCGAGAGTGAAACGTGCTCAGCATGCGATTCCTCCGTTCCAGGTAGGCGCACCTGCGCCCACGTGATTTCTGCACGGACAGCATGCGTACGACGATCAATGTCGCGACGAACTTGACCCATCATTCACCTGGCGGGCTGACCCCCTGGCGGCCCCGACGCGACCCTTTGCCGATGATCTTCGGGGTCGGAGAGATCTCCCGGAGATGGATAATGATGATGGTGTAGCCATCGCATCACCGACGGGGGAAGCACAATGATTCGAGGCATCCGGGACTGCGCCGATCAGCTTCAACCACCGTCCGCGCTGGGCGGCATGGCGGTGGCGTACCTCGGCCGAGGGTCGATGGTGTCGTGGCTGTGCCGGTAGTCCCGCCGCCGAATCCAGACGAGGTCCGTAGCGTCGCGGAGTTCCTCGCCGCCCTGCGCCGACTGAGAGCCTGGTCGACGCAGACCTACCGTCAACTCGCGCGGCAGGCGGCGGCTGCAGGTGACAGCATGCCCGCGAGCACCACGGCGACCATGCTCAGCCGTTCCAGCCTGCCCAGGAGCGAGTTGGTCTCGACCTTCGTCCAGGCGTGCGGGCTCGACGCCGCCGCCGCTGTGCGCTGGGTGGCCGTACGTGACGCCCTCGCCTCCACCAGCACCGTCGGCGACGACACCTCGCCCGCGTTGCCCGGAGGCCCGTGGCAGGCGCCTGCCCGCAACCTCGTGCCCGCCATGCTGCCCACGGACATCGCCGACTTCACCGGCCGAGAAGAGCACGTGACGACGCTGTACCAGCACCTGGCCGGCCTGGAGCACGACAGCCGGCACCACAATGCCACTCCCATCGCCGTCATCAGCGGCATGGGCGGCGTCGGCAAGACGACCCTCGCCGTGCATGTCGCGCATCGGCTGGCCGTCGCGTACCCGGACGGCCGGCTGTACGTGAACCTGCGTGGAGCCGAAACGTCACCGCTGCCCTCCAGCGACGTCCTGGCGAGGTTCCTACGCGCCCTGGGCCTGGACAGCCGGATGATTCCTGCCGACGAGACCGAGCGTGCCGAACTCTTCCGCACCCACCTCGCGGGTCGCCGGGTGCTCCTGCTGCTGGACGACGTTGCGAGCGAGGCGCAGGTCAGACCCATTCTCCCGGCAACAGCGACATGCGCGGTGTTGATTACCAGCCGATCGCGTCTGACGGGCATCGAGGGGACCCGCCGCCTCGACCTGGACGTGTTCCCAACCGCGACCGCGCTGCGGTTGCTGGCCAGTGTCGCCGGCGTCGACCGGGTCACGGCCGAGCACCTCGAGGCGACACAGATCGTCAGGCTGTGCGGCGGCCTCCCGCTCGCGATACGGGTAGCCGGCGCCCGCCTGGCCGGGCGACCGACCTGGCGACTCGGACAACTGGCGACGATGCTCGGCGACGAGCGCCGACGCCTGGACCACCTGGCGGCCGGCGACCTGGCCGTCCGCCCCTCACTCACACTCAGCTACCAAGCGCTCGAGCCAGAGACACGTCGACTGCTCCTCCTACTCAGCGTCTTTGACCTGCCGGACTTCCCGGTGTGGTTCGCCGCCGTCGTGCTCGGGACCACACTGGACAGCGGCATGGCGCACGCCGAAGCGCTGGTGGATGCGCAACTACTCACCGCCGTCGGCACCGACGTCTGCGGCCAGCACCGCTACCGGTTCCACGATCTGGTGCGGCTGTTCGCCAGAGAACGCGCGGCCCTGGAGGAAACTCGCGAGGCGACAGCGGACGCCCTGCGCCGCGGACTCGGTGGCTGGCTCGCCGTCGCCGAGCGGATGGCCAGGCACATCCCGGGGCCCTGCTACGCGGCGATCAGCGGACCTGCCGCGCGGCCGCCGATGGACTGGTCCCATCCGTACCTGTCGGATCCCGACCCGGCACGGTGGTTCGACGCCGAGAAGGCGACGCTGCTGTCGATCATCCGGCAAGCCTGCGTACTCGGCTGTGACGACCTGGCCTTCGACCTGGCCGGATGCATGGAGAAATACTTCGACGTGCGCGGCATGTACCGCGACTGGGCCGACATCAACACCGAGGTTCTGTCCGTGTGCAGGGCCGCGGGTAACCGCCTTGGTGAGGCCGTCATGCTGCGCGGGCTCATCGATGTGACGACGTGGATCGACGACCGGCCCTCCGGTGACGCCATGTCCCGCCACCACGAGGAATCGCAGCGGCTACTGGCCATGTTCACCAAGCTGCGACACGAGCCGGGCATGTGTGACGCCGCGGTGATGTGCGCGTGGGCACTCGCCGCCGCCGGCGACCACTCCGCGGCGGCTGCGTACGCCAGTCAGGCCCTGCAACTCGCCGAGCGGTCGGATCACCGAGGCGGTCGGATTCGAGCTCGGCTCGCACTGTCGATCGTCAGCTACGAACAGGGGCGCTTCGCGGACGCCGCGTTACTCATCGAGATGCTGGACGAGGCACGCGCATTGAACAACCCGCGCTGGGTCGCGACCGTGCTGCAGTTCGCCGGCATCGCCCACGCTGACCTCGGCGACTTCGCGCGAAGCCAACAGATGCTGTACGAGTCGATGAGCATCGCCCTACGCCACGGCGACACCTACACCCACGTGTTCACCCTGATCGCGTTGGCCCGCCTGGAGAAGCGACGCGGCGCCTCCACCGCGCGGGCGACGGCCGAAGCGGCGGTGATACTCAGTCGCGAGCACAACATGGCCCACCACCTGGCTGAAGCGCTGATGGTGCTGGGCGAGATCGAGTTGGCGGAGGATCGCCCCACCGACGCGGTCGACCACCTTGAGGAGTCCGTCGCGCTGTGGAGGACACGCGGTTGGCATTCCATGCATGCCGCGGCACTGGCAAGCCTCAGCCATGCCTACGCGCGCACCGATTCGCCGGCCGCCCGACGAGCGCTCGAAGAGGCCAACGCAATCTCCGCCCGCCTCGGTGCCACCGCCAAGGAGGCTCCACCACCCGCTCGCATACCCACCAACGGCCGACATCGGTACTTGAGCATCTGAGCCGCTGACAGCCACGGTAGTCGATCTGCGGTAGCCTCACGTCATGAATGCAACCTGGCCGATGATCAAGCGACTCGGTCTGTTGTGGACACTTGCGGTGCTGCTCCTGGTGCTTTTTGCGCACGGACTACGCGCCGAGTACCTGCCGATCGAGGCGCTCACCGCCACCGTCTGGGCGGTGCTCCTCGGCCTGGGCGCGATCCTGGCGAGTCGGCTGGCGAGGTCGGGGCACGCCAAGAGTGCCGTCGTGCTGTTGTGTGTCGCGACGCTGGTGGCCTGCGATGTGGCAGTTGTCGTCGACAGTGCGTTGATCTACGACGGGACCGGTTACTGGACGCTCAACGGTGGTGTGAGCCTGCCATATTCGTACGCGCCGCTGTGGTACCCGGCCGCACTGCTGCCGTCGATGGATGTCCTCGGCGTCGACCAGACGACCATCACCGCAGGCGACTTCGAGTGGCAGGCGGAGCACATCGCTCCCGTGGCCCTGGTGCTGACCATCGCGTCAGTCGTCTTCGTCGCCTCCGTGCTGCGGGCGCTGTTCGGACGTCGTCAGGCCAGCCCGGAGTTCGGGCCGGGTCGCGCCTATTCATAACGCCAGGACCGCCACCGCGCAGTGCGCCCCGGACTCCGCGACCAGGTTCCGGTGCTGCGCCATGTCCTCCCGCGCGGCCACGTAAGAACATTGACCCATGGACACGGATGTGGTGATTGCCGGATGTGGACCGGTCGGAGCCGTGCTCGCCGCACTGCTCGGTGACCGTGGCATCCGCGTCGTCGTCGTGGACCCGGCGTCCGACGCCCGGTCTGGGCCGCACGCCCACCCGCGGGCGGCGGTCCTCGACTCGCACGTGCAGCGGATCCTCCGCCGCATCGACGGCTTGGACGACTGGGACGAGTGGGCGACGCCGTTGCGCCGTACGCAACTACTCGGCCCCGATCGCCGCCCGCTGCTGACGCTTCGTCTGGCGGATGGCGTCCCGGCTGGCGTCATGCTCGACCAGCCCCGCCTGGAGCGGGCACTACGCGACCGACTGGCGCGGATGCCCACGGTGCACCTCCACACCGGTCGGTCGGTGACAGCGCTCGAGCAGTCGGGCGACATCGTCGCCGTCACGCTCGACGACGGCTCGACGCTGACCGCCGCGTGGCTCGTCGGTTGCGACGGGGCGTCGAGCACCGTGCGGGGCCTCATCGGTGCCTCCTATGACGGCGTCAGCTACCCGGAGCCGTGGCTGGTGGTCGACGCCCGCACCGATGGGCACAGCACCGGCGAGCCGATGTTCTCCCACGTGCTCGACCCGGCCCGGCCGATGGTGACGTTCGAGCGGCCCGGCGTTCGGAGGTGGGAGTGGATGCTGCTGCCCGACGAGGACCCGGTCGGCATGGTCGCGCGGATTGACCAGCTGATCCAGCCATGGGCGGATCCTGCGGCGCTGCGGGTCGAGCGGGCCGCGGTGTTCACGTTCCATGCCCGTACGGCCTCGGCATGGCGCCGCGGCCGCGTGCTGCTCGCCGGCGACGCGGCGCACTCGATGCCGCCGTTCACCGGTCAGGGCCTCGGCGCCGGCCTACGCGATGTCGCGACCCTGTCCTGGCTGCTGGCCGACGCGCCCGGCGACGTGGACCGCTACGAGCGCGAGCGGCGGCCAGCCGTGGCGCGGATGACCCGCACGGCGTTACTCACCGGCCGGGTGATGCTCGGTCGCAACCGTTTCACGGCAGCCGCGCTGCGCGGACTGGTGCGGACCGCAGGGATGCTCCCAGGCCTCGACGCGCGCGTAGCCAGGGCAGCCGCAGCGCCTGAGCGCCTCCCCGACGGCACCCGGCAACTGCCCGATGCCCCGCTCGTCGTTGACGGCCGGCGCACCAACCTCGACGCGCTGCTGGGCAACCGGTGGGGCGTCATCGGCGGCGAGGCCTGCGGCCTCGACGCCGGCACCATGGCGTGGCTCACCACGCACGGCGCCGTCTTCGCCGACGTGGACAGGTTTGCAAAAGGACAAGCGACGATCGTGCGCCCGGACCGCTTCATCGCGACCACTGTCCCGTTCGCCTGAGCGGCATATCAAAGCCTGATTCCGGCGGACGTGAAAGAACCCCCGACCCTGCCGTTCTGGCTGGTCGGGGGCTCTTTCTTTCCTGCTCTGTGCGCCCGAAGGGACTCGAACCCCTAACCTTCTGATCCGTAGTCAGATGCTCTATCCATTGAGCTACGGGCGCTCGTGCTCAGCCAGTCTACACACCCGGCTTTCGCGCGGAGACTCCGGGATTCGAACCCGGGAGGGGCTTTAAGACCCCAACCGCATTAGCAGTGCGGCGCCATAGACCAGACTAGGCGAAGTCTCCCAGGTGGCCCGCAGACCACCGCGCCCGAGAATACAGGTCGCTACCCACCGGGAGCAAAACGACTTCCGGGGTACGCCCACCGCGGCCACCCGGACCCGTGTTTCGGCGCTGTGCGGCAGCGTGATCGGGACTACGCTCCATCGATATGCAGGAGCAGCCGCCCAGCGAGTCGACCCGTCGAGAGCCTGCTGAGAGAGCGCGTCGGCGCTCCCCGCGGGCCACCTTCACGCCGCCGGCTGTTGCCGAGCAGCCCGCGGAGACGGCGGCACCGCCGGCCGCCGCTCCGGCGAGCCAGCGTCCTCGACGGGCCAAGGCCGCCCCGGCGGTGCTCTTCCAGCCACCGGAGCCGGACCGCCTCCTGCCCCGACAGCCGAGCCGCCCGCCGACCGACCCGACCGACGACCAGCCAAGCCGGCCGAGCAGCGAGCAAGCAGACCCGCCAACCGCCACCGGAGGCAGCAGTGAGCCAGGCCCGGCGGCAGTCGAGCCGGCGACCCGGCCGCCGAAGGCCCGAACCACCCCCGTTCGAAAGGCCGCCACCAGGAAGGCACCCACAACGACGGCCGATGTGACCCCGAGCACACCGGCTGCGGCGCCGGCACCCTCCCCGCGCAAGCGTGCCCCGAGCCCCACCAAACGGGCGGCGCCCGCTCGGAAGAGCACGACGCCGAGAGAGCCCGTAGCCGAGCAGGACAGGGCACCGGCAACCCCCACCACCGCGCAGACCGCCCCGGCTCTGGGGCATACCCCGGAATCGGAGCTGCGGGCGGTCGCCGCGCGCGTGCTCGACCACCCGGGCTTCGCGCCGGAGCTGTTGGCTCTGGCCGCGGTGCGGGCGCTCGGGCCGGGCGCGGCCGAGTGGGCCGAGCGCCTGCGGGTCCGGTACCCGGACGCGTCGGCGGACGGCCTGGCCCGGTTGGCCACCCAGCGGTTCGTCCGCTCGGCGGGCGCGGGCGGGGCGACCGCGGCGCTGGCCGGTCTCTTCGCGCCGCTGGCCGAGTTGGCCTCGGTGCTGTGGACGCACGCGAATCTGGTGCTGCACCTTGCTGCGGCCTACGGCAAGGATCCAGCCGATCCCGCCCGGGCCGTCGAGCTGCTGGTGCTCACCCAGGTGCATCCGGACCCGGCGAGCGCGCGGGCGGCCCTGGCTGCCGCAGAGCAGGCGGGCGATCCGGTCGACGGGGCCTGGCCGCGGGCGGCAGAGGCGGCCTGGCGGCTGGCCGCGCCGCTCACCGCCCAGGCCAGCGGTTGGGTTGCGTTGCGGCTGGTGGCCCGGCTGCTACCGGGAGCGGCGGTGCTCGCGGCGGCGCTGGGAGACGCGGCGGCGGCCGACCGGCTCGCGGCCCGAACGGCGGCCGCCTACCGACCCAGCCGGGCGCTGACCGGTCAGAGCCAGTCGAACCACTCCCGGGGCAGCAGCGCGTAGCCGACGAAGGCGACCACGTCGAGCAGCGTGTGCGCGATGATCAGTGGCATTACCCGCCGGGTGCGCAGGTAGAAGAGGCTGAACACGACGCCCATCACCGCGTTGCCGACGAACGCGCCGAAGCCTTGGTAGAGGTGGTACGAGCCGCGTAGCAGCGCGCTGGTCGCGATGATCGCGGCGAGCCGCCACTGGAACTGGCGCAGTCGGGTGACCAGGTAGCCGACCACGATCACCTCCTCCAGCACGGCGTTCTGCACGGCGGCGAGGATCAGCACCGGGATCGCCCACCAGACGTCCGGCAGCGCGGCCGGCACGAGCGTGGCGTTGAGGCCGAGCTGAGCCGCCACCCAGACCAGGGCCAGCCCGGGCAGGCCGATCAGCGCGGCCAGGCCAGCGCCGCGGGCCAGGTCCTGGCCGGGCCGCCGGGCGTCCAGGCCGAGGGTCCGCGCAGGGTCGCCGGGGTCGCGGCTGAGCAGGTGTACGGCGAGCAGCACCGGAAGCAGCGCGAACACGATGCCGAGCAGCTGGTACGTCAGGTCCAGCCAGTGTCGGGTCGACGCCGAGGTGTTCAGCGAGGCGGTCTGCTTGGAGAGCGGACCCTCGGCGGTCAGCTTCGCGATGATCGAGACCACCGCGTAGACCGCGGACTGGCCGAGGGAGAGGCCGAGGACCAGCAGCGTCTCGGTGCCCAGTAGTCGGCGGGACACCGGGCGGGTCAGCTCAACGGTCACCGCACCACTCTGCCCGACGGGCGGCACCACTGACACGGCTGACCGGCCAGCATGAGCCGATCGCACATTCTGTGCGACCAGTCGACACTCTCCGTGGACATTCTATGGGCGCCCGATCCGCTGCCGACTGGAGGAGGAGCGCCGCATGGACAACCTCGCGCGGTTGCTGAAGGAGAGCTGGACCCTCGTCGAAGACGACCGGGCCCGACTGGGCGGCCACTTCTACGCCCGGCTGTTCCTGCTCGACCCCGCCCTGCGGCAACTCTTCCCGGTGCAGATGACCGGCCAGGGCGACCGCCTCCTGGAGGCGATCATCACGGCGATCCACACCGTCGACGACCCGGAGAGCTTCGACGAGTTTCTCCGGGCGCTGGGCCGCGACCACCGCAAGTACCACGTGGCCGACCAGCACTACGCGACGGTGGGGGTGGCCCTGCTGGACGCGCTGCGCAGCACCGCCGGTGACGGCTGGAACCTGGAGTACGACCAGGCGTGGCGGGAGGCGTACGCGGCGATCGCCGCCCTGATGATCGCCGGGGCCGCGGACGACGAGGACCCGCCGTTCTGGCACGCCGAGGTGCTGACCCACCAGCGGTACGGCCCGGACACCGCCGTGCTGACCTGCCGGGCGTTGCAGCATCCGCTGCGTTGGCGGGCTGGGCAGTACGTCAGCCTGGAGGTCCCGCGCCATCACCCCCGGGTGTGGCGGAACTACTCGGTGGCGAACGCCCCGAAGGGCGACAACGTCCTGGAGTTCCACGTCCGGTCGCCGGGGGCCGGCTGGGTGTCCGGCGCGCTGGTGCGTCGGGTACGGCCGGGTGAGCTGCTTCGCCTGGCCGCACCGATGGGGTCGATGACCCTGGACCGCGCCTCGGACCGGGACATCCTCTGCGTTGCCGGCGGGGTCGGCCTGGCACCGATCAAGGCGCTGGTGGAGGAGTTGGCCACCTACAACCGGACCCGGTGGGTGCACGTCTTCTACGGTGCCCGCCATTCGGCGGACCTGTACGGCCTGGCCGGGTTGCAGGAGCTGGTCGCCGTACACCCGTGGTTGTCGGTCACCCCGGCCTGCAGTGACGACCCGGACTTCGACGGTGAGCTGGGCGACATCCCGGACGTGGTGGCCCGGTACGGCCCGTGGACCACGCACGACTGCTACGTCTCCGGCTCGGCCCGGATGGTCCGGTCCACGCTGCGGGTGCTCGCCGCGGACGAGGTGCCGCCGCCGCACATCCGCTACGACACCTTCGGTGACCTCTAGACGTTCCTCCCCCCACACCGGGGCGCGTGCCCCTGCCCCCTGGGGCACGCGCCCCGGTCCCCCCTCTGGTCAGTAGCGCCAGGGGTGCCCGGTCTCGCGGTACTCCTCCACCGGCACCAGCGGCACGCCAGGTGCCATCCGGTCGACGTAGAGCTGGCCCTCCAGGTGGTCGATCTCGTGTGCGACCAGCCGAGCCATGCCGAACTCGAACGAGGTGATGATCCGGCTGCCGTCCCACTGGGCATGCTCCACGTCCAGTCGCAGCGGCCGGGGCACCAGACCTCGATGATCGAAGAAGGACAGGCAGCCCTCGTACTGCTCGTCGGTGTCCAGGTCGGCGTCGACGACCCGGGGGTTGAGCAGCACGACCGGATCGGCCAACCGGTCGGGGGGCCGCACCACGGCCGCCGCCCGGCCGACGCCGAGCTGCGGGGCGGCAACGCCCACCCCCTTGCTGAACGGGTGCAGCTCGTCGAGCCGGGCCAGTGCCCTGGTGAGCCGGTCGACCACGTCCCGGGCGATCTGCTCCTCTCCGGGCAGGTCGAACGGGCGGACGCGCTGGCGAAGCAGGTCGGCGCCGCGTTGCACGATGCCGAGACCGCGCATCCGGTCGCTGGGCCGAACTCGGACACCGCCGGGGACGCCGTCCGCGTCGGTGTCCGGACGGGCACGGAAGCGCCACTGCATCCGGTAGCGGGCGTTCAGCGGTGGGTCGTCGGTCTGCCAGTCGTAGATTGCCCGGTCACCCTCGTCGTGACGCTGCGGCGCCGTCCGCAGCGGGCACTCCTCCGCGGAGAGCGAGGTCTCCTCGCCCCAGACCTGCGGGTCGAGCGCCGCAGGCAGGTCGAGGCGTACGGCGAGCTGCCGGGTGGGTAGCCGGACGGCCCGCTGGAACCAGGGACCCCACTTCTCGTGCCCGACGCTGTACGCGTACTCGATGGTGGCCCGGTCGCCGGGGTAGAGCGGAAAGCGCCGCTCTTCGTTCTCGAAGAGCAGCCAGATCTCCTTGAACGCGTCCCGGTCGTGTTTGGCTCGCCAGTGCATCGGCTCCGCATCACCGCTGCCGTCGTCCCGGCGGGCCTGTAGTTGCAGCTCGGCGAACGTGAGTTGGTGCTCCCGGTGGTGCCGGTTGGAGCGGCCGGGGTCGTTCGGGTAGCGGTCGACGGCGACCCGGACCAGGTAGCGGGTGACCGGCTCGGTGCCGGCGTTGTACAGCTCTCGGTGGATGACGCACCGGTAGCCGTCGTCGGTGTGGATCAGGGTGGCGAGCTCCCGCTCCACGACGAGGCCGGTGCCGGGCGGCAGCCACTGTCCGGGCAGGTACGGCTCACGGTGCGACTGACCCGTGCGGGCGTGCCGTAGGTCGTCGTACTCCCGGAAGCGCTGCCAGATCGCGCCGCTGGCCTCCAGGACGGCCTCGGCGCGGCGGGCGAAGTCTTCGGTCGGGCGGTGTCGGCGCCCTTCGACGTGGCTCACGTAGGACGGGTCGAACCCCATCAGGACGGCCAGTTGTTTCTTGGACAGCCCTCGCCCGGTCCGTTGTCGGGCGAGCTCGGCCGCGAAGGAGTCGGCAGCCCGTTCGAGGGGTGAGGTCGTCATCAGCTTCCTCGTGGCCGGGGCTATAAGTTTCACGTTCTGTGCGTGAGCGCACACGCAACTGGCACCTTTTCGACACTCCGCTTGACAAGTAACCGATGATCATCGATCCTGCGCGCTGTTTCTCCGCGCTCACGCCGGGTAGTACGCGGAGCACGACGCGCTGCTTTCGCCGGAAGCCGGGGTGACCTGGGCCTCCGGATCCAACCAAGGTGAGGCTTCCCTTAGACTCGAAGGCCTGGTTAGGCTAGCCTTAGCTCAGGACGACACTGGTCATCCGCCGAGGCACACTCCTCGGTCACGCGCACGGGGGGACGGATCAGGTGACAGCGGTGATGCCCAGGCGGGACACCATCGCCACGCCGCTCGCCCCCGTCACCGCGGCGCTACGGGCCATGTTCGGCACCGACGACCTTCCCGGGCTCGCCCGGGGCCTGGTGGTCGAGGACGAGTTCGGCTGGGCGCCCGCCACCACCCTGATCGACGGCAGTCGGCTGCCGGAGCTGCTGCGCGGCGCCGCTGTCCGCTGGGGCGGCACCCCGCACGCCTGCGCGGCGCTGGCCTGGAAGTCGTACAGCTACTGGACCGCGCTGCCGGTCGTGCTCGGCTGGGCCTCCGCCCGGCGGGTGCCGCTGGTCGATCCGGCCAACGTGCTGATCCACTTCGAGGACCACCGGCAACTGCTCACCCTGGGCCTGCGTCGTGGCACCACCGTGGCGGTGCTGCCGAGCGACCCGCTGGCGCTCGCCGGCCTGCCGGAGGTGCGGGTCGTCGCCGACGAGGCGGAGCTGCTGGCCGCGCTGCGCGCCTCACTGCTCGACGCCCACCTAACGCCGCTCATCACGGCGATCCAGTCGGAGGTCCGGGTGGGCACCCGGACGCTGCTCGGCTCGGTCGCCTCCGGCATCGCGCACGGCATCCTGCGGGCCGCGGACGGCCTGCCCGGCTCGACGGTGCAGAGCATCGACACCCTGCTCGGCGCGCTCGACCTGGCCGACCTGATCGAGCTGGTGCCAGGGCCGACCGGTGAGCCGAGTGTGCAGCGGCGCACCTGCTGCCTCGCCTTCACCCTGCCCACCCCGAAGGTGTGCCAGGGCTGCTGCGTCCGCTAGCTGTCCTGCCCTGAGTCGCAAGCTCAGTCGGTCAACGATCGGACGTCCCACACCCACACGCCGCCGGTGAAGACCGGCTGGATCCCGGTCAGCTCCGTCATCCCCCGGCGCAGCGCCGTCTCGTGCTCGTGCGGTCCGAGGACGACCACACCGGCCCGCCAGAAGCGCAGATCGTCGACCGCCTGGACCCGGCCCTGCGGGGTGATCGGCGGCACCGCCCCGGTGCGCCGGATGGTGCCGAAGAAGCTGCTGGTGGGGCGGGGCGGCGCACCGAACAACGCGACCCGCGGGGCCTCGGCGTTCGGGCGGGTGTCCGGGCCGAGGAAGTAGCCACGGGCCAGCGGCATGTCGAGTCGGGTCGCCGCAGACCACCGCAACGGCTCCGCGTAGGTGCTGTCCGGCAACGGCAGGGCCACCACGCTGCGCCCACCTGTCACGTACGGACGCCAGGCCCCACTGGTCACGAAGGTGGGCACCGGGTTGAGATGGGTCACGGGCAGCGGAGTGGGGACGATCGGCAACAGGGCCATCGTGAGCACGGTCGCGGCGACAAAGCGGATCTGCCCCTTCGCGGCCGGGTGCGAACTGGCCAGCTCGCGGGCGCGTTCGGCACCGTAGGCGAGCAGCAGCCCGATGATCGGGGTGATCGCCAACGCCCACCGCGTCGGCACCACCGAGTGCAGGATCGGCAGGTTCTCCAGCGCCGCCCAGGGTCCCGGCACACCCGTACCCCGGTTGTCGAAGCGAACCTCCCGGCCCAGCGAGAGCACCGCGAAGAGCAGCCCGAGCGCGGCCAGCGCGAGCACCACGACCGAGCGGCGCAACCACCAGACCAGGGCGATCACCAGGACCACCAGCGCCCAGCCGAAGAAGCTGTTCTCCTCGGTCGGGTTCTTGGCCAGCCCGGCGGCGGTACGCGGGCTACCGGCGAGTGCCTCGCGGGAGTACGCGACAAACGAGGCCAGGTCGCTGGAGTAGCCACGGATCAACCGGGACAGCCCGGAGTACGCGTCCGGCCCGAAGAACTGGACGTACAGGGGGTACGCCAGCAGAAGCCCGGCGACCCCGGCCGCCACGGCGAGGCCGGCGATGAAGGGCCGGGCCCGCGATCGCAGATCGGCACGTCCGAGGGCGAGCACGCCGATGATCACGCCGAGCCCGATCGCGGTCATCAGCAGAATCTCCAGGTTGAGGAAGGCCTGCCAGACGATCACGAGCGCGAGAAGGACTCCGTTGCGCAGCCAACGGCCCGCCTCGCCGAGTCGCAGCGTGCGCCAAATGATCAACGGGACGACGAACTGCGACACGATGTTCGGGTGCCCATTGGCGTGCGACACCATGGCCGGCGCGAACGCGCAGAAGCCGGCGCCCAGCCACGCCGGCCCACGGGTGCCGATCAGGACCCGGGAGAGCAGGAAATACCAGGCAGTGGCGGTGGCAATCATGCCGACGGTGAGAAAGACCAGGAATGCCACTCGCGGCCCCAGGAGCAGGGTGACCGGCGTCAGTGGCAATGAAATGGATAATACGGACGTATTGGCCATCAGATTCACGCCGTCCGGTACGTTCATCTGATTGGAGTGGAACGGATACGCAAAATGCGTCACGACTCGCGCACCGTGCGCCATCATCCATTCGAACTGCGACTGATCGGACTGGTTGTCCCGCACACCACTGCCGGGCTCCAACCAGAGGCGACCGGTCACCCAAAGGCCGAGCGCCACGAAGCTCAGCACGGCGGCCAGGTCGACCCACTTCCCCTTGCGGGAAGGCCGAACGCCACCAGGGGCCCCCTGCACCGACGACGCAGCGGCCGGACCGTCGCTGTCGCTGGGCATGTCCGGTTCAGGAGTAGTCATGACAATTCATAGGGTAGTCAGGGCATGGCGCTGCCGTGACATGTTTCGGGGTACTGCCGTACTATGTGCCGGGTTCGCCGACCGCCGATCACGAACCCACCCCCCGACCACAATTCGGCCACCCCCGATGCCCCGATTCTTCTGCCGTCCCAGCGGATGATTCACTCTGTCGGTCCAGGCACGGGTCGAGTTCATATCGTGAGGAATCGACGCATGGCAGAAATCACTGGGGATCAGCGCGTGCAGTCCGAGGTGCTGGAAGGCCTGGCGACCGCTGTCAACCACCGTCGCTGGTTCATCGAACTGGCCCTGCCCTACCTCGGCGACAACCCGATCGAGATCGGCAGCGGTCTCGGCGACTACGCGCTGGAATGGTCAGAGATGCTGCCCCGGTTCACCGCCACCGAGGCCGACCCGGACCGGCTGGTGCAGCTCAAGGAGCGCCTCGCCGACCGGCCGAACATCGACGTCCGGCAGATGCTGCTGCCGCACAACGACCGGGGTGACTACAGCGCGGCGGTTTCGTACAACGTCCTGGAGCACATCGAGGACCACGTGGGCGCGCTGGGCAGCATGCGTGACCTGGTCCGCCCCGGCGGCAACGTGATCATCATCGTGCCGGCGTTCCAGTTCGCGATGAGCCCGGCCGACATCGCCACCGGGCACGTCCGTCGCTACACGAAGAAGACGCTTGAGGCGGCGATGACCGAGGCCGGCCTGACCGTCGAGAAGATCCACTACGCCAACGCGCTCGGGCTGATCGGCTACTTCATGGCCACCAAGGTCTTCCGGCTGATGCCGAAGGAGGGCCCGATGGTCAAGGTCTACGACTCCGTCGTCCTGCCCGCCACCAAGGCCGCCGAACAGCGCGTCCGCCCCCCGTTCGGCCAGTCAGTCTTCGCCGTAGCCCGCGTCCCGTCCTAACCCCCCGCCCCACACCCCACCCACCCCGCGCGATCTTGCACTTACGGTCGCCCTTCTGTCCCTTATGTCACGGATGTCGGGACAGCAAGTGCAAGATCGCGGGGGTCAGGGGTTACTCCTTGATCTGGTACGTCGGGCGGATCACCGCTCGGGCCAGGGTGTGGAACGTGAGGTTGAAGCCGACGTAGGCGGGGCTGGCATCCGGGGTCAGGTCCAGGTGGTCGACGTCCACTGCGTGCACCGCGAAGACGTACCGGTGCGGGCGGTCGCCGGCCGGCGGAGCCGCACCGCCGTAGCCCTGCTGGCCGTAGTCGTTACGGACCGAGAACGCGCCGCCGAGGTCGGTGCCCGCCGCGCCACCGGCGCCCCTGGGCAACTGCGTGACCTCGACCGGCACGTTCACGAGCACCCAGTGCCAGAAGCCGCTGCCGGTCGGCGCGTCGGGGTCGTAGCAGGTCACCGTGAAGCTCTTCGTCTCGGCGGGGAAATCCGACCAGGTCAGCTGCGGCGAGACGTTGTCACCCCCGGTGCTGCCATGCGCGTGCCGGGCGTCCATCGGCTCGCCGTTCTGCACGTCGTCACTCGTCAGCGTGAACGAGGGCAGCGTCGGCAGCAGCTCGTACGGGTCCGGGGCGATCGGTCGTTCCAGGGTCATCGGTACGCGTCCTTCCGGTGTGCGGAGATACCTGCCCTTCTTACCCCGTTCGGCGGCGGTCGACGACCGGTTGGCCACTGTCCGGGAGGCACCCGAGGAAAGATAAGGTTGTCGCCGCAACGTTCCACGAGGGGAACTCTTTGGCAGGCATCTGGCGCGACTTCGTGATCGCCGTCGTCACCGCCGGACGGAAGCCCGACATGGAGTCGCTCGCCCGGGAACGCCGCCGCGCGGTCGAGCGGCTGGCCGAGGAGACGGTTCGCGAGGGCCGGCGGGCGGCAGACCCGCCGGAGTGACCGGGACGTCGGATGCCGAACGGCCCAAAGATTGATGGTGAAGATGTCCTGATGGGGCGGATCTTCGGGGCACGGCCGGTGGCGACCGCGGAGGCGCACCGAACGACCCTGTTCGAGATCTTCTTCGACCTGGTATTCGTCTTCGGGCTCATCCGAGTCACCACGTTCATGAGCCAGCGACCCGCGCCGCTGAGTTTGGCGCAGGGATTCCTCGTACTCCTGCTGCTGTGGATCTCCTGGCTGGTCTACTGCTGGTTGGGCAACAACGTCGCCATCGACGTCGGGTTGATTCGCGCCGGCACCACCGTCGCGATGGCAGCCATCTTCCTCGTCGCGCTGGTCATCCCAGACGCCTGGGAGACCGGACCGGGTACGACCGGAGAACGGCTGATTCTGGTGCTCGCCTACGTCGCGCTCCGAGTCATCGATCTGGCCCTCTTCCGCTGGGTTGTGGCTGGCAACCAGCAACTGCGCCGGACCATTCGGATCTACACCGCCTCCGCCGCGCTGTCCTGGATCCCGCTCGTCCTCGGTGCCGTGTTCGGCGGCACCGCACAGTTCTTCCTCTGGGCGGCGGCCCTCACCGTCGACCTGGGCGGCGGGGTGGTCGCCTCGGTGCTGAGCGGGTGGACCCTGCGCAGCCCCGGTCACTTCGCGGAGCGGCACAGCCTCGTAGTGATCATTGCGCTCGGCGAGTCCCTGATCTCAGTCGGCGCTGGCGTCGGGGTCGAGAGGATCCGTGGGCCGATCCTGCTGGCCGGCCTTCTCACCCTGGCCGTCACGGTGTGCCTGTACGGGTTGTACTCCGCGAGCGCAGCAACCGCCCGGAACGCGTTGACGACGGCAACCGGGCTGCAGCGGGCCCACGTGGGCGCCAACGCCTACAGCGTCGCCCACTTCCCGGTGCTCGCGGGAATCATCTACGTGGCGCTGGGGGTCGAGCAGGTGCTCGCCGGGCTGGCGCACGAGGAACCCCGAGGCACCTCGATCTGGATGCCGGCCATCGCGTTGTTCGGCGGGACCGCCCTGTTCCTGGCGGCCAGGGCGACCTTTCTGAGTCTCAGCGTCCGATGCGTTCGACCGGGGCAGTTCATCGCTCCCGTTGCCGCTCTGCTGCTACTTCCCGCCGGCCGATACCTGCACGACCTGGTCGCTCTCGGCCTGCTCACCGCGTTCCTCGTCGTACTTCTCAGCTACGAGGCGTGGACCAGGCGAGCCGCGACGAGCGGCGCGCCGCAGACGCCGCCGGAGTGACCGAGCGCGTAACGGTGCTGCTCGACACCTCAGGCGGTCAGCAGCCCGACGCCGAGGCTCACCACCCCTGCGGCGAGGCAGAGTGCGCCCACCCACAGCACCCAGACGAACCGGTTGGGCGCGGTGACGTTCCGGCCGGCGGACGACGCGAAGAATCCCGCCGACATCAGGATCGCGGCGAGCGGCACGCCAAGCCTCGCGGTCCAGAGCAGAACGCCGCTGAGCCCGGTGGCGTCCACATAGAGCAGGGCGATCAGGCTCAGGAGGACCAGCACGCCGGCGTGGCCGTGGCCGGCGCGTGCGAATGACTTCTGGAAGTCCGTCATCGGGACCTGACCGCGGGCGATCCGCGTCAGGAACCAGCCGCCCACCTGGATGGTGACGATGGTGAGCAGCACCACTCCGGCAAGGATCCGCGACTCGGTGCTGAGGGCCAGGGTCTGCACGGCAGTCTCCGTTCGAGGTTTCAGATGGATAGTGGGACTATCCGCTTATGGATAGCGCTACTATCCATCCTGACGAGAGGAAACGCAATGCGGATCGCGGAGCTGAGTCGCCGGTCGGGGGTGCCCGTGCCGACCATCAAGTACTACCTGCGGGAAGGCCTGCTGCCACCCGGCGAGCTGACCAGCCCCAACCAGGCCAGGTACGAGGAGCGCCACCTGCGTCGGCTCCGCCTGATCCGCGCCCTGATCGAGCTGGCGCAGCTACCCGTGGCCAGCGTGAAGGTGGTCCTGGAGGGGTTCGACTCGGACGACCTCCCGCTGCACGAACGGATCGGGACGGTGCACCGCGCCATCACGCCCCACCGACAGGTGACCGGCGACGACGAGATGCGTGCCGTGGCCGCCGCGCAGGTACGGGAACTCGTCGAGCGGCGCGGTTGGGCGGTGCAGCCGGACGCGCCCGCCATCACGACGCTCATCGAGACCATCACCGCCCTGCGCGCGCTCGGCCAGGACCGCCTCACCGGTCACCTCGACGCGTACGCGGAAGCCGTCGAGCGGTTCACCGATCTGGAGCTGGCGGCGGTCACCTCGTACGCCGAGCCGGACCAGATCGCCGAGAGCGTCGTGATCGGCACCATCCTCGGCGAGACACTCATCGCCGCGCTACGGCTGCTGGCCCAGGAGAGCCTCTCCGCCCGACTGCTGGGCCCAGCGTCGGCATCCGACGGCTAGGCGAGAGCCCGACGGTTGGTGGCGAGGACGACCCGGGCCTGTCGGTCGCGCGGTGAGGAAATCCGCTGGACGGTCCCGGTCCGGCCGGGTGATCGTGGGCGGATGCGCCAGGACGAGCTTTGGGACGCCGATACCGCGAACCGCTACGACACCCCGGGCACCGGCATGTTCGCGCCGGAAGTTGTCGATCCGGCGGTGGAGCGGCTCAGTGCCCTCGCCAGCGGCGGACGGGCGCTCGAATTCGCGATCGGAACCGGCCGGGTGGCAGTGCCGCTGGCTGAGCGCGGCGTGCCGGTCACCGGCATCGAGCTGTCCGCGGCGATGCTCGCCCGGCTCCGGCAGAAGGTCGACGAGACGCGGATCCCGGTGATCGCCGGTGACATGGCCACCGCTACCGCACCGGGCGAGTTCGCCCTGGTCTACCTGGTCTACAACACGATCTCGAACCTGCTCACCCAGGCCGAGCAGGTGGAGTGCTTCCGCAACGCGGCCCGGCACCTGACGCCGGGCGGCCGGTTCGTCATCGAGCTGTGGGTGCCCGAGCTGCGCAAGCTACCGCCGGGCCAGGCCGCGACGGTGTTCGCCTGCGAGCCCGGCTACATCGGCCTGGACACCTACGACACCCTGCTCCAGCACGTCGTGTCACACCACTTCCAGTTCGATGCGGGGCGGGAGGCACGGCTGAGCCGATCGCCGCACCGCTACATCTGGCCGGCGGAGCTGGATCTGATGGCGCAACTCGCCGGCTTCGAGCTGGAGAGCCGGCACGCAGACTGGTCCGGAGCCCAGTTCACCGCCGACTCCCGCTCGCACGTCTCGGTCTACCGCCTGCCCTAGGCACGTCCCCTGATCAGCGTTCGAGCTGGTCAGGGGACGTTTTGGCTGCCCGCAGGGGCGGAGGGTGTGGGATTCGAACCCACGAAGACATCGCTGCCTTACCGGTTTTCAAGACCAGCGCCATCGGCCACTAGGCGAACCCTCCCGGGCCGCAACCCGCAGGTGTACGGCCACGCATAGTCTGCCACGGCTCGCACCAGGCGGCCCGGCGTCCCTCCCCGGTGCGCCGGCCAGGCGTCTTGGCGCGTCCACAATGGGCTGGAGGGTGCGCCTGCGGCACCCGGTGAGATCGGGAAGACTGGGCCCATGCGAGCCATCACCATTCCGCAGCCCGGTGGACCCGAAGCGCTGGTCTGGGCCGAGGTGCCCGATCCGGAGCCGGGGCCCGGCGAGGTGATCGTGGATGTGCGGGCCAGCGGGGTCAACCGTGCTGACCTGCTGCAACGGCAGGGGCACTACCCTCCGCCGCCGGGCGCATCCGCGTACCCCGGCCTGGAATGCTCCGGGGTGATCACCGTGGTCGGCTCGGAGGTCTCCGGGTGGGCGGTCGGTCAGCAGGTCTGCGCGCTGCTGGCCGGCGGGGGTTACGCCGAGCGGGTCGCGGTCCCCGCCGAGCAACTGCTGCCGGTGCCGGCCTGTGACCCGGTCGACGCCGCGGCGCTGCCCGAGGTGGCCTGCACGGTCTGGTCGAACCTGGTCATGGTGGCGCGGCTCGGCGCGGGCGAGACGCTGCTCGTGCACGGCGGGGGCAGCGGGATCGGCACCTTCGCGATCCAGCTCGGGGTGGCGCTCGGCGCTACCGTCCTGACCACCGCCCGGGAGCCCAAGCACCGCGGGCTGCGCGAGTTGGGCGCGGCACACCCGATCGATTACCGGGAGCAGGACTTCGTCGAGGAGGTCCGGCGAGCCACCGATGGTCGCGGCGCCGACGTCATCCTCGACATCATGGGCGCGTCCTACCTGGGCCGGAACGTCGCCGCGTTGGCGGCCGGCGGCCGGCTGGTGACGATCGGGTTGCAGGGTGGGCGCAAGGCCGAGTTGGATCTCGGAGCGCTGCTCACCAAACGGGCGAGCATCGCCGCGACGTCGCTACGCTCCCGACCGCTCGCGGAGAAGGCGAAGATCGTCCAGGGCGTACGGGACGAGGTGTGGCCGTTGATCGAGGCCGGCATGATCCGACCGATCGTGGACCGGCGGCTGCCGATGACCGAAGCGGCGCAGGCGCACCGGATCGTCGAGTCGCACGATCACTTCGGCAAGGTGCTGCTCATGCCCATGTGACGCGGCGGGGTGCCGCCCGTCAGGCCAGCGAGTCCGCCGGAGTCGGCTCCTCCGGCGCTCGGGGCAGCATCAGGCGGGCGCCCGGCCCCTCGCCGGCCAACGCGTCCCCGGGGTTGTAGAGCGTGCAGCGCTGCAGGGAGAGACAGCCACAGCCGATGCAGCCATCCAGGTCGTCGCGAAGGTTGGTGAGCAGCCGGATCTTCTCGTCCAACCGGCCCCGCCAGCTCGCGGAGAGCCGCGCCCAGTCCTGTGGGCTGGGCGTGCGGGCTTCGGGGAGCGACTCCAGCGCGGCCCGGATCTCGTCGAGCGAGACGCCGACCTGCTGGGAGATCCGGATGAAGGCGACCCGCCGCAACTCGGCGCGGGCGTACCGGCGCTGGTTCCCGCCGGTACGGTCGGCGCGGATCAGCCCGAGCCGCTCGTAGTAGCGCAGCGCCGACGGCGCCACGCCGGAGCGGACGGAGAGCTCGCCGATCGTCAATAGATCCTGCATCACCAGGTCCTTGAGTTGAAGTGCACTTTAAGTCACACAGTAGTGGCATGACCACCGCACTGACCACCGAGACCGGCTCCCGGCTTCCCGGGCTGCTCCGACGACTGACCGGCGACGAGAAGCACGCGCCCAGCGCGCACTCCACCATCGACGTGCTCCAGGTGCTCTACGACCGGGTGCTGCGGATCACCCCGGAAACCGCCGGCGACCCGGAGCGGAATCGTTTCCTGCTCTCCAAGGGGCACGGACCAGCCGCCTACTATGCGGTGCTCGCCGCGCACGGTTTCATCCCGGATGCGTGGCTCGACGACCTGGCCGGACCGGAGAGCCGGCTCGGCCACCACCCGGACCGACTGCTGGTGCCCGGAGTCGAGATCGGCTCCGGCTCACTCGGTCACGGGCTTGGGCTGGCCGTCGGCACCGCCCTCGGCCTGCGCGCCCAAGGGCTGCTCACACCCCGGGTGTACGTGCTGCTCGGCGACGCCGAACTGGACGAGGGCTCCAACCACGAGGCGATCGCGTACGCGGGAGCGACCGGCCTGGAAAATCTCACCGCGGTCGTGGTCGACAACTCGTCGGCCACACACGGCTGGTCCGGTGGCATCGCCGGTCGGTTCACCGTCAACGGCTGGACCGCCGACACCGTCGACGGCCGGGACCACACCGGCCTGTACGCGGCGCTGACCGGGCACCGGCCACGACGGCCGCACCTGGTGGTCGCCCGCGTCGAGAGCAAGGGATGACCGCCATGCGTGCCGCCTTCCTGGACACCACCACCGCGCTTCTCGACGAGGATCCGCGTACCGCGCTCGTGTTGGCCGACATCTCGGCCAGTCAGCTCGCCCCGGCCGCGCACCGGCATCCCGACCGGGTGCTCAACGTCGGCATCCGGGAACAACTGATGGTCGGTGTGGCCGGCGGACTCGCCCTGACCGGGCTCCGCCCGATCGTGCACTCCTACGCGACGTTCCTGGTGGACCGGGCGTACGAGCAGATCAAGTTGGATCTGGACCACCAGGGCGTGGGCGCGGTCCTGGTCAGCATCGGCGCGTCGTTCGACGGGTCGGCGGAGGGCCGAACCCACCAGTCGCCCGGGGATGTGGCGCTCTTCGACTCTCTCGGCGACGGCTGGACGGTCCGGGTGCCCGGTCACCCGGACGAGGTCGCACCGCTGCTCCGGAACGCCACGGCCACCGACGACCCCGTCTACCTGCGGCTCAGTGAGCAGCGCAATGCTCAGGCGTACCCGGACGCCGACCGGTTACGGGTGCTCCGGCAGGGCGGGACGAACGCGCCGCTGGTGGTGGCTGTCGGGCCGATGCTCGATCCCACGTTGGCGGCGACCGAGGGGATGGACGTGACCGTCGCGTACACCCACACGCCCCGGCCGCTCGACACGGCCGGGCTACGGGCGCTCGCCGGGACCGAGGTGGTGCTGGTCGAGCCGTATCTGGCCGGAACGTCGAGCGCGATCGTCAGCCGGGCGATGGCGGACGTGCCGCATCGGCTGCTCGCGCTGGGCGTGGGTCAGACCGACCTGCGCCGGTACGGAGATCCGGCCGACCACGTCCGGTGGCACGGCCTGGACGCCAGCGGTCTGCGGCGGTCGATCAGCGCGTTCCTGAGATCAGCGCGTTCCTGAGGTCAGCGCGCGGATGAGGCGGCGGGGCGGCGGCGGGCGCGTTCGCGGCCGAGGATCCAGATCGCCTCGACGCCGTCCTTCCAGGTGATCTTCTTGCCCTCTTCGCGGCCACGCGCCCGGTAACTGATCGGCACCTCGTACGGGCGGATCCGTTGCCGCAGCAGCTTGCCGGTCACCTCGGCCTCCATGCCGAAGCCGCGCGAACGCACGTCGAGCGACCGGTAGAGCGCCACCGGCATCAGCTTGAAGCAGGTCTCCAGGTCGCCGATGTACGAGTTGAACAGCACGTTGGCCGCCATCGTGACGCCCTTGTTGCCCATCACGTACCAGAAGCTGTAGGCGCTGTGGCTGCCGAAGGTGCGGTTGCCGTAGACGACAGTGGCTCGCCCGTCGAGCACCGGGGCGAGCAGCTTGGGGATGTCCTGCGGGTCGTACTCCAGGTCGGCGTCGAGGATGACCATGTAGTCGCCCTCTGCGCTGTCGACCGCCGTCTTGATGGCGGCACCCTTGCCGGCGTTGCGCTGGTGGGTGATGACCCGCAGGCGTGCGTCATCGGCGCGACCGAGGACCTCGCCGGTGCCGTCCCGGCTACCGTCGTCGACGACGACCAACTCGATCTCGCACGGATAGTCCACCGCCAATGCCTGCTTGAGGGCATCCGCGATGCGTTCTTCCTCGTTGAAGACCGGCATGAGGATCGAGAGCTTCACGGGAATCTCCACGGTGGCGACGACACGTCAGGCATAGCCTAGCGTGGCTGGTCAGCCCGACGTCTGCCGCCACCGTCGGGCAGTCGGCGTGGCGGGTTCAGCCCGATGGTGTTTACTTCCCGCCATGTCGGCTGCCGGCTCCCTGCTCGCGGCGGTTCCTGTCGCCGCGGTGCTCCTGCTCACCGTCGCGACGAGGCCGCGCGAGGCCGGCGCGGTGGCACCGCTGCGGCTCGCCGTGGTGCGCGCCGCCCTGCTCAGCGGGGTGTACGCGGTGCTCGTCGTCGAGGTGCTCGGCGCGATGCACGCGCTGACCCGGCCGGCGTTCGCCGCCGCCTGGCTGCTCCTCCTGGCCGCCGGCGCGACAGCAGTCGGGGTGCGGCGGCGACGGGCGACCCTTCTCGCGCAGCCGCGCACCGCCGAACCACGACCGGTGCCGGTCGGCGCCGTCGTGTCCGGTGGCACCCCCGAGACCTCCACCCCGGCCGTCGACCCCGAGGCGGACGATTCCGGCCCCGCGTCGACCGGTCGGGCACGCCCCGGCCTGCTCGCCGTGGCGGTCGACGCCTGGCGTACGGCGGGTCGGGGCGAGCGGCTGCTCGCCGGCACGGTCGCCGGGCTGGTCCTGGTGGAGTTGCTGGTCGCGCTGCTGGCCGAGCCGAACAACTTCGACTCGCAGACGTACCACCTGCCGAAGGTGGAGCACTGGGTGGCCCAGGGTGGCCTGGATTTCTGGCCCACCGCGATCCACCGGCAGGTGACCATCCCGCCCGGAGCCGAGTATCTGCTGCTGCACCTGCGCCTGCTCACCGGCGGGGACCAGTTGTACAACCTGGTGCAGTGGGCGGCCGGGGTGCTCTGCCTGCTGGTGGCCGCACGGATCACCGGGCAGCTCGGCGGTGGTCGGAGGGCCCAGTTGCTCACCGCGTTCGTGCTGGCGACCACGCCGATGGTGGTGCTCCAGGCGACCAGCACGCAGACCGACCTGGTCTGCGCGGCGTGGGTGGCCTGCGTGGCGACCCTGGTGCTGGATGGGCTGCGTCGGCGGACCGGCTGGGGCACGCTCCTCGGGTTGGGCGCGGCCACCGGGCTGACCGCGGTGACCAAGACCAGCGGCCTGATCGCGGTCGGCCCGCTGCTGGTGCTCTGGGGGCTGGCCCAACTCCGGCTGACCCTGGCCGGGAGCGCGGCATCGGCTGCGCCGACGACGACAACTGGCGGGGGGCGGCGGCCTCGGCCGGTTGGCGGGCTGGCCCGCACGGTCACTGGTTCGGTGCTGATCCTGCTTGTCGCGGCCGTGGTGGTCGGCCCGTTCCTGGCCCGGGTGACCGCCGAGTTCGGGCACCCGCTGGGGCCGCCCCGGCTACGCGAATCGATCCCGATGGAACGGCACGATCCGCCGTCGATCCTGGTCAACGCTCTGCGGATCGGGCACACCGCGTTCGACACGCCGCTGGCGCCCCTGCGCCGGGCCGGAGCCGAGGCGATCATCGACGGCGCCGGCGTGATCGGGGTCGACCCGCAGGACCGCGCGATCACCTTCGGTCGGGAGATCTTTCCGGAGCCGGCCTGGTATCCGGACGAGGATCGGGTCGCGTTCCCCCTGGCCGGGGCGCTGGCGTTGATCGGTGCGGTGGTCGCGCTCGCCCGTCCCCGCCGGATCGACCCCGAGCGGACCGGGCCGCTGCGCGCGTACGCGGTGGTGGTGCTGACCGCCGTCCTGCTGCACACCTCGATGATCAAGTGGCAGCCGTGGGGAAACCGGCTGATCCTCTACGCCCTGGTGCTCGCGGTGCCGCTGGCCGGGCTCTGGCTCGACGCGCTGCTGCGCCGCCACGCGTACCCGGGCAGGCTCGGGGCGCGGCGATCGGTGGCCACGCTGGCGGCCGTCGCCGTGCTGGCCGCCTCGGCGCTGGCCGGGGTGCTCGCGGTGTCGTACGGCTTCCCACGACGGCTCGTCGGCACCGGTTCGGTCTTCACCACCTCGGACTGGGACACCCGGTTCGTGCGTCGTCCGGAGTGGGCTGACGAGTTCCGCTGGGCCGCGGCGGCGGTCCGCGACAGCGGTGCCCGTCGGATCGGGCTGGTGCAGCAGAACGACAACTGGGAGTACCCGTGGTGGCTGCTGCTGCGGCAGCCGGACGGACGCTCGCCGGACCTGGTGTCGCTGCAGTCGGTGCTGCCGGAACGACCGCCGGCGGACCCCGGATCGGTTGACGGGATCGTGTGCACCGGCAGCAAGCCGGCCTGCGCCAAGCTCGTCCCGGCGGGCTGGCGGCTGGAGTTCCGCGGCTACGTCGGCTACGCGCTGCCGCCGGGTCGCTGACCCGACGAAGCTACGACCGCCCGGATGGTCCGTTCCGGGCGGTTCTGCAGCTCGCGCGCAAGGATCTGAGACGCATTCACATCCATTGATCAGCACGTTACCGTCTGGTAACTCAATCGACGTCCCGCGATTGAGCTGAAAGGAGTGCGTCGATGCCTGCAAATCCCGCCAGGCCCGGACGCGCGACCCGACGACGGGCCATCACCGTCGCCGTCGCCGTCGCCGCTCTCGTCCTACCGATGCTCGCCGGACCCGCCGCCCCCGCCACCGCCGCCGACCGGCCGACCGTCCAACCACTCCCCGCCAACCTCGAAGCCATCCGGGCCGCCGAAGCCACCGCCCTCTACGGCAGCCCGCAGATCCGCCCGATCGACCAACGCCGCACAGCGCTGATCACCATGGGCGACAGCGAGATCTCCGGCGAAGGAGTCGGCAACTACGTCCCCGGCACCCACCAGGACGGAAACTGGTGCGACCGCTCGTACGACCAGGCGCTGTTCCGCACCGGCATCACGTCGGACGCGCAATACAACCTGGCCTGTTCGGGTGCCACCCCGTGGAACCTCATCGCCGGCGGCCCGACCCAGCACAACGAGCTGAACCAGGGCGACTACCTGGGCATCAAGGCGCGCAACACGAACGTGAAGCTGATCTGGGTAGTGGTCGGCGCGAACGGTGACGGCACCATCCAGTTCGGTCCGGTCGCCACCGACTGCGCCATCCGCCGGGTCTTCTTCCAGGGCGCCTGCTACCCCACCTACACCGACCAGTGGACGATCCGCACCGACGGCAGCCGGCAGGCCGTGGAATCGGCGCTCACCGACATCCGGCAGACCATGACCAACGCCGGCTACCTGCGATCGGACTACGAGCTGGTGCTGATGTCGTACCCGAGCCCGGGCAGCCCCGACGTCGAGGACAACCCGAACTTCCCCGGCTGGTACTCCGGTGGCTGCCTGCTCTACCTGGCGGACGCGGCGTTCGCCCGGAACAAGGCGGTGCCGATGTTCGAGTCGGCGCTCCGGTCGGCCGCGGCGAACACCGGCACCCGTTACCTGGACGCCAGCCGGCTCTTCCACGGCCACGAGGTGTGCACCGACAACACCTCGGTCCGCGGCCTCTACATCGAGGTCGGGATCTGGAACGAGAACGCCGCCCGGCAGTCGTTCCACCCCAACGCTCGTGGGCACGGCATGTTCGCCCAGTGCATCACCCAGTTCTGGAACTCCGGTCAGGACCGGGCAAGCTGCGTCGACCCGGCCAGCACCGGCAGCGGCGTGCTCTACCCGGGGCTGCTGGAGTTCAAGCAACTGCGCAACCTGGCCACCGGCACCTGCGTCGACGGCAAGGGGTACGACTCCCGCAACGGCACCGCGCAGCAGCCGTACTCCTGTCACGGTGGGCGTAACCAGGGCTTCTGGTACGACCAGAACCGGCGGTCGCTGCACTCGGAGCTCTCCCACGACCGCTGCCTCGACGTCGCCAACAGCTCGATGACCTCCGGCACGGCGGTCAACATCTACGACTGCAACGGCACCGCCGCCCAACAGTTCGTCTTCGCCGGCAACCAGATCAAGCCGGCCGCCGCGAGCAACCTCTGCGTGGCGTTCGACAGCCCGTGGCTGGGCACTCCCCGGTTGCGGTTGACCGGCTGCTCCAGCAACACCCGACAGCAGTGGTCGTTCGAGGCCCGTACCGCCGCCAACCCGGTCGGCTACGGCCACGACGACTTCATCGGCTCCCGCGTCTACTGACAAGGGCAGGGGCCCTGGCGTCGACCAGGGCCCCTTCGCTCACTTCGCGCGGGGAATGAGGATGAGGCGGGCCACGCCCTTGTCGCCGTCCTTCGCACCGGCGACGCCGAGCGTCGCGCCGACCTTCACCTCGCTCGGCTGCACGGTGGCACGCCGCTCGACGACCCGCAGGTCGTCGCCGAAGGCCCAGGTCATGGTAAAGCCGTCGGTGGACTTGACGGTCATCGAGTCGCCGTCGATAGCGGTCACCTCGCCGCGCTGCACGACGACGGTCTGCGTACCGTTGTCCCTGGTCTGCACCACCGCCTCACCGTGCAGGGTGTTCTTGCGCAGCTGCACGCGGGCCTGGCGGCGTTTGCGCCACTCCTCGCCGCGCTTCTCCCGGGCCTTCTCCTGCGCCGTGGGGGAGGCGCCCGGCGTCGGGGTGGCCGGGGCGGCGACGGTCTGCACGTCCAGGTCGTCGGCGTCGAAGCCCATCGCGGCCAGCGCCTGGCCCTCCACCCCCATCGCGGCGGCGACCTCGACAGCGGCCTCCCGGGCGGGCTGGCTGGCCACCTCGGCCGCACCGCAGCCGGCGAGACCGAGCGTGGCCGCCGCGAGCAGTGCCGTGGTGCCGGTGGCGAATCCCCAACGTGGCATGGCTTTCCCTCTCGTCCGTGGAGTCCTCAGCATTCCCTCCGACGACGAGCGGAGCGTCAGGCCGATGTTCGGGCCAGGTAAGGATCACCCGGCAGCCGGACCGTGAAGGCGGCACCGCCCTCCGGCGCGTGCCCTGCGGCGATCTCCCCGCCCAACCGACGGACCAGCCCGGCGGCCAGCGCCAACCCCAGCCCGCTGCCCACCTTGCGCACTCCCCGGTAACGCTCGTGCAGCGCACCGCGTTCGAACGCCACCGCCAGGTCGTCGTCGGTGAAGCCGGGCCCGCCGTCCCGGACCTCCAGCACACCGCCGGAGGCCGGGTCCGCGTCGGCCGGCCGGACCGCGAGCACCACCGGCGACCCCGGGGGTACGACCCGCAACGCGTTCTCCAGCAGCCCGTCCAGCACCTGCCGGATGCGCCCCGGATCGGTGTACGCGGGCACCGGCTGACCAGGCGTCTCCACCCGGAACGACACGCCGACCGCCGCGCACCGGCCGGACCAGGTCGGCTCCGCGTCCATGGCCAGCCGGGTCAGGTCCACCGGCACCGGTTCGAGTGGGAAGTCGGCGGCCTCCAGCCGGGCCAACGCCAGCAGATCGCCGATCAGCCGGTCCAGGTGTTGGGCTTCGGCCAGCACCGTCCGACCGGTGTCGACCGTGTCGTCCGCGCCGAGCACCCCGTCGGCGAGCGCCTCGGCGTACCCCCGGATCGCGGTCAGCGGGGTGCGCAGCTCGTGCGAGACGGAGAGGAGGAACTCCCGTTGCCGACCCTCACTGGTGGCCAGTGCGGCGGCCAACCCATTCAGCGCCTCGGCCAGGTCGGCGACCTCGTCGGGCGACTCCACCGGCACCCGGACGGCACGGTCGCCGGCGCGCAGCCGGGCGGCGGCGGTGGCCGCGACGCGGATCGGCCGGGCCAGCCGCCGGGCCAGCAGCAACCCGGCCACCACACCGGCGGTCAACCCGGCCAGCAGCGGCAGCCACAGACTGAGCAGCACCTGGGCCCACAGCCCGTTCGCCGTGGGACGGGAGAGCACCACCCCGTTGCCGTTGGGGAGGGCTCGACCTTCGACCAGGGCACGTTCGCCGTTGACCGGGCGGCGGACCGAGACGTTGCGACCCTCCTCGATTCGCTGCACCACCCGGGCTGGCAGGCCCGGCCGGTCGACCGTCCCGCGCCGGATCAGGTACGCGTCGATGCCCTGGTTGCGTAGTTGCTGGATGAGTCGTTCCTCGTCGGCGCTGCGACCCCGGTCCAGCCGGGTCCGCAGCACCTCGGCGGCGAGCCGGGCCTGTGCGGCGAGCGCCCTCTGATCGCTCCGCTCCGCGCCGCGGATCGCCAACGGCACGGCGACGATCGCGGTGACCAGTACCGACACCAGCGCCACCGCGCAGGTGACCAGCACCGCCCGGGCGGTCAGCGTGCGGCCGAACCGGCCACGTCGAGGTGCGGCCGGCGGGACGGTGCCGACCACCGGCAGGGCCATGGTCGGCGACTCGGCGCGCTCGGGGTGGTCAGGCATCGACCGCGTACCCCACGCCGCGGTGGGTGCGGATCACGCTGGCCGGCCCGAGCTTCGCCCGTACCTGGGCGACGTGCACGTCCACCGTCCGGGTGCCGGCGTGCGCCGCGTAACCCCAGACTCCGGCCAGTAACTCCTCCCGGGTGAAGACCCGACCGGGCCGGGCCATCAGGTGGGCCAGCAGGTCGAACTCGGTGGAGGTGAGCTGCACCGGGGCACCCGCGACGGTCACCGTCCGGCGGGCCGGGTCGAGCGTCACCGGGCCGACGACGCGCGGCCGGTCCGCGCCCTCCGGGCCGCCAGCGGAGCGGCGCAGCACCGCGCGCACCCGGGCGACCAGCTCCCGAGGGCTGAACGGCTTGGTGACGTAGTCGTCGGCACCCAACTCCAGGCCGACGATCCGATCGACCTCGTCGTCCCGGGCGGTGAGGAAGATGACCGGGGTCCAGTCGCCGGCCTCGCGCAGCCGGCGGCAGATCTCGGTACCGGGCAGGCCCGGCAGCGCGATGTCCAGGACGCAGGCCACCGGGCGCAGTCGGCGGGCGGCGCTCAGGCCGGCCGCGCCGTCCCGTTCCAGGTGGACACCGAAGCCGTCGCGGGTGAGGTACAGCCGGACCAGGTCGGCGATGGCCGGCTCGTCCTCGACCACGAGGACGAGCCCGCGGTGCGGCGGTTCGACGGTCACCGGCCCATGATTGCCGACCCGGAGGGCTCGACGCGATCGACGCGTGTTCGAGTTCGGTAAAGGCGGGGCGAAGCCGGAACGGCGTCAGCTCACCACGGCGGGACGGAACACGCTGGGACGCGCGGCGGCCGGCGCGTCACCGATGGTGGCGACGATCCGCTCGCGGGGCGTTCGCAGGCGGGTCCGGAACGCGTGGTTGAGCAACGCATCGAGCTGCCACACGCGCTTCGGTTGACTGGTACGGATCAGGAACCGCTCACGGATCCCGTCGATCGCGGTGGCCGCCAACTCGACCGAGTGCAGCCGCGGGTCCGGGCTCCAGGTCACGTTGCTCAGCTCACGCAACTCGGTGTTGAGGTGCAGACGCAGTCGGTGCAGCAGCCGGGTCTGCTGGGTCACCACCAGCCGGCGGTGGGTGAGCAGGATCAGGTAGTCGCCGGTGACCGGGCGGTCGGGGCGGCTACAACGGGTGACCAGGATGGTGGCGTCACCGGAGCCGACGCAGCGCCGGAAGACCGGCATGTGCCGGCTCACGGTCTGCACGGCCAGGCCAGCCTCGGCGGCGGCCGGAAGGAACGTTCGGGAGAAGACGTCCATGACCTGCCCAACGACCTCCCTTAGCGGGGTGACGTGGGTCACGCGGCTTTTTTGGAAGTTCCACGCGCCGGGTCGCACTCCCTGTCCGATTTCCGACTTGGACGGATCATGGTCGGGTGTCGGGCTGGAGCGGACTGGCGGCGAACAACTCCTCCAGCCAGCCGGGCACCGCGTCGGCGTACTCGGCGCGGGACTCCTCGGCAGTGTCCAGCGCTCGACGCCAGGACAGCGACCGGCTCACCGCCCCCAGGTTGATCGCCAGGTCGGCCGCCTCGACGAGGGTCCGGCGGTCGTACCGGTCGGTCCACGCTTCCAGGTAGGCGTCGCGCAGCCGCACCAGGCGGGCGTCGTCGGCCGCCAACTCCTTGCTGTACCGGATGGAGCGCAGGGTCACCAGCAGCGTGCCGAAGGGGTGCGCCACCGAGGCGTCACCCCAGTCGAAGTAGCGGCACCCCTCCGGGCCTGCGAAGACGTTGCCGTCGTGCAGGTCGTCGTGTTGCACCGTGGCCGGGATGCCGATGTCGGCGAGTCGGCGGCACCGCTCGGCGTACGACGGCAGCTCGGCCCGCAGCCGCTCGTGCATGTCCGGGCTGAGCCCGCCCTCGGCACCGATCAGCAGTGACTCGCGATCGTCGAGCAGCTCGGCGAAGTTTCCGGCCAGCACCTCGGGACGGTGGTCCGGCACGCCCAGGGAGACCAGCTCGTCGGCACGCGGCGCGGTGGCCAGTTGGAGCGCGGCGTACCCGGGCAGCGCCCGTTCCCAGTGCGCCAGATCAGGGTCGCGCGCCAGCAGGTCGCGCAACGACTCGCCGCCGTCGGGCAGGAGCGACCAGCCCTGCGCCGGGTCGACCGCGATCGGTGTCAGCACCCGCTCGGGCGTCAACTGGGCGAGCGTCGCGATCAGGACCGCCTCGTGCACGGTGCCCCGGTTGTTGGCCTTGAACCAGACCGGGCCGTCGTCGGTGGGCACGCGCCAGACCAGCGACCAGGGACGCACCCGGGGCTCCGCCAGCCCGGTCACCCGCCGGCCGGTCTGGCCCAGCTGCGCCTCGACCCAGGACCGGGCCCGCAACTGCCACTGCTCGCTGGACCAGTCGGGGCCGTACCCATCCGCGTTCGTCGTCACGTTGGGCACCATAGGCGGCCCTCACCGCGCCGGGCCATACGTTTTCCGGCTGGGGCGTCAGACCAGCTCGACGATGGTGGCGTTGGCCATGCCGCCGCCCTCGCACATGGTCTGCAGGCCGTAGCGGATCCCGTTGTCCCGCATGTGCTGGAGCATGGTTGTCATGATCCGGGCACCGGAGCCGCCGAGCGGATGACCGATGGAGATCGCCCCACCGCGCGGGTTGAGCCGCTCCGGGTCCGCCTCGGTCTCCGCCAGCCAGGCCAGCGGCACCGGGGCGAACGCCTCGTTGACCTCGTACACCCCGATCTCCTCGATGCCCAGCCCCGCGCGGCGCAGCGCCTTCGCGGTGGCCGGGATGGGCGCGGTGAGCATGGTGACCGGGTCGTCGGCGGCGACCACGGCGGTGTGGATCCGGGCAAGCGGCCGCAGGCCGTGCCGGCTGGCCCACTCGGAGGTGGTCACCGCGAGGGCCGCGGCGCCGTCGGAGATCTGGGACGCGGACCCGGCGGTCACCACACCGTCGACGCGGAACGGGGTGGTCAGCTCGCCGAGCTTGTCGAGCGACGAGTCGCGTCGGATGCCCTCGTCGGCGAAGAACTTGCCACCGTCGGCGAGCGGCACCGGCGCCAGCTCCGGATCGAACGCGCCGGCGTCCTGCGCGGCGGCCGCCTTCTCGTGGCTGGCCAGCGCGAACTCGTCGAGCTGGGTACGCGAGAGGCGCCACCGCTGGGCGATCAGCTCGGCCCCGACCCCCTGGCTGAACGGCAGCGGCGCGTCGTCGTCGAAACCCTCGACACCCCGGTAGCGGGCGCGCAACTGCTCGCTGAACGGCAGGCGGCCGGCCGCACCGGAGCCCAACGGCACCTGGGTCATCGACTCCACGCCGCCGGCGACCACCAGGTCGGCCTGGCCGGAGAGCACCGTCGCGGCGGCGAAGTGCAGTGCCTGCTGGCTGGAGCCGCACTGCCGGTCCAGGGTGGTGCCGGGCACCGACTCGGGCCAGCCGGCGGCGAGGACGCCGTTGCGGGCGATGTTCCACGACTGCTCGCCGATCTGGGACACGCAGCCCCAGAAGACGTCGTCGACCTGCGCGGGGTCGATCCCGGTGCGCTCGGCGAGGGCGCGCAGCACGTGCGCCGACAGATCGACCGGGTGGACGCTGGCGAGGCTGCCCCTGCGCCGCCCGACCGGGGTGCGTACCGCGCCGACGATGACCGCGTCACTCATGTTTACTCCCCGGTAACTTGGGCTACCCCGATCTTACGTCGTCCGGGGACCGGCCGTCCGACCAGGCGTCGAGGTGCCTGCACCCCCGCCATCCGGCGGTCGCTGGCATGCTGGGCGGGTGGATGAGACCCCTCCCGTGCGGCAGTGGCGGGTGCCGACGAGCCTGCCCGCGGCGAAGCTGGTCGGTGCGGTCCTACTGGTCGCGCTCGGGCTGCTCTTCGCCGACGGCGACCCGGTCCGCCTGGCGCTGGCCGTCCTGGCCGCCGCCGCGCTGGCCGCCTGGGCGGTACGCGACCTGGTCGCGCCGGTCCGGTTGGCGGTGGACGCCGCCGGCCTCACCGTCATCCGCGGGTTCGCGGGCCGACGACGGCTGCCCTGGTCGACGGTCGAGGCGATCGCCGTGGACCGTCGGCCACGGTTGGGGCTGACCAGCGAAACCCTGGAAATCGACGCGGGCGACTCGCTGCACCTGTTCGGCCGGTACGACCTGGGCGCCACCCCGGAGGAGGTGGCCGCCGAAGTGCGCGCCGCCCGCCCGAACCCTTGATCTGTCAGCCGAGCAGGTAGGCGGTTCGGAAGAGGACCAGGGCGAGCAGGACCAGCAGGATGATCGCACCGCCGACGACCTGCACCAACGTGCGCCGACCCCGCGGCGCGTACGCGAGCACCAATGCCATCAGCGCGCCGACCACCAGACCACCAAGGTGCCCGGGGATCGAGATGCCCGGCACGGCCAGCGTGAACACCAGGTTGATCACCAGGATCGGAATGATCTGGGAGATGTCCCGGCCCATCTTGCGCTCGATGATGAGCAGCGCGGCGAAGAGCCCGAAGATCGCGGTGGACGCGCCGGCGGTGGTCGCGTTCTGGGCGCTGAACAGGTAGGCCGCCACGTTGCCGCCAAAACCCGCGATCAGGTAGAGCGCGGCGAAACGCACCCGCCCGAGGTTGGCCTCCAGCGACCGGCCGAGCACCCACAGGGCCCACATGTTGAGCAGCAGGTGAATCACGCCGTAGTGCAGAAACATCGCGGTGACCAGCCGGTACCACTGGCCCTCGGCGATCCCTCCGAGCGTGCCGTCGGGAAGGACCGCCAGCCCGAGCACCGACCCCCAGTTGGTCAGCGGCGTACTGCCGCCCATCAGGCCGCCGAAGCCAGAGCCACCCACCGCTGCGTCCCCACCCCGGTCGGAGGCGATGGAGAGCAGCATGAGCAGCAGATTCAGAGCTATCAGCGCCTTCGTGACGTAGCCCTGCCGGCCGGCGGTACCGCCACCGAAGGCGGTACGCGCCGGCCGGACACTGCGACGTCCCTCGTTGACGCACTCCGGGCACTGGTGCCCGACGGACGCCTCCCGCATGCAGTCCGGGCAGATCGGCCGGTCGCAGCGGGTGCACCGCACGTAGGTCTCCCGACCGGGGTGCCGGTAGCAGACCGGGGCGGTCGGCGGAGACTCGCTCACCGGGCCGACCCTCCGTCCACCGCCGCGCGATCCACCGGCGCCGGCCGGTGCGGTGCTCCGGAGCGCTCAATCATGCGAGCAAAGGTACCTCGCCGGTCGGTCAGGCAGCAGACCGCTCGATCTCGACCCGCTCGATGACGACGTCCTGGAGCGGACGGTCGCTCGGGCCGGTCGGGGTGTTCGCGATCGAGTCGACGATCTTCACCGACTCCTCGTCGGCAACCTGGCCGAAGATCGTGTGCCGGTTGTTGAGGTGCGGCGTCGGGGACACGGTGATGAAGAACTGCGAACCGTTGGTGCCCGGTCCGGCGTTCGCCATCGCCAGCAGGTAGGGCCGGTCGAACCGCAGCTCCGGGTGGAACTCATCGGCGAACTTGTAGCCCGGCCCGCCCCGACCGGTGCCGGTCGGGTCGCCCATCTGGACCATGAAGCCGCTGATGACGCGGTGCGAGATGGTGCCGTCGTAGTACGGACCACTGCCCGGCTGACCCGTGCGCGGGTCGGTGTACTCCCGGTTGCCCTCGGCCAGGTCGACGAAGTTACGGACGGTCTTCGGCGCGTGGTTGGGGAAGAGCTCCAGCCGGATCGGGCCAGCGTTGGTGTGCAGGGTGGCGTAGACAGCCTCGGCCACGGGTACTCCTCACTCGATGGTCAGTTCCATGCGGATCCTCCCATGTGCCCGATCTGGCATCGCGGAGGCATCCGAAGGTGGAGGATGACGAAGGAACAACTCCCAGGAGGTAGGACCGTGTTTGGATTCGGGCGGCGTAAGTCCCAGGGGCAGTTGGCCAAGGCCGAGCTGAACCAGAGCATCAGCCACCTGATGCAGGCAGCCAACCACGCCGCGAAGGGCGCCGGTGCGACCGTCGGTCCGCGGGTCCAGGTGGCCCGGGGCTACGTCGGGCCGGCCGCGGCGAAGGTTCGCGACCAGGCGTCAACCGGCTGGGGGACGACACTCACCACGCTGGCACCGCTGGCCGCGGCGGCCCGTGACGGCGCCGCGCAGGCAGGGCCGCTGACCAGGAAGGCCAAGTCGAAGACCATGCGGATCTCCGGTAAGAAGAAGCAGCCGCGCCGTCGCGGCTCGATGATGACCGGCCTGCTGGCAGCAGGCGTCGTAGCCGGCCTGGCCGGCGCAGTGGCCATGCGCCGCCGCCGAGAGCAGCAGGAGTGGGCCGAGTACGACCCGGCCCGCAGCCTCGATCCGATGCGCGACGAGGTCGACTCGATCGAGGTGCGGACGCCGTCCACCGCCAAGGGAACCGACGGCGCCGCCATGACCGGCGCGGCCGGGATGACCGGTGCCGGCAGTTCGGCGGTGGCCGGCGGCACGAGCGCGAGCACCACCGGCGCGGCCAAGCAGACCGGCATCCGCCCGACCGACAAGGTCCCGTCGGTCGCCGAGGGCGCCACCGACGCCTCCGGTCGGCCGACCGACGACCTCACCAATGCGCTGAGCAAGAACACGGCCCGCACCAACGGCCGCCGCTGACCCGACGACAGCGCGGCGAGCGCCGACGACGTGGGACCACCCCGCTCGTCGGCGCTTCCGCATGCCGGCGCCCCGGGCGCCTCCGCTTCGCGGTCAGAGCCAGCCGTTGCGGCGGAACCAGCGGTAGAGGGCCAGCGAGACGCCGAGCATGAGGGCGAGGGCCACCGGGTAGCCGTACGTCATCTTCAGCTCGGGCATGTTGTCGAAGTTCATGCCCTCGACGCCGGCGATGGAGGTCCAGACCGCCGCGATGGCGGCCCAGGCGGCGATCTTGCGCATGTCGTTGTTCTGGTCGACGGTGACCTGGGCCAACCGCGCCTGCAGGATCGAGTTCAGCAGGTCGTCGTACGAGTTCACCTGCTCCACGGTGCGGCTCAGGTGATCCTGGACGTCCCGGAAGTAGCGCCGGATCTCCTTGGGCACCTCGCGGTTGACCTGGGACGTCAGCGTCATCAGCGGCCGTTGCAACGGCACCACCGCCCGCTTGAACTCCACCAGCTCCCGCTTCATCTGATAGATCCGCTGGATCCGCCCGTGGCCGTTGCGGTCGAAGACCTCGGCCTCCAGCACGTCCAGGTCGTCCTCGATCTGCTCGGCAACCTCCAGGTAGAGGTCGACCACCCGGTCGGTCACCCCGTACGCCACCGCCCACGGGCCCTGGAGCAGCAACTCCTGCTTGGTCTCCAGGTCGGCACGGATCGGGGCGAGCCGGCAGGCATCCCCGTGCCGGACGCTGATCACGAAGTTCGGGCCGATGAAGAGCATCACCTGCCCGGTCTCCACGACCTCGGAGTTCTCGGTCAGCTCGGCGTGCTCGCAGTACCGGGCGGTGCGCAGCACCAGGAAGACGACGTCGCCGAACCGCTCCAGCTTGGGGCGCTGCTCGGCCTTCACCGCGTCCTCGACGGCGAGCTCGTGCAGGCCATAGGTCTCCGCGATGGCGGTCATCTCGGCCAGCTCCGGCTGGTGCAGACCGATCCAGACGAAGCCGTGCTCCTCGCGACGGGCCGCGGCCAGCGCCTCCGCGTAAGTCCAGTCGCCGGGTTGCCGCTTGCCGTCGACGTAGAGCGCGCAGTCGACCACGCCGCTGCGGCCGGTGCCGGAGGGGACTGGCACGGGCGGCGAGCCGTCGGCGTTGAGCATCCGGGTCATCGCCCGGACCGGAGACGGCCACGCCCGAGGACGCAGCACCCGACCGGTGGCAGACGGTGCCGTCCGGTCCCGCTCTGTCCGATCCGTCATCGCGCCACCTCCCACGCTCGGCTGCGGCTTGCAGGCTACGCCGACCGCGGTCGAGAAGACGTGTGACGGCGGTCGCGTGGGCGGCGCCGGGCGGGCCGGGCCGCATCGGGGGGTGCGGGGACGACACGGCCCACCCGGCGCCAGTGGGGGCGGGAGGTTGTGCTGCCGCGTCACCCAGGCCGCGGCCGGCCCGAACGCCGGCGGTGATCTCCGCTACGTCTGACGGGTGACGCTCGCAGCATTGTGGGCCGCCGGCCGCCCGGACGGGAGTCCCGGGACGGCCGGCATCGTCGTTCTGTCGGGAACCCGACAGTTGGCTCAGCTGCGGACAGCCTCGACTGCCTCCGCGAGCCGACGGACGCCCTCGTCGATCCGATCGACGGTCACCGCCGAGAAGGCCAGCCGCAGGGCGTGCCGCCCACCGTCCAGCACGAAGTCGCTGCCCTTGACCACGGCGACCCCGCGCTCCGCCGCCGCCGGGGCGAGCCGGTCGACCAGCACGTCCTCCGGGAACTCCACCCAGAGGAAGTAGCCGCCGTCGGGCTCCACGAACCGGGCCTGCGGCAGGTGCCGGCGCAACGACTCGGCGAGCACCCGGGCCCGTTCGCCCAGCGCCGCGCGCACCGTCTCGATCGAGCGGTCGATGTCGCCGGAGACGCAGAACTGGTGCACGATCGCCTGGGACACCATTCCGGGCGAGATGTAGAGGCTTGTCGCGTTCTTGGCGATGTCGGCGATCAGGTCCGCCGAGCCGACCAGGTACCCGACCCGCACGCCCGGGCAGACGGTCTTGGTGAAGCTCGACGCGTGCACCACCACGTTGCGGGTGTCCAGCGAGAGCATCGACGGAAGCGCCTCGCCGCGGAAGCGGATGTCCGCGTACGGGTCGTCCTCGAAGATGATGAACTCGTACTCGGCAGCAAGATCGAGCAGCTCCCGACGCTTCTCCAGGGAGAGCGTCATGCCGGCCGGGTTCTGGTAGTTCGGGATGACGTGCGCGAGCCGGGGTCGGACCCCGGACTCCAGCAGCTTGCGCAGCTCGGCGGTGTCGAGGCCGTCCGGCTGAACCGAGATGCCGTGCAGCTCACTGCCCATCCGCTGGAGGTTGAGCAGCGTCCGGTCGTACGTCGGGCGTTCCACCACCACCGCGTCGCCCGGACGCACCAGGTGCTCGAAGAGGAACGCGTCGGCCTGGAGTGACCCGTTGGTCACCAGCACCTGGTCGGCCTGGACCCCGTGCTTCTCGGCGATCCACTTTCGCAGCGGACGGTAGCCGACGGAGGTGCCATACGCCGTGACCCCCGCGGGGTCGGCGTCGAAGGCACGGACGGCGGCGGCCTTGAGCCCCTCGACATCGACGATGTCCAGCGAGGGAGCCCCACGGGCAAAGGAGATCAACTGCTCGGCGGTCATGGATGTTGAGCGTACGGGCGGCGGCGGGGGACGCGCGGACGGCACGGCGATGTCCGCATCCTGAGCCACCGGGTCGGGTGACCCAGCTCCACCGGTCGGCGACAGATCAGACCGGAAGGGCGAGCGCGTCGTGGTGCGCAGCCCGGGAAAGTCCCTCCAGCTGCACGCCGAGCGCGTCCAGGAGCTGGCTCCAGTCGAAGTAGGAACGCCAGGCGACGATCCGACCCTTGCGGGCCCGGACCACGTCGGCCACCTCCCAGGTCACCATCCGGCCGGTGGGCGCGACGGTGCCGTACGGCGAATGCAGCGTGCCGGTGTGGGTGCCGGTCAGGCGCAGCTCGACGGCCGCGCCACCACCCGTGCGGACGGCGCCGATCGGATCGACTCGCAGGTCCGGAAAGGCACCGGTCCAGGTGCGCAGGAGCGCGGGCAGCTCGATCGGGCGGACCGTCACCCCCGGCATGGCGTAGAACGCCTCCGGGGCGTAGAGATCCGGTAGACGGGCCACGTCCCGACTCAGGAGCATGGCGTACTGCTGCTCGACCAGGCGCTCCGCGTCACGCATCGGGCCCTCCCTCGCGGGCCACGGCACCTCCGCGCCCGCAAGGGATCCCTACCCGTCTATCCGACCCGGCACACCTGCGCCCGCCGGGAATCCGCCCGCCCGGTCAGGTTGCGACGATGGCGGCCTGGCTCTCCGCCCAAACCCGCATGATGTCCCGCACCGAGATCACCCCGGCCACCTCCCGGCCATCCAGCACCACCAGGTGCCGGAACCCGCCCCGGGCCATCGCGGCGGCAGCCTCGGCCACCGTCCACTCCGGGCCCGCGTAGACCACGTCCCAGGTCAGGTGGTCGCCGGTGCGTTCCACGTCACAGTCGAGGTCAGCGCCGATGGCCTTCAACACGTCGCGTTCGGTCATGATCCCGACCCCCTCGGAATCCGGGTCGATCACGACCGCCGACCCGACACCGCGGGCCGACATCATCCGGGCCGCCTGGCGAAGCGTGTGCTCCGGACCGACGACGAGGACCTGGTTGGACATCGCATCCCGTACCTGCATCACCCATCACTCCTTTGGGACGGCGGCGTTCGGTACGGACATGGTGGTCCGTGGATGTTTCCGGGACAAGAGCCGCATCGCAGTTGCAGCGTGCGCTCGCTACTGTCGGACGGTGTCCACCGAGCCTCTGCGCTGCGCCGGCGCGCTGATCGTCGATCGGCCTGTGCACACCGTCGAGTTGGTGCCGCACCGCATCGCCGGGCTGCTCGCCCCGGCCGTGGACCGGGTCTTCCGCGCCGGCATGCTGGCCGGCCGGGACGGTGGCGGCGCCGAACTGAGCCAGCGGTACGGCGGTACGGCTGCGACCGGCTTCCTGGTGGACCTCCGCACCCGGCTGGCCGCACCGGGTGGCACGGTCGACGGGCCGGGATTCGCGGCGATCACCCGGTACGGCGATCCGCTCGTCAGCCGCCGGGTCGTGGACAAACAGGTGGCGTACGGGATGCTCCACCGCCATCCGAACGGTGGGCTGTCCGCCACCGACCGGGGTGCCGCTTTCCTCACCGAGCTGTACCAGGTGCACGCCGAGGTCACCGAGGAGCTGTGGGCCGGGCAGGACGAGCGGGTGCTGCGGCTGGTGGCGGCGCTCGGCCGGGTGCTGGCGTACGCCCTGGTGCTGGCCGACGAGGAGGGCGACCAGACCGGCACCGCGTTCGCCGCGATGGCGCCCCCGTACGAGCCGGACGGCACCCCGTCGGGCGTGCTACTGCTCAACCGGCTCGGCACACTGCGATACCACCGGGCCGACGCGCACGCCGCCGCCTGGACCGCCGCCGGGCACACCGCGTCGAGCATCGCCGCCCTGCCGCCCGGCCCCGAGCGGGTCGCCATCGAGTTGGAGACCGACCGCCGGGCGGCCGGACCGTACGCCGCGCTCGGCGCGGACGAGCGGCTGACCATGCTCGCCGACCTGGCCGCCCTCCCCGGCTGACCCGGTTGACCGGAGCGGCCCGGCCAACCGGCGCTATCCTCCAGCGGTGACGGGGAGCAGGACTAGGGAGGATGTCGCGATGATCGGAATGGTGCTCGCGGCCGGAGCGGGACGCCGGCTGCGCCCGTACACCGACACCCTGCCCAAGGCGTTGGTGCCGGTGGACGGCGAGACCACGATCCTGGACATCGCGCTGGGCAACCTCGCCGAGGTCGGCCTCACCGACATCGTGATCGTGGTCGGCTACGCCGCGGACGCGGTCCGCGAGCGGCAGGCCGACCTGGAGAAGCGGTACGGGGTCACGCTCACCCTCGTGCACAACGACAAGGCCGAGGAGTGGAACAACGCCTACTCGCTCTGGCTGGCCCGGGAGTACTTCGCACGCGGGGTGCTGCTGGTCAACGGGGACACCGTGCACCCGGTGAGCGTGGAGAAGACCCTCCTCGCCGAGCGCGGGCCGGGCATCCTGCTGGCCGTGGACACGCTCAAGCCGCTGGCCGAGGAGGAGATGAAGACCACCTTCGACGCCGCAGGCCAGCTCACCCGGATCACCAAGATCATGGACCCGGGCGAGGCGTACGGGGAGTACATCGGCGCCACGCTCATCGAGCCACAGATCGCCGACGCCCTCGCCGACGCCTTGGAGGCGACGTGGCGGCGTGACCCGAACCTCTACTACGAGGACGGCTACCAGGAGTTCGCCGACCGGGGCGGGGAGGTGCGGGCGGCGCCGATCGGTGACGTCCCGTGGGTCGAGGTCGACAACCACGCCGACCTGGCCCGCGCGCGGGAGATCGCGTGCCGCTACTAGCTCGGAGCGTACTGACCCCGCTGCACATCGACGTGCGACGCGGGGCGGTCGCCGACCTGGGCGCGATCCTGGCCGATGGGCGGATCTCCGCCGGCGGTGACGTAGCGGTGGTGGTCGGCCCGGGTCAGGGCGCCCAGATCGCGGAGCTGATCCGACCGTCGCTGCGGACGGCGGACGTGTTCACCGTCGTCGGCGGAACCCTGGACGCCGCCGACGACCTCGGCGGCAAGCTCCGCGCCCGGTCATACGACGCGGTGGTCGGCATCGGCGGCGGCAAGACCATCGACGTGGCCAAGTACGCGGCGACCCGCCGAGGCCTTCCGATGGTGTCGGTGGCGACCAGCCTCGCCAACGACGGGATCGCCTCCCCGGTGGCCAGCCTCATCACCGATGGGATCAAGGGCTCCTACGGGGTGCACATCCCGATCGCGGTGATCGTCGACCTGGACTTCGTGGAGAGCGGCCCGGACCGGCACAACCGGGCCGGCATCGGCGATGTGGTCAGCAACATCAGCGCGCTGGCCGACTGGGAGTTGGCCCGCCAGGTACGCGGTGAGCCGGTCGACGGGCTGGCCGCCTCGCTCTCCCGAGCGGGTGCCGAGGCGGTGCTCAACCACCCGGGCGACATGACCGACGACGCGTTCGTCATCGTGCTCGCCGAAGCGCTGATCTCCAGCGGCCTGGCGATGGCGGTCGACGGCACCAGCCGGCCGTGCAGCGGCGGCTGCCACGAGATCATGCACGCCGTCGACTCGCTCTTTCCCGGCACGGCCTCGCACGGCGAGTTGGCGGGCCTGGGGGCGCTGTTCTGCACCTGGCTGCGCGGGGACCTGCGCCGCTTCCGGGAGATGTCGGCCTGCCTGACCCGGCACGGGCTGCCCCGGCTCCCCGCCGAGGTGGCGCTCAGCGACGAACAGTTCGTGGAGGCGGTGCAGTTCGCGCCGCGTACCCGACCGGACCGGTACACGATCCTCGAGCACCTGGCGCTGTCGCCTACCGAGACGCGGGAGCGGCTGGCAGACTACGCCGGTGCAATCCGCGACCAGCTTGGCTGACCCCCGTCCCACCGTCGCCGACTTCCACCGGGTGAACCGGGGCGGCGGCCTGTTCAGCGAGTCGATCAGCCAATGGCTGGGAGCCGTCTTCGCGCTGGTCGCCCAGCGGCTCGGGCTACGCCCGACGGCGCTGACCATCACCAACCTGGTGCTCGGCCTGGCCACCTCGGTCACCGTGGTGGCACTCGCCGGACCGGTCGCCGACGGCGACGTACCCGCCTGGGTGGTCGGCCTGCTCGCCCTGATCGGCTGGCAGGTCGCGTACTCCCTGGACTGCGCCGACGGGCAGCTCGCCCGGGTGACCGGCCAGGGCAGCGCGGCCGGCGCCCGCGTCGACGTGCTCTGCGACGTGGCCGCGCAGATCGCCCTGGTGGCCGCGCTGGCCGCGACCTCCGTGGCACAGGAACCGTCCACCCCGACCTGGCTGGTGGCGACCTTCGCAGGCACCTGGATGGTCAACCTGGTCACCTCGGTGATGCAGGCCGGCCCGAACGCGGCCAGCATGGTCACCTCGACCTCGCTGCCGGTCCGCCTGGTCAAGCTGATCCGCGACTACGGCGCCGTGATCTTCGTGGCCGCCCTGGTGCTGGCCGTGGCCCCCGCGCTGGTCCTCTGGGTGATGGTCGCGTTCACCATCGTCAACGGCGGCTTCCTGCTCGCCAGCATCGCCTTCTCCGCCCGCGCCTCGCTCCGCTGAGCCGACGCCCGCACCCCGCACCGCCGACCGGGCACCCGAGCCCGCCCTGCCGCGCCCGCGCCGCCCCAATGCTCCATCGGTGCACCCCGTACCTCCCCGCTGCCGCCGTCGCAGCGCCCTCGCTGCGCCCTCTCTGCGCCCTCGCTGCACCGTCGCAGCGCCCTCGCAAGATCCGCACCGCCCGATCCGCGGCGCCCTCGCAAGATCGGCACAACATCCCGGATGTTGCTGCTTCCGGCACCCGGGAAGCAGCAACATCGCCGATGTTGTGTGGATCTTGCCGGGCAGATGCGCCGCGCAAGCCCGTACCTGTGCCTGGAGCGACGGCCGCCGCCGCCAACATCGTGCTCGATCCAGGAAATAGGGCCATCCCGCCACCGTAAGACCACTACATCCTGGATCGAGCACGATCTTGGCGGGGCGGCGCGGGGCAGCACGGGGCGGGGCGGCGCGGGGCGGCGCGAGGCGCGGGCCGGGCGCGGGGCGGCGCGAGGCGCGGGCCGGGCGCGGGGCGGCGCGAGGCGCGGGCCGGGCGCGGGGCGGCGCGAGGCGCGGGCCGGGCGCGGGGCGGCGCGAGGCGCGGGCCGGGCGCGGGGCGGCGCGAGGCGCGGGCCGGGCGCGGGGGGGGTGGTTCAGACGTGGTTGGGGGTGCGGGCCACGCCCGCGTAGATGTCGATGAGCTGCTTGGTGACCACGTCGGGGTGGAAGGTGCGCTCGTAGCGGGCGCGGGCGGCCAGAGCCAGCCCGGACGCACCGGAGCGGGCGACTGGCAGGGCGGCCGCGAGCGCGGCCGGCTCCGGGGCGACCACCCAGCCGGCCTCGCCCAGACCGATCCCGGCCGGCATGGCCGGTCCGCCACCCCCGGCGACCGCGGACGCGATCTCGGCGGGCCCGGTGCCGGCCGGTTCGTGCGGGGCATCCGCCCCGACCAGGTACGGGATGCCGCCCAACGCCGTGCCGAGCACCGGCCGGCCGCTCGCCAGCGCCTCGATGATCACGGTCGGCAGCACGTCGTGCCACATGGAGGCGGCGATCACCACCGCGCTCGCCTCGACCGCCGCCCGCACGCCGGCCCGGTCGAGCTGACCGAGGTAGACCACGTCGGGTCGCTCGGCGGCGGCCGCCTCGACGAGCGGGCGCAACTCGCCGTCGCCCGCCACGCGCAACGTGCCCAGCGCGCCCACCGGGTGTCGCCGCCAGGCGTCCAGCAGCAGGTCGACGCCCTTCTCCGGGGAGAGCCGGGCCATGTAGAGGAACCCGTCGCCGAGCGGGGTCGGCCGACCCGGGTCGGGCACCGAGTTCGGCTTCACCACGACCCGTTCGTCCGGAATGCCGTAGTCGCGCAGGTGATCGGCGATGGCCGAGGTGAGTGCGATGTACCGATCCACCGAGCGCCAGGTGCCCCGGTGCACGGCCAGGGTGGTCGCCATCAGCGCGCTCTGCGCCGCCGAGTCGCGGTAGCAGCGGTGCTTGATCGCCGGCACCCCGAGCGCCCGACCCTTGCAGTCCTGACAGATCACGCCGTCCCGGAAGTAGATCCCCGACGAGCAGACCTGCCGGTAGTTGTGCACCGTCTGCACCACCGGCACGCCGTGGCGGTGCGCGGTCCGCACCACCCAGGGCGACAGCAGAGGGTACGGGTTGTGCAGGTGCAGGACGTCCGGTCGATGCTCGGTGAGCAGCCGGCTCAGGTCGTGCTGGGCGCGCGGCGCCCAGATCGGCGAGATCGGCAGCAGCGCCTTCGCCGCCTTCGACATCGACGGGATCTCGTCGGAACTTCGGATGAAGGGCAGCACCTCGACGCCAGCGGCGGTGAGCTGAGCGATCTCCGAGTCGACGATGGTGTTCTCGCCGGAGGGCTGAGCTTCCCGGTACCGGTTGTGCGCCACCACGATTCTCACGGAGCTCGCCTTTCGTTCGCGATTGCGGGACTCGCAAGCTCATTCCTCGCGCTCACCGGAAAGAAGGCTACCGTTGGCTGGTGCCCGAACTACCGGAGGTTGAGGCGCTCGCGGGTTACCTGCGACAGCGCGCGGTGGGGCGGCGTGTCGATCGACTGGAGATCGCCGCGATCAGCGCCCTGAAGACGTACGAACCGGCACCTACCGCAGTCGCCGGTCGGGCCGTGGTCGACGCCAGCCGACACGGCAAGTTCCTCGACGTGCTCTTCGAGGGCGACCTGCACCTGGTGGTGCACCTGGCCCGGGCGGGCTGGCTGCACTACCGGGAGGCGTTCCCGGCCACCACCCCGCTGCGTCCTGGCAAGGGCCCGATCGCGGTGCGCGTACGCCTGGACGACGGCTCCGGCTTCGACCTGACCGAGGCCGGCACCCAGAAGAAGCTGGCCGCGTACCTGGTCACCGACCTGGCGGCGGTGCCCGGAGTGGCCAAGCTGGGCCCGGACGCGCTCGCGGCAGACCTACCCACCTTCGCCGAGCGGCTGCGTAGCCGGCGGGGGCAGGTCAAGGGGGTGCTGACCGATCAGTCGGTGTTGTCCGGGGTGGGCAACGCGTACTCGGACGAGATCTTGCACTTCGCGAAGCTGTCCCCGTTCGCGATCACCGATCGGCTCACCGACGCCCAGATGGCCACCCTGCACGCGGCCACGCGCCAGGTCCTCGGCGACGCCGTGGAGCGGTCCCTGGGTCAGCGGGCCGCGGAGCTGAAGGGCGAGAAGCGCTCCGGGTTGAAGGTGCACGCCCGCACGGGGCTGCCCTGCCCGGTCTGCGGAGACACCGTGCGTGAGGTCTCGTTCGCCGATTCCAGCCTCCAGTACTGCCCAACGTGCCAGACCGGTGGAAAGCCCCTCGCTGACCGACGGTTGTCCCGCCTCGTACGGTGAGTAATTCCACTCGGCGACTACGGAGCGGAATCGGCCCGAGTGAGCGGAAGCTCCGGTCCGCCGCTCTCGCCTCTCGCGCATCCATCGGTATAGTGGCCCGGTCCCCGGCTTCTGAAATGGTGCGGAGCCGGCCAGATCCCGCCGGCACCATCGGTCGCCAATCTCCTTCGGGGCGGCGACCGGTCGGAGCCCGCGTGGGAGACTGGGACGGTGGGCGACCCGGGCCCTCACGCCGAGTGAGCGGCCCGTGTCATGCGGGAGGACATGGGTGAGGTGACGGCAAGCCTCCAGCGCCCGGTAACCAACGAAGGCCGGAGCAATCTCGTGCGGCACGTGGACAGCTTCGAGATCCAGCCGCCGACACCGCCGTCGCACAACGGCGTTCCTCGGTCGGCGTGGACCAGGGCGCGACGTCGTGTCTCCCGCTGGCACCGGCCCTACATTGCGACCCTGCTGCTGCTCGACTTCGCCGCGGCGGCGTTCGCCAGCTGGATCGCGATCCAACTCTTCGACCAGGCGCCGTCCGGCTTCTCCGGCACGCACAAGGACCTCACCTGGTTCCACACCATCTCCTACCTGCTGCTCCCCCTCGGGTGGGTGGTCATCCTCTGGAGCAACCGGGCCTACGACCGGCGTTACCTGGGCCTCGGGCCCGACGAGTTCAAGCGGGTGATCCGGGGCGCGGTGACAGTCACCGCCACCCTCTCCTTCCTCGTCTTCTCCACCAAGACCGCGCCGTCCCGGTGGACGGTGGGCACGGCGCTGCTCGGGGCGCTGCTGCTGATCCTCTGGTGCCGCTTCGTGGCCCGTTGGGCGCTGCACTACATCCGTCGGCGGGCCGGTCAGGCCGCGCACCGGATGGTGCTGGTCGGCACCCTGCCGGAGTGCCTGGAGGTCTACGCGGCGGTCACCCGCAACCCGAACGCCGGGCTGGTGCCCGTCGCCATCCACATCACCGACGGCTACGCGGCGGCCCGGGGAATGCCGACCCCGGTGCCGGTGTACGCCGGGCGGGACGTCCTGGCCCTGGTCCGTGAGGTCGGCGGGGACACCATCGCCGTCTGCGGGTCGGCCAGCGCCGAGCCCGGCGAGCTGCGCCGGCTGGCCTGGCAGCTCGAAGGCTCCGGCGTCGACCTGGTGGTCGCCCCGCAGCTCACCGACATCGCCGGCCCCCGGGTGCACATCCGGCCGATCGAGGGCCTGCCGCTGCTGTACGTCGAGGAGCCGACCCTCTCCGGGCCGGCGCTGCTGGCGAAGAACCTGATGGACCGGGTCGCCGCCGGCCTCGGCCTGCTGCTGCTGATCCCGCTCTTCCTGATCATCGCCGTGGCGATCCAGATCTCCGACCGGGGGCCGGTCTTCTTCCGCCAGCCTCGGGTGGGGCACGAGGGGCGCACGTTCCGGGTGTGGAAGTTCCGGACCATGTACGTCGACGCCGAGGATCGACTGGCCAGCCTGGTCGACCGGAACGAGACCGACGGCATGCTGTTCAAGATGAAGCAGGACCCCCGGGTCTTCCCGGTGGGTGGCTTCCTGCGGGCCTCGTCGCTGGACGAGCTGCCGCAGCTGATCAACGTGCTCTGGGGTGAGATGTCGCTGGTCGGGCCGCGCCCGCTGCCCGCCGACGACGGCGACTTCCTGGGTGACGTGCGCCGTCGACTGCTCGTCCGCCCCGGCATGACCGGCCTGTGGCAGGTTTCCGGCCGCTCCGACCTGTCCTGGGACGAGTCCGTCCGCCTGGACCTCTACTACGTCGACAACTGGTCGTTGGCGTACGACCTCAGCATCCTGTGGCGGACCGTCGGGGTGGTGCTCGCCCGCAAGGGCGCGTACTAGGGGGTTGGCGCGCCGGCCCGCAGCGGCAAGGATCGCTGCGTGGCTGCCAACCTCTCCGCCGTGGTCGGCGTCGTATCACTCGTCACCGCGCTGACCGCTGCCCTGTTGGCGGTCCTGCGGCTCCGGGCCCGCCGTGGCATCGCCACCGCCACCCAGCGGGCCACCTACGAGGTGCTGCACACCGCCGGCCTGGCCGCCGAGCCGCTGCGAGCGGGGCTGAGCGAGGCGGGGGCGGCGAAGGCCGTACGTCATCTGCGGGCCCTGGTGGGCGCGGCCGGGCTGGCGCTCACCGACGCCGACCGGGTGCTGGCCCTCGACGGGCGCGGCACCCACCACGGCGAGCAGTTGCTCGCGGCGGCCCGGCGGACGGTGGACACCGGCCGTTCTACCGTCCTCGGTGAGCAGGAGCTGCACTGCGACCGGGTCGACTGCCCGATCCGGGGGGCGGTGGTCGCGCCACTGCAGGGGGCGGACGGCCGGGTGGTGGGCGCGCTCGTGGCCATCGCCGACAGCCCACCGGCCCCCGGCCTGGTGCAGGCCACCCTGGAGACCGCGCACTGGGCCGGCAACCAGCTCGCCCTGGCCGAGCTGGACTCGTCGCGGGAGCGGTTGGCCCGTGCCGAGGTCCGGGCGTTGCGGGCGCAGATCAGCCCGCACTTCATCTACAACGCGCTGACCGCGATCGGCTCGTTCGTCCGCACCGACCCGGAGCGGGCCCGGGAGCTGATCCTGGAGTTCGCGGAGTTCACGCGGTACTCGTTCCGGGCGCACGGGGAGTTCACCACCCTCGCCGAGGAGCTGCGGTCGATCGACCGCTACCTGACCATCGAACGGGCCAGGTTCGGCGACCGGTTGCAGGTGCGGTTGCAGATCGCCCCGGAGGTGCTGCCGGTGATGCTGCCGTTCCTCTGCCTGCAGCCACTGGTGGAGAACGCCGTCCGCCACGGGTTGTCCCGCAAGCCGGGCACGGGCATGGTGAGCATCGAGGCCCGGGACGCGGGCTCCGAATGCCACATCACGGTGGAGGACGACGGAGTGGGAATGGATCCGACCGCGCTGACCGCCGGCATCGCCGAGCTGGCCCGCGGCACCGGCGACCCGGGTGACGACACGGGCCAGCACGTCGGCCTCTCCAACGTCGACGAGCGGCTGCGGTCGGTCTTCGGGGACCGGTTCGGCCTGGTCGTGGAGACCGGGTTGGGCTCGGGCACGAAGGTGAGCATGCGGATTCCGAAGTTCCACGCTGGCGTACGGGCAGGGTCGTGAGCGAGCGCACCAGGGTGGCCGTGACCGAGCGCGAGGCGGCGCGGTGAACACGACCGGCTTTCTCCGGGTGCTGGCGGTGGACGACGAGCCGCCCGCGCTCGACGAGCTGGCGTACCACCTGCGGGCCGATCCCCGGGTGGCTCGGCTGAACACCGCCGGGGACGCGACCGAGGCGCTGCGACTGCTTCGTGACGGTGACGTGGACGTGGTCTTCCTGGACATCCGGATGCCCGGGCTGGACGGGATGGAGTTGGCCCGGGTGCTGCGGCGGTTCGCCCGACCGCCGGCGATCGTCTTCGTCACCGCGTACGACGACGGCGCGGTGGACGCCTTCGATCTGGGTGCCACCGACTACGTCCGCAAACCGGTCCGCGCCGACCGGCTGGCCGAATCGTTACGCCGGGTGATCGGCTCCCGGGTGGTGCCGTCGCACCCGGCGGCGCTGGCCCGCGCGGAGGAGGACCCGACCATCCCGATCGAGTTGGCTGGCACCACCCGGATGCTGCCCCGCTCGGCGGTGCGGTGGGTGGAGGCGCAGGGCGACTATGCCCGGTTGCACACCGCGGAGGGGTCACACCTGGTGCGGGTCTCGCTGGCCACGCTGGCGGAGCGGTGGGCCGATGCCGGCTTCGTCCGGGTGCACCGGTCGTACCTGGTGCAGTTGAAGTTGATAGCGGAGCTGCGACTGGTCAACTCCGGCTATGTGGTGGTGATCGACGGCACCGAGCTGCCGGTGAGCCGGCGCCACACCCGGGAGCTGAAGGACAAGCTGGTCCGGGCCGCGAAGCAGGACTGGAGTCGCTGAGTCGGGAATGGGACGACCACCGCCGTACGTTGTACGCTAGGCCGTACGACTTCCGGGAGGCCGCCGTGACCGTCACTCCGTTCGACGCCGAGACCGAGTTCGACCGCCAACTCGACCGACTGGTGCAATTGGGTTACCCCGCCCTGGCCGGGCTGCCCGAGACCGCCTTCCGCGACCTGGTCGCACCGCTGCGGGTCAGGGCGGTCGAGGGCACCGCCGACCTCCCCGCCCCCACCGACGCCCGGGTGCCATTCCTACTGGTCATCACCCGGGACCTGATCGGGGTGGTGGAGAGGCTGGAGCTCACCACCCTGGACGGCAAGCGCAAGCCCGGCCTCCTGGACCGCAACTACGCCGAGGCGGACCTGCCCCGCTTCGACCCGATCAAGGAGTTGGAGGTGCCGACCGGGACGGCGTACCTGCTCTTCGACGTCGACCGGGGCGAGGAGTTTCGCAACCTGCCCCCGAGCACCGCCGTGGAAGGGATGACCGCCCAGGGTCGTCTGCCGCTCACCATCGACGAGGGGCTCGCCTTCGTCACGCTGCACCCGGCCGCGCTGGCGAGCAACCGGTGCTTCTCGCTGGTCGGTTCCCGATGCGGCGACAAGCGGGTGCCGGCACTCTGGATCAGCCAGGGCGCACCGAAGCTGGGCTGGTGCTGGTACGGCAATCCGCACACCTGGCTCGGCTCCGCCTCGGCCCGGCCGGAACGCGTCGGCCTGGAGTGATCGCCGGGCCCCGTTTCGCGTCCGGTCAGAAGATGTCGGCGAGCGTCAAGGTGAGAGGAAACGGCTGCTCGGTGCGGTAGACCTCGCCGACCGGAAGCAGCGCCTGCTCCCGGTAACCGCCCGCACCGTTCGCCAGCACGGTCAGGGTCTGCTTCCGCGGCTCCACCAGCCAGTAGAGGGGGATACCGGCGGCCGCGTACTCATGGCGTTTGAGCACGAGGTCGCGGCCGGCATTGCTCGGCGAGATCACCTCGACGACGAGGAGCACGTCGGCCGGGTCGAGCGCCGCGCCGCCTCGGTCCACCGCGCTCTCACGGGCGACGAAGAGATCCGGCACGAAGTAGGAGGAACGTTTGGCGCTCACCCCGATGTCCTGACCGACGAGCACGCCAACGGGGGCCTGCCGGTCGAGGAGCCGGCGGAGGCGGTTGGCGACCGCGCCGTGGAAGACATCCGCATGGGGGGACACGAGCAGGCTCGCGTCGAAGATCTCGTAGACCTGGTCGTCCTCCGGAAGGCTCTGGAGGTCGTCCACCGTCCAAGCGGCCCCGTGGCCGGGCCGAGCAGGATTGGTCACCGTCACACCCCCTCTCTATCGGACCACCCTGACAGCTCGGTCGGTCGTCCACAACGAGCCACGGGTCTTCGCGGAGGCCAGCCAGCACGTCCGACGAGTTATCCACAGGCGTGAACCGTTCTCCACAGGTTATTCACAACGCGACCCACTGATCTCCACGGCGGCTCCCTAAGGTCAGGAGCCATGAACGAACGCCGGGTACTGGTGGTCGAGGACGAACGGACCATTGCCGAGTCCATCGCCGCCCGATTGAGGGCCGAGGGTTTCACGGTGCAGATCGCGGCGGACGGGCCGAGCGCCGTCGCGCAGTTCCACGCTGGGCAGCCGGATCTCGTCGTACTCGACGTGATGCTGCCGGGCTTCGACGGCCTGGAGGTGTGCCGCCGGATCCAGGCCGAACGGCCGGTGCCGGTGCTGATGCTCACGGCCCGCGACGACGAGAACGACCTGCTGGTGGGGCTCGCGGTCGGCGCGGACGACTACCTCACCAAGCCGTTCTCGATGCGGGAGCTGGCGGCCCGGGTGCACGTCCTGCTGCGGCGGGTGGAGCGGGCCGCCACCCCGACGCCGCCCGCCATCCGCCTCGGTGACATCGAGATCAACGAGGCCGAGCGGCGGGTCCGCCGGGACGGCACGGACGTGCACCTCACGCCGACCGAGTTCGACCTGCTGGTCCACCTCGCCGGGCGACCGCGCACGGTGCTCCCCCGGGAACGGCTGCTCGCCGACGTGTGGGGATGGGTCGACGGGAGCGGCACCCGCACGGTGGACAGCCACATCAAGGCGCTGCGCCGCAAGTTGGGCGCGGGCCTCATCCGTACCGTGCACGGTGTCGGCTACGCCCTGGAGCTGCCGTCATGACCGCCACCGTGCTCGCCCGACTGGACCGGGTGCTGGAGCTGCTGCCCCGCCCCCTGGACCCGGTGCGGTCCATCAAGCTGAAACTGGGCGTGCTGCTGGTCGCCAGCGGTGCGGCCGGGCTGGCCTACTTCTCGTACGGCATCGGCTGGCCGCCACCGGTGACCTCGGCGACCGCCATCGCCGTCGCCCTGCTGACGTCGCAGGTGCTCGCCCACGGCATGACCTCGCCGCTGCGGGACATGACGGCGGCCGCCGGTGCGATGGCCCGCGGTGACTACACCAGACGGGTACGCGCCACCTCCCGCGACGAGGTCGGCGAGCTGGCTCAGGCGTTCAACAAGATGGCCGAGGATCTGCACGCCGCGGACCAGCGCCGACGCGAGCTGATCGCCAACGTCTCGCATGAGCTGCGTACGCCGATCACGGCGTTGCAGGGCGTGTTGGAGAACATGGTGGACGGGGTGGCCGACCCCGAACCGGCGGCGCTGCGGTCGGCGCTGGCCCAGACCGAACGGCTCGGGCACCTCGTCGCCGACCTGCTCGACCTGTCCCGCCTCGACGCCGGGGTGGTGCCGCTGCGGCGGGTACGCATCGACGTGGGGGATTTCCTCGACGAGGCGGTGGAGCACGCCACCGCCAGCGCGTCCGGGGCCGGACTCGACGTGAAGTTCCAGCTCCGCGAGCTGCCGGCACCACTGACCGTCCACGCGGACCCGTGGCGGCTGCACCAGGTGTTCGCGAACCTGCTCGACAACGCGGCGCGACACAGCCCACCCGGCGGCATCGTCCGGTTGAGCGCGGAGGAACAGGGCGACGAACTCCGCTTCGAGGTGAGCGACGAGGGCCAGGGCATTCCGCCCGGCGAGCGTCTGCGGGTCTTCGAGCGGTTCACTCGCGGCGATCGTTCGGCCGGCGGCGGGACCGGGCTCGGCCTGGCCATCGCCCGCTGGGTCGTCGAACTGCACGGCGGTCAGATCGGTGTCCTCGATCCCGCCAAACCGCACCGGGGTGATCGGCCCGGCTGCCGCATCCAGGTCACCATCCCCAGCGACGGGCCAGATCGGAAAGAGATCGCATGACCAGCCCTGGCACCACCCCACTCCCAAGCAGCGGACCGCAGGTCCCCCCGACCGCCAAACCCGGGCCGAGCGGACCGCAGGTCCCCCCGACCGTCAGACCTGGCCCGGCCGGCCCACCGGCCGCCGGTCAGCCGCAACCGTGGCCGGCCGCACCGGCCCTGCCGAGGCCACCGTCGCTGATCCAGCGGCGCTGGCCAGGGCCGTCCGGCTCCGCCCGCCCGCTGGTCCTGGCGGCACTGACCGCGGCGGCGGTCCTCGGCGCCTCCGCGCTCACGACGATTCGTCCCGGCCTCGGCTGGCTGGTGGCCGCGCTGGCCGGCACCGCCGCCCTCGTCACCGCCGGCGTCGTCCGTGCCGGGACGTCGTCCCCGGCGACGGGCGTCACCGCGCCGGCGGCAGCCACCGCCCGTCCCGGTGCCACGGGGGCACCGGGGCGGGCGGCACAGGTCGCCTGGGCTGCCGCGACGGTCGCACTGGTCGCCGTCGGCACGGTCCGGGCCGCCGGCTGGCTCTTCGCCCTCTGCCTGGTCGCGGCGGCGGTGACCGGGACGCTCGCGGTGACCGGTGGGCGAAGCCCCCTCGGGATGCTGGTCGCCGCGACGCTGCCGCCGGCCGCGACGGTACGGTCGCTCCCCTGGGCGGTACGCGGACTGCGCGACACCCGCCCGGCGGGTTCGGGGATCGGGCTCGGGCGCATCCTGACCAGCTTGGCGATCTCCGCCGGCCTGCTGATGCTCTTCGGTCTGCTCTTCTCCTCCGCCGACGCCGTCTTCGCCGATCTGGTCACGGGCCTGCTGCCCGACATCTCACCGGCCGGTGTGGTCGGCTGGCTGATGCGTCTGCTGCTGATCGGCGGTGGGCTGCTCGGTGCCGCGTACCTGGTCAGCCGTCCCCCCGATCTGGAGGGCCTGCGCCCCGGGCCGTCCCGACCGGCCCACCGGCTGGAGTGGACCCTGCCACTGGTGTTGCTCGACGCCCTGTTCGCCGCGTTCGTGCTGGTCCAGTTGACGGTGTTGTTCGGCGGCGCGGGGCACGTGCTGCGCACGGCCAACCTCACCTACGCCGAGTACGCCCGCGGCGGGTTCTGGCAGTTGCTCGCCGTCACCGCGCTCACCCTGCTGGTGATCGCGATCGCCGCCCGCCGGGCACCGAAGGCCACCCGGGCCGACCGGCTGCTGGTCCGCGCGCTGCTCGGCACGCTCGCCGCGCTCAGCCTGGTGATCGTCGCCTCCGCGCTCTACCGGATGCAGGTCTACACCGACGCGTACGGCGCCACCCGCCTCAGGCTCTTCGTGACGACCGTCGAACTCTGGCTCGGGCTGCTCTTCGTCCTGGTCGGGGTGGCCGTGGTGCGGCTGCGCGCCGCCTGGCTGCCCCGGCTGGTGATCGGCACGGCGGTTCTGGCGCTACTCGGGTTGGCCCTGGTCAACCCCGATCGGTTGATCGCCGAGCGGAACGTCGACCGGTACCTGGAGACCGGCCGGTTGGACGTCAGCTACCTGTCCGGGCTGTCGGCTGACGCCGTACCGGCCCTGGCACGGCTGCCGGAGCCGATGCGCATCTGCGCGCTGGGGCAGATCGCCGCCGAGCTGCCCCGGGACGGTCTCTGGGCGACGAACCTCGGCCGGGAGCAGGCCCGCCGGAAGCTCGACACGATCCCGCTGACCGGCAGCGCGACGGGCTGTCTCGATCTGCGGGGATGGTGAGCGGGAACGCTTGACAATCCCGCACGGCGGGCAAGACTGCCGGGGTGGCCAAGCAACTCCCTGACGTGGGGTCGGGCGATGCGGTACCGCCGCCCCGGCGGGCCCGGATCGTGCTGGCCGAGATCACCCGGCAGGACACACGCGCCGAGCGGACCCGCGCCGAGTTGGCCCAGCAGACGCAGGTCGGCGAGGCGCTGGTCCGTGGCCTGGTCCGGGCCCAGCTCGCGCTGGCGCTGCGGCTGTCCCTGGTGGTGGTCATCGGGTTGGGCGGGCTGCCCTGGCTGTTCGCCATCGCACCGTCGCTCGGCCGGACCACCGTGGCCGGCGTCAACCTGCCGTGGCTGCTGCTCGGGGTGGCCTCCTTCCCGTTCCTGATCGGGGTGGGCTGGGCGTACGTGCGGCTGGCCGAGCGCAACGAACAGGACTTCACCGATCTGGTGCAACGGCCGGAGCGCTGAGGTGGGCAACAACTTCGTGGTCCCGGCCATCGTCGCGGTCACCCTGGTCACCGTCGGGATCGGCTTCTACGGGCTGCGGCTGGCCCGGACCACGTCCGATTTCCTGGTGGCGTCGCGGGCGGTCAGTCCGACCTGGAACGCCGCCGCCATCGGCGGGGAGTACCTGTCGGCGGCGAGCTTCCTCGGCATCGCCGGGCTGGTCCTCAAGTACGGCGTGGACGTGCTCTGGTATCCGGTCGGGTTCGCCGCCGGCTACCTGGCTCTGCTGCTCTTCGTGGCCGCGCCGCTGCGCCGCTCCGGCGCGTTCACCCTGCCCGACTTCTGTGAGCTGCGGCTGGGGTCCCGCCGGCTCCGCATCCTGGCCACCGCCTTCGTGATCTTCATCGGTTGGTTGTACCTGGTGCCGCAACTCCAGGGCGCCGGGCTCACCCTGGCCACGGTGGCCGGCTCCCCGTACCCGCTCGGTGCCCTGCTGGTGGCGGCCGTGGTCACCGCCAACGTGGCGCTGGGCGGGATGCGGGCCATCACCTTCGTGCAGGCGTTCCAGTACTGGCTCAAGTTGACCGCACTCGCCGTACCGGTGATTTTCCTGGCGCTGCAGTGGCAGGCCGACGGTCGTCCGGCGGTGACCCCGCCCGACGGGCCGACGTTCCGGGTCGCGACCACCGTCGTGGTCGAGCACCGCGCGACCCTCACCCTGCCCGACGGCGACATCCGGGAGGTACGCCCCGGCGACGAATTGACCTTCGCCGCAGGCGACCCGGTGCCGGAAGTGTCCGGAGTGGCCACCGACGCCAGCGACTGGCTGCTGCCCAGCGCGGCGGGCAACGACGACCGGGGGCTGTTCGCCACGTACTCGTTGATCCTGGCCACGTTCCTGGGCACCATGGGCCTGCCGCACGTGCTGGTCCGCTTCTACACCAACCCGGACGGCGCGGCGGCGCGCCGGACCACCCTGGTCGTGCTGGCCCTGGTCGGGGCCTTCTACCTGCTGCCCACCCTGTACGGGGTGCTCGGCCGGATCTACACGCCGCAACTGCTGATCAGCGGGCAGACCGACGCGGTGGTGGTGTTGCTGCCCGGTGCGGCCCTCGGCGACGGGACACTCGGGCGACTGCTCGCGGCGCTGGTCTCGGCGGGCGCGTTCGCGGCCTTCCTCTCCACCTCGTCCGGGCTGCTGACCAGCGTCGCCGGCGTGATCTCGACGGACGTGCTCGGCCGGGGCTCGGTACGCGGCTTCCGGCTCGCCACGGTGATCGCCGGAGCGGTGCCGACGGTGCTGGCGCTGCACGTATCCGGACTGGACGTCTCGCAGGTCGTCGGGTTGGCCTTCGCGGTTGCCGCGTCGAGTTTCTGCCCGCTGCTGGTGCTCGGAATCTGGTGGCGTGGGCTGACCGACGTGGGCGCCGCCGCCGGCGTCGTGGTCGGCGGCGGGGCGGCGATCGGGGCGGTGCTGGTCACCGTGCTCGGACCACCGCTGTCCGGCTGGCCGGCCACGCTCACCTCACAGCCGGCGGCCTGGACGGTGCCACTGGCCTTCACCGTGATGGTCGCGGTGTCGATCGCCACCCGTCGCCGCGCTCCCGCCGACGTCGCGGCCACCATGCTCCGTCTGCACACCCCCGAGGCCCTTCGCCTGTAGTCGTCTCAAGGCCGAGCCGATCGGCCGTCCGCCTTGGGGATGATCGCGAATCCACCCGCTGCGGGAGGGCGCAACGAGCGACCGGCGGTTAACGTCGGCTCATGACTGTTGAGCACCCCGCGCTCGCACTGCGTGGCCTGGCCAAGCGGTTCGACGGGACGATCGCGGTGGCCGGCGTCGACCTCGACGTCCCCGCCGGTTCCTTCTACGGCCTGCTCGGCCCGAACGGCGCCGGCAAGACCACGACCCTGTCGATGGCGGTCGGGCTGTTGCGGCCGGACGCCGGTTCGGCCTGGGTGCTCGGGCACGACGTGTGGCAGGACCCGCTCGCCGCGAAACGGCTGCTCGGTGTGATGCCCGACGGGGTCCGGCTGTTCGATCGGCTGACCGGGGCGGAGTTGCTGGCGTACAACGGGTTGCTGCGCGGGATGGACCCGGCGGTGGTCGACCAGCGGGCCGCCGAGCTGCTCGACGTGCTGGCGCTCGGCGACGCCGGCCGGACGCTGGTGGTGGACTACTCGGCGGGCATGAAGAAGAAGATCGGCCTGGCCTGCGCGCTGCTGCACGGTCCGAAGCTGTTGGTGCTGGACGAGCCGTTCGAGGCGGTCGACCCGGTCTCCGCCGCGCTGATCCGGGACATCCTCACCCGCTACGCGGCCGGCGGCGGCACGGTGGTCTTCTCCAGTCACGTGATGGAGGTCGTCGAACGGCTCTGCTCGCACGTGGCGATCCTGGCCGGGGGCGTCATCAAGCGGGTCGGGACGATCGGCGAGGTCCGCGGCGACCGCTCGTTGGAGCAGGTCTTCGTCGAGGTGGTCGGCGGGCGCACCGCAACCGGCGAGGAGCTGTCGTGGCTGTCCCAGTGAGCGTGGACGCCACGCCCGCCGCTCCGGTGCGCGCGGTCTCCGCCCGGCACTTCGTCCGGCTCAAGCTGCGGGTGATGGGCAACAGTTTCCGGGGCCAGGGCTGGCGGATCGCCATGTTCATCGGTGGCGCGGTCCTGGGGCTCTGGTTCGCCGTCAGTGGCTTCTTCCTCTTCGCCGCACCCGGTCTGGCGGGCGACGGCCAGTACGCCGTGCTGATCGCCGCGGCCGGCGGCGGACTGCTGGTGCTCGCTTGGCTGCTGCTGCCGCTGGTCTTCTTCGGGGTGGACGAGACACTGGATCCGGCCCGGTTCGCGCTGCTGCCGCTGCCCCGCCGCACGCTGGTGACCGGCCTGTTCGTCGCGGCCCTCGTCAGTGTGCCGGTGCTGGCGGTGCTCATCGCGACGTTCGGGCTGGTGCTGACCGCCTGGTCGTTGGGCGGCTGGTCGGCGGGGTTGGTCGCCGTCGTCGGCGTGGTCGCCGGGCTGTTGCTCTGTGTGGCCGCCAGCCGGGCGGTAACCAGCGCCTTCGCCACCATGTTGCGGTCCCGGCGGGTCCGCGACCTGGCGGCCGTGCTGTTGGCGGTGACCGCCGCGCTGATCGGCCCGTTGCAGGTGTTCGGCCTCGCCGCGCTGCGCGAGGCGGACTGGACCCGGCTGACCGGCATGGCGACCGTGATCGGCTGGACGCCACTCGGCGCTCCCTGGACCGTCGGCATCGACGTGGCCCAGGGCCGGGTCTGGGCCGCACCGGTCAAGTTGCTGATCACGGTGGTGGCGCTCGGCGCCCTGCTCGCCTGGTGGTCCCGGTCGCTTGAGTCGGCGATGGTCGGGGCGGCGAGCGCCGGCAAGGCCCCGGCACGGCGCGGAGTTACCGGCGGGGCCGTCGCCCAATTGTTTCCTCGGGTCGCCGGCTGGGCCCGCCGGGACCAGTTCGGTGCCATCGTCGCCCGGGAGGCCCGTTACTGGTGGCGGGACGCTCGGCGCCGAGCCAACCTGATCACGATCGCGGTGGTCGGCATCTTCGTGCCAGTGATGATCAACGTTACTGGCGGGGACTTCGCGGCCATGGAAGACGAGGGGTTGACGGCGGCTGCCAGCGACAGCTCACCGGTCGTGGTCACCATCTCGATGGTCTTCGTGGGCGTGCTGGCCGCGGTCACCCTGGCCAACCAGTTCGGCTTCGACGGCAGCGCGTACGCCGCGAACGTGGTGGCCGGGGTGCCCGGCCGGGTCGAGCTGCGGGCCCGGATGACGGCCTTCTCGCTGTACGTGCTGCCGATGCTGGCGGTCGTCGCGGTGCTGCTGTCGTTGCTGCTCGGCCGACCGGGTTGGATCGGGCTCACCATCGGCAGCCTGGTCGCCACCTACGGTGCCGGGCTGGCGGTGAACAGCCTGGTGTCGGTGCTCGGGGCGTACTCGCTGCCGGAGACGAGCAACCCGTTCGCGATGAACAGCGGTGCCGGCATGGCGAAGGGGTTGCTCACCCTGCTGTCCATGGTCGTCTCCGCGGTCGTCGCGGTGCCGATGGTGGTGGCCGCGGCGCTGCTCGGTGACGCCTGGCTCTGGCTGGCTCTCCCGGTCGGCGCGGCGTACGGGCTGGGCGCGGCGCTGCTGGGCGCCTACCTGGCCGGTGACGTGCTGGACCGGCGTCAGCCGGAGCTGCTGGCCACGGTCACGCCGCGCCGCTGAGGCGCGTCCCGCCTGGCCGAACGCCGGTCGGGGGCACCTGTCCCTCGTTATGGTGCGAGCAGTCGGGACGAGGGGGCGGTCGGCATGGGCTCGCAGACGCGTTACCGCAGCATCGTCGTCGACGGGCGCTCCGTCTTCTACCGGGAGGCGGGCGCACCGGATGCCCCCGTGCTGCTGCTCCTGCACGGTTTCCCGTCCTCGTCGCGAATGTTCGAAACGCTGCTGGACCGGCTCGCCGACCAGTTCCGGCTGATCGCGCCGGACTACCCCGGTTTCGGGCACAGTGACGCCCCGGATCCCCAAAGCTTCCCGTACACCTTCGACCGGATCGCCGGCACGATGTCGAACTTCGCCGCGGCCGTCGGGGTCGAGCAGTATCTGCTCTACGTGCAGGACTACGGCGGGCCGGTGGGGTTCCGGATGGCGCTCGCCGATCCGGGCCGACTGCGCGGGCTGATGGTGCAGAACGCGGTCGCACACGACGCAGGGCTGGGCCCGCTCTGGGCTGTCCGCCGAGCTTTCTGGCAGGACCGTGCCGGGCACGAGGCGGCGATCCGGGAGAACGTCCTATCCCTGGCGGCGATCCGTGCCCGGCACGTCGGCAACGATCCGGACCCGGAGCGGTACGACCCAGACCTGTGGGTCGACGAGCACGCCTTCCTCAGTCGTCCCGGAGTTATCGAGCAACAACTCGACCTGCAGTACGACTACCGGACCAACGTCGCCTCGTACCCGGCCTGGCAGGACTGGCTCCGCCGGACCCAGCCGCCGCTGCTGGTCGTCTGGGGTCGCCATGACACCTCGTTCGAGATCACCGAACCCGAGGCGTACCGCTCCGACGTGCCGGGGGCGGAGGTGCACCTGCTCGACGGTGGGCACTTCGTGCTCGACACGCGACCGGATGAGGTGGCCGCCCTGGTCCGGGCCTTCGCCGGTCGGATCCTGGAGGCCGGGCGGTGGGGTCACAATGTTTCACGTGAATCATGAGCCGGGCGCCGAGATCCATCACACCGATCCGTTCGCGGTGCCGAGCGGGCAGCGGTCGCCGGTACGCCGACTACGCGGTCGGCTCGCCGCCCCGGTGACCCTCTGGACGACGCCCGGCCCGGCCGGGCTGACGGTGTCGTCCACGCTTGTCGCCGAAGGGGAACCGGACCGGCTGCTCGGGCTGATCGACCCGGAGTCCGATTTCTGGGCGGCAGCGGACGAGGCGGGCCGGTTCGCGGTCACGCCGCTCGGTCCGTCGCACCGGCAGCTCGCTGATCGGTTCGCCGGCCTCTTTCCCGCTCCGGGCGGGCTCTTCGCCACCGGGGAGTGGCGGGAAACGCCCTACGGACCGGCCCCGGCGGACGCCGGTGGCTGGGCCGGATGCCGACTGGACAGCGCCCGGGAGTACGGCTGGGGCCTGCTGGTGGAGGCCACCATCGAGACGGTCAACCTGGCCGAGGAGGCCGCTCCACTGCTGCACTACCGCGGTCGGTACCACGAACTGCCGTCCTGAACGGACGCCTCGAACAGACCGACCGATCACCGCAGTGACCTGAGTCACTTGGCGCAGCCAGTCAACCGCTCGGCGCACTCGCCGACCGGCGTCGATCTCAGCCTTCCGTGTCGGGGAGTGCGCTCTTTACCGTGCGCGAAACTCCTCTGACGCCTGTGAAGGTGGTGATCCACAGATGTCCACGGACACACCCGCTCCGGCCGCTTCCCAGTCGGACAAGTACCTGGCCGTACAACGGTCGGACGAGTTCGCCGGGCTGCGGCGTGCGCTGCGCGGCTTCGTCTTCCCGATGACCGTCGCGTTCTTCCTGTGGTATGCGCTCTACGTCATTCTCTCCGCGTACGCCCGGGACTTCATGGGCACGAAGCTGTTCGGCAGCAACATCAACGTCGCGCTCGTCTTCGGCCTGCTCCAGTTCGTCTCCACGTTCCTGATCGCCTGGCTCTACTCCCGGTACGCGGACCGGAAGATCGACCCAATCGCCGACCGGATCCGCGAAGAGATCGGGGAGGTGACCCATGAGCAAGGTCCACGCGGTTGAGACGTACCTGGCGGCTGAGGCGGGCAACCACACCGCCCGCAACCTGACGATCACGCTGTTCCTGGTCTTCGTGGCGGTGACCCTGGCCATCACGATCTGGGCCAGCCGGCAGACCAAGACGGCGACCGACTTCTACGCGGGCGGCCGGTCCTTCTCCGGCTTCCAGAACGGCATGGCGATCGGCGGCGACTACATGTCGGCCGCCTCGTTCCTCGGCATCGCCGGCATCATCGCCCTCTACGGCTACGACGGCTTCCTCTACTCGATCGGCTTCCTGGTCGCCTGGCTGGTGGCCCTGTTGCTGGTGGCGGAGCTGCTGCGTAACTCGGGTCGGTACACGATGGCCGACGTGCTGGCCTTCCGGATGCGCCAGCGTCCGGTGCGTACGGCGGCGGCGGTCTCCACCATCACGGTGTCGATCTTCTACCTGCTCGCGCAGATGGTGGGCGCCGGCGCGCTTGTGGCGCTGCTGCTCGGCATCCGGCCGGGGACGACCTTCCTCGGCATGGACGCGTCCACCGCGAAGATCGCTACCATCATCATGGTCGGCGCGCTGATGATCATCTACGTCACCGTGGGTGGCATGAAGGGCACCACCTACGTGCAGATCGTCAAGGCGTTCCTGCTCATGGGCGGCGCGCTGCTGATGACCATCCTGGTGCTGGCGAAGTTCAACTTCAACCTGTCGGCACTCCTGGGCCAGGCGGCCGAGGCTTCCGGCAAGGGCAGCGCGTTCCTCGAACCCGGGTTGCGGTACGGCGTCGAGGTCGCTGGCAATTCGACACAGACCTTCTACAACAAGGTGGATCTGCTGTCCCTGGGTATCGCCCTGGTGCTCGGCACCGCCGGTCTGCCGCACATCCTGATCCGCTTCTACACGGTGCCGACCGCGAAGGCGGCCCGCAAGAGCGTGCTCTGGGCGATCGGCATCATCGGCACCTTCTACCTGCTCACCCTGGCCCTCGGCTTCGGTGCGGCGGCGTTGGTGGGCAGCTCGGCGATCACCGCGCAGGACAAGGCCGGCAACACCGCGGCACCACAGCTGGCCGAAGCACTCGGAATCGACTTCTTCGGCGGCGAACTAGGTGGGGCGGCCCTGCTGGCGATCATCGCGGCGGTCGCCTTCGCCACCATCCTGGCGGTGGTCGCCGGGTTGACCCTGGCCTCCTCGTCCAGCCTGGCGCACGACTTCTACGCGAACGTCATGAAGAAGGGGGAGGCGTCGGAGCGTCAGGAGGTGAAGGTCGCCCGGATCTCCGCCCTGGTGATCGGCGCGGTGTCGATCGCCCTGTCGATCTACGCACAGAACCTCAACGTGGCGTTCCTGGTGGCGTTGGCCTTCGCGGTCGCCGCCTCGGGCAACCTGCCGGCGATCCTCTACAGCCTGTTCTGGAAGCGGTTCAACACTTCCGGCGCGGTGTGGGCGATCTACGGCGGCCTGCTCTCGGCCGTACTGCTGGTGTTCTTCTCGCCAGTGGTCTCCGGTGCGGCGACCTCGATGTTCCCGGACCACGACTGGCAGTGGTTCCCGCTGTCCAACCCGGGCATCCTCTCCATCCCGTTCGGTTTCCTGTGCGGGTGGATCGGCACGGTCATCTCCAAGGAGCACGACGAGGACAAGTACGCGGAGCTGGAGGTTCGCTCCCTCACCGGAGCTGGCGCCCACTGATCGTCGCGCACTGCCAGGAAGGGACTCCTGTTGACGCCACGCGTCAGCGGGGGTCCCTTCCGCGCAGATGGGGGTCGGTAGGCTGAGCGCCATGAAGGTTGCTGAGCGCTTCGGGTCCGGTCACCGCGTCCTCGTCACCGGCGGAGCCGGTTTCGTCCCGTCGCACCTGGTGGACGTCCTGATCGCCCGTGGTTGCACGGTGGTGGCGCTGGACAACTTCGTCACCGGCTCCAAGGAGAACGTCGCCCACCTGCTGGACCGGCCAACCTTCACCCTGGTCGAGGCGGACATCTCCGAGGGCCTGCCGAGCCACCACCCGGCACTGGCCGAGCGGTTCGACGCGATCCTGCACATGGCCTCACCGGCCAGCCCCACCGACTTCGCCCAACTGCCGGTGGAGATCCTCCGCGTCGGCTCGGTCGGCACCCTGCACCTGTTGGAGCGCGCGGTCGCCGACGGCGCCCGGTTCCTGATGGCCTCCACCTCCGAGGCGTACGGGGACCCGAAGGAGCACCCACAGCGCGAGACCTACTGGGGCAACGTCAACCCGATCGGGGTCCGCAGCGTCTACGACGAGGCGAAGCGCTTCTCCGAGGCGGCCACCATGGCGTACCACCGCTACCGCGGGCTCGACGCGGCGATCGTCCGGATCTTCAACACGTACGGCCCGCGGATGCGCCCGGACGACGGCCGCGCCATCCCCACCTTCATCTCCCAGGCGCTGCGCGGCGAGCCGATCACCGTGCACGGCACCGGCAACCAGACCCGGTCCATCTGTTTCGTCGAGGATCTGGTGCGGGGCATCCTGCTGCTGCTCGACTCGACCGAAACGGGCCCGGTCAACTGCGGCACCGAGCACGAGCTGTCCATGCGGCAACTCGCTGAGTTGATCGTGTCGCTCTCCGACAGCAACTCGCAGGTGACCTACGTCACGCGCAGCTCCGACGACCCGGAGATGCGTCGGCCCGATCTCACGCTCGCCCGGGAACTGCTCGGATACGAGCCGACGGTTGCGCCCGAAGACGGCCTGCGACGCACGATCGAGTACTTCCGGGCGCGGCTAGGGTAACCGTTCGTCGGGCATCGGCTCTCTCTGAGTGTCGCCTGAAGGCGGCGGTGGCTCCCGCTACGTACCCTGAGTTACATGTCTGCGACTTCGTCTGCCGGCGTCCCGCGTCCGCACCTGCACCGCAGCGCCGGACGCGCGTCGGTACCCGGCCCTGATCGGGGTGCCACCGGGCGTGCCCGCCCGACCGAGGCGCGCTTCTATCCGTCGTACGACGAGGAGCAGCCCAGGCCCGGCGGCCCGGCGGGGCCGAGAGGGCCCGGTGGTCCGGGTTTCACCGGCGGGTCGGGGCGGCGTGGCCCGCGACCGCGCTGGGGTCGGATCGCCCTCGTGGCGGGGATCGCGGTGCTGGTGCTGGCGCTGCTCGGCAGCGTGGGCGCCTGGCTGTACGCCCGCAATCTCAACAGCGACCTGGCTCGCACCGACCCGTTCGCGGAGATCACCGGTGGCAGGCCGACCAAGACCGTCGATGGCGCGCTGAACATCCTGCTGGTCGGTAGCGACTCGCGGGACCCGGATGCGCCGGTCGACACCAAGAGTCAGTGGCGCGCCGACACGATCATCGTGATGCACGTCCCGGCCGACCACCAGGAGGCGTACCTGGTCTCCATCCCGCGCGACCTCTACGTGCCGATCCCGGAGAGCGCCGGCGCGGACTGCGACTCCGGCAAGCGCGCGAAGATCAACGCGGCGTTCGCGTTCGGCGGGCTGCCGCTGGCGGTACGCACCGTGGAGTGCTTCAGCGACGTTCGGATCGACCACGTGATGGCGATCGACTTCGGCGGCTTCAAGGAGGTCACCGACGCCCTCGGCGGGGTGGACCTCAAGGTGGAGCGGACCATCACCTCAATCCACAAGCCGTACCGGACGTTCACCAAGGGCACCAACCACATGGACGGCGCGGAGGCGCTGGACTGGATCCGTCAGCGCAAGCAGTTCCCGGACGGGGACTTCGCCCGGATGCGGCACCAGCAGGAGTTCCTCCGGGCGTTGATGGACAAGGCGGCGAGCACCGGCACGCTGGCGAACCCGGGGAAGCTCAACAATTTCCTCCAGTCGGTCACCGCGGCCGTAACCGTCGACCAGGGTTTCTCGGTTACAGACATGGCGCTGCAGTTCCGCAATCTGCGCGGCCAGAACCTCACCTTCGTGACCAGCCCGAACACGGGCAGCGACACGATCAACGGCGAGTCCGTGGTGGTCTCGGACCGGGAGAAGGCGCTCGCCATGTACCGGGCCATGTCGGCGGACACCATGGCGGACTGGGTCAAGGCCAACCCGCCGAAGGGCAACAACGGCGGCTGACCGCATCAGGGGGACGGCCTGCCGTTACGGCTGTCGGCGGCCCGACGGCCACCCGGCCGTTCGGGTCATCGAGTGACGACGATCGACTGAGTACGAGAAAAAGACGTCCGGATTGACCCGGGATGAACTCGCCAAGTCGAATTGATGTACGTACAGTGGTGCCGCCCCCTCCTGATCACGAGCTGGAGCACGCATGCCGGTTCAGGCCAGTCGTCGCCCTTCGTCCCCCGGGTCCGCCGCCCCCAGCGGCCGTGTCGCCGCAGCCATACCAGTGCAGGCCCGCCCCTCGCGCGGCGGGCCGGGCGGTCGCCCGCCCGGCGGTGGCGATGGCGGCCGGGTGGGTGGCGGTGGGTCGGCGAAGAAGCGGACCAAGCGCAAGGACCCGCTCTGGGCCCGTCTGACCGTGGTGTTCGGGGCGGTGCTGATGCTCACCAGCGGGGCCGCCGTCGTCGGCACCAAGGTGATGATCGGTCAGGCGACCGGTGACATCGCCCAGCGCAACCTGCTGGGTGGGGCCGGCAAGTCCGACGCCGAGGGCGGGGCGAGCCTGGACGGGCCGATCGACATGCTGCTGCTCGGCGTGGACGCGCGGGAGCGCTGGGCGGCCGACGATGTCCGCTCGGACAGCATCATCATCCTGCACATCCCGGCCACGCACGACCAGGCGTACCTGATCTCCATCCCCCGGGACACCGAGGCGCACATCCCGTCCCGTCCGAAGAGCGGTTGGTCCGGCGGCAACGGAAAGATCAATGCAGCCTTCGAGGTCGGCGCCCGCAACGGCGGCGGGTGGGAGGGCGGCGCACAGTTGATGGCCGAGACGATCCAGCGACTCACCGACGTCAGCTTCGACGGCGCGGCGATCATCAACTTCGGCGGCTTCAAGAACGTCATCGACACCCTCGGCACGGTGAAGATCTGCGTGAGCCACGAGGTCAAGTCGAAGCACATGTCGTTCGTCGACGGCAAGCCGATGTGGAACGCCGACGCCAAGAAGACCGGCAAGAAGATGACCCCGGTGCTGCACAAGAAGGGCTGCCAGGAGATGGAGGGCTGGGCGGCCCTGGACTACTCCCGGCAGCGCTACGGACTGCCCGGCGGCGACTACGACCGGCAGCAGAACCAGCAGCAGCTGATCAAGGCGATGGCCCGGAAGGCGACCGACGGCGGCATGTTGACCAAGCCCGCCAAGCTCCAGCAGTTGGTCAAGACGGCGGGTAAGGCGCTCGTGCTGGACACCGGCGGCGTGCCGATCGAGAACTTCATCTTCACCATGCGCGGGGTCACCGCGAACGAGCTGACCATGCTCAAGACCAACAACGGCACCTTCAACGGCAATGGCAACGGCAACGAGGCCTTGAGCGAAGAGACGCTTGCCATGTTCCGGGCGGTCAAGCAGGACAAGCTCGCCGAATTCGTCTTCACCCACCCCGAGGTGATCTCCACTCGCAAGTGAGGGCAGTGGCCGGAAGTCACGAAACCCGGCGACGGCACCGTCACCGCCCGTAGCCTGACGTGAGCAGGTTTCACGTATCGGCCGCGGGGAGGCTGTCACGTCCAGGTCGGGACGGAACGCGGCGGGCCGGGCCGGAGTGCCCCCGACCGCCCGACCACGCCGCGCCCGCGGGTCGCGGATCCTGCTCGGCATCGGCCTGGCCCTCGTCCTGCTGTCCGGGCTCGCCCTGGCCGGGCTCGAGACGCTCAGCAACCGGTACGACCGCACGGTGACCAAGGAGCAACTGCTCGACCCCGACGCCCGCACCGACCGGACCGACCTGGACGGGCCACTCAACTATCTCCTGGTCGGCTCCGACCGGCGCCCAGGCGACACCGGACCGGACCAACGCTCGGACACCATCCTCATCGTGCACGTGCCCGCCGGCCAGCGGGAGGCCTACCTGGTCTCCATCCCGCGCGATCTGCTGGTCGCCATCCCGCCCGCGAACGGCTTCGGTGGGGGTCAAGACAAGATCAATGCGGCGTACGAGCACGGCGGTGGCGGGCAGGCCGGGGCCCAACTGCTCTCCGCCACCCTCAACCGGCTCACCGGAATCCAGTTCGACGGTGCCGCGCTGATCGACTTCTCCGGCTTCCGGAAGGTCATCGACCTGCTCGGCGGGGTGGAGATGTGCGTGGACACCGAGGTCCGCTCGATCCACACCAACCGGGTCTTCCCCACCGGATGCCAGCAGATGGACGGGGCACAGGCGCTCGACTACGTACGACAGCGCTACGACCTGCCCGGCGGCGACTACGACCGGCAGCACCACCAGCAGCAGTTGCTCCGGGCGATGCTGGACAGCGCCGGCAAGGCGGACCTGCGCAGCAACCCGGTCAAGTTGGACCAGGTGCTCCGGGCGGTGGGCGGCTCGTTGACCGTCGACACCAACGGCGTACCCCTGGAGGATCTGCTCCTCGCGCTGCGCGCGCTGCCGCCCGACGGGATGCGCGGCATCCAGGTGCCGTCGTCTCCACAGACCATCAACGAGGTGTCGTACGTGGTGCTCGACAACGGGGGCAACGGGCTCTTCGAGGCGGTTCGCGGCCGGGCGATGCCGAGCTGGGCGCAGGCCAACCCGCGCTGGGTGACCCGGTTGTGACAGTGCCGACGGCCAGGTCGGTGTCGATCCGGTCGACGAGGATCTAATGTTGCTTCCTGTGTTCGGACCCCAGGTTCCCACCGTGCCCGTGACCGAGATCGCCGACGAGACCTACCTGCTGGATGTGCGGGAGGACGACGAATGGGCGGCCGGCCATGCTCCCCATGCCCACCACCTGCCGATGATGGAGCTGCCAGCTCGGCTCGCGGAGGTGCCCACCGACCGGGACGTGGCGGTCGTCTGCCGCTCCGGGGGGCGTTCCGCCCAGGTCGTCGCCTACCTGATCAACAACGGCTGGGAGCAGGTGCGTAACGCCGACGGCGGGATGCGCCAGTGGGCCGCCGTCGGCCGACCGGTGGTCGACGCGAACGGGCAGCCCGGCCAGGTCATCTGAGGCGGCCGGGATGGCTGGGCCACTGGTCTTCGCGCACCGCGGCGCCTCGTACGACCTCCCTGAGCACACCCTCGCCGCCTACCTGCGCGCTCTCGACGAGGGCGCCGACGGCCTGGAGTGCGACGTCCGGCTAACCCGGGACGGGCACCTGGTCTGCGTGCACGACCGACGACTCGACCGCACCAGCAACGGTCGCGGTCTGGTCAGCGCGCGTACGCTCGCCGAGCTGGACGCACTGGACTTCGGCTCGTGGCATCCGGGCAGCGCGCCGGGCGGGGACCTACCGCCGGACGAGTCGCACACCCGGCTGCTGACGCTGGCCCGACTGCTGGACGCGGTGCTCGCCGCCGGCCGGCCGGTCCGGCTGCTGGTGGAGACGAAACATCCGTCCCGTTACGGCTCGAATGTGGAACGGCGACTGGTCAGTCTGCTGCGCCGGTACGGGCTGGCCGACCCGGCGCCGGACGACCCGGTGCAGATCACCGTCATGTCGTTCTCCCCGCTGGCCGTCCGCCGGGTACGCGAGCTCGCTCCGAAGCTGCCCACGGTGCTGTTGCTGGAGGTGTTGCCGCCCTGGCTGCGGCTGGGTCGGCTGCCGTTCGGCGCCCGGATCGCAGGGCCGGGCATCGGCCTGGTCCGGGCCCGTCCGAAACTGCTGCCCGCTCTTCGCATGGCCGGCAACCAGGTGTACGTCTGGACGGTCAACGAACCGACCGACCTGGAGCTGGCGCTGGCCGCCGGTGCGGACGGGATCATCACTGATCGGCCCGCGTACGCCCTCGCCCGGCTGGACCGCTGACCGGGCGGGGGTGCCCAAATCCTCGTCGGCGGGGCAGACTCGGCACATGCTGGAGCGTATCGATTTTCCCGCTCTCCTCGCTGGCCACACCATCGTGATCGAGATGATCAACTCGGGGGAAGCGGGCCTTCCGGTCCTCACCCAGCTGCTCCGGGTGGCCCAGCCAGCCCTCGGCGCGACAGGTATGGCGTTCGTCGAGTTCGGTCCGACCGGCGGTCGCGTGATCGCCGCGACCGGCGCGGCGGAGTGGGCCCTCGGCCGTCCGCTGGCGGTCGACGACCCGGACACCGTCTGCCTGCTCGCCGGGCCACGGGTGCAACAGGTCCGGGTGAGCCACCTCAACGGCAAGTTGGCCGGCGAGCTGGCCGGCAGTGGCCTACGCCAGATGGTGGTCTCCCGGGCCGAGATCGGCGGCCACACCGTCGGCAGTCTGCACGCCCTCTACTCGAGCGATGACGAGCCGGGCGCCGAACGGCAGGGAGTGATCGCCTACCTCGCGTCCTGCGTCGGGCACATGTACGGCGACCAGACCGGCCTGCCCGTGCACGGCGACGGGCCGGTGGTGGCGGCACTCGCCGACGGGCTGGCCGTCGTCGACCGGGACGGGCACGTCCGACTCTGGAACCCGGCCGCCGCCCAGGTCACCGGCCGGCCGGTCGAGCAGGCGCTGAGCCGCCCACTGCCGTTTCCGCTGCCGCCCTCCGGCCAGGTTCGAGACCACCGGATGCCGGACGGTCGCTGGCTGCGGATCACCTCCGGCGACCTGCCCGGCCCGGGCACGCTGCGGGTGGTCACCTTCCGCGACATCACCGACCAGCAGCGCCGCGACCACGACCGGGATCTGTTCGTCGCGGTGACAAGCCACGAGCTGCGCACCCCGGTCACCGTGATCAAGGGGTACGCGGACACCCTCACCGACCACTGGGAGTCGCTGACCGAGGTCGACCGACGGCAGGCTGCCCGGGTGATCGGGCAACGCGCGAACGAGTTGGCCCGGCTGGTCGACCGTCTCCTCAGCTCGGCGGCCGAGGCGGGGCCGGGGGATGAACCACCCGCCTTGTTCGACCTCGGCGACGCGCTGCGTTCCGCCGTCGTGGACCTGCCGGCGGAGTTGCGGCGCCGGCTGACGGTCCTCCTCCCGACCGACCTGCCCAAGGTGCTCGGCCACCGGCCCAGCCTGGCCACCGTGCTGACCGAGTTGACGACAAACGCCGGCAAGTACTCCGCCCCGGACACTCCGATCGAGATCACCGCCTCGGTCGACGGCCAACTGGTGGCGTTCCGGGTCAGCGATCGGGGCATCGGCATCCGCCCGGAGCACGTGGAGCGGGCGTTCGACCGGTTCTGGCAGGGCGAGTCCGGCGACCGGCGCGGCTACCCGGGGGCAGGGCTCGGCCTCTATCTCGTCCGCCGAATCGTTGAACAGCAGAATGGATGGGTATCCCTACGTCCGAGGACCGGCGGCGGTACGGTCGCAGAGGTGCGGCTACCGCGCGGTTGACCGAGGGTGACGCGACGTGGAGGCGACGGTGGCAGCGGCAGCGAGGGATCGGGCTTGGTGCGTGGTGGTTCCCCACCACCCGGCCGGGGCACGGCTGGCCCGGCACCGGCTCGCCGGTGAGCTGGCGGACGTCGTACCCCCGACGCTCTTGGCGGATCTGATCGCGGTGCTCGCGGAGCTGGTGGGCAACGCGGTGCGGCACGCCCGACCACTGCCCGGCGGAGTGGTCCGGGTGGCCTGGCGGTTGCGGCCCTCGGCCGAGGGCGCAGTGATCCAGTTAGGGGTCACCGACGGCGGCGCGAGCACCGGACCCCGGATCCGGACGGCCAGCGCCGACGCCGCGGACGGGCGAGGGCTGCACATCGTGGCTGGTCTGGCCACCCGCTGGGGCGTCGAGCGGGACGGCATGGGCCAGCGTGTCTGGGCCGAGTTCGACCCGGCGCCGACACACCGACCGGACCTGGTGCCGGCGGGCTGACGTTGGAACAGGGCGACGTCTCGTTCGTCCAGGCGGCCTCGACCGGTGCCGAGTGAGTCAGCCCTCGGGCCGGTCAGTCGGTGTGGCCCTCGGGCTCGCCGCCGCCCTGGCCGGTGAGGTAGACGTGCTGGTGCCCGAGGCCGGCGTCGACGTTGATCTGGTCCAGTTGGGCCGCCGCCACCGACCATGCGGTCGCGGCGCCCGTCCGGGACCGCTTCACGATCTCGATCAGACCGGGACGCTGCGCCTCCGGGCCAGCCTGCGCGGCCGCGAACAGGTCGACGGTGAGCGCGAAGTCGTTGACCGCCCCACGGAATCCGCCACGGGCCACATTGGTTGCCGTCGCCCCGGACGGGCTCTCGGCGAGCTTCGCGACGAGTTGTCTCATCGTCGTCTGCCAACCCTGGACCATGGCGGCGTCGGCGGGCTGGCCCTTCTCCAATGCCCCGTCGAACGCGGTAAGCAGGGTGTTGATCGCCTTCTGCGAGTCGCCTACGGCGGCGGTCAGCTCCTGAATCTGCTGCTTGTCCCGCACGGCCTCCTGTGCCTTCAACTCCTCGACCGCGCGGGTGGTGCTGTCGGGCCGAGCGATGAGGAAGCCGCTGAGCCCACCGACGAGCGCGGCCACGACGACGAGCACGATGACGACGGTCAGCGGCATCCGGCGGGTCTGCTCCGCCTGGGCCTGACGCACGTACGAGGGCTTCCCGGTCTTGCGCGACACCGGCACTCCATGCAGATCCGTCGATAAAGGAGCTGACTCTATTACGGGCGCGCCCACCCCTTCAAGAGCAGACTGCTCGGCCCGGCCCGCCTACGCGGCCGACCTGGTCCGCTCCAACCCCCGAAGAACCGACGCGGCACTGCACTAGGCTGTGACGCCGTGAGTAAGCGTCGAAAGAGCCAGCGCCCCGCCGCCGACACCGCCCCCCGCCGAGACAAGGTGCGGGACATCTTCGTGCCGCGTCCGTTCGACGGGCTCGTCGACGAGCCCGAGTGGATCGCGCTGCGCGAGTTGGTGCCCGCCGCCTCCGCGCCGCTGCGGCTGACACCCGCCCTCGTCGAGGAGTTCGGGGACCGGCCGGTGACGCTCGCCACGGTGCTGCCGATGGCCGCCCCGGCGATCACCAAGCCGGACGGCCGGGTGCTCATCGGTCTCCAGCGCCACCAGCAGTCCGGTGATGTTTCCCGGGACCTGGCCGAGGCGCTACTCAGCGCGCTGCGGACCGAGCCGGGTGGCCAGGTGACCGTGCCGCCGTTGCCCGGCCCCGGCCCTCGCCTGCAGGACATCCTCGTTGATGGCCCGCTGGAGATCAGCATGCATGAGGGGTTCGAGTTCTGGCTGGACCCCGGGGCCGCCGACGACCCGACCGTCCAGGCATCGCTGGAGCGGGCGAACGCGGCCATCTACCCGACGGTGCGGCTGACCGCGGCGAAGGCCGCGTACTGGTGCCAGGTCCCGGAGAAGGCACACGTGCGCTGGGTGCTGCCGGACGACGAGGACGCCGCCCTGGACGCGCTGGCCCGCCTCGGTGCGGCCGGCCTGTTGCCGCTCGGCGAGCAGACGAAGTTCGCCGGCATGTTCCGCGCACACGGTCGGCTGGTGCCGGTCTGGGACCTGCCGGAGGAGACTCCGGCGTCCGAGTGGGAGGAGCCGGTGGCGCAGTTCGCCAAGCGGTACGCCGAGGCGCTCACCGCCACCGACCCGCTCGACGCCGCCGGCCGGCGCGCCCGACAGGGTCTGCTCGGCCGCCAGCTCACCCTCCGCTGACGTCAGGAAGGGTCCCCTGGTCCAGGGGACCCTTCCGCGCGGAGCGGCTCGCGGGTGATCGGGCAGGACATGCAGCGCGGCCCGCCGCGGCCGGAGCCCAACTCGGAGCCGGCGATCGGGATCACCTCGATGCCGGCTCGCTCCAGTTGGGCGTTGGTCTCGGTGTTGCGCTCGTAGCCGACGCAGAGCCGGGGCGCCAGTGCGAGGGTGTTGTTGCCGTCGTCCCACTGCTCGCGTTCCGCGGTGACCGGGTCCAGTCCGGTGTCGATGACCCGGAGCAGGTCCAGGTCCATCGCGTCGGCGGCAGCCCGCAGGAACGGCGCCGGCCCGTCCACGCGCGGGTCCTCGCCGTCCGCGCCGGCGATCACCGTGTACGCGGACAGTGTGCTCGCGATGTTGGGGTACATCAGCACGGCGTCCACGTCGACCATCGTGCAGACCGTGTCGAGGTGCATGGTGGCGCGCTTCTGTGCGATCGGCACCACCAGGATGGTGTGGGCCAGGCCAGCCGCGAAGACCTGCCGGCCGAGCCGTTCGGCGCCGGCCGGTGTCGTCCGCTCGCCCACCCCGACCGCCAGCACTCCGGGTGCGAGCAGCAGCACGTCCCCGCCCTCCAGGTGCTCGAGGTTCGGGCGGTAGACGAACTCGGTGCCGGCGAAGCGTGGGTGGTGGCGGTAGATGGCGTCGGTCAGGGTGGTCTCGCGGCTGCGGGCCGGCATGGCCAGGCTGGTGACACCGACCCGATCGCCGATCCACAGCGACGAGTCGCGGGTGAACAGCAGGTTCGGCAACGGGTCGATAACGAAGTCGTGTCGGTCCATCAGTGTGTAGACCAGCCCACCCGGCCGCTCTGAGCTGATCCGCAGTTCCTCGTGGGCCAGCCCGGCGGTGAGCACGTCGGCGAGGGCGGCCGGGTCCAGGTAGGAGAGGTGGTCGGCGACGCGGGCCCGCAGGGTGTCACCGAGCCGCCGGGAGCGCAGCACCTCCTCGGTGAGCTCGGCACGGGCGTCCGCGACGGCAAGCGTCTCGGTCAGCAGGGTGGCCAGGTAGAGCACCTCGACCCCGCGCTCGCGCAGAGCGGCGGCGAACGCGTCGTGCTCCTCCTGGGCGCGCCCCACCCAGGGGATCGCGTCGAACAGGAGCGAGTCGTTGTTGCGGGGGGTGAGCCGGGCCAGTTCGGGCCCGGGCCGGTGCAGCAGGACGGTGCCGAGCCGGCCGACTTCGCTGTCGACGTAGTGGGTCACTACCGCAGCGTAGGGCAGGGTTTGGCGGCATCCGAGAAAAGAACTGTGGATGAATATGGCATTCATCCACAGTCACTCCGGCGCTCCGGCTTGCAGAACACCGGTAGTGGCAACGTAGGGTAGTGAGGACATAACTTCGAGGGACCTTTTGCCGGAGGTCGCGATGACTGTCTTTCCCGCACGACGAGCCGTACCGTCCGCTCGGGCACTGCCGCCCGTGGCGGTGCCACACCCCCGCGTCGATACGCCCGGGGTTCTCGAACCGGCCCGTCCGACACCGCTCGAATGGGCCCGTCGCCGTCGGGCCGAACGGGGTGCGCGCCGTCTGGAGGCGGCCGGGGCTCGGGCGCTGGGTCAACTCGACCACCTCGGGCCAGCCTGGCACGTCATCGAGTGGCCACGCACCGACGTGACAGATGTCCTCGACCGCGGTCAGGACGATCGGGCCGGGTTCCTCGCCATCGGGCCGAGCGGCCTCTTCGCCGTGACGATCGCCGACCACGGCCGGGCAAGGGTGCTCGTCGCCGGGGACGTCGTGCAGATCAACGGCAAGCGTCCTCCGTACGTGGCCGAGTCCCGCCGGGACGCCAAGCGGGCCAGCAAGGCCCTCTCCGACGCGGTGGGGCTGACCGTGCCGGTGACACCGGTGCTGACCTTCGTCGGCTCCGGCGTGATCAGCGTCTACGGCCTTCCAAAGGACTGCCTGATGGCCACCCACCGGGAGCTGGACCGGCTCCTTGTGGCCGGTGGCAGCCGGATCAGCCCCGCTACCGCCGAGAAGCTTTCCCGGGTTGCTCAGCACCCCGGCACCTGGCTGAACGGCACGTACCGTCCAACAGCCGACTACCGGTGGTATGACGAGGGCCGAACGGCCGCTGACAAGCCGGCTCACCGCCGGTAACCTCACCAGCGACGCCACGCGACGCCGGTCCCCCCGTACACCTCACCGGTTCTCGCGCCGTCACCGGCCGCCACGCTTCGGGCTGCGCGGCTCGGTGACCCGGTGCGCTCGGTGATTCCGTCGGCGACCCGCTAGCGTGGACAGTCGATCGGTGCACATAGGAGGCGCGGTGGCCCACGTCGAACTTTCGCTCTCGGAAGCGTTCGTGCCGGCGGCACGGGTCTCGACAGAGCCGGAGTCCGACAATGTCGGCCAATGGTCCTCGACGGTGTCCCGAGCCGCCGAGCCCTGCGTGCTGATCGATGCCGCCACCCGGGTGATAGCGATCTCCACGGCCGGCTGCGAGCTGCTCTGTCTGGGCGAGCCGGACGGCCTGATCGGGCGACCGCTGCTCGACGGGGGGCTACGTCTCCTCGATTTCACCGCCAACCGGGGCGAGCTGACCGAGGCCGAGATCGACAAGATCCCGCCCCTGCTGGCGCTCTCCTCCGGTCGACTCGCTCGCGGGCTACTCCGTGTGCAGGCCGCCTCGGCGAACAGCTCCGATGCCACCGTCGACGCGATCTCCACCCCGGTGCTCACCGACGGCAACGTCGCCGGGTCGCTCACCTTCTTCTCCGAGGTCTGACCTGCGGCGGAGCCGCACATGGTCTGACCTGCGGCGGAGCCGCACACGGCGTTGCTGGGGTGGGCCTACGCGCGCAGGCCGTAGGGTGCCCTCATGCTCGATATCGCTCTGCTGCCGGGGGAATACGCTGTGTGGCGGCTGGCCGCCGGCACCGCCCTGCCGTACGCGCTGTCGAACGGGCTGAGGGGCACCGACGTGGTGACGGTGAGCTGGACCTCCGACGGGATCTCCGTGATCTGCCCGGCGGACCGGGCACCGGTGCAGGCCGTGGTGGAGACCGCCTGGCGCTGTCTACGGGTCACCGCCCCGGTGGAGTTGGCCGACACCGGCAGCCTGGCCGCACTCGTCGACCCGCTCGCCGAGGCACGGGTCAGCGTGGTCACGTTCTCCACCTTCGACACCGACTATCTGCTGGTCCCGGCCGTCCGACTGACCGAGGGCACGGCCGCGCTGGAACGCGCCGGGCATCGCGTCACCGGCTGAGCTTCACCCGATCGGCCGCTCACCCTACGATGGGCTCGGCCATCCCGGCCGCGACGAATTCTCCGATGTCCCGAGGATCGGCCCGTGCCGTTCACCCCGCCCCGCCCCGCGTCTTCCCCACCGCGGGCGACGGTCCACATCCCACCGGCGACCCGCGACCGGGCGGCTGACCGCGCCCCTGCCCGGACGGCGTCCCGGATCCTGCCGGTCGCGCTCGCGACGCTCACCGTCGTGGCGTTGGCCGGCTGTGGCGCCCCACCCGAGTTGCGGGAGCCGACTGCCGCGCCCACCCGCACCGCAGCCCCGACGACAACCGGCACGGGCACCGCACCCGCCACCCCGCCGGCCACCGCACCGCCACTCGGCGGGGTGACACCCACTCCGGACGCCGGGCTCGTCGCGACGGCCTGCCGGAACGGGCCGACCGCAGAGCGGGTGGTGCAACTGCTGCGCGGCCGGGCAGGAGTGCTCCCGGCCAACGTCCGGGTCCAGGTCCAGACCGGGCCGCTCTGCGCCGCCGACTGGCAGTTCACCCTGGTGGAGGTGACCGGGCACGAGGAGCTCCAGGTGGTCACCAGGGGCCAGCCCACCGCGCCGGCGCTGGTCACCGCCGGCACCGATGTCTGCACCATCGAGGTACGCGCCACCGCCCCCGCCGCGATTCGAGCCCTGGCCTGCGACGCCGGTCCGGTCACCCGGCCGAGTGCGTAGGCTGACCGGCATGCCGGGAACACCGCCGACACGCTTCGTCTACCTCGGGCCGGAGGGCACCTTCGCCGAGCAGGCACTGCGCTCCGTCCCCGCCGCCGAGCGCGGCACCCTTACGCCTGCCCGCAGCGTTGGGGAGGCCCTGGACAGCGTCCGGGTCGGGGATGCCGACGCCGCGCTGGTGCCGCTGGAAAACTCGATCGGCGGCGCGGTGGGCGTCACGCTGGACGAGATGGCCGAGGGGGACCCGTTGGTGATCACCCGGGAGGTGATCCTGCCGGTGGAGTTCGTGCTCGGCGCCCGGCCCAACACTCCGCTGACCTCGATCCACACCGTGGCGGCCCATCCGCAGGCGTCCACCCAGTGCCGGGGTTGGCTGCGCGACCATCTGCCCGACGCCGTGGTGGTCGATGTGCTCTCCAACGGCGCGGCCGCGGCCGGCGCCGGCGCCGGCGAGTACGACGCCGCGATCTGCGCGCCGATCGGGGCGACCCGACACCGGCTCGCGACTCTCGCGGAGAAGATCGCCGATCACCCGGACGCGGTGACCCGGTTTGTGCTGGTGTCCCGCCCCGGGCCGCCCCCGCCGCCGACCGGCGACGACCTCACCTCGCTCGCGGTCTACATCGCCCACGACCGGGTCGGTGCGCTGCTGTCCGTGCTGATGGAGTTGGCCGTCCGTGGGGTCAACCTGACCCGGATCGAGTCCCGCCCGACCGGCGAGGCGCTCGGCCGGTACGTCTTCTTCCTGGACTGCACCGGGCACGTGGCCGACGTACGGCTGGGTGAGGCGCTGCAGGGGCTGCGCCGGGTCTGCGCCGACGTCCGTTTCCTGGGCTCGTACCCCCGGCACCGGTGGGCCGGGGCGGCCGGCGAGCGCCCGGTGCCCGCGCCAGCGGGCCTCTCCGACACCGACTACGTCGACGCGGCGGCTTGGCTGGCCCGACTGCGCACGGGTGAGTTGACCTGACCGTGCGGGGCGCCCCCGAGACCGGGAGCGCCCACACCGAGGTGGTCAGCTCAGCAGACCGCCGAGCAGACCGCCCTCCTGTTGCTGCTGGCCGCTGCCCATGACCGGCGGCTCCTCGGACGGCTGGACCACCACGAAGCCCTGGCCGGCGAAGCTCATCGTGAACGACTCACCGGTCCGCCGACCCAGCAGCGTGCCGAGGCCCATCTGCTCGGCCCGGTGGTAGCCGGTCTGGAGGTTCGCCGACCAGCAGACCGCGGCCTGCGGGTCGACGTACGTCGGGGCGTCCACGTTGAGCACGACCGGGGTGCCCTTGGTGGTGATGGCGATCCGTCCGTAGCCGCTGAAGACACAGTTGAACAGGCCGGACGAGGAGGCCATTCCGGCACCGCCGACCATCCTGATGTCGTACTGGAGGGTCGAGTCGAAGGCGAGCACGCTGGAGCCGTTGATGGAGAGTGCGTCACCCGGCTCCAGGTCGATGATGTGCACGTCCTTGGCCAGCTCGGCGAGGAAGACGTCACCCTGGCCGGAGACCTTCATCAGCGGGACACCCTCGCCGGTGAGCTTCTGCTTGAGGAACTTGCCGAGCCCGCCCGAGCCCAGCGCCTGGAACTGCACATTCCCCTGGTAGGCGACCATCGACCCGACCCGGGCCATCGCCTCGCCGTTGAGCTCGATCTTCAACATCTTGGAGTTTTGCAGCCGCATGCCGGGCTGCGCGGACTCCTTCTCCAAATTCTCCGAGGAGAACAGCTCACTGCGCATGAAAGGGTGCCTCCTGACAGGGTTTGCGGTCGCTGCACCGACGGTAGGCGACCAGGGCAACCACGGGCCATCGGCCGAGGGGCGTGCCGTGATCTGGCCGGTTGCCGCCGGTGGGGTCAGCCCCAGCCGAGCGAGTGCAGCCGTTCGTCGTCGATGCCGAAGTGATGGGCGATCTCGTGCACGACGGTCACCGCCACCTCATCGACGACGTCGTCGTCGTTGTCGCAGATCCGCAGGATCGGGTGTCGGTAGATGAAGATCCGGTCCGGCAGCACGCCGGAGTAGTCCCAGCCGCGGTCGGTGAGCGCGTGGCCTTCGTAGAGGCCGAGCAGGTCGGGCTCGCCCTGCGGTGGGTCGTCTTCGACGAGGATCACCACGTTGCTCATCAGGCCGAGCAGTTCCTCGGGCACCTCGTCGAGGGCATCGGCGACCAGCTCCTCGAAGCGCTCGCGGGTCATCTCCACCGGCACCTCACCCATTCTGCCCGATGCCGGAGCCGTGGGCCCGGTCGCAGCGTGCCTCGACCGGGTCCGCGGGTTCACGGAGAGAGTGACCGCCCGGGGCGGGCGGAGACTCTGTCCGTGAACGAGCGGTTTGTGGGTCGACCGGCTCAGGAAGCCAGGCGCGCGCTGAGGGTGATCTCGGCGCCCGGCGAGAGCAGGCGGGAGATCGGGCAGTTGGCCTTGGCGGCCTCGGCGAGCTTCTGGAACTCGGCGTCGTCGATCCCGGGGACCTGGCCGACGGTCTCCAGGTCGATCCGGGTCACGGTCATCCCGGCGTCGGTCTTGTCCAGGTGGACCTTGGCGGTGGTCTCGACCGACGTGGCCGTCGAGCCGGCGTCGGCAAGCGCCTTCGAGAACGCCATCGAGAAGCAGCCAGCGTGCGCGGCGGCGATCAGCTCCTCGGGGTTGGTGCCCTCGCCCTCCTCGAAACGCGACTTGAAGGAGTAGTTGCCCGACAGGCCGCCCTTACCGGTGCGGACCGTGCCGGCGCCCTCGGTGAGATTGCCCTGCCATTGTGCTGAAGCGGTACGGATAGGCATGAGGAGAACGCTAGCGGAAAGGTGACCGCCGGGCGACCGACCGGCACGGACGCCCGCCCTGCGATCCCCGTCACTACCAGCTGGCTGTGCCATGATGCGACCCAGGTCCGTGACCGGCGGAAGGATGGCCGATGTCCGAGGAGCTTCCAGTCCCACGGCAGAGTGACCGGTCCGAGGGCCCGGCCGTGATCGAGTGGGGTCCTGTCGACCCGGCTCCGCGGCGCCGCTTCGGCTTGTCCCTGGCCGCTTTCACACAGGACCCTCGGCTGCCCCTGCTGCTCGCCGGTCTGGGAGCGGTGGCCGGGGTCGCCTCGCTGGTCGGTGAGTGGCTGGTGATGAGCCTGCCGAACGGTGGGCCCGAGGGGGAGGGCACGATCGAGGTGCCCGCCGGGGTGTCCGACGTCGGGGGCTTCGGGGTTGGCTACCTGGTCGGGTTGCTCGGTCTCGTCTGCACCGTGTCGCTGGCGCTGCGGGGCACGGCGGCCGTGCGGCCGAACGCCCGGCTCGCCGGTCTCACCCTGGCCGGCGCCCTGTTGGGGCTGTTGGTGGCCGCCACGGCAACCCTCAACGACCCCGGTCAGCGAAACTTCTTCTACTCGCCGCAGGACGGCTTCCGGGCCGAGTACGGTCGCGGTCTGGTGATGGCATTCGCCGCCTGCGTGCTGCTCGGCGCGGCTCTGCGGCTGGCTCCGGCCGCGCCGCCCGGCCCACTGGTCGGCCCACCGGAGGACGGCCGGCCCGCGGATGTGCCAGCGCCCCGGCTGTGGCGCCGTCACCGAGACAGCGACCCGGTTCAGGAGGACGGCCTGCCCGCGCCGGCCGATCTGACCGTCACTCCGGCGGCCCCGTTCGCCCGCCCCGAACACCCCGCCTGACCCGCGCGCCCGCCCTCTGCGCCGACCTTGCACTTCCGGCCCCGACATAAGGCGCATCCCACGCATCACGGCGACTGAAAGTGCAGGATCGCGCGCCGGTTGGGGGACACCCGAGGGGCACCGCTCGTTGGCGCCCGATTCGCCTGGAAGCCATGGATGCGACCCGTTCCGCGAGGTACGGTTGCTGCCCGCCGTCACGCCGGGTCCCGGTTCTTCGACCTCGGCAGGTGCGACGGCGGCGGGCGAAGGAGGAACGATGACCCGCCCGGGACTGCCCAAGCTGATCGCGACCGACCTCGACGGAACGCTGGTCCGCAGCGATGACACCGTCTCCGCGTACACCCATGGGGTGCTCGACCGGGTGCGGGCCGCCGGAATCCCGGTGGTCGGCGCGACCGGTCGCGGCCCTCGGCTGACCGAGTTGACCCGCAACGACATCCGCGCCGCCGATTTCCTGGTGATGGCTGGCGGCGGACGGGTGGTCGACCAGAGCGACCCGACCGGCCCGCTGGTGCTCCGCGACGAGCGGCTGCCCGCCGAGGTGCTGGCCCGGCTGCTCGCCGACCTGGAGGCCGAAGTCGGCCCGCTGACCGTGATGGTCGAGGCGTCCGACGAGCACGACGCCCCGCTCTGGGGCGACTACCACGAGAGCTGGCCCTACCAGGACCGGTTCGAGGCACGCAGCCGCGCGGAGTGCCTCTCCTGCGACGTGATCAAGGCGTTCGCCCGCACCGCCGACCACCACGTGGACGAACTGCTCGCGGTGGCCCGCCGGATCGTCCCGCCGCAGGTCGCCACCCTCACCCAGGCCGGGCTCGGCTTCATCGAGATCTGCCCGCCGGGTGTGGACAAGGCGACCGGGCTGACGGTGGTGGCGCAGAGCCTCGGGGTGGACCCGGCCGACGTCCTGGTCTTCGGTGACATGCCCAACGACCTGCCGATGTTCGAGTGGGCCGGCTGGTCCCGGGTGGCGGTGGCCAACGCGCACCCCGCCCTGCGCGCCGTCGCCGACGAGGTGACCCTGCGCAACGACGACGACGGTGTGGCGGTGTATCTGGACCGGCTACTGTCCCGGTGATGGGAGAGACGCCCCGCCTGATCGCCACCGACATCGACGGCACGCTGATCCGCGACGACCGCACCGTCAGCCCGCGCACCGCCGACGTGCTCGCGCGGATCTCCGCGCAGGGCACGCCGGTCGTCCTCGTCACCGGCCGCCCGGTCCGCTGGCTCAAGATGGTGTACGAGCAACTGGCCGAGCCACTGCCGGCCGTCTGCGCCAACGGGGCGGTGGTCTACGACCCGGTCCACGACGAGGTGCTGCGGGCCGACCCGCTCGCGCCGCACCACCTGGCCGAGGTGGCCCGGAGGCTGCGCGCCGAGGTGCCCGGCATCAGCTTCGCCGTGGAGATCCTGGACAGCCGGGAGATGCGGCACGAGGCGCACTACCCGCTGCGCTGGGACGTCGACCCCGAAGGCATCCGACCGATCGAGACGCCGGAGGAGTTGCTCTCGGTGCCGGCGGTGAAGCTACTCGCGCGGGCCGGCGAGCAGGACCCGGATGCCTTCGTCGAGCTGATCGCCGCGGCGGTGGTAGGGCTGGCCGAGGCCACCCACTCGTCCTCCTCCGGTCTGGTGGAGATCTCCGCGGCCGGGGTCACCAAAGCGGCCGGCCTGGCCTGGTACTGCGACCGGCTCGGGGTCAGCGCGGCGGACGTGTTGGCGTTCGGCGACATGCCCAACGACGTGCCGATGCTGACCTGGGCCGGTCGCGGTGTGGCGGTGGCCAACGCGCACCGCGCCGTCCTGGCGGTCGCCGACGAGGTGACGACGGCGAACTCCGAGGACGGCGTGGCGGCGTACCTGGAGAAGGTTTTCGGGGTGGGCTGAGCCGGCGGTCAGAGGTACTGGCCGGTGTTGTGGCCCTCGCCACCGCCCGGCTGGCCGATGCCCGGCATCCCGGGCACCACCCCGCCGGGGCCGCTGGGCAGCGCCTGCCGGCCGCCGCGCATCTGCTCCAGCTGAACCCGGGCAGCCATCTGCTGGGCCACCAGGGCCGCCTGGATGCCGTGGAACAGGCCCTCCAGCCAACCGACGAGCTGGGCGTGCGCGATCCGCAGCTCGCTCTCGCTGGGGGCCTTGTCCTCGGCGAAGGGCAGCGAGATGCGCTCCAACTCGTCGCGCAGCTCGGGGGCAAGGCCCTCCTTGAGCTCGACGATCGACCGCTCGTGGATCTCCCGCATCCGGTTGCGGCTGGCGTCGTCGAGGGGCGCGGCCTTCACCTCCTCCAGCAACTGCTTGATCATGCTGCCGATCCGCATCACCTTGGCCGGCTGTTCGACCAGGCGGGTCGGGTCCTCACCCTGGCCCTCGTCGGTCTGCATCGTCCCGATCGGCCGGCCGTCCGGGCCGACCACCACAACGGTGCCGGGGTGGCCGGAGTCGTCGGAGCCGGGCTCGTCGGTCTGTCCAGAGCGCGCTTCGGTCATGAGGTCCATTTTTACTCAGTGGACTCGACCCGTGGCGTCCGGGACCGACTACCGGTGCCGAACCACCCGGGCGGGGCGCGCTACCGTCGCGCCATGTCTGCCGACCCGCGCGCCGTGTTGACCCGGCCCGCACCGGAGCCCGACCGGACCGTGGCGTACGGCGAGCACCCGGATCAGGTGGCCGACCTGCGGTTCCCGGCGGGAACTGGCCCGGCGCGGCCACTGGTCGTCGTCCTGCACGGCGGTTTCTGGCGGTTCGAGTACGACCGGCGGCACACCGGCCCGCTGGCCGCCGCGCTCGCCGCGGGTGGTTACCCGGTGGCGCAGTTGGAATACCGGCGGACCGGTCAGCCCGGAGGTGGTTGGCCGGGCACGTTGACCGACGTACTGACCGGGGTGGCCGAGCTGCCCGCGCTGGCCGCCGAGGCGCTGCCCGGCCGGGTGACCCTGGCCCCGCCGATCCTGATCGGGCATTCCGCCGGCGGCCATCTGGCGCTGTACACGGCGGCCACCGCCCCGACGACGGTGGGTGCAGTGCTCGCTCTGGCCCCGGTGGCTGACCTCGCCGAGGCGTACCGGCGGAATCTGGACTCGGGTGCGGTGGCCGCGTTGCTCGGCGGCGGCCCGGAAGAGGTCCCGGATCGGTACGCGGCAGCGGATCCACGAGTATTGGTGCCCGTGCGGACACGGACAGTAGTTCTGCACGGCTCGGAGGATCAGCAGGTTCCGGCGGAGATGAGCCGGGACTTTGTCGCGGAGGCGGGTGCCGCAGGATCCGATATTTCCCTTGTTGAACTGCCCGGATGCGAGCATTTCGGGCTGATCGACCCGGAGTCTGCCGCCTGGCCCCGAGTCCTTGCTGTGTTGCGGTCCCTGCACGATGATCACTAGCCATTGACGCAGCGTCGCGGACCAGGTAGAACGCCGGAGGGGCGGTGTCCGGCCCTGCAACGCTCCTTGGAAGGAACTCGGTGTCACAGATGAATCGCAGGCGCGCGCTCCAACTGTTGGCCGCGCTCGGTACCACCGGTTTCGTCGCCGGATGTGGCTCCGACACCGACTCCGAACCGACCGCCAACCGCAGCCCGATCAAGATCGGGCTGATCACGCCGCAGGCCGGTGGTTTCAAGAGCATCGGCGACGACATCACCAACGGCTTCCAACTCTTCCTCGACCTGCACGACAAGCGGCTGGGCGGCCACCCCGTGGAGCTGCTGACCGCCGACGAGGGTGACACCGCGAAGACCGGCAAGGCAGCTGTCGACGGGCTGCTCAAGCAGGGCGTCCTGGCGCTCACCGGGGTGGTCAACTCGGCGGTGATGGTCGGCATCCGGGACACCGTGGAGCAGGCCCGGGTCCCGCTGATCGGCTCCAACGCCTCGCCGAGCAGCCTGCAGAGCGTCTTCTACATCTGGCGCACGTCCTACGTGCTGGATGAGGCTGGCCGGGCGCTGGGCCGCTACCTGCGTGACCAGCTGCCGGCGAACGGCCGTGTGGCGATCATCATGCCGGAGAACGTCGGCAGCCCCGACGTGGTGCGCGGCTTCCGGCAGGAGTTCGGCGCGACCGACCCGCGCATCAGCGACCCGGTGACCTACACGAACGCCACCACCAGCCCCGGCAAGACAACATTCTCCGCGGACATCAACAAGGCACTGGCCAAGAAGCCCACGGCGGTCTTCTGCTTCTTCGCCGGCTCGGCCGCGGTGGAGTTCATCAAGCAGTTGCGGGAGAAGTTCTCCGGGCCGATCTACGCGCCCGGCTTCCTCACCGAGGGCACCGTGCTGGAGAGCCTGAAGGAAAACGCGCTGGGCATCCAGACCGCGTTGAACTACTCGGCCGACCTCAACAACACGTCCAACCGGGTCTTCGCCTCGGCCTACCGGAAGAAGTACCAGGTCACGCCCACCACCTATGCCATGGCGTCGTACGACGCGGCGCAGGTGCTCGACCAGGCGATCCAGCTGGCCGGCGGCTCGCCCAACCCGCAGCAGGTCAACCTGGCCCTCGGCAAGATCGGTCAGATCGACAGCCCGCGTGGCATCTGGCAGTTCAACCAGCCGCGTACCCCGCAGCAGAAGTGGTACCTGCGGGAGGTGCAGCGCGATGGCCAGGTCATGTCGAACGTGCTGATCAACGAGCTGGCCACGCTGGGCTGAACGCCCACCGGAGCAACGTCAGGGGCCGGTCTCCCGAACGGGAGGCCGGCCCCTGGCGTACGCGGCGGTCAATGGGTCAGGGCCTCAGCTCGGCGATGCAGCACTTCACACTGCCGCCGCCCTTCTTCAGCTCGGCCAGCTCGACGGTGACCGGGGTGTAGCCGGCGGCCTTGAGCTTGCCGGCCAACCGGGTGGCCTCGCTGTTGAGCACCACGTTCGCGCCGTCGCTGACCAGGTTGAGCCCAAAGGCCAGAGCGTCCTCGTCGTCGGCGATCACCGCGTCCGGGAAGAGCTGGGTGAGCACCCGCTGGCTGGCCGCGGAGAACGCGCCCGGGAAGTAGACGACGTTCGAGTCGTCGATGGCCGCCAACGCCACGTCCAGGTGGTAGAAGCGGGGGTCGACCAGACGCAGCGACACCACGGGCCGCCCCAACGCCTCCTGCGCCTCGGCGTGCGCCGGGATCTCGGTGCGGAAGCCGTGGCCGGCCAGGATGAGCCCGCCGTGCGCCTCCGGGACGTACGCGAAGTCGCCCTCACCCTCGTTGGTCTCGCTCGGCGCGATGAACCGCCAGCCCTGCGACTCGTAGAAGGCGTGGTGGGCGGCGGCCTCGGCGGCCCGCTGCTCGTGCTTGAACCGTGCGCCGTACACGCTGCCGTCCACCATGAAGGCGCCGTTCGCGGCGTAGACCATGTCGGGCAGGCCCTGCTCGGGGGTGAGCAGGTGCACCTCGTGACCGAGGCCGACAAGCGTCTCGCGCAGCCGGTCCCACTGTTTGACGGCCAGGTCCCGGTCGACCGGGGTGGTCACGTCCATCCACGGGTTGATCGCATACTCGACCGCGAAGTGCTCGGGCGAGCACATGAGATATGTCCGCTTTCGCGGGACTCGCTGCTGGTTCACGGTCACCAAGAGTAGGTACCGTGGAACTTTGGTAACAGCCACAACCGTTGCTTCCCAGAGGCGGAACGTTGCAGATAGACGCGGTAGACCAGCGGATCATTGCGTTACTTGTTGCCGACGCCCGTGCGTCGTACGCGGACATCGGTACCCGGGTGTCACTCTCCGCCCCGGCCGTCAAGCGTCGCGTCGACCGGCTGCGCGCCACCGGCGTGATCAGGGGATTCACGGCCGTGGTTGATCCGGCTGCCGTCGGCTGGACCACCGAGGCGTTCGTCGAGCTGTTCTGCGCCGGCCGGACCACCCCGGCGCAGATCGGTGTGGCCACCCGGCGACACCCGGAGGTGGTCGGCGCGTACACCGTCTCCGGGGAGGCGGACGCGCTCGTACACCTGCGCGCCGCCGACATCGCCCACCTGGAGGCGGCGCTGGAGCGGCTACGTGGCGAGTCCTTCGTGACCTCCACGCGCAGCACGATCGTGCTGTCCCGGCTGGTCGAGTCCCCCGGCGTGGGCCCGTCCCCTCGCACCCCTTGACCTCAACCCCGGTTGAGGAGATGAACTGGCCGGGAGCGTGGGCGCGCCGCCCACCGCAGTCGAGGGGGATGTCATGCGGGCGGTCTGGTTACGTGCGTTCGGTGGACCCGAGGCGCTGGTCCCCGGACCGGCACCCGACCCGACGCCCGGCCCCGGCCAGGCGCTGATCGACGTCGCGCACGCGAACATCACCTTCGTCGAGACGCAGCAGCGCTCCGGTCGCCCCGGGCCGTTCCAGGTCACCCCACCGCTGATCCCCGGCAACGGCGTGGGCGGGCTGATCGCCGCCGTCGGGCCGGACGTCGACCCGGCACTGATCGGGCGGCGCGTGGTCAGCGCCACCGGCGGATCCGGCGGCTACGCCGAGCGTGCGGTGGTGGACGCCGCCGCGCCGATCGAGGTGCCCGACGGGTTGGCGCTGGACGAGGCGGTGGCGCTGCTGGCCGACGGGCGTACCGCCACCATGCTGGTCCAGGCGGTCGGCGTCCGCCCCGGTGACCGGGTGCTGGTGGAAGCCGCCGCGGGCGGCGTGGGCAGCCTGTTGGTGCAGCTCGCGGACCAGGCCGGCGCCCAGGTGGTCGGCGTCGCCGGTGGGCCGCGCAAGGTGGACCTGCTGGCCGGCCTCGGCGCCGACCTGGCGGTCGACTACCTCCTGCCGGACTGGGCCGACCGCGTCCGGGCTGCGCTGGGCGGGATCGACGTCGTGTTCGACGGGGTCGGCGGCGCGGTGGCCCGGGCGGCCTTCGACCTGCTGGCCCCGGGCGGCCGCATGGTCAGCTTCGGGTTGGCGAGCGGGCAGTGGTCCCCGGTGTCGCCCGAGGCCGCCACGGCACGGCAGGTCACCCTGGTCCGACCGGACGTGTCACCCGCGCAACTTCGGGCGTACACCCAGCAGGTCCTGGCGGACGCGGCGGCCGGCCGCCTGCGACCGCTCATCGGCCAGCGCTTCCCGCTGGAGCGCGCCGCCGACGCGCACGCCGCCATCGAGGCTCGCACGACGGTCGGCAAGACCCTGCTGGACCTCTAAGGCGTCCGGGCCCGCCGCAGGCCGGCCAGTCTTTATGAAAAAGGCCTATAGGTACATGCCGGTGCGGTGCTGCGACTCGTCGCGTCGTACCGGCTTGTCGCCCTCGCCGAAGAACCGCTTGCCACCGAACTCGCCGTGCAGACGGTCGTCCAACTCGTCGGCGAGACCGGTCATCACCTGCACCGCCAGCATCAGGTGGGTGGCCTGGAAGTTGCGGCCGAAGACCGGGATGGACGCCCAGACCGTGTCGTCGGCGCAGTAGAGGCGGCCGATCGGCATCCGGTTCGTCAGATCGGAGAGCTTGACGTAGAGCCGCTCGGTCGGCTCCACCTCCGTGAGCACCGGGGAGAAGACGTCCACCAGCGGCGGGTTGTCCCGCACCCGCACGAAGACCATCGCCGAGCCTGCGCGGATGGTGATGTCGCCGTCCGAGTCGATCTGCAACCGGTCGGTGTCCGACTTGAGCATCGTGGAGACCACGGTCCGAACCCGATCCGCCAGGTCGAGCACGTCGTCCCGCTCGACCTGTGCGGCAGCCGCCTCGGCCAGCGCCTCCTCCAGGTCGGCCTCGACGTCGGCGTCCGGGCCGAACTCGCTGCGCGCGGTGCCCAGCGGGTCCACGGCCAGCGGCTCGCCCTCGGTGTCCTGCACCAGATAGACGAGGAACGCCGGGTGCGGGGCGCCGTAGACGTCACGCAGCGTCCGGGAGAGCAGCGCGGCGATCCGGGTCGACTCGGTCGTCGTACCGTCCAGCCCGAAGGCGCCACCCGAGCCAGCGACCACGCCGGGCGGCGACCAGCCGAGCGCGATCATGTCCGCCACCGCGCTGCGGTCGAGCCGGTAGCCCGCCGGCAGGGCGGCGTTCCCGACCGCCCGGGCGGACAGCCCGCCGTCCTCGTCCACGTCCACACTGACCGAGTAGACGGCGTCCCCGGTCCCGGAGGCGGTGGGGTCCAGGGTCACCTCCAGGTGCGTGCCGACCGGGAGTTCCCGCAGCCGCACGGCGAGCGCCCGAGCGAACTCCCGCCACGCCTCGGTCACCTTCGCCCGCAGATCGGTGGTGCTGGGTTCGTCGAGCAGGATCGATTCTGCCGGCTCAGCCGTAGCGCCGGGCAGCTCATCGTGCGGCGCCGAGGGGTGGTCAGCCGTCATGATCGCCTCCGTCCGTCACGATCACCCTACCCACGCCGCCCAGGGTGCCCAATCAGCCCGGACCGGGATCGGACAACGGCGGTCAGGGGGCCGTCGGGTCCGCGGGGTCCGCGCCCAGCTCGACCGGCCAGGTGCCCGCCAGAACGCTGAGCCGGGCCGCGGCGTCCGCCGGGTCGGCACCCCGGCCGACCGCAAGCCCAAGCAGGTACGCGGTGACCGGCGCGCCCGGCCGAAGCACCTGGTGGGCGACGTCGCGGGCCAGATCCAGCACTGCCGGCACGGGCACCCCGGCCGGGTCCAGATCCAACTCGGTGCACACCGCCGTGACCCAGTCGTCCAGCACCGTCATCGCGCCCACTCCTCTGCCCGGCGTACGTCCTCGTCAGTGTCGCAGTCGAACCAGGGCGGCGGGCCGTCGCCGGACCACGGGACCTCCCGCACGACGAGGCCGGCCAGCAGCGCCCGGACCGGGGCCCCGGACAGACTGCCGCCCCGCTCGACCGTCAGCCGGTCCAACGCCGCCCGCAGCGCGGCCACCCGCCAGACACCGCAGAGCGACTGCCGCCGCCCGTCCCCGTCCACGAAGCACGCCCCGTCAGGTGGCTGCTCCGACGTCGTTGCCGCTGGAAGATCATCCGGGGCGAGGTGGGTCAGCAACCCGCCGATCGCCGCGCGGGTGAGCAGCGGCAAGTCGGCGGCGAGCAGCGCGACGAATGCCGTGTCGGCATCGAGCAGCGCCAGCCCGGCAGCCGCCGCGGCGACCGGACCCCCACCGGGCGGGTCCTCCCGGGTGACCCGCACGCCCGACGGGACGGCGTCAGCCGGGCCGACCAGCACCCGTGGCCTGGCATCACCAACCGCGGCCAGCACGCGGTCACGCATCGGCCGGCCACCGACCGGGAGCGCGGGCTTGTCCACCCCACCCATCCGTCGGGCGGCCCCACCTGCGAGCACCACGGCGGCGTACGTCCCCACCCGGTCACGGTAGCCGTGGCGAAGATGTCGCCACGGCTGTGCTCCATGATCGATCGCGTCCATCGGCCCATCGATCTTGCACTTTCTGTCCCGACCTAAGGGGCATATCACGCGAAACGGCGACCGAAACTGCAAGATCGACGGGGCAGGCCGGGACGGGCCAGCCCGGGACGGGGCAGGCCGGGACGGGGCAGGCCGGGACGGGGCAGGCCGGGACGGGGCTGGGGTTGACGGTCGTTGCCGGGTGCCCGATGACCGGTGGCCGTGCGGACGTGCCGGCGCTAGGTGGAGGATGGCGGGATGGGACGGGCAACTGATCGACGCGGCGTACTCCGGATCGACCTGGACGCCGCGACTGCCGGGCGCGGGTCCATCCGTCGGCCAGACACCCTGGCGGTGGAGGAGCCACTGGAGATCCGGGTCGGCGCGGCCGGTCCCGGCCGGCGACGGCCGCTCGCCGTCACCATGCGCACCCCCGGAGACGACCTGGACCTGGCCATCGGTTTCCTGCTGACCGAGGGGCTGATCCGGTCGACCGACGACGTGCTCACCGCGCAACTCTGTGCGGGCGCGGAGACACCGAACACATACAACGTGGTGGACGTGGTGCTCGCCCCCGGCGTGCCGGAACCCACCACCGACCCGTCCCGGAACTTCTACACGACCAGTTCCTGCGGGGTCTGCGGCAAGGCCAGCATCGAGGCGATACGCACCCGGTCACTGTTTCCGGTCTCGGCTGATCCGCTCAGCGTGCCGGCCACACTGCTCGCCGAGCTGCCCGACCGGTTGCGCGCCGCCCAGCGCGGCTTCGATCGGACCGGCGGGCTGCACGCGGCGGGGCTGTTCACCCCCGACGGTGAGCTGGTGGTGCTCCGGGAGGACGTGGGCCGGCACAACGCGGTGGACAAGGTGATCGGCTGGGCGGTGCGGGAACGTCGCCTGCCACTGGCCGGGCACCTGCTGCTGGTGTCCGGCCGGGCCAGCTTCGAGCTGACCCAGAAGGCATGGATGGCCGGGTTGCCGCTGCTGGCAGCGGTGTCCGCCCCGAGCACCCTCGCCGCCGAACTCGCCGACGAGGCGGGAATGACGCTTGTCGGTTTCCTGCGCGGCCGGACCATGAACGTCTACACCGGGCCGCACCGGATCACGATGGAGCAGCCGGCCTGACACGCGGGCGGGCCGACGCTCAGCGGCCAATCAGGTCGAACAGCGCCAGCCGCGCGGCGGCGTCACGGGCGATCAGGAAACCAGCGATGCCGAGAAACCAACTCAGAGCGCTGCCCGCCTTCGTGACGATCCAGTTGTTCAGGCGGGCCAGCACCGGCTCAATGAGTGTCGGGCGGGCCACCCTGGCACCCAGCAACAGCAGGGCCGGCAACACCATGACCAGGCAGTATCCGGCGAGCAGTGCCACCAGGCTCGCCGATCCCACCCCAGAGGTGGCCAACAGACCTACCGCGCCGAGGTACGGAAGCATGGTCGCCACCTCGGCAAGCGCGGCGAGCAGAGCGAGCCCGACCAACCAGCGGGCCGAGGAATCGCCGGCGGTGGCTCGGTCCCGCCACCGCAACACGCCACCGGTGCGAGGACGCCGCTTGCCGTCGTAACGGAAGCTGAGCGCCAGCATCGCGACGCCCAGGACGAGTTGTGCCCACAGCACACCCCGGTTGTCCAGGGCACCGCCGAGCGCATCGGCCAACCTGCTGCCACCCCAGACCAGCAACAGCCCCACCGCGAGGTAGAACGCCGCGATCGTGGCGAGGTAGCCCAGGATGCGCCGGGCGTTGACCGGCCCGGGGGCGAGCAGCAGCCAGACCGGGATGAAGAGGGTGCCGATGCTGGTGCTGTCCACCAACGCCAGCCCAGCCAGCGACAACAGCAACCCGATGGTCATGTCGTACCAGTGCGAAGATCGGCCACGCAACCAGTGTCCGGCCTCGGCTGCGCCGCCGAGTCGGCCGTGATCAGGAGAAACGCGTACATCCTTCGACGGAGGCTCTCGGTGGGTCAGTTGACCAGAACGATCCTCCCGGGTGCATGACGTGCCTCGCTCAACTCGTGTGCCGCCGCCGCCTCGGTCAGCGGGAACGTGGCCGCGACGGGAATGTGCAGCCGACCGGATTCGGCAAGGCGGACCGCGATGTCGAGGCCGTGTACCGCGAGCAGGTCAGCTCCGGAACCCACGGCCTTGCCAGTCCGATCGGCGGGAGCGCCGTGCGACAGGTGGACACCGTGGGCGGCGGCCGTGAAATCGGCGATCGTCACCACGCGTGCCGCATCTCCGGCGATGGCGATCAGGTCGGGCAGTGCTCCTCCGGCACAGTCGAACACCGCGTCGACCCCGCCCGGCGCCAAGCTGCGGATCCGGTCGGGCAACCCGGGCCCGTACGTCGTCGGCACCGCGCCGAGCGAACGTAGAAAGTCGTGATTGCGTCCACTCGCCGTGCCGATGACGACTGCACCCCGGGCGGCTGCGAACTGAACGGCGACACTGCCCACGGCGCCGGCCGCGCCGTGCACCAGCACGGTGCGCCCCTCTGCGACCCCGAGCCGATCGAGAACGCGAGTGGCCGTCTCGACGCTGCCGGCAGCCCCACCCGCCTGCGCCCAACTCCAGGCGGCGGGTTTGCCGGCCCACGCGCTCAGCACCACGTGGTCGGCGTTGGCGCCACGCGTGGCCGACGAGGCCATGCCGAACACCTGATCGCCGACGGTGACGCCGGTCACGCCGTCACCAACCTCGTCGACCACGCCGGCCGCGTCGAAGCCGGTCCGGTGCGGGAACGTCACCGGCACCACGTCGGCCAGTTTGCCGGAGCGGATGAGCACCTCCCCCGTCGAGACCCCGGACGCCCGGACAGCGATGCGGACCTCACCCGGCCCGGCGTGCGGGGCCACGACCTCGGCGACGTGCACAACGCTGGGCGGCCCGAATTCGGCAAATACGACAGCTCTCATGGGCCGAACCGTAACGGAGCACCCCGTCCGGTTAGCTAAAGTGAGATCAGTGACGGTTGAAGTGAGACAAGCCCTGCGTTCGGATGCGCGCGACAACCGGGAACGCATCCTGGCCGTCGCCCGCCTGGCGTTCGCGACCGACGGCCTCGACGTGCCGATCCGGGAGATCGCACGGCGGGCACAGGTCGGTGCCGCCACGGTCTACCGACACTTCCCCACCAAGGACGCGCTGCTCGCCGTGGCATTCGCCGAACAGATGACCGTGTGCTCGGCGATCGTCGAGGAGGGCCTCGCTCAGCCCGACGCCTGGCTGGGCTTCCGCCTGGTGGTGAAGAAGCTCATCGAGACGCACGCCCACGATCGAGGCTTCGCCCGCGCCTTCATCAGTCAACTTCCCCAGGAAGCCGGCTTCGCCGCCGATCGCGCCCGAACGCTGCGCATGCTCGCCGAACTCGTCGACCGTGCGCGAACGACCGGAGAACTTCGGGACGACTTCGTTCTGGAGGACCTGATCCTGGCGCTGATGGCGAACGAAGGCATCCGAGCCGAGTCAACCGTCAGACGCCTGGCAGCCGCACGTCGCTTCGCGGCATTCATGATCCAGTCATTCCAGACGAGTCCGACGCGGGCACCACTTCCACCGGCCGTCCGCCTACCGCTGTCGACACCCTGAGTCCCACAACCGGCGTCGGCGTCGGCTGCGCACCTCAGGCCAGGTCGAGGATGCTCCAGTTGGCGGGAAGGACCTTCGCCGCCGCCTTGGGCTGCGCGGTCGCGTAGTGCGCCTCGTGCGTGAGTGCCGCACTGGCGGCCTGACCGAGCGAGATGTCCCCGTCGGCGGCGCTGGCCAGCGTGCCCGTGTCTCGCACGCCGTCGGCATCGAGCGGCAGCACGCATATCATCGGGGCGCTCACCATCAGGGCCAGCAGCGCGGCGTCAACCTCGTCGCCCGCGCCCGCGATGGCGACCGCCAGACAGGCAGCCGGCACGGCCACCTGCCGACCCTCGTCGGCGACCTCCAGCATCAACTCCCCCACCGAGACGTTGCCCTCGATGTAGGCGGTCAACGCCGACGCGTCGAACACCGCCGCGATCCGGTCGCTCATCCGGCACGGCCCAACATCCGACGACCTTCAGCCAGCGCGTCCGCCGGAATGGGTGTCGCCAGCCGCTCCCGCCACCGCGCCCTGCCCGCCTCCGTCACCTCGATGCCAGCTCGCCGCAGCACCTCGTGAAGGTGCACGGCGGCCATCTGGGCCCGGACCGCCGCGGTGATCGCGGCCGAGACGTTGGGCTGCTGGTCGAGCCACTCAGCGACGTCGTCGGGGAGGCTCACGGAGCGCTTCACGGTCATGTCCGCCAGCCTACCAATTTCGGTAGCACCCACGGTATTACCGCGCACGTGGTGAGGCCGGTCAGCGGCGGCCACGTCGACTCCGCTTGCGTGGCCGGACCACTCCGGGCATCCCCACCGACGGCCACCCGTCCAGCTCCGACGGGGGCACGCCGCGCCGGAGCAGATCGTCCAGCAGCACGGCCAGGGAGTAGTCGGGGTGCAGGCTCAGCGTGCGTTCGAGCGCCACCGCCGCCAACGCGCCCTGCCCCGCGCGCCAGGCCGCGAAGGCGAGCAGCGCACCGGGAGCGGCGGCCACCTCCGGCTCGACCCGGCGCAGCACGTCGGTCCAGAGGGCGATGTCCCGGTCCCGACCGTCGGTGCGTTCCCAGGCGTGATCGCGGATCGGCAGGTGGGTCATCAGCACGCTCAACCAGGCAACCTCGTCGTCGTCCAGCCGCTCACCGCGGCGCTGCCGGCGCTGGGCCTCGCGGACCGCCGCCACCCCGGCGGAACGCATCGTCCGGTTGCCGAGCAGGTCCTCGGCGGGCGCCTGCTCCAGCAACTCGGTCAGTCGCAGCCGAGCGCGGGCGGTGGCCGCGCGCACCGCCTCCCGGGCCGGGCCATCCACCGGCGACACCTGCGCCACGAGAGCGGCCCGGTCGGGTAGCGCGACCTGGCCGGCGAAGACCGCCGAGGCGGTCACCGGGTTGGCCGCCGGGTCGTAGCGCCGGCCCTCGGGCGGGCAGCAGTCGGGCTCGGTGCACAGATAGGACCACCACCGGCCGTCGGTCACTCGCAGCGCGTCGAGCACCTCCAACCCGGCGGCGCCCAGTGCGGCGCGCACCGCGTCCACGGCCGGCGTGACGCGATCGGCCGGCCCGTAACCGACCACGGTGGCAGCCTCCGCGCCCTGGCGGCGGATGACGGCGGCCAGGTGCCGGGCCCGCTCGACCAGATCGATCGACGGGTCGGGCAGATCTGCGCGGGCAGCGAAGATGATCTGCCGGCCGAGCAACGCCACGGCGACCACGCTCTCGGTGGGGTGGAAGCCGAGCAGGTACGGCACAGCGGCGATCAGGTCGGCGGGCGAGCGGACGGCGAGCTGGGGGCGTTCGGTCGAGGTCATGGTCGGAAGCCTGCGGCGGGCTGACCCGGCTCCGCCGCCCCTGTGGACGACACGCGGCTTATCCACAGCTACTCTGCGTGTTCTCCCTGCTCATCCCGCACCCCCGAGTGCCGAGAGAGACCCGATGTCTTCGGGCGGCGCCGTGGTGTCGTGGGGAGCGGTTACCGTGCGCTGATGGACCTGGCGTACCTGCGCGCACACCCGGCACACCTGCCGACCTTCCGGACCCACCAGCGGATCCGGGAGACGCCGGTGGCCGGTGGGGACATCTGCGCCGCCGCTCGGCTGACGCTGGACGACGGCCACTCAATCTTCGCCAAGTCCTGGCCCGAGGGGGCCGCCACGCCGGCGCCCGCGGGTTTCTTCGCCGCCGAGGCGGCCGGGTTGCGCTGGCTGCGGGAGGCCGACGCGATCGCCGTACCCGAGGTGATCGTGGCGTTGCCAGACCTGCTGGCGCTCGACTGGGTGGAGCCCGGCGAGCCGACGCCGGAGGCCGCGGAACGCTTCGGCCGGGAGTTGGCCGGCCTGCACCGAGCGGGCTCAGCCACCTTCGGTGCGACCTGGCCGGGTTTCATCGGGTCGCTTCCGCAGGACAACACCCCCGCCGACGGGCCCTGGTCGACGTGGTTCGCCGAGCGACGCCTCGCCCCCTACCTGCGCCGCTCGGTCGACGGTGGCGCGTTGACCAGCGCCGACGCCATGCTGGTCGAGCAGGTGATCGGTCAGGTCGGTGGGCTCGGCGGCGACGAGCCGCCCGCACGCATCCACGGCGACCTGTGGCCGGGCAACGTGCTGTGGGGCGCCGACGATCGGGCCTGGCTGGTCGACCCGGCGGCGCACGGCGGGCACCGGGAGACCGATCTGGCCCAACTCGCCCTCTTCGGCGGCATCCCCTATCTGGATCGGGTGCTGGCCGCCTACCAGGAAAGTTGGCCGCTGCCGGCTGGCTGGCGCGAGCGGGTGCCACTGCATCAACTGCATCTGCTGCTCGTGCACACCGCGCTCTTCGGCGGCGGTTACCGAGATCCGGTCGTCCAAACCGCCCGTGCCGTCCTGGGCCGGGCCGAGCGCGCTACGGTCGACAGGTGAGCGCCGCCTCGGGGACCGACGGCGTCCTCGTCGACCGGTTTGGCCGCGTCGCCCGGGACCTGCGCGTGTCCCTCACCGACAAGTGCAACCTGCGCTGCACCTACTGCATGCCGGCGGAGGGCCTGCCCTGGCTGGCCGGCCCGGAGTTGCTGACCGACGAGGAAGTCGTCCGGTTGGTCCGGGTGGCCGTCGAGCGGCTCGGCGTGACCGAGGTGCGGTTCACCGGCGGTGAGCCGCTGATCCGGCCCGGGTTGCTCGGCATCGTGGCCGCGGTCGCCGCGCTCGAACCCCGCCCACGCATCTCGCTCACCACCAACGGCATCGGTCTGGACCGGCTGGCGCCAGCGTTGCGGGAGGCCGGCCTGGACCGGGTGAACGTCTCACTGGACACGCTGGATTCGGCCCGGTTCACCACGCTCACCCGCCGTCCCCGCCTGGACGCGGTGCTGGCCGGGCTCGCCGGGGCGGCAGCCGCCGGGCTCAATCCAGTGAAGATCAACTCTGTGCTGATGCGCGGTCTCAACGAGGACGAGGCGCCGGCCCTGCTCCGGTTCGCCGTCGACCACGACTACCAGCTGCGGATCATCGAGCAGATGCCACTGGACGCCCAACATGGCTGGGACCGCGCCACGATGGTGACCGCCGAGGAGATCCTGACCTCCCTGCGTACCGTCTTCGATCTCAGCCCTGACCCGGCCGAACGCGGCGCGGCACCGGCGGAGACCTGGCTGGTCGACGGCGGCCCCGCGAAGGTCGGTGTGATCGCCAGCGTCACCCGCCCCTTCTGCGGCGACTGCGACCGCACCCGCCTCACCGCGGACGGCCAGGTCCGCGCCTGCCTCTTCGCCACCGAGGAGTCCGATCTGCGGGCCGCCCTACGCTCCGGCACGGACGACGACGAGCTGGCCCGGCGTTGGCGGACGGCGATGTGGGGAAAGCGCGCCGGACACGGCATCGACGACCCGACGTTCCTCCAGCCGACCCGGCCGATGTCCGCGATCGGGGGTTGAGGCGTGGAGCCGACGCCGCTGACCGTCCGCTACTTCGCCGGCGCCCGCGCCGCCGCCGGGCACCGCGAGGAGGTCATGCCCGCCGGCCGGTCACTCGACGACCTCACGGCCGAATTGGTGCGGCGACACGGCGACCGGCTCGGCGCAGTGCTGCGGGTGGCGAGTTTCCTCGTGGACGGCGTCACCTGTCATGATCGTCAGGCACCCCTACCGGCCGGGGCCACGATCGATGTACTGCCCCCGTTCGCGGGCGGCTGAGGGAGACGCACATGTTGGCGGTTCTGGGGTTCGTGGCCGTCCTGGCGCTGACCACCGGCCTCATCCACCTCTACCTGTGGAAGCGGCTCGTTCGGGACACCACCACCCCGGGCCGTTGGCGGCGGATCGGCGGGATCGCCGCTCTGGTGCTGGCGCTGCTCGTGCCGGTCACCCTCGCCGGGGCGCAGGCCGGGCTCTACTGGCTCGCCTGGCCGGGCTACCTGTGGCTCGCGGTGATGTTCTACCTGCTTGTCGTGCTGGTCGTGCTCGAAGTGCCGATGCTGGTCACCCGGCTGGTGCTGCGCCGCCGGCTGACCGCCGTCGAGCCGACCACCGCCGCGCCCGAACCGGTGCTGGTCGGCGCCGCCGGCCCGCCCGAGCCGCCGGCCGCCGGCGCCGTCGCGGCCCCGGATCACGACCCGGCCCGCCGGCTGCTGCTGGCCCGGGGTGCGGCCATCTTCGCCGGCCTCACCGCCACCGGCATCACGGGGTACGGCGTGCGCACCGCGCTCGGCCCGCCACGCCTCGACCGGGTGCAGATCCCGCTCGCCAAGCTCCCGCGCAGCATGGACGGCCTGCGCATCGCGACCGTCTCCGACATCCACCTCGGGCCGTTGCGCGGCCGGGCACACACCGAGCGGATCGTCGCCGCGATCAACCGGCTCGACGCGGACCTGGTCGCGGTCGTCGGTGACCTGGTCGACGGTTCGGTCGCCGAACTCGGCTCGGCCGCGGCGCCGCTGCGCGACCTGCGCTCCCGGTACGGCAGCTTCTTCGTCACGGGCAACCACGAGTACTACTCCGGCGTGGAGGAGTGGGTCCAGGAGGTCGACCGGCTCGGCCTGCGGGTGTTGCAGAACCGGCGGCAGGAGATCCAGGCCCGGGGCGGCGTGCTCGACCTGGCCGGCGTGAACGACCTGGACGCCACCGGAGACACCGGTCTCGCCGCCGGGCCGGACTTCGCCGCCGCGCTCGGTGACCGCGACCCGAGCCGTCCCGTCGTGCTGCTCGCCCACCAGCCGTTGGCAGCGGTGGAGGCCGCGAGATACGGCGTGGACCTGCAACTGTCCGGGCACACCCACGGTGGGCAGATGGTGCCGTTCAACCTGGCCGTCCGGCTGCAGCAGCCGGTGGTCAGTGGCCTCGGCGAGGTCGACGGCACCAAGGTCTACGTGACCAACGGTGCCGGCTTCTGGGGGCCGCCGGTCCGGGTCGGGGCGGAGCCGCAGATCAGTCTGGTCGAGTTGCGCTCGGCATAGCGGACGTCACGTCCGCGCGTGGCGGCGGGCGGGCGGCGCGGCGGGCGTGACAGGATGCGGCGTGCCCCCGTTCAGCGCCGTACCCCCCGGTGGCCTCCCGCCATTCGTCGCGGACCTGCACATCCACTCGAAATACTCGCGCGCGTGCAGCCGCGACCTCACTCTGCCGAACCTCGCGTGGTGGGCCCGTCGTAAGGGCATCGGTCTGCTCGGCACCGGCGACTTCACGCACCCCGCCTGGTACGACCACCTGCGGGAGACCCTGCGCCCGGCCGAGCCGGGGCTGTACCGGCTCGACGCCGAGGCGGAGCGGGACATCGCCCGCCGGCTGCCGCCGCGACTCGCCGGGACGGCGGACGCGGACCCGGTCCGGTTCATGTTGAGCGTGGAGATCTCCACCATCTACAAGCGGGACGACCGGACCCGCAAGGTGCACCACCTGATCTACCTGCCGGATCTCGACGCGGTGGCCCGGTTCAACGCCGCCCTCGGCCGGATCGGCAATCTCGGTTCGGACGGCCGGCCGATCCTCGGTCTGGACTCCCGCGACCTGCTGGAGATCACCCTGGAGGCCAGCCCGGACGGTTACCTGGTGCCGGCTCACATCTGGACGCCGTGGTTCTCCGCGCTGGGCTCGAAATCCGGCTTCGACGCGATCGCGGACTGCTACGCCGATCTGGCCGAACACATCTTCGCCGTGGAGACCGGTCTCTCGTCCGACCCGGCGATGAACTGGCGGGTCGGCAGCCTGGACGGCTATCAACTGGTGTCCAACTCGGACGCGCACTCGCCGCCGGCCCTGGGCCGGGAGGCGACCGTGCTGACCACCGATCGGGACTACTTCGCCGTCCGGGAGGCGCTGCGGACCGGTGACGGCCTGGCCGGCACCATCGAGTTCTTCCCGGAGGAGGGCAAGTACCACGCGGACGGGCACCGGCTCTGCGGGGTCAACTGGTCCCCGGAGCGGACCCGGGCCGCCGAGGGTCGCTGCCCCGAGTGCGGAAAGCCGCTCACCGTGGGCGTCCTCAGCCGGATCGAGGAACTGGCCGACCGCCCGGCGGGGCACCGACCTGCAGACGCCCGAGACGTCACCCACCTCGTCCCGCTGGCCGAGGTCCTCGGTGAGATCAACAAGGTGGGCGCCCGGTCGAAGAAGGTCGAGGGGCGACTCAACGAGCTGCTCGCCGCGCTCGGCCCTGAGCTGGAGATCCTGACCACGACGCCGTTGACCGACATCGCACAGGCCGGCGGTGAGCTGCTCGCGGAGGGCATCGGGCGACTACGACGAGGCGAGGTGCGCCGGGTGCCGGGCTACGACGGCGAGTACGGGGTGATCACGCTCTTCGACCCGGCGGAGTTGGGCGCCAACTCCGGTGCGGCACAGGAGACGCTGTTCGACGTACCGGTGCCGGCGCAGCGCCGCCCCGTGGAGCCGCCGGCCCGCTCGACGGCCAAGCGCCCGGCGGCGGCGAAGGCCGAGCCGAAGCGGAAGCCGGCCCCGGCTCCCGCACCGCCGATCGCGTCGCCGCCGTCCCCCCACGAGCCGTTCGAGCCGATGCTCTCCGGGATGGAGGAGGTCGGTACCGGCCTGCTGGACCGGCTGGACGCGATGCAACGAGTGGCCGCGTCCGCGCCCGGTGGCCCGCTGCTCATCGTGGCCGGCCCGGGCACCGGCAAGACCAGGACGCTCACCCACCGGATCGCGTACCTCTGCGCGGAGCTGAACGTCTTTCCCGAGCACTGCCTCGCGATCACGTTCACCCGCCGGGCCGCCGAGGAGCTGCGACACCGCCTCGACGGCCTGCTCGGACCGGTCGCCGAGGACGTCACCGTGGGCACTTTCCACGCGCTGGGGTTGACCATCCTGCGGGAGAACGCCGACGCGGCGGGTCTGCCGGCTAATTTCCGCATCGCCGACGACGCCGAACGGGCGGCGGCCCGCTCCGAGGCGGGCGACGACATCGCCGGCTATGCGGCGCTGCTGCGCAAGCAGGACCTGGTCGACCTGGACGAGCTGGTCACCCTGCCGGTGGAGTTGCTGCGGGCCGACCGCAAGCTGGTCGAGCAGTACCGGGACCGCTGGCGGTGGATCTTCGTCGACGAGTACCAGGACGTCGACGCGACGCAGTACGAGCTGCTGCGGCTGCTCAGCCCGGCGGACGGCAACCTGTGCGCGATCGGCGACCCGGACCAGGCGATCTACTCGTTCCGGGGTGCCGACGTCGGCTACTTCCTGCGCTTCTCCGAGGACTTCACGGACGCGCGGTTGGTCCGGCTCAACCGCAACTACCGCTCGTCGGCGCCGATCCTGGCCGCCGCCGTGCAGGCCATCGCACCGTCCTCGCTGGTTCGTGGCCGGCGGCTGGATCCGGCCCGGCTCGACCCGGAGGCCCCGCTGGTGGGGCGCTATCCGGCGGCGTCCGTCGCCGAGGAGGCCGACTTCGTGGTCCGTACCGTCGACGAGCTGGTCGGCGGACTGTCCCACCGTTCGCTGGACTCGGGCCGTATCGACGGCCGGTCGACGTCCCTGTCGTTCTCCGACATCGCCGTGTTGTACCGCACCGACGCGCAGGCCGCGCCGGTGGTGGACGCCCTGGCCCGGGCCAACATTCCGGTGCAGAAGCGTTCACACGACCGGCTGCGGGATCGGCCCGGGGTGGCGGCCATCGCCCGCGAGTTGCGACACGCCGACGGGTTGGCCGGTTCGCTGGCCGCCCGGGTGCGGCTGGCCGGCCAGGTGGTCGCGGAGCGGTTCGCCGTGCCCACCCTGGACGGCACCGGCACGGTACGCCCCGAGGCCGTCCGTTCGGCCGTGGACCTGCTGACCCCGCTGGCCCGACGCTGCGGCGACGACCTGGAGGCGTTCCTGTCGCAACTGGCCACCGGCGCGGAGGTGGATGCGCTCGACCCGCGTGCGGAGGCGGTCACGCTGCTCACCCTGCACGCCGCGAAGGGCCTGGAGTTCCCGGTGGTCTTCCTGGTCGGTGTCGAGGACGGCCTGCTGCCGTTGCGCTGGCCGGGCTCGACGCCCGACGAGGACGCGGTCGCCGAGGAGCGCCGGCTCTTCTTCGTCGGCCTGACCCGGGCCCAGGACCGGCTGTACGTCAGTCACGCCGCCCGCCGCACCCGACATGGCGCGGAGCGCGACTGTGCTCCGTCGCCGTTCCTCGGCGTCATCGACCCGGGCCTGTTCGAGCGGTTCGGCGAGACGGAGCCGCGTCGCCCGAAGGACCGCCAGCTCCGGCTGATCTGAGCCGGCCCGGCGCGTGCGCCATCGACGACGCCGCGCTCGGTGACTCTGGGCTGCGGTTGCCGGCCGCGTCAGCCGAGGAGGACACCGAGCCAGGCGCCGGCCAGCAGGGCCGGCCCGACGGGCAGCAGGGTGTCGCGGCGCACCCGCCGGGTGACGAGCAGAGCGAGCACCAGCCCGCCGTGCAGCAGATGAGGCAGGAGCAGCCCAGCCAGCAGGGCATCCCGGCCCAGCCAGCCGAGCGGTGCGCCGAGGACGGCGGCCAGCTTGACGTCCCCGAAGCCCAGTCGTGAGCCGGGCAGCAGGGCCAGCAGCACGTGCGCCGCGCCCGCGACCGCCGCGCCAGCCAGCACGTGCAGTAACCGGCCGGGAGTGCCGGCCAGCAACGCCGCAGCGGTCAGACCACCGAGGGCCAGCACTGCGGCGACGAGGACCAACGGGTCGGGCAGCCGCAGGCAGGCTAGGTCGACCCCGGCCAGCACCAGCCCCACCGCTGCCACCGCGAGGAAGACCGGCAGCGCCGGATCGTCATTCATGGCGACGGCGAGACCGGCAAAGACGCCGGCAGCCAGCAGCGGACTGAGCAACACCCGGGCCTCGCGCCGCGGCCGGGGTCGGGTCGACGCGGCGGTGAAGCGCCGGGCCAACCGGGGTACGACGAGGCCGACCAGCGCGCCGAGCAGCGCGACCGACACCAGCGCAGCGGCCGACATGGGCCGGAGGTTACCGGCGGCTGCTCACCGGCGAGGCCCCCGATCGTGATCCGGCGCCCGCCCGGCGGGGCCGTTCGGTGCTCACCACCAGAGCGACCCCGGCGACGATGACCGCGCCACCGAGCAGCACCTGCGCAGTGATCGGCTCGGCCACCAGCAGCGCGCCGAGCGCCACCGCGACCGCCGGGTTGACGTAGGCGTACGTCGACACCAGCGAGATGGGCGCGTTGTGCAGGAGCCAGACGTACGCGGTGAAGGCCACCAGCGAGCCCGCCACCATCAGGTAGACCAGCGCCAGCCACGACCGGGTGCTGACCGCCGCGGGGTGAAAATCACTCAGCTCGCCCCGACCGGCGGCGATGACGGCCAGCACCAGCGCGCCGGCCAGCATCTCGTACACCGTGGCCACGAAAGGGTCGGCGGGCATCCGGATCCGGCCGGACAGGAACGACCCGACCGACCAGGAAACTGCCCCCGCCACGACGGTCAACGCCCCGACCAGCGGTACCGCGTCCGAACTGCCGGCGGGTAGCACCAGCAGGACGAGGCCGACGAAGCCCAGGGAGACCCCGGCGAACGTCCAGATCGGCGGGCGGTCCCCGGTGGCGGCGCGCAACAACACCACGAGCAACGGCACGGTCGCCACCAGCAGCGCGGCGATCCCGGACGGGAGCGCCACTCCGGGCGGCCCGGATTCGGCGAGCACCACCAGGCCGTTGCCGCCGGCGAGCAGGAGCACCCCGACCAGCGCGGCCGAGGCGAGCTGTCGCCGGTCCACCCGCAGTGCGCCGGGGCCTCGGCGCAGCCGCAGCACCACCGCCAGAATCAGGCCGGCGACGGCGAAGCGCAGGGCGGCCGACAGCAGCGGAGGCAGCGTCTCCACGGTGATCCGGATGGCCAGGTAGGTGGACCCCCAGAGGAGGTAGACCACGATCAGAGCGGTCCAGATCAGGGTGGGCGTGACATCAGCGCGGCGGCCGACGGCGGCTGCGGCGCTCGGTGGAGGTGAGCTCATCAGTGGACCACGCTACGGTGACGTCGGAGTCGGCGTCGCGCTTTGGTGGCCGGCCTCTCACCACTTGTGCAGGAGGGTGGCATGACGAACTACGGACCACCCGGGGGCGGCAACCCGGGACCGTGGCGTGGGCAACGACCTGACGAGACGCCCGGACGGCCGGTGCAGCAGCCCTACCCGCCGACGGTTCCGTCCTACCCGCCCGACCCCCAGGGACGCCCCGGGACGTACGGCGGCCCACCCGCCGCGCCCTACGGAGGTGGTTCCGGGTCGCCCTACGGCGGTGCGCCCGGGACACCGTACGGCGGCGGGACGGAGAGCCCCTACGGCCGTGAGCCCGGGGCGCCCTACGGCGGCGCGTACCAGCCGCCCGGGGTGAACCCGGCGTACGGCGGGCAGCCGTACCGGCCCGATGGCGACCCGTACGGCGGGCAGCCCTACCGGCCCGATGGCGACCCGTACGGCGAGGATCCCGAACCGGCACCGGGTCGACGCGGTCGGGGACCGCTGATCGCCGTGCTGGCCGTCGTGCTGCTGGTGGTGGCCGCCGGCGGTGCGTTCTGGTTCCTGCGCGGGCAGGATGGCCCAACGTCGTTGGCCGCGCCGACCGGTTCGGCCGTTGCTGGTGACCCCAGTGCGGACGCGGACGCGACCGAGCCCGCACCGAGCGCGGCCGCACCGGAGTCGTCTGCCGATCCCCGGTTCGCCAAGGTCGGCCAGTGCGTCCGCAATGACGGCGCGGCGGGCGGCAAGCCGAAGTTGCTGATCAGCGGCTGCGCCGCGAAGTCGTACGAGGTGCTGAGCCGAATCGACGGCGCGACCAGTGGCGAGCGCGACGCCGAGGCCAAGTGCGGCAAGGTCGAGGGCTACACCAACTGGTACTTCTTCGACAGTGAGCTGGACACTCTCGACTTCGTCCTCTGCCTCAAGCAGCGCTGAGACCACCCACCCCGGGGATGACATGACGACCTACGGACCAGCGGGTTCCGACCAACCGGACGACCCGTACCAGCGCCCGCCCGCCGAGGATCCGACCCGACAACAGTGGGGTCCGCCGTCGAGCGATGCCGAGCCGCCGACCACACCGATGTGGGCACCGCCGCCGGCCCAACCGGAGCCGCCGACCGCACCGATGTGGGCACCGCCGCCCACCTCGGGCCCGGGTTACCCGCCGCCCGGGCCGTTCCCGCCCGCCGGGCCGATGCCGCCAGCCGGGCCAATGCCGCCCGCTGGGCCGATGCCGCCGCCTGGGCCGATGCCGGGTCAGCCGCCCACGCCGTGGGGTCAGCCGCCGCCTGGCGGCTACGGGATGCCGCCCGTCGCGCCGGTGAAGAAGACCGGCCGCAAGGTCGCTCTCATCATCGCGCTGGTGGTGCTGCTCGTGCTCTGCCCGTGCCTCGGCCTGGCCGGCTGGGCGGTCTGGAGGGTCGCCGACGCCAACGGTGACGACGCGCGTACGCCGTCGACGAGCGCGCCGGCGGTCCCGCCCGCCCTGCCGAGGGACGTGCCGAGGTCGGCCGCGCCGACCCCGGACGAGGAGTTCGCCACCGGCGACTGCCTGGTGAACGAGGGCACCGAGGACGACGCGGAGCTGCGCAAGGTGCCGTGCGGTCCGAACACCTATCAGGTGCTACTGCGGATCCCGGCGACGACCGACGGGGACCGGTGCGAGTCGCTCGCGCCGCAGGCAACCGCGAACTACGTGCACGACAACTCGATCGACCTGTTCGACTACGTGCTCTGCCTGAAAGAGCGGTAGGCCCGATTGCCAAAACTAGGGCTGTCTAGCGTCCAAGCTAGACAGCCCTAGTTTCTTGTCGACGGCCACGACACGCCGGTAGCCCCATCTATGCATGTCTAGCCTCGCAGCTAGATGGCCCGATACTCTCCGATGCGTGGATCCGGTCCGCAACCCGTACGCGCCGGGCGCCGGCCAGCGTCCGCCCGAACTCGCCGGGCGGGGGCGGGAGCTGGACGTCTTCGACATCGTGCTCGAACGCATCGCACGCGGGCGACCCGAACGCAGCCTGATGCTCACCGGGCTGCGCGGCGTCGGCAAGACGGTTCTGCTCAACACTCTCCGGTCGCAGGCGATCAACCGCCTCTGGGGCAGCGGCAAGATCGAGGCACGTCCGGACCAGTCGTTGCGTCGCCCGGTCGCCGCCGCGCTGCACATGGCGGTCCGCGAGCTCGCCCCCCGACACCGCGCGCCCGATCGGATCGACACGTTCCTCGGCGTCCTCAAGGCGTTCGCCCAACGGTCCGCCCCGACCGGCCGGGCCGGTGCCGCCCCGAAGCTGCGCGAACGGTGGCAGCCCGGCATCGACGTGCCCGCGGCCAGCGGTCGGGCCGACTCCGGCGACATCGAAATCGACCTGGTCGAGCTGCTCAGTGACGCCGCCGCGGTGGCCAGCGACGTCGGCACCGGCATCGCCATCTTCATCGACGAGATGCAGGATCTCGGCCCGGAGGACGTGTCGGCGCTCTGCGCCGCCTGCCACGAGCTGTCCCAGCTCGGCGCGCCACTGATCGTCGTCGGCGCGGGACTGCCGCACCTGCCGGCGGTGCTCAGCGCCGCCAAGTCGTACTCCGAACGGTTGTTCCGCTACCAACGCATCGACCGGCTCGACCGGATCGCCGCCGACCACGCGCTCTGCGCGCCCGCCGAGCGCGAGGAGGTCGAGTACGAGCAGAAGGCACTCGACCTGCTCTACGAGAAGTCCGGTGGCTACCCCTACTTCGTTCAGGCGTACGGCAAGGCGACCTGGGACCACGCGCCGCGCTCGCCGATCACCGCCGCCGACGTGCGGGTCGCCGCGCCCGAGGCGGAAGCCGAGTTGGCGGTCGGGTTCTTCGGCTCCCGGTTCGAGCGGGCCACCCCCGCCGAACGCGAGTACATGCGGGCGATGGCCACGATGTCCGCGGTCGAGGACGACTCCGGAGCGGTGGTCCGCGACGACATGGACGCCGCGGTGCCCACCGCCGAGATCGCCCGCGCCCTCGGCCGCAAACCCGCCAGCCTCTCCCCGGCCCGGGACGCGCTGATCAAGAAGGGGCTGATCTACTCCGGTGAGCGGGGCACGGTCGCCTTCACGGTCCCGCACTTCGGCCGGTACCTGCGGACACAGCCAGCCTGACCGGCACACACCGCGTCGGCGCGGTCAGACCTTCGACCAGGGCGCCGGAAAGAGCACCTCGCCGCTCGGCGGGGGCCCCTCCTCGCTGGTGGACGGTGGCAGCACCAACGCCTGCCAGGGCTCACCGAGACCGGCCCACGGCCCGGTCAGGCCCAGCTCAGTCGCAGGACTGAAGCCGAATCGGCGGTAGAAGGCCGGGTCACCGAGGACCACGACCAGCCGCTCACCCAGCTCGGTGCAGGCGTCCAGGGAGGCCTGCACGACCGCCGTGCCGTGCCCGACGCGCTGTCGGTGCGGCGCGACCGCCACCGGGCCGAGCGCCAGAACGGGAACGTCCGAGCCCTGCTCCGGCCGCACCCGCACCCGGGTCAGCAGCGCGTACCCGACCACCTCACCGCCGTACTCGGCGACCATGGCCAGCTCCGGCAGCCAGGCGGCGGTGCCGCGCAGCTCGTCGACAAGGCTCACCTCCGGCGGCGTCGCCACGTCCGGACGGGCGAAGGCGGCGGCCAGCACGCGGCGTACCGGGCCGGCGTCGGCCGGGTCCTCAGGGCGTAGCCGCAGCGTGGTCACCCGCGCGACCTTACCCGCCACGGCCCGGCCATCCGTGACGGTCACTCGAATCGGCGTGGCGCAGGGGCACGATCACCGATCCGGATCCGGCGGTTGCCGGGGTAGCAAACGCCGCGACGGGGTATGACTGATCCATGACGCCCGTACGCTCCCTCGCCCGCGCCATGCTGAGCGGCATCTTCGTGGTCAGCGGGTATCGCAACTTCCGCAGCCCGGCTCGGCTGGCAGTGGCCGCCAGGCCGGTGACCGACAAGGTCGCACCGATCCTGAAGAAGGCACATCCGAGCTTCCCCACCGAAACCGAGACGTTGATCCGGCTCAACGCGGCGGTGCAGGTCACCGCTGGGCTGATGATGGCCACCGGGCGGTTCAGCCGACCCGCCGCGCTGGTCCTCGCCGGCACGCTGGTGCCGGTGACCATCGCCGGGCATCCCTTCTGGAACAACGACGACCCGACCGCCAAGAACAACAACCAGATCCACGCGTTGAAGAACCTCGGTCTGCTCGGCGGTCTCCTGCTGGCCGCAACCGACACCGGTGGCAAGCCCGGTCTGCGTTGGCGGACCGGTCACCGCATCGGCCATTCTCGACGTTCCGTGCAGCGCGCCGTCCGTACCGCCCGACGCGAGGCCCGGATCGCCGTCCGATCCGCGTCCACCGCACGCCGACTCCCCGGCTGAACTGCGTCGATGCGTCTCTGTGTCACCCCCACCCCCCGCTAAGGCCGCGAATTACCTGAACCACCCGGTAGGCGTTAACGCGGTGGAAATGTCAAAAACTTGTGTGGGATCGGACACGGTCGCATAACGCGGGAGGCACTGACGTGAGGCGCCGTTCTAGGCTCCGTGCAGGACCTGGACGGGTAGGACGACCTTGGTATGGGGGTGGCCACGCCATGCCGACGGCTGTCGGTAGTCGGGCGGACCGCCTCGCCCCAATCCAACGCGTGACGCGTCGGATCGATCGCAGGAACGTCGTACGGGGTGCCATCGTGGCCGCCGTCGCCTACGCCGCATGGCTCGCCATCGGTGCCTTCGGGCGGCCGTACAACTTCTTCGACATGAAGATCTACCACGGTGCCGTGGTGTGGTGGGCGAGCGGTCACGAGCTCTACGAGTTCATCGCGCCCGGGACCACCCTCGGTTTCACCTACCCGCCGTTCGGCGGGCTGGTCATGTTGCCGATGGCGCAGCTCCCGATCGGCATGGCCGGCATGGTCAACGCCTTCGCCAGCATCGCCGCGCTGGCGCTGGTGCTGGCCGGGCTGCTCCGCCCCATCGTGGACCGGCTGGGGTGGCCACTGTGGTTCACGGTGGCCGTGGCGGTGCCGCTCGCGGTCGCCATCGAGCCAGGTCGGGAGACTCTCGGCTACGGCCAGGTCAACATCCTGCTGTTCGCGCTGATCATGGCTGACCTGATCGGCCTTCGCTGGCGCTCCCGCCGGGGCACCCACTACGCCGCGACCGACGGCCCACTGCTGCGCTTCCTCTACGGGGGAGCCTGGGCCGGCGCCGGCATCGGCCTGGCCACCGCGGTCAAGCTCACTCCGGCACTGTTCATCGCCTACCTGCTGATCACCCGCCAGTGGCGGGTCGCGGCCACCGCCATCGGCACCACGATCGGCGTGACGGTGGCGACCTTCGCGATCGTCGGCGACGAGTCGCGGACGTACTTCGGCAGCGTGCTCTGGCAGACCGAACGGGTCGGCGCGGCGGACATGACACCCAACCAGTCACTCGCCGGCCTGCTCGCCCGCCTGTACGACTCGATCGAGACCCCCGGGCTGCTCTGGCTCGCCTTCTCGGTGCTGATCCTGGCGCTGGGCCTGTCCCGAGCGGCCAGTTCCCGCGCCGATGGTGACGAGCTGACCGCGTTCACGCTTGTCGGTCTGACCGCGAACGTGATCAGCCCGATCTCCTGGACGCACCACCTGGTCTGGGTGATCCCGGCGATCATCGTGCTGGCCGACGCCGCCGTGCGCCGCCGGGAGGCGAGCCGGGGGATTCCCCAGCGCACCGGCCAGGGCCCGGCGTTCGGAGGGCTGTCCGGGGTCAACGGGCTCCGCCCGCCGATCTGGTACCCCACGCTGACCGGGCTCCGCCACGGCGTCGCCGCGATCGGGCTCTACCTGCTCTTCCTGATCTCGCCGATCTGGCCGTACGAGCACCAACTGCCGGAGATGTCGCACTACCAGGACGGTCTCTTCGGAGCCCTGATGGAAAACTCGCTGGCACTCGCGCTGATCGTGCTGGTCGCCGCACTGCCGTGGCGCCCGGGTGCGGAGCCGGCGTTCTACGGCGACCGGCTCGCCAGAGCTGTGGTGGTCAACAACCGCCGCTGAGCACGGTCAGGGGCAGTTGACCCATTCCTCGGTGCCATCGGTGAAGACCTGCCGCTTCCAGATCGGCAGGCGCGCCTTGACCTCGTCGACGAGCCGGGCGCAGGCCGCGAAGGCCGCCGCCCGGTGCGCGGTGCTCACCGCGGCGACCAGCGCCACGTCACCGATCTCCAGCGGGCCGACCCGGTGCGAGACCGCCACCGCGTAGACGTCGGGCTCTGCGGCGATCTCGGCGGCCACCTCGCGCAGAACCTGCGCGGCGCTCGGGTGCCCTTCGTACTCCAGGCTCGTGACCTGACGCCCGTGGTCGTGGTCGCGGACCACGCCCTGGAAGGACACCACGGCGCCGGCCCGGCGGTCGGCGACCGCCGCCTCGTGTGTGGCGAGGTCGAGCGGCTGATCGGTGATCTCGCCGAAGGTGATCGTCGGTGCGGTCATGACGCACGCTCCCCGGGAAGCAATGGCAACGGCACGATCGGCACCCGGTCGCCCGGCTCGCCCCTGGTGCCGGGTCGGATGACGGCGAACCCGTCCGCGCCGGCCAGGCCGCGCAGCATCGCCGAGCCGACGTGCCGCACCGGGAACGCGGTGCCGGCGACCCGGTCCAGCCGGACCAGCGCCAGGTGGGTGTGGTCACCCCGGCCGGGCACCGCCTCGGCCAACGTGGCCTGCGGCAACACCGGCATCGAGCGGCCCTGCAGGCCGGCGAGCAGCGGGGCGACGAGCGACACCAGCGCGACGATGGCGGACTGCGGGTTGCCCGGCAGCCCGGCCACGAACCGGATCCGCCCGTCGTCGCCGGCCACCCGGGCCAGCAGCATCGGGAAGCCCGGACGGACGGCCACCGTGTTGACCACGTAGTCGGCGCCGAGCGCCTCCAGGGTCGGGTGCAGGTGGTCGACCGGGCCGTTCATCGTGCCGCCGGTGGTGCACACCAGGTCGGCGCTGGCCAGCGCCGAGCGCAGGGCCGCCACGTGCGCGGGCAGCGTGTCGGCCACCGGGCCGACCACGTCGGACGGGCGGACCTGGCAGCCGTACCGCCGCAGCCACGCCGGCACCGTGGGGCCGAGCGCGTCCCGGACCCGACCGGCCCCGGGCGGACCCGCGGTCAGCAGCTCGTCGCCGAAGACCAGCAGCGCAGCGCGCGGCGCCCGCCGGACCCGCAGCGTGTCGTGCCCGCAGGAGGCGGCCAGGCCGATCACCGCGGGGTCGACCGGCGTGCCGACCGGCAACAGCTCCTCGTCGGCGTACGCCTCCTCACCGGGCTTGCGCCACTCCGGCGTCTCCCGGGGAGTGCCGCTGATCAGGCCGGTGGTGGATGCGGCGGACTCCTCGACGCGGAGCACGGCGGTGGCGCCCTCGGGGACCATGGCCCCGGTGGCGATCTCAACTGTCGTGTCGTCCTCGGTGAGCGGCGCGGGCGTGCTGCCCGCCAACACCCGGCCGACGACCCGCCACGGGCCGTCGCCGCGCACCGCCCAGCCGTCCACGCTGGAGGTCGGGAAGGCGGGCAGGTCGGTGCGGGTGGTCAACGGCTCGGCCAGGGTCGACCCGTCGGCGTCGAGCAGTGCTCGGGCGACGGCGGGTAGCGCGGCGGCCAGACCGACCGCGTAGACCCGCGAACGCGCTTCCTCCCAGCCGGCTGGCGGGGGTGCGGCGATCCGATCCGCGGTGGGTGCGGTTTCCGTGCTCACCGGCCGAGCCTATCGGCACGGACCGACAGCCGCCCGGGCCTGGACCGGACCGGTCAGCGGTTCCCACCGCGGAGCGGTCAGTGGTCCCCGCCGCGGAGCTGGTCGACGGTGTGCCCGAGGATCGGCCCGAGCACTGCCAGCCCGTCCCGGGCGCCGCCGGTCGAGCCGGGCAGGTTGACCACCAGCATCCGGCCGGCGACACCGGCCAGGCCTCGGGACAGCACCGAGGTGGGCACCCGGTCGCGACTGTGTGCGCGGATCGCCTCGGCGATGCCGGGGATCTCGTAATCCAGCAGAACCCGGGTCACGTCGGGTGTGCGATCCGACGGAGTCACCCCGGTGCCACCGCTGGTCAGCACCACGTCGACCCCGTCGGCGCGGGCGTCCAGCAGGGCGGCGCCGACCGGCTCACCGTCGGGCACCACCACCGGCTCGTCGACCTGGCACCCCAGCTCACGCAGGCCGGCGACGAGCAGCGGACCGCTGGTGTCGGCGTAGACACCGGCCGCGGCGCGGTTGGACGCGACGATCACCCGGGCCCGGATCACGGCCGGTCCTCCGGCCGGACCCACTCGCCGGTCTTGCCGCCTTCCTTGCGCAGCACCCGCACCGCGTCCACCGAGGCCGCCGGGTCGACCGCCTTGACCATGTCGATCAGAGCGAGGCCTGCGACGGCGACCGCCGTGAGTGCCTCCATCTCCACCCCGGTCCGGTCCGCCGTGCGGGCGGTGGCCGTGATCTCCACGGTGTCGGCGGTCAACCGCAGGTCGACGGTGACGCCGTGCAGGGCGATCGGGTGGCAGAGCGGAATCAGGTCAGGGGTGCGCTTGGCCCCCATGATCCCGGCCATTCGACCGACCGCCAGCGCATCGCCCTTGGGCAGACCGTCGCGGTGCAACAGGTCGATGACCTCGGGCGTGGTCCGCAGACGGCCGGCCGCGACGGCAAGTCGGCCCGTCACCGCCTTGGCGGAGACGTCGACCATGCGGGCCGCGCCGGCGCGGTCGACGTGGCTGAGCTGCGCGGGTTCGGTCACGGCCGTGAGCCTATCGGTGCCGTACGACGAGGCTCGGAAGGAGCGGCGTCGCACCGCCTGCCCCGGCGGCAGCCGGCCGTCCGGGTTTCCGAGCAGCGTTCCGCTCAGACTCGAAGCAAAAGACGTCGATGAGCTCGGGGCGTACGTCAAGTCGATAGCCGTTGCGCCGACGACGAATGCGCCTCGACCGGCCGGGGAAGCCTCGAAAACCCGGCGCGGATTGGCCGCATAGGTACGCACATTAGCCACGGCTGATCGCGGTGGGCAATCAACCCATAACCCGTCGACGAGGTTGTCCACCGTCACCAGTTGACCGGGCTGAACTGCGAGCATCGCGTGGATCGCTGCTGTTCGGGTGTGCCAAGGCGCAACGTGCGGCCAGACAGTTGCACCTAAAGACCACCCGGGGACCTGAATCTCCACCCGCCCCCTGCTCCAGCCGTAGTGGGTGTTCAGTCGATCACGCAACGAGGTCTGCGACCTACCTCAGCCCGTACCACTCGCGCCCGATCGGGCGCTCGCCGCGAGAGGGCCGCGGCGGGCTGCTCGATTGCCTATCCATGAACGCACCATGTCCACGGCAAGTTGCACCTCTGCCTACCGAAACGCCGTTGTCTTCGCGCCGTCGACCTCGACCCGGGCCGATGGCGCGCGCCGCCGCCTCCCCTGCCGACACGCCGTACGTGGCAACATTGCCCAACCCGCCCTTACGCCTGGCCGAACTCCGGATGAGGCAACTCTGGTAGAGCCACCAGACTCGGGGAATAACACGACCAATAGGCTCAGCGGAAACCGTCCGCAGTTGCGAGCTCTCGTGTGAATCCAGAACTGGCAGACTCGACCGCACTCCGTTCAGGAACGATGGACAGAACGTGATAAACCAGCTCCGGCTTGGCTAATGTTGCGCATACCGACATTTATTGCTGCTAACCGCATCGAGTTCGCCTTAGTCTCTCGTCACGAAAGACAGCCCGGGAAACGGAACCAAGTCCCGGGGGACGAGAGTGGAGGGAGCGTGCAATGCGCGGCAGCGACTGGCACTGACATACGAGTGACCCACAGCGGTAAGCTCCTGTCGTCAACATGTAACTGTCGGCAACGACAGGAGCTTCATGAGTCGGGTTGCATCCGAGAACACCACCCGGGCAGACCGGCGACTTCTGGTGCTCGTCGGTCTCATCGTCGTACTGGCTACCGGCCCGACGCTCATCGCCGTCGCCGACGTGCTGGCCCACCCGCCGAACTCGGTGGGCGACGGGGCGACCGTCGTGGCGCTGATGTTCATGACGGCCCTCGGGACGATCATCAAGGCGCCGATCCGCATCCGCTCGACCACGCACGCCATCACCTGGATCGAGGCGGCAATCGTGATCGGGCTCGCGGTGGCCCCACCCGCCTGGGTGTTGCTGGCAACCGGAGTGGGCGTCGGCATCGCGTCAGCGATCATGAAGCTCCCTCCGATCAAGACCGCCTTCGGCGTCAGCAAGAACATCCTGGTCGCCGGCGGAGCGAGCGCCACCGTGCTGGCAGTCCACTGGCAATGGCCGCCGGTGGGGCCGATGGAGCTCATCGGTCTGCTGGCAGCGATCTACCTGGTCGCCGCCCTGTTGGACGACCTGCTGGCAATCCCGGTCATCGCACTGGCGACCGGCACCCGGATCTCCCGCCAGTTCCTCAACAACCTTGACCTCCGGCTGGCCGGCTTCGGCGTGCGCTTCGTCGTGGCCCTCTGCACACTGTTCATCCTCTGGGCGGACCCCCGACTGCTACTTGCCGTCCCGCCCCTGGTCCTCAGCCTGCACCTGGCCTACTCCGCCCGCATCCGGGGGCGCACCGAGCAGCAGGCGTGGCAGCGGCTCGCCCGCACCACCGACGCGCTCAACGTGGTCGACCTCGACAACGTCCTCACCACCGCGGTCACCCAGGCCGCCGAGTTGTTCTCCGCCGACGAGGTCGAGATCGAGCTGCGTGACGGCAACCGCGCCGTACGCGGCGGCACCGGCGGCATCACCTTCGACGGCCCCACCGGTACGCCCACCGACGTGGACGGCACGATCGTCCCCACACCACTCGAAGGACATGACCGGACCGTCGATGTCGGCGTGCTCCGACTGCGCTTCCGCGGCCCGGTGCAGCTCTCCGAGCGGGAGCAGTACACCCTGCGCACCTTCGCCTCCGCGCTCTGCACCGCCGTTCGCAACGCCCAGGCGTACGCCGAACTGGCCCGGGTGGCCGACGATCACGCGTACGCCGCCGCCCACGACGCGCTGACCGACCTGGCCAACCGCCGGCACCTCCTCGACGAGGGCACCGAGCAGTTGAGCGCTCGACACGCGGACGGTGTCACCGCGCTCGTGCTGATCGACCTCAACCACTTCAAGGAGGTCAACGACACGCTCGGGCACGCCGCCGGCGACCAGGTGCTGGTGCAGGTCGCCGACCGGTTGCGACGAGCAGCCCAGGCGAGTGACCTGGTGGCCCGCCTCGGCGGCGACGAGTTCGCCGTACTCCTGCGGGGGTTGCCGGCCCCGGCGGTAGCCGCGCACCGGGCCGAGACGCTGCTCGCCGCTCTGCACGAGCCGTTCGACCTGGACGGCATGCGGATCAGCGTCGAGGCCAGCGGCGGCATCTCCGTCGCCCCGTCGAACGGTGGCATGGCCGAGCTGCTGCGGCGCGCCGACGTGGCCATGTACCAGGCGAAGCGCGCCGGGCAACGGATCTCCTCGTACGCCCCGACCCGGGACACCGCCGACCTGGGCCGCCTCACCCTCGGTGGTGACCTGCCACGTGCGGTGGCCGACCACGAGTTCGTCGTCAACTTCCAACCGATCGTCGATCTGGGCACCGGCGAGGTGACCAGCGCCGAAGCGCTCGCCCGCTGGCGCCACCCCACCCACGGCATGATCGACCCCCTGCGCTTCCTGGAGGCGGTGGAGCGTTCCGGCCTGCTGCCAGCCTTCGCCGAAGCGATCCTCGACCAGGCACTGATCGCAGCGGCCAACTGGCGTGACGCCGGCTTCGACGTACCGGTCGCGGTCAACGTGTCCCCCCGCAGCCTGCTCGACGCGCGGTTCCCCGGCTCGGTGCTGGCTCGCCTGCGCGCCCACGACCTGCCACCGGACCGGCTGGTGCTGGAGCTGACCGAGACGCTCACCCTCAGCCAACTCGACGTGGTCGACCGGGTGCTCAGCCGGCTGCGCGACGAGGGCGTCCGGCTGGCGTTGGACGACTTCGGCACCGGCTACTCCTCGCTCTCCCTGCTCTCCCGAATCCCGGTGCACGAGTTGAAGATCGACCGGAGCTTCGTGACGACGATGGAGAGTTCGGCGGAGGCCGCCGCGGTCATCCGCTCGACCCTCGACCTGGGCCGCAGCCTCAACCTGGATGTGGTGGCCGAGGGGGTGGAGAGCGAGCCGCAGCGGCGGGCCCTCTGGGAGTTGGGCTGCGTCGCCGGCCAGGGGCACCTGTTCGCGCGGCCGGTGCCAGCCGGCACCCTGCTCGCGGCGATGCAGCGCGGCTCGGGCGGCCGTCCGGGTGCCCTCGCCGCGCCACTGCACGACGCCGGCGCGGTGATCCGGTTGAGCCAGAACCGCCGCCAGACCGGCCGCACCCGCCTCCCGCACCTACCCGCCTGACCGGGCACCGGCCGCTGGCCCGACGTGGTCCGGTGCAGGTGCGGCCCGGTCTGCCAGACTGGCCCGCGTGATCGCCGACGCCCCGACCGCCCGCCGCCGTCGCTGGCACTGGCGGACGCTCGACACCGCCGCCGGCGGACTCGCCCTCGACCTCGGCCTCTACGCCGTCTCGGCCATCTTCGCCGCGATCACCGCGGTCACGTCGACCCTGCTGCCGCACCGGGCCTGGGGCGCGGTCGCCGCCGTCGCGTACCTGGTCGCGACGCTGATGGTGATCGCTCAACTCCTGCTGCGTCGACGCTCCCCGACCGCACGGCTGGTCGGTCTGCCAGCCCGCTGGGCGGTCACCGGTCTCGCCTGGGTCGGCGCCGCGCTGCTGCCCCTGCTGTGGCAGAGCATCGAGCGAGCCGGCGGGCGCACCGATCGGGCCCAGGAGGAAGTGCTGGTCGTGGAGCAGGCCGGCATCCGCCTCCTGGAGCACGGCACGCCATACCTCGGACCCGATGCGATAGCCGCCCTCCCGCCCGGCGAGCAACTGCTCGGCTACACCCCGTACCAGCCCGGGATGGCGATGTTCGGCCTGCCCAGAGCACTTGTCGACACCTGGTGGACCGACTCCCGGGTCTGGTTCGCGGTGGGCACCGTGCTGGCCCTCGCCCTGGCCGTGGCCGCCCTGCGCGGGACACCGTCCCTCGCCGCCACCGCCGTTACGGCTCAGCGGCGGGACGCCGCGCTGTTGCGAGGCGTGCAGGCCGCCACCGTCCTGCCAATCTGCGCCCTCACCCTCGCCACCGGCGGCGACGACCTACCCGTACTCGCGCTCTGCCTGCTGGCCCTCGCGCTTGCCGCCGCCGACCGGCCCGGCCGGGCCGGCCTCGCGGTTGGTCTCGCCGGCGCGCTGAAGCTGTTCGCCTGGCCGGTGGCCCTGGTTCTGATCGTCTGGGGCCTGACCCGACGCGCCGGCATCCGGGTCGCCGCCGGCGCGATCGGCCTGCCCGTCGCGGCCCTCCTGCCGGCGATGCTGGTCGACCACGACGCGCTGACCGAGAACGTGCTGCGCTTCCCCCTCGGCCACGGCCTGGTCACCAGCCCCGCCCAGTCCCCGTTCCCCGGCTACCTGATCGCCAACGCCATGCCCGCCGGCCGGCTCGTCGCCGCCGCGCTGCTGGTCGCCGCCGGCGTGGCCATCGCCGTCCGGCTCGCCCGCCGCCCGCCGCGCACCGCTGTCGCCACCGCGCTGATCTGCGGGTACGGGCTGCTCGCCGCCATCGCCCTGATGCCCTCGACCCGCTTCGGCTACCTGCTGTACCCGTTGGCCCTGCTCACCTGGGCACCCGCCCTGCGCCGCCCGGTCGACACGCCGACCGCGCCGGCAGCCGACGAGTTGTCCGGTCGGACCACTTCGGCGTAACTGCCGGGCGAAACGGCGCGTCAGGGCGTAGACCTGATGGCATGACGACGTACCGCGACCGGGCCGAGGCGGGCCGGGTGCTCTCCGAGCGACTCACCGCACTCATCGGCGACCCGGACGTCATCGTCCTCGGCCTCGTCCGTGGCGGCGTGCCGGTCGCCCGGGTCGTCGCCGAACGGCTCGGCGCACCCCTGGACGTGCTGGTCGTCCGCAAACTCGGCATGCCGTGGGCCCGGGAGGTCGCCTTCGGCGCGCTCGGGCCGGGCGGTGTCCAGGTGCTCAACGACGCGGTGGCCAGCCGACTCAGCAGCGACGACATCGCCCAGGTCAGCCAGCGGGAGCAGACCGAGCTGGAACGCCGGGAGCGGCTCTACCGGGGCGGTCGCCCGCAGCTGGACCTCACCGGGCGGACCGCGGTGATCGTCGACGACGGCCTGGCCACCGGCGCGACCGCCCGCGCTGCCGTGGCGGTCGTCCGCCAGCTCGGGGCCCACCGGGTCGTGGTCGCGGTCCCCGTCGGCGCGCAGGAGGCGTTCGAACTGCTCGCCGCCGAGGCCGACCAGGTCGTCTGCGCCCAACGCCCACCGGACTTCGGCGCGGTGAGCGTCTACTACGAGGACTTCCACGAGGTTTCCGACGAGGAAGTCACCGAGGCGCTCACAGCAACTGCATAGGTCCAGCAGGTACCGTCGGGCGATGAGTAGTCTCACCTGTCCCAAGTGTCACGGAGAAATGCGCCAATACGAGCGCAGCGGCGTCAACATCGACCAGTGCGGGGAGTGCCGAGGCATCTTCCTGGACCGCGGCGAGCTGGAGAAGCTGTTCGAGGCGGAGGCCAACTGGAGCCGCCAACAGACCGGCGGCGCGCCGCCGCAACCCGCCCAGCAGCCGGCCGGCTACCCGCCCCCGCACCAGCCTGGTTATGGTGCCGTCCCGCCGCCGCCCCCGCCCGCCCACGGCTACCCGCCGCAGCCGGCGTACGGCCACCAGCAGCAACAGCACCACGGCTACCACGGGCACTACCGGCAGAAGAAGCGCAAGGGCTTCCTCGACGACATGTTCGGCTGAGTCCAGGCTGACATCCCGCCCGGGTCGATCCACGCATCGGCCCGGGCACATCGCCCACGCCGTTCACGGTTGGCGGGTGGGTTGGTCCATGCGAGGCTGGTTCGCATGACCGCGACCCGACCCCACGCTGCGCTGGCCCAGGCGTACGACGGGATCACCGCGGTGGTCGGCGACCTGGACGACGCCGGCCTGCAACAGGCCACCCGCTGCCAGGGCTGGCTCATCGCGGACCTGCTCCTGCACGTGCTCGGCGACGCCCAACGGGCACTGGTCGCACTGGCCAGCCCGGTCGACGGTCCCGCCGACACCGACGACGTGAGCTACTGGCGCGACTTCCCCGCCGGCGGCGAAGGGGCCAGCCGGCACGCCTGGTGGGTCCGCCGGTCGGCCGCCGCGTTCGACCGCCCGACCGGGATCGTCGGGCTGTGGAGTGAGACCCCCCCGGCGGCGGTCCGCGCCGCCGCGTCAGCCAACCCCGAGGGGTACGTGACCACGCAGGGGCACGTGCTGCGCGTACCGGATTTCCTCGCCACCCTGACCACCGAGGCCGTGGTCCATCACCTGGACCTGACACCGGCGCTGCCCGGCGCGCCGCCGCCCGGCCCACTGGCCGTACGCGTCGCGGTGGCCACCATGGATGGCCTGCTCAGCGACGACACGGTCCGGCCTGCCGCCTGGGACGACCACGATTTCCTGCTGAAGGCCACCGGCCGCTTGCCGCTCACCGACCGCGATCGGTTGGAGTTGGGTGAGTCGGCGGGCTGGTTTCCGCTGCTCGGGTGATCGACGGCGGGATGCCGTGTGGGTCAGCCGATGGCCATGTCGACGAAGCGGGACAGGTGCAGTTGGGCCGCGACGGTCACGGTGTCGGTCGGGCCATTTCGATGCTTGGCGACAATGAAATCGGCCTCGCCCGCACGCGGCGACTCCTTGTCGTAGTAGTCGTCGCGGTGGAGCAGGATGACAACGTCGGCGTCCTGCTCAATTGACCCGGATTCCCGCAGGTCGGACAGTTGAGGACGCTTGTCGGTCCGCTGCTCCGGGCCACGGTTCAGCTGGCTTACCGCGATGACCGGGCACTCGACCTCCTTGGCCAGCAGCTTCAGGCCACGGGAGAGGTCGGCGACCTCCTGCTGGCGACTCTCGGTGCGCTTCGGTGAGGTCATCAGCTGGAGATAGTCGACGACGATCATCTTGAGGTCGTGCCGTTGCTTGAGCCGCCGAGCCTTGGCGCGGATCTCCATCAGGTTCATGCTCGGGGTGTCGTCGACGAAGAGCGGCGCCTCGCTGATCTCGCCCATGCATCTGGCCAGCTTGGTCCAGTCGTCGTCGGAGAGCTGACCGCTGCGCAGCACGTGCAGCGGCACCCGCGCCTCGGCGGAGAGCAGGCGCATGACGATCTCGACCTTGCTCATTTCCAGCGAGAAGATCGCGGCCGCCTGGTTGGCGCGTATAGCAGCGTTTCGGGCAAAGTCCATGCTCGCGGTCGACTTACCCAGACCGGGCCGACCGGCCACGATGATCAACTGCCCAGCGTGCAGGCCGTTGAGCAGTCGGTCCAGGTCGCTGAAGCCGGTCGGCACGCCGGTCATCATTCCGCCCTGCGCACCCACCGCCTCGATCTCGTCGAGCGTCGGCTGCAACATGTCGGCGAGGATCGCGAAGTCCTCGCTGACCCGGCGTTCGGTGACGTCGTAGACGGCCTGCTGGGCGAGGTCCACGACATCGTCGACGTCGCGACTGCCGCCGCTGGCGGTGCCGTAACCGAGCTGCACGATCTTGGTGCCGGCCTCGACCAACCGGCGCAGCACCGCCCGTTCGCTGACGATTCGCGCGTAGTAGGCCGCGTTCGCCGCGGTGGGCACGCTGGCGATGAGGGTGTGCAGGTAGGGCGCGCCACCGATGCGTACCAGGTCGCCGGAGTCGGCGAGCGCCGCCGCGACAGTGATCGAGTCGGCGGGCTCACCCCGGCCGTAGATGTCGAGAATGATGTCGAAGATGGTGGCGTGCACCGGCCGGTAGAAGTCGTTGGTCTTGAGGATCTCGACGACGTCGGCGATGGCGTCCTTGGAGAGCAGCATGCCGCCGAGGACGCACTGCTCGGCGGCAACGTCCTGGGGCGGTGTCTTGTCGAACTGGCCGTCCCGCTGCGCGGGTGTCTGACCACCACCGGAGCGTGGCTCTGCCCGCATGTCGTCAGTGACCGACACGGGTCCCCCCTCCACTGCGCCGGGTCCAATCCCAGCTCTACCGCTGGGGTGCGACACTTCCGTCCGACCGGGCCGGTCGATCGGGGGCCATCGCGCCGGCGGTCGAGGGCCAACCATACGGACCCCGAGGTCAGAGACTCAACAACGCCGGTGGACGAGCCTCGGGACAACCTGTGGATGCCGGTGGACATGATGTGCGCAGCGTGTGCACAGCCTGTGGACAACTGTTGGGGAATTCTTGGCCTTACGCCGTTGACCTGCAGAAACATGCTCCCCAGCCTGTGGAGGAGAATATTTCGGTCGGGCCTGTGACACGATCGTCCCGTACTATCTCCAGCGAACGGCTACACCTGGACAGCGGATTCCGCTTTCGGTTCAGAAGGGTCACACTCCGGCCGTGAGTTACCGGGACTGGGGACGCGGGGATGGCAGCCCGCGCGAGCGCCAGCCGATCGCCTCGTGGAGTGAGCGCGCGGCGTCTCTTCCGGTTGATCCGTACGACGAGGACGGTCGCTACCGCACCTCCAGCCGGCGGCGTGCCCTCGACCGTGGCCAGGACGAGCCCGTCGATGCATACCTGCCCCGTTGGGCAGTGGAGTCGGGGGTCCGTCACGCCGACGGCGGCGGTCGTCACGCGGCGCCGGACGACGATGGGGACGACCCCGAGCGCGAGCCCGAACGGCCGAGCTCCGCTGCCGGTCGGCGGGCCATCGAGGCGCCGGGCAGCCGTCGGCGGGGCAGCGAACCGAGCTGGCGGGAGCAAGCGGCGATCGGCGCGGCCCCCGAGTCGGACCACACCCGCGAGTGGACGCTCGACCGTCCGCAGGAGCAGGGGTACGCCGGTCGCCGACGCGCGGACGCAGGGGAGGACGAGCCGGTTTCCGGCGCCGTCCCGGACCGCCGTCCCCGCCGCGCGCCCGCTGGCCGTCCGCAGGTGATCTGGTCGGGTGGGGATCTGGAGCCGGCTCCGAGCGAGCCGGCACCGAGCCAGGAGGCAAGCCGTCCCACCCGGCGCAGCCGCCGCGCGGCGGAGGAGTCCTGGTCCCGCCCGGCTGCCGACCCGTGGGCACGCGGGTCCGACCGGGTGGCTGAGCCCGAGCCGTCGTACCCGCCCGCGGTGGATCCGTGGGACGCCTCGGGCGTGCACGCGTGGCCACCCGGCCCCGGTGCGGACGGCACGGATCTGAGCGAGCAGTGGGCAGCAGTGGAAGGCGTCGGTGGCTGGGAGCGGTCCGACCGCACCGGCCAGTGGGAACGGTCCGCGATCGAGGACGACCAGTGGGACCGTACGCTTGCGCCGCGCTCCGACCGGTCCGTTGCGGCGGAGGGTTGGCCGGCCCGGGACGACGGGTTCTGGTCCGGCACTCGGCTGGCCGACGATGACCCCAGATGGACGGATCCGCCGACGTCGGCGCCCCGCTCGCCGGTAGTGGGTTACACGGCTCCCCGGCCGCGCACCGTGCCCGTGCAGCGTGGAGGTGCGCCACGGCGTCGGGCGGACCGGCCGGCGGTTGGGGCGGCGTCGGTCCGTCAGCGGGTCGAGTCGGCGGCGACGGGTGCCTGGGCTCGCCGCCTGGAGGACGATCTGCTCGACCCGGATCCGGGCGGGCCGTTCCGGCCGTTGCTGTACACGGCCGCCTGTTACCTGATGCCGGCAATGCTGATCTTCGTCTGGCTGTTGACCCTGGACAGTCAGGCGCCGGCCGGCTGCGTGACCGACATCAGCGGGGGTGGGTGCGACTCGCCCCGGTCACGCGCGTTGGAGTCGTTGCTCGCCGGCTCGCCACGCTTCGGGTTGGCGCTGGTGAGCAGTCTGGTGGTGGCGGCGCTGCTGCGACGGGTGGGCACGACGTGGCGCTCGGCCACCATCGCGGTAGCCGCCGCGGTGGTGGGCGGCGGCCTCTCCACGGTGCTGATCAGCGCGGTAACCGGTCAGCCGATCGGCTGACCAGCCCGCAGTCCCGGGCCTCCGCCACGGTGGCAGACGCGCGGCCACCAGCGTTCGTATGGGTGCCCGCGCCGCTGGTCTGCTGGTCTGCTGGCCTGCTGGCCTGTCGGCCTGTCGGCCTGTCGGCCTGTCGGCCTGCTGGTTCCGGCCGCTTGGGCGGGCGGCGCGCGGTTGATCGACACCAGGTCGGCGACATGGCGGTATCGCACCGCCAGGACACCCCCACATCGCCGACCTGGAGTGGATCAAACCTCCTGGACCCTCGCGACCTGGCCGGCGACCCTCATCCCGACGGGGCCGCCGACTCCGATCGCTGCTCCGCCGGTCCGCCGGTCCGCCGGTCCGCTGATCCGCCTGCTTGGGCGGGCGGTGCGGGGATGATCGACACCAGGTCGGCGACATTGCGGTAACGCACCGCCAGGACACCCCCACATCGCCGACCTGGAGTGGATCAGACCGCCTGGACACTTGCGACCTGGCCGCCGGCTCTCATCCAGATGGCACCGCCGACTCCCGCCGGGCAACGAACTGCCGGCCGAGCCGGGCCAGACCGGGGGTCATCGACCTTGCCTAGACGACGTACACACGAGGGCCCGCACCGATCGCTCGGTGCGGGCCCTCGTGGTGGTGTTGCGGACGTCAGCCCTGAACGACGTTCAGGTTGAACGACGCGGTCACCTCAGGGTGCAGCTTGATCTTCACCGGGTAGGTACCGATCGACTTGATGTGACCGGGCACCTCCAGCCGGCGCCGGTCGAGGACCGGACCGCTGGCCGCCTTGACGGCGTCGACGATCTCGGTCGGGGTGACCGAGCCGAAGAGCCGTCCGCCGTCGCCGGCGCGGACCTTCAGGTTGACCTTGAGACCCTCGAGCTGAGCCTTGACCTCGTTGGCGTGGTCGAGGTCGCGGATCTCGCGGGCCCCACGGGCCCGCTTGATGACCGTGACCTGCTTTTCCGCGCCCTTGGTCCAGGCGATCGCGAAGCCCTGCGGCAGCAGGTAGTTACGGCCGAAGCCGTCCTTGACCTCGACGATGTCGCCCGGGGCACCGAGGCCGGACACTTCCTGAGTCAGGATGATCTTCATATCGGTGCCTCCTCTCAGCGGGTGGTGGCCGTGTACGGCAGGAGCGCCATCTCACGGGCGTTCTTGACCGCACGGGCGATCTGCCGCTGCTGCTGCGAGGTCACGCCGGTCACCCGCCGAGCGCGGATCTTGCCGCGATCGGAGATGAACTTGCGCAGCAGCGCGGTGTCCTTGTAATCGATGTAGGCGATCCCGTCCTTGTCGAGCGGGTTCACCTTCTTCTTGGGCTTGCGCAGTGCCGCAGCCTTGGCCGTTGCACGTGCACCTGGTTTGCGATCGCGGGCGCTCGGCGCCATTAGAACGGTGGCTCCTCGTCAAAATTGGCGCCCGAACCGGCACGCGCGGGAGAGGGAGCAGCCGAAGCCCAGGGGTCGTCGAAGTTGCCTCCGCCGCCACCCTGGCTGCCACCGCCACCGCCGCCACCGAAGCCGCCGCCAGCGCCGCCGGAGCGGGACATCTTCTGCACCTTCGCCGTGGCGTAGCGCAGCGACGGGCCGATCTCGTCGACCTCAAGCTCGATGACTGTGCGCTTCTCACCCTCGCGGGTCTCGTAAGACCGCTGACGCAGCCGGCCCGACACGATCACCCGAGCGCCACGCTGCAGCGACTCGGCGACGTGCTCGGCGGCCTGCCGCCAGACGGTGCATGCGAGGAACAGCGGCTCGCCGTCCTTCCATTCGTTCGACGCCTTGTCCATGAATCGGGGCGTCGAAGCGACACGGAACTTGGCGACCGCAGCCCCGGAGGGGGTGAACCGCAACTCGGGGTCATCGGTCAGATTGCCGATGACCGTGATGGTGGTGTCTCCTGCCATGACCATCTCCTCGCGCACTCAGCGTCTCGTAGTACAGGCTCGCAGAGCCGTACGACAGAGTCGCGGAGGCTGATCCGGGCGAACCGGGTTGATTGCCGGACTGAAATGCTTAGCGCATCTCCGGCCGGATGACCTTGGTGCGCAGCACGGACTCGTTGAGCCGGAGCTGACGGTCCAGCTCGGCCACGGCAGCAGGCGTAGCCTGCAGGTCGACGACGGCGTAGATGCCCTCGGCCTTTTTGTTGATCTCGTACGCGAGGCGCCGGCGGCCCCACACATCGGTCTTCTCAACCGAGCCACCCGCAGTCCGAATCACGTTCAGGTACGTGTCGAGCGACGGGGCGACGGTGCGTTCCTCGAGGCTGGGATCAAGGATCACCATGATCTCGTAATGACGCAAGACGTGCTCACCTCCTGTGGGCTATGCGGCCACGGTCCTTCCGTGGCAGGAGGTCGTGCGTCGCTGCCCGCACGTGCCGAGGGAACCCGGCCGGACGCGGACAACCTGACCAGGATACCCGGTCCGAACGATCATGCCCGGGGCGGTCGGGTCGGCCCCCGGACATGCTGACGGGGGTCCACCGTCCGACCGTGTACCGGTCGGTGGTGGACCCCCGTCTACAAGGCCGCGGGGCGTCCCGTCCGCATTCCTTGGGTGGGACCTGGGGAGGAACGACCACACCGATGAGGTTGGACCGAAGACGCCCCGCGGAGCTTTATCGTGTTGTTATCTGACGATACAACGGCTCTCGTACCTTGTCGGGGGAAAAAGCACAAATTTCCGAGATTCTTCATCGGTTGGGGCCCGGTGTGCGAAGGGGCCGCCCCCGCCGCGCCGGGCCGCGTGGCGGGGGTGACCTCGCTGTCGGCCGTCGACCACCGGTCGCCGTACGCGGCGCTCACGCCGCCGGCTCTACCGGGAGCTGGTCGCCGGTTCAAACCCATCAACGATCGTCGGTCCGTCCGGTGACGTGAACCGCGCGCGACACCTCCCCGGCCGTCGCTCCGCCAGTCAGGGTCGCGACGTAGGCTCGCTCGCATGCGTATCGGAGCCCACGTCGATTCGACCGACCCGCTGGCGGAGGCGGCCGACCGGTCCGCCGACACCGTTCAGTTCTTCCTCTCCGACCCACAGGGGTGGAAGGCGCCCAAGCCTCGGGAAGACGCCGAGCGGCTGCGCGCGGCCGAGGTCGACCTCTACGTGCACGCGCCGTACGTCATCAACGTGGCGACCCTCAACAACCGCATCCGGATCCCCAGCCGAAAGCTGCTGCTCGGGCACGCCAACGCGGCCGCCGCCATCGGCGCCAAGGGCGTGATCGTGCACGGTGGGCACGTCAACGCCGGGGACGACCTGGCCGTGGGCTTCGACAACTGGCGCAAGACCTTCGCGTACGCGGCCGACTCCGGCGGCTTCGGCGTGCCGGTCCTGATCGAGAACACCGCGGGCGGCGACAATGCGTGCGCCCGCCGACTGGACGCACTCGCGCGACTCTGGGACGCCATCGGCGACTACGAGGTCGGCTTCTGCCTGGACACCTGCCACGCGTTCGCGGGCGGCGAGGAGCTGCTCGGCCTCGTCGACCGGGTCAAGGCGATCACCGGACGGATCGATCTGGTGCACGCCAACAACTCCAAGGGCGCGTTCAACTCCGGCCAGGACCGGCACGACAACCTGGACGGCGGGACGATCGACCCGGAGCTGTTGGTGGCGGTGATTCGGGCAGCCGGAGCGCCGGTGGTCGTCGAGACACCGGGAGGCGTGGCCGGACAGGCCGCCGACATCGACTTCCTCCGTCAGCAGCTCGGGACGGAGAGCCGGGCAGCATGACGACCGGACAACCCGGGACCGGTAAGGCCCGGCCCGCCCCCGCCCGCCCGGCCCGCACCTCCGGCAAGGCATCCGCGGTGCCGACCCCAGAGGGCGCCGCGCGCAGCCCGCAGGTGACCGACGGTACGACGGCCGAAGCCACCACGAACGGCAGGCCCAACGGTGCCGGCGCCGCAACCGGCGACAACGAGCCCCGCCCCGCGAAGAGCGATACGGCCAGGGACGGCGACGCGGCAAAGGACGGTGCGGGGGCCAAGGCCAGCGACGCCGCCCTCGGCCGACGTGACCGCGGCCGTGGCCGAGCATGGCGCTGGTGGGCCAAGAACACCACGACCACGGATGGCGCAAAGGACGACGCGGCCACGGACGGCACGAAGGACGACGCCACCAAGAACGGTGGAGCGGCCAACGCCAGCGAAGCAGACAAGAACGGCGGGACAGCCAAGGCCGGCACCAAGGGGGACGCCGACAAGGCCAGTGACCCGGCCAAGGACGGCACGAAGGACGATGCGACCAAGAACGGCGCCGCCACCAAGGGTGAGAAGGCAGGCGACGCCGACGGCCGGGTGAAGACCGACGCCGAGTCGAAGCCGGTCGGCGCGGATCGGTGGGAGGCGTTCGCTTCCGCACCGGAGCCGAAGCCGTCCATCTTCAGCCGGGCGGGCCGGGCCGTCGGCCGGTTCCTGATCCACGAGTGGACCCTGGCCAGCCTCGGTGCGCTGGTACTGGCCGTACTGATGACCTGGCCGACGCTGCGCTACCCGCGTTACACACTCCCGCAGGACTACTGGGACCCGAGCCTGCAGGCCTGGCAGATGGCCTGGTCCGGGCACATCCTGCTGGCCGACCCGGCGCACCTGTGGCAGTCCAACACGTTCTTCCCCGAGCTGTGGAGCTTCGCGTTCTCCGACACCCTGCTCGGGTACGCCCCGGCCGGGATGCTCGGCAGTGGCCCCGAAGACGCGGTGTTGCGCTACAACATCATGTTCGTGCTGGCGCATGCGCTCGCCACACTCGGGGCGTACGCGCTGGCTCGGCAACTCGGGGCTGGCCGAATCGGCGCCGCCGTGGCTGGCGTCAGCTACACCTACGCGCCGTGGTTGCTGGCGCAGGCCGGGCACCTGCACGTGCTCTCCAACGGCGGGATTCCGCTGGCGCTGGCGATGTTGGCGCGCGGGCACGGCTGGTCACTGCGGCACGGTTACCGACCGGAGCGCCGGCACGACGGTTGGATCTACGCCGGTTGGCTGGTGGCGGCCTGGCAGCTCAGCCTCGGCTTCGGCATCGGGCTGCCGTTCGCGTACCTCTTGGGCGGCGCGGTCGTGGTCGCGATCGTCCTCTTCTACGCGCGGCGGCTGCGCACCCGCCAGGCTGTGCCGTTCGGTCGCCGCTTGCTCGTCGCCGACCTGCTCGGTGGGTTGTTCTTCGCCGGTGTGGGTCTGCTGATGGCGTTCCCGTTCTTCAAGGTGACCGAGCTGCACCCGTACGCCGAGCGCACCATCCGCGACATCAGCATCTTCTCGCCGCCGGCGTCGGGTTTCGTGACGGCGCCCGCCGAGTCGCGAGTCTGGGGTGGACTGCACGAGGGTGCCCGCGAGGCGCTGCCGTGGCATCCGGAGATGACCCTGTTGCCGGGCTTCGTGCTCTACGCGCTCGCCCTGGGTGGGCTGTTCTTCTCGGTCTGGCGGCTGCGGCACCGACTGCTGCTGCTTGTCGGGGTGCTGGTGACGATGGCCTTCGCGATGGGCACGCGCTTCTTCGACGGCACCTTCACCTACGTGCCGCTGTTCGAGCACGTGCCGGGCTGGAGTGCGCTGCGTACCCCTGGTCGGTTGATGCTCTGGACCACGTTGTTGCTCGGCCTGCTCGCGGCGGGCGCGGTCACCGCGCTCACCGACCGGGTCCGCGAGTTGACCGCGCAGCGGATCCCGTCGTGGCCGGGGCCGTGGCTGCGGACGGCCACCCTGCTGCCGCTGCTGCTGGTCACCCTCGAGGGCCTGAACACCACCCCGCACCCGGTGGTGCCGACCCAACCGGCCGCGATGCGCTCGGCGGAGGGGCCTCTGCTCGTGCTGCCCAGTAACCAGAGCCTGGACCAGCACGTGATGCTCTGGTCGACCAGCGGCTTCCCCGATGTGGTCAACGGCGGTAGCGGCTTCACTCCGCGCCAACTCGACGACGTCCGTCGGGTGAGCCAGTCGTTCCCCAACCAGACAAGCGTCGACTACCTGCGCACGCTCGGCGTCCGCACGGTGGTGTTGCTGCGCGGGCAGGTTGCGGGCACCCCGTGGGAGATCAGCATCGACACGCCTGTCGATTCGCTCGGCATCACCCGTGAGGACGTCGGCTCCGCCGTGGTTTACCGGCTTTGAGCGTGGTTGCCGTTTAGGGCGGGTTTGCGGGGGAGCCCACCCGGCCCCGGGCGGTCAGGCTTGATCCCTGCGCCGGTGGGCTCCCCCGCAAACCCTGACATCAGCAAGCCGCGCGAATCCTTGCGGATCAGGTGGTGGCGGGTTCGGGTTGGGGTTCGGGCTTGGCTTCTCGCCTGCGCCAGCGGTCCAGCCAGGGGGCATCGGGGGCGCCGTCGAGCACGCCGCCGTCCGGGTCGTCCGGATAGGTGGCCCGCACCGCGTCCCGCTCGGGATGCAGGATCTCCCGGATGACCAGCACGCAGAGCACCACCACAGTGGTCAGCCGCAGCGCCGAGGCCAGCACGAACACCCCCTCCGGGAAGACCGGACGGCTGGTCGCCGCGCCGAGCAGCTCACCGTAGAAGGCGACGAAGTAGCAGACCTCGGCGATCTGCCAGGCCAGGAAGGCACCCCACTTCGGTCGGGCCAGCACCACCAGCGGCAGCAGCCACAGCACGAACTGCTGCGACCAGACCTTGCTGAAGATGAGGAACGCCGCGACCACCAGGAAGGCGAGCTGGCCCAGCCGCGGTCGGCGCGGCGCCCGCAACGCCAGCACGGCCACACCGAGACAAGCCAACCCGAACAGCACGTACGAGAGGGTGTTGAGGGTGGGGATGTTGGCGTTCAGCCACTCGAACGGGCCGAGTCGGGCGGGGTCGTTGCCGACCTTGCCGTCGAGGTAGCGCCCGATGTACCAGAGCGTGCCCCAGTCGATCGGCCGGGTGGTGTTCAGCTCGAAGAACCGGTCCCAGTTGTCCGGGTACGCCCGTGCGGCGGGCAGATTCACCAGCACCACGGCGGCGATCGCCGTACCCGTGGCGACGAGCGCGGCGCGAAGCCGGTCGGCGCGCAGCGCCAGCACGAGGATCGGCCCGAGCAGGAACAGCGGCCACAGCTTCGCCGCCCCGGCCAGCCCGAGCAGTACGCCGGCTGTCGCCGGTCGTTTTCGAGCCCAGGCCAGCAGGCCGAAGGCGGCCAGCCCGATGGCGAGCAGGTCCCAGTTGACGGTGGCGGTGAGCACCAGCGCCGGGGCGAGCGCGAACATCGCGGCGTCCCAGGGTCGTCGGCGGCGCAGCGCCAGGATCACCGCCACAGTGGCCACCGCGAGCGCGCCCAGCACCAGCGCGTTGAGGTTGTAGAACCACTGGCCCTGGTTGATGCTCGGGTCGCCGTCACCGACAGCGTGCACCGGCAGGCCCAGCGCGCCCATGAAGTAGCCGGTCAGCACCGGGTACTCGACCGGGTGGTCGCGGTACGGCACCTTGCCCTCGTTGAGCCCTTCCGCGTAGTAGAGGGCGAGGACGTCGGTGTAGCAGAACCGGGTGTACTGGACGTTGTTCTGCCAGGCGCCGTCCTGGCAGGGCGACTTCTGCACCCAGTGCAGCGCGAGAGTGAGGCAGGCCAGGGCCAGCACGATTCGAACGGCAGTCCAGAAGCGCCGTTCCTGGCCGGCCGGCCGGTCCAGCGCGGTCGCGTGGTCGCCCAGCGGGCCGCCGATCGCGCCAGAGATGCCGCGGACGAACCCATCGGAGCGGGACGGGTGGTCGGTGGTTCCGGCGTCGTCGATGCCGGGCGTCGACTGGGTGCTCATGAAGAGGCATCCTGCCGTACGACAGGGGTGTCCGTCCCGTCCCGGCGCGGAGATCCCGGTAGCAAAACGCCGCCGCCGGCCGGAACAGGTCGTCCGGCCGGCGGCGGCGTCATGCAGTGGTGCGGGTCAGTCCCGGTTGGGTGGCAGGCCGGGCAGCACTCCACCGCCGCCACCACCGCCGCCGCCGCCGGGATTACCGCCGGGGTTACCGCCGGGATTGCCGCCTGGGTTGCCCCCAGGATTACCGCCCGGGTTGCCACCGGGGTTGCCCTGGCAGAACGGCTGGGTCAACGGGTCGCAGGGCGGCTGGCCGCCCGGGAAGAGCGGCGGCGGCGGCGCCGCCGGCTCCACGCCGTTGCCCATCGTGACGTCACCCTCGCCGGTGACGCTGGGCAAGGAGATCTCCTCCTGGCCCTTCAGAGCGGCGTTCATGTACTTCTCCCAGATCGGGCCCGGGAGAGTAGAACCACCGATGTCCTTGCCGCTGCTGAGCCGGATCTCCGGCTTCTTCGGGTCCCGGCTGCCCACCCACACCGCGGTCGCGTTCTGCGGGGTGTAGCCGACCGTCCAGGCGTGCGAGTTGTCGTCCTTGTCGTACTCCCAGGTGCCGGTCTTGGCGGCGGCCTGACGGCCGTCTTCCAGGGAGATGTTGTTGGGACGGGGGATCTGCTTCAGGACGCCGGTGACCTCGTCAGTGATCTTCTTGGGGATCCGCTGCTCGGGCTTGATGCGCTCGCTGCCGACCACCTTCCACTTACCGGTGTCCTTGTCCTGCTGCTCCACCTTGACCACGAAGTGGGCCTTGATGTACTTGCCATCGTTGGCGAACGTGGCCATGGCGTTGGCGTGGTCGAACACGGTGATCGGGTACTTACCGAAACCGGTGTACTGGTCGAAGGGGTTCGGCCCCTTCTTCGCCAGGTCGAAGGCTTGCGGCGGGTCGACGCCCCACATGGTGGTCACGCCGGCCTTCCTGGCCATGTCGACGACCTTGTCGGCACCGATCTTGTCGGCGACCCAGTAGAAGGGCACGTTGTACGACTGGACCGTCGACTCTTCGAGGGTGCACCACTTGCCGCACTTGAGGTTGGTACGGCCGGCGTTGCCGATCGTGTCCCTGGATTCCTTGGGCTTGTACGGCGTGGGATCCCAGTGCGACTTGACCGAGATGCCAGCCTCGAGCGCGGCGGCCAAGGTGTACACCTTCATCGACGAGCCCGGCTGGTGACCACCGGTCAGGTCGCCGTTCTTGTCGGTGTTCTTGCCGGCGTAGTCGAAGTCGGCACCGCTGTCACCGCCGTAGTAGGCGAGCACGCGACCCTTCGACGGGTCGATCGACACGACCGCCGCCATCAGGTTCTTCGGCTGGTCGTTGAGCTCCGAACCCTTCTTCGACTGCATCGCCGTGTTCTCGGCTGCGGTCTGCAACTTCGGGTCGATCGTGGTGGTGATCCGGTAGCCGCCGTCCCGCAGCGCGTCCACGCAGCTCGTCTTGCCCTCCTCTCCGGTGTCGGAGCAGAGGTTCATCTCGTCCATCTCTTGGCGGACGTAGTTGATGACGTTGCCGCGCGGGCTGTCGACACCGAACCCGTTCCCGCCCTTCTTCGGCGGCAGCACCTTCGGGTACTCGGTCGGCGACGCGGGCCGCCCGGCGGCGTCGACCCAGCCTTCCTTCTTCATGCCGCTGATCACGTAGTCCCACCGCGCCTTGGCGTCGGGCATGTTGACGGCGGGGTCGAACCCCTTGTGGGTCTCGCTCGCCACCGGCTGCTTGATGACCGCCGCGAGCACCGCGCCCTCGCCCACGGTCAGGTCCTTCGCCGCCTTGTTGAAGTAGGTCTGGGCCGCAGCTTCGATGCCGTAGGCACCGCGTCCGAAGTAGATCACGTTGAGGTAGTGCTGCATGATCTCCGGCTTGCTGTACGCGTCGTTCAGCTTGGAGGCGAGGATGGCCTCCTTCACCTTCCGGCCGTACGTGTCGTCCTGGAGATTCTCGAACGCGTTGCGGGCGTACTGCTGGGTGATGGTCGAGGCACCCTGCTTGTCACCACCGGAGATGTTGTTCCATCCGGCCCGGACGATGCCCTTGTAGTCGACGCCCGAGTGCCGGTAGAAGTTCCGGTCCTCGGCTGCCGCCACCGCGTCCTGCACGTGCTGCGGGATGTCCTTGATCGTGATGAAGGTACGGTTCTCGCTGCCCAGCTTGGCCAACTGGGTCTTGCCGTCCTTCGCGTACACCGTGGTGGACAGCGGCAGCGGCATCTCGTTGGGCATGACCACGTTGGTCGAGTAGTAGGTGAACCCGACCACGCCGATGCCGGCGAGCATGATGAAGGTCGCGAACGCGGCGATCAGCAGGTTCATCCGCTTGCGCTTCTTCGCCCGACCTGCGGGACCCGAACCACCCGGACCACGACCGCCTCGACCGGGCCCGTTTGGCCCACCCGGACCGTTGGGCCCACCCGGGCCACCGGAGACCGGTGAGACGCTCGCCCGAGCGACCGCGGCACGGCCACCCACCGACGCGGAGCCGACACTGGCCCGGCCCGCCGAAGCGCTGCCGACCGAGGCGGCACCCACGGCTGCGGCACCGACCACGGCTCGACCTGCCGGTGCACCCGGCGCCGGGGACACGGGCACCGAGGCCCGACCCGCGCCGGCGCGACCGGCGGCCACACCTGGTGCCGGCGACACCGGCACCGACGCCCGCCCTGCTCGGCCCGGGGCTGCCGGACCCACCGAGGCGGATCCAGCCGCTGCGGCGCCGCGCGGCGGCACCGAGGCTGAACCGCCCACCGAGGCCCGCCCACCAGTTGCCCGTGGCGTCACCGAGGCGCGACCCGGGGTCGCCGCGCCGCCTTCCGAAGCCGACCAGCCGCTCCCGCGGGAGTCACCGCTGGGTCGGCGGTACGCGTCGTCCGCCCCCGACCCGGGGTCGCCGTCCGCGCCCGGGTACTGGGCCCGTCCGCGCGCAGAACTGGGATCGCCGTACGAGTTCATTCCTCACACCCTGCCGGTCGCGGTGGGGCGCAACTGCGCCGCCACCGGGTTGCCGTGAGTTGCTTCACCCGGGACACCGGCACGGGGGTGCCGCATCACCGAGGTCATTGCCGTATCAATGGGGCCAATCGGACCAACGAGTGGTCGGCCGTCCCGGGTTTTGTCGATGGCCCCGGGGCCGGTCCAACCAACTGTGATCACCGTTGCGCCTCTCGCCTCCGCCGACCCGCACCTTCGCCGGACGCCACGTCCTGCTCGCCGGTGCCGTCGCTGTCGCCGGTCAGACCGTCCCGGCCGAGCAGGTACTGCTCGACGAGATGGTTCCAGTCACAGCCGAGGCACACCTCCACCACGAAGACCTGGAACTCACGCAGCGTCATCGCCAGCACGGGCAGCTCGGTCAGTGTCCGGGCCTGCCCGGCTGACTGCTTGAGCTCGTCACCGTAAATGTAATGGACGAGCGTCAGGTTCTCGCTGCGGCAGATCGGGCAGCGCCGGTCGGTTGGTTCGCCGTGGAACCGAGCGGCGTTTTTCAGGTACGGCGACGCGTCGCAGACGTCGTACGTGCCGACCCGGCCGGCCAGCAGCTCACGCAGCACTGCTCGCTTCTGAAGCGAGTAGTCGACGACCTGGCGCTGCGTACGCATGCGGAGAAGGGTACGCGGTCCGGCCCGAGCAGGCGACCACGCTCACGATCCGTGACGAGAGCATCTCGGAACGGGGGTTTGCCCTGGCCCGCGCGACCCGCTAACGTGCGATGTATCGGTCCGATACATCGCGGCGGTTACCACTTCAAACGGGAGGGTAAAGAGAGGGTGGCCAGTGCTTGAGTTCGCCATCCTCGGCCTCCTGCAGGAGTCTCCGATGCACGGCTATGAGCTGCGCAAGGAGCTGACCGCCAAACTCGGCGCGATCCGGGCGGCAATCAGCTACGGCTCGCTCTACCCGACCCTACGCAGGCTGCAGGCGGCGGGATGGATCACCGAAGCTGCTGAGACACCCGTCACCGCCGAGGAGGTTCCCGCGCTGACCAGCCGACGAGGTCGGGTGGTCTACAAAATCACCGCGGATGGCAAGGAACGCTTCGGCCAGTTGATCGCACAGGCCGGGCCCGAGACGTATGACGACACGGGCTTCGGGGTGCACTTCGCGTTCTTCGCCCGGACCGACCAGGCGACCCGACTGCGCATTTTGGAGGGTCGCCGCCGCAAGATCGAGGAGCGTCGCGAAGGGCTTCGTGACGTGCTGGGCCGAGCGGCCGAGCGCCTCGACGCTTACACCCTGGAACTGCAGCGCCACGGCCTTGACGCCTGTGAGCGCGAGGTCCGCTGGCTGGAGGAGCTCATCGCCAACGAGCGCTCCGGCCGAGCCCCGACGGTCCCGAACATCGGGACAGCCGGCGGCCGACGAGAAGACAACAGCCCGCCTCCGCCTGGAGAGACCAGGAATGAGCGGCCGTGACAGAAAAGAAGGAGGCAGACGCTATGGGCTCCGTCCGCGTCGCCATCGTCGGTGTGGGTAACTGCGCCTCGTCCCTGGTTCAGGGCGTCGAGTACTACCGGAACGCCGACCCGAACGACCGCGTCCCGGGTCTCATGCACGTCACCTTCGGCGAGTACCACGTCTCTGACGTGCAGTTCGTCGCGGCGTTCGACGTGGACGCCAAGAAGGTGGGCATGGACCTCGCGGAGGCGATCGTCGCCAGCGAGAACAACACCATCAAGCTCTGCGACGTACCGCCGACCGGCGTGTCCGTGCAGCGCGGCCCGACCTTCGATGGTCTGGGTGAGTACTACCGCGAGATCGTCGAGGAGTCCGACGCCACGCCGGTCGACGTGGCGCAGGCACTGCGTGACGCGCAGGTCGACGTGGTCGTCTCCTACCTGCCGGTGGGTTCCGAGCAGGCCGACAAGTTCTACGCTCAGGCTGCGATCGACGCCGGCTGCGCGTTCGTCAACGCCCTGCCGGTCTTCATCGCCTCCGACCCCGAGTGGGCCAAGAAGTTCGAGGACGCGGGCCTGCCGATCGTCGGTGACGACATCAAGAGCCAGGTCGGTGCCACCATCGTGCACCGCGCGCTCGCGAAGCTCTTCGAGGACCGCGGTGTCGAGCTGCTGCGCACGTACCAGCTCAACTTCGGCGGCAACATGGACTTCATGAACATGCTGGAGCGCAAGCGGCTGGTCTCGAAGAAGATCTCGAAGACCCAGTCGGTCACCTCGCAGATCCCGCACGAGATGAGCAAGAGCGACGTGCACATCGGCCCGTCGGACCACGTGCCGTGGCTGGACGACCGCAAGTGGGCGTACATCCGCCTGGAGGGCCGTTCGTTCGGTGACACCCCCCTCAACGCCGAGCTCAAGCTCGAGGTGTGGGACTCGCCGAACTCGGCCGGCGTCATCATCGACGCGGTCCGGGCCGCGAAGATCGCGCTGGACCGGAAGATCGCCGGACCGATCCTGTCGGCCTCGTCGTACTTCATGAAGTCCCCGCCGGTGCAGTACGCCGACCACGACGCCCACCAGGCTGTCGAGGAGTTCATCGCCGGCGAGGTCGAGCGCTGACCCGCTGAGCACCAAGCACGGCCGAGGGCCGGGTCCGAATGGACCCGGCCCTCGCCGCGTTCAGCTCCGAGATCTCCAGGTACGGCCCGGGCCCCGTCACCGGAGGCGGTGGCGGTGGCGGTGGCGTGATCGACTCCGTATCGCCGATGTGGCGGCATCAGAGCGACCTGAAACCGCCACATCGGCGAGGTGGAGTCGATCACGCGCGGGGCTGGGCTGGGCAGGGCTGGAGCAGGCATGTCGCAAGGCAGGGCTCGGGCTCAGGACCAGGCGTGTCGCAGGGCGACCCCGGCCTCCAACTCCAGCAGCTTGACCTTGCGGGGCAGGCCTCCACCGAACCCGACCAGCTTGCCGCCGACCCCGACGATCCGGTGACACGGCACGATGACCGGCACCGGGTTGCGGTTGCACGCCACGCCGACCGCCCGGGCCGCCCCGGGATCGCCGACCAGGCGCGCCACCTCGCCGTACGTCAACGTCTCCCCGTACGGAATGAGGGTCATCTCCCGCCACACGGCGCGCTCGAAGTCGGAGCCGCGCGGCATCGACACCGGGACGGTGAACGCGGTCAACTCACCGGCGAAGTAGGCCCGCAGCTCGGCGACGGCCTGCCGGGACAGCACCCCGTTCGGCTCGTCGGTCGCCGTGTCCACCCGCCCGAAGTGCGTGCCGCACACGCTCGCGCCGTCGGTGGCCACGGAGAATTCGCCGATCGGTGAGTCGAGCACAGACCAGTGCATCCACCCATTGTCCCAGTCGCGCTGACGTTCCCTCTGGCCCGCCTACTGGGCCGTTGAACCTTGCGAGATGTCGATACCGTCCAGGTCGTGGCAACGGGGACGCTCATCTTTCTGATCATCGGCGGAGCGGGCATCGGAGTGCTCGCGCTCGCTCTGCTCGGCACCGAGCTGTTCCAGTTCGGGCACGCCGACGTGGACGGTCCGATCTCGGTCGAGACGGTCGCCGGTTTCGCCGGAGCGTTCGGGTTCGGCGGGGCCATCGTCAACGAGCTGCTCGGTGCGCGTACACCGGGGATGGTCGTCGGCGCGGCGGTCGGCGGCGTGCTCGCGGCCGTGCCGGCCGGCTGGTTGGCGTCCCGGCTGAGCCGGGCGGCACGGAACATGCGCACCGACCCCACCCCCACCCGCCACGACCTGGTCGGTGCGATCGGCCTGGTCGTCACCCCGGTGCCGGTCGACGGCTACGGCGAGGTCCGGGTACGCCTCGCCGGCCAACCGGTCAAACTCAGCGCTCGCGCCGATCAGCCAATACCGATCGGCACCCAGGTCTTCGTCGTGCAGGCGCTCAGCGAAACCAGCGTGCACGTCGAGGCCTACTGACCTCCTCCTCGCAGACGGGACTCCTTATGGCCCTGTTAATCGCCATCGGCGGCGCGGTCCTCCTCGCGCTCATCCTGGTGCTCTTCGTGCTCTCCCGGATCAAGGTCGCCGGGCCGAACGAGGCGTTCATCGTCACCGGCCGCAAGGGCCGCACCACCCAGACCGCCGACGGCGGCCGCTCCACCGACAACTCCGGGCAGAAGGTCGTGCTGGGCGCCTCGGTCTTCGTACTGCCGGTGGTGCAGAAGCTCCAGTCGCTCGACCTGTCCAGTCGGCGAATCGACGTCGGCATCCGGGGCGCGGTGAGCAAGCAGGGCATCCGCGCGGACCTGCACGGTGTGGCGATCGTCAAGGTCGGCGGCACCGAGGACGCGATCCGGGCCGCCGCCCAGCGGTTCCTGCACCAGCAGGACGAGATCGACAACTTCACCCGGGAGGTGTTGGCCGGCGCGCTGCGCTCGATCGTCGGTCGGCTCACCGTGGAGGAGGTCATCCGGGACCGGGCGGCGTTCGCCAGCGCCGTCGCGGAGGAGGCCGAGCACTCGATGACCAACCAGGGCCTGGTGCTGGACACCTTCCAGCTGCAGGACATCCTCGCCGAGGGGTCCTACCTTCAGGACCTGGGCCGGCCCGAGGCCGCCCGGGTGCTCAAGGACGCGGCGATCGCCGAGGCTCGGGCTCGGCAGCAGGCCGAGCAGGAGCGGCTGCTCGCCGAGGAGGCCATCGCCGAGGCGAATCGGAACCTGGCCCTCAAGCAGGCCGGCATCCAGGCCGAGATCGACGCGGCGAAGGCGAAGTCCGCCGCCGCCGGGCCCCTCGCCCAGGCGGAGCGGGACCAGGCGATCCTCTCCGAGCAGCAGAAGGTCGCCGAGCGCAACGCCGAACTCAAGCAGCGCCAACTGGACACCGAGGTGCGCAAGCCGGCCGACGCGGCCCGGTACAAGGTGGAGCAGGAGGCCGAGGCGTCCCGCAACGCGGCGGTGCTGCACGCGGACGCACAGCGGCAGGCGGTCATCGCCGCCGCGCAGGCCTCCGCCGAGCAGGCCCGACTCACCGGTGAGGGCGAGCGGGCCCGGCGTGCCGCGCTCGCCGAGGCGAACGCAATCGAGGGCGCCAAGGAAGGTGAGGCCGAGCAGCGTCGGCGCTCCGCGATCGCCGAGGCGGTGGAGCGGGAAGGTCAGGCCGAGGCCGCGGCAATTCTCGCGAAGGGTGAGGCCGAGGCCGACGCGATGGCGCGCAAGGCCGAGGCGTTCGCCGCGTACGGGGAGGCGGCGGTGCTGGACCTGCTGGTCAAGGTGCTGCCGCAGGTGGTTCAGGCGGCCAGCGCGCCGATCGGGGCGATCGACAAGATGACCGTCATCTCCACCGACGGTGCCTCGTCGCTGACGAAGTCGGTGGCCGGGAACGTCGCCCAGGGGCTCCAACTCGGCAGCGACCTGACCGGCATCGATCTGGCCGGTCTGCTGGGCCGGCTCGGTTCGGCGTCCAGCGCGAGCGGCAACAGCACCTCGGGTGGCAAGGGCACCACCGCCGTGGACGGAACGGCCGTCGAGACCCGCTGACCCGCCGTACGCCGACGGGCGCTGCTCCCCACCTCGGGGGCGGCGCCCGTCGCGCCTTGCAGAGGTGTCGCCGGACGACGGCACGGGCCTGTCGGCCCGGCAGCTACTCGATCAGGCCCTCGGCACGGGCCCAGCGCAGCAGCTCCGCCTCGGCGGCGTCCCGGTCCAACGGGCCGTGTTCGAGGCGCTGCTCCTTGAGGTGCTTCCAGGCCCGCCCGACCACCGGCCCCGGCGGTACGCCCAGCAACTCCATGATCGCGTTGCCGTCCAGGTCGGGCCGGACGCGGGCCAGGTCCTCCTCGGCCGCGATCCGGGCGATCCGATCCTCCAGCGCGTCGTAGTCTGCGGCGAGCTGGGCGGCCTTGCGCCGGTTACGGGTCGTGCAGTCCGAGCGGGTCAGCTTGTGCAGTCGAGGCAGCAGGTCGCCGGCATCGGCGACATAGCGGCGCACCGCCGAGTCGGTCCACTCGCCCCGCCCGTACCCGTAGAAGCGCAGATGCAGCGCGACCAGCGCGGTCACCTTGGCGGTGACCTCCTTCGGGTAGCGCATCGCCTTCATCCGAGCCTTGGTGAGCCGGGCGCCGACCACCTCGTGGTGGTGGAAGCTGACCCGACCGTCGGACCCGACCGCCTTCGTCGCCGGCTTGCCCGCGTCGTGCAGGAGGGCGGCCATCCGCAGGATGAAGTCGCAGCCCTCCTCCTCGTAGGAGACCGCGTTCTCGACGACCGTCAGCGTGTGCTCGTAGACGTCCTTGTGCTGGGCGTGCTCGTCGATCTCCAGCTTCAGGCCGGTCAGCTCGGGCAGGAACCGCTCGGCCAGCCCGGTGTCGACCAGCAGCCGCAGCCCGGTGATCGGGTCGGCGCCGCACAGCAGCTTGGTGAACTCGTCGCGGATCCGCTCGGCGGTGATCCGGTCCAGGTCGGCGGCCATCTCGGTCATCGCCGTGTGCACGTCCGGGTGCACGGCAAAGCGCAACTGCGCGGCGAACCGGGCGGCCCGCAGCATCCGCAACGGGTCGTCACCGAACGACTCACCAGGGGTGCTCGGTGTACGGATCACCTTGGCCGAGAGGTCGTCCAGCCCGCCGTGCGGGTCGGTGAACCGGTGCTCCGGCAGGCTGACCGCCATCGCATTGATCGTGAAGTCACGCCTCTTGAGGTCTTCGTCGAGGCTGGTGCCGTACACCACCACGGGGTTGCGACTGACCTGGTCGTACGACTCCGCGCGGAAGGTGGTGATCTCCAACTGGAGGCCGTCGCGCTGAGCGCCGATGGTGCCGAACTCCCGACCGGTCTCCCAGATCGACTCGGCCCAGCCCTTGAGGATCCGCAGGGTCTCGTCCGGGTGCGCGTCGGTGCAGAAATCCAGGTCGTCACCGAGTCGGCCGAGCAGGGCATCCCGCACCGAACCGCCCACCAGGTGCAACTCGTGGCCGGCACGGACGAACCGGTGGCCCAACTCGTCGGCGACCGGGGAGACCCGGAGCAGTTCGGCAACGGCGTTGCGCTGCGCGGCGGTGAGTTCGCGGCGGTCGGCGGCGTGGGGAGCGGAGGCTTCGGACATGGGATCGCCAGCCTATCGGGCCGAGGTGTGATCCGATCCGCCGGGCGCGGGTAACGGGTGGCGGTTGACTAAGGTCTGTGGCGTGCGGGTCGGTGCCCGGCTCGACATACCCCCTGGGAGGCTGGAGATGAGCGGCGGGCTCTACCGCAGCGCCAACGCCACGCCGGACGGCAACGTGCCGCCGGCTGACGGGGCGATCTTCATCTCCGCGGAGCCGCTGAATCAGCCTGCGGTGGAGGGCACGGCACCCCCGCCGGAGGTCGTTGGCGAGACCAGCGCCGCCGCGAACAGCGCGATCATGGCGGTCGGCAGTCTGGTGAGCCGGGGCACCGGCTTCATCCGGAACCTGATGATCGGTGCCGCCCTCGGCAACCTGATCGGCAACGCGTACACGACCGCCATATTCCTCCCCAACCAGGTGTACGAGTTCCTGCTCGGCGGGGTGCTCACCAGCGTGCTGATCCCGGTGCTGGTGCGCCGACGCAAGAGCGACGCCGACCGGGGCGAGGCGTACGCCCAACGGCTGCTCACCCTCGCGGTGCTGGCGCTGGCCGCCGCGGCCCTGATCGCCGTGGCGTCGGCGTCCTCACTGACCGCCATCTACGCCAGCGGCAAGGACGAGGCCTACACCGGACTGATCACCCACCTGTCGTGGCTGATCCTGCCGATGCTCTTCTTCACCGGCGTCAGCGCGTTGATCGCCGCAGTACTGAACACCCGGGGCCACTTCGCCGCGCCGATGTGGGCGCCAATCCTCAACAACCTGGTGGTGATCGGCGTCTTCGGTCTCTACATCCTGGTCTACGGGGCGAAGGGGCTGCAGCCGTCGGAGATGGGCGCCGGCCGGATCCTGCTGGTCGGTGGCGGCACCCTGCTCGGCGTGGCGGTGCAGACCGCCGGGCTGCTGCCGGCGTTGCGCAAGGTCGGCTTCCGGTGGCGGTGGCGGTTCGACTTCCGCGAGCTGGGGCTGCGCGAGCTGGCCAAGCTCGGCGCCTGGATGTTCTGCTACGTGGCCGTCAACCAGCTCGGTCTCTTCGTGGTGGTCAACCTCCTCACCCGGGCTGCGGGTGAGGATCAGGCCGGCATCCTCATCTACAACAACGTCTTCCTGCTGCTGATGATGGCGCACGGCATCATCGCCGTCTCGATCATCACCGCGCTGATGCCCCGGATGGCCGCCGCCGCGGCGGACGGGCGCTTCCACGACGTCACCGCCGACCTCTCCCGGGGTGTCCGGATGGTGACAGCCGTGCTCGCGCCGATCGCGGTCTGCTACGCGGTGCTGTCCACCCCGATCTCGGTCGTGGTCTTCAGGTACGGCGCGTTCAGCGCCGAGAACGCGACGGCCACGTCCACCGTTCTGCTGGCCGCCGCGATTGCCCTGGTGCCGTTCGCGATCAGTCAGCTCTTCACCTTTGCCTTCTACGCGCTGCCGGACACCCGCACCCCCGCTCTGATCAACATCCCGGTGGTGGCGCTGCGGGTCGGCGTACAGATCGTGCTCTTCGCCGCGTTCGCCGCGCACTTCGCGGCGGCCGGAATGATGATCGGCAACGCGGTCTCCTACCTGGCGGCGGCGGTCGGCTCGGCCTGGCTGCTCCGGCCTCGGGTCGGCCGGATCGGCCTGGGCGCCATCATGCGCACCCTCGGCCGGGTCGTGGTCGCCGCACTCGGCGCGGCGCTGATCGGATGGCTGGTGATCGCCCTACTGCCCGGCGGCGACAAGCCGAGCTGGATCGAGGCGGCAATCCAGCTCGTCGTTGGTGGCGCGGTGATCGGCGGGACCTACCTGGGTCTGGCCATGCTGCTGCGGATCGGAGAGATCACCGAGGTGGTCGGCATGGTCCGCCGCCGCCTCGGTCGCTGACCGGCAACATTCGGTGACAAAAAAGTTGACAGTTACACGGACCGTGACCGCGGATCACCAGGCTGGGGACACACCTGTGGATAACTCCGCGATTCGCCGGTCAACCACCGCATCGTCCTGTGGATAACCAACCGTACGGCTGAGCGTGGCAAGCCGATCGGCGGGAACATGCCTGTTGGTGGGAGCTTCCCAACAGCCCGGCCCCGGCGTCGGTCACTTGCGGTGAAGCCGTAGATTAGCTAGTACATGTGCCAGCAACGTGGCTGACAACGGTCGTAACCGGACGAGTTCTTCGACTGCCGGAAGCCCGCCGGTTACGGCGGGAAGATGACATGTCGGGGAGACGGGCAACCCGGGTAAGGTCGCTCTCGACGGGTACGGCAGGGGCCGACGCTGCGCGTCGACACCGGTCGGCCGGTTCCTTCAACGGCAGAGCGGGAAGCCACATGCCCAGCAGTTCGGGTCCATCGATCGACACGATCACCGAGGGAGGACGGGTGACCCAGGTCGGCGAGGGTCAGGAGGCAGACGAAAGCGCTCCTCCGGTCATGACCTTCGGTGCTCCCACGGCCGGTGAAGTCCTCGCCGAGCGTTACGAACTGGTTGAGCACATCAACAACGACAGCGCGGGTCGGCTGGTCTGGCGCGGGGTCGATGTCATCCTGCGCCGTCCCGTCGCGGTGGTGCTGCGCTACCCGGGTGGCGACTCCGCCACCGAAATGCTTCAGGCCGCCGTCGCGGCGAGCCGGGTCATCCACCCCAACCTTGTCGGCGTCTACGACGCGATCGACGAGGCCGACCGGGCGTACGTGGTGCGCGAGTGGGTCGACGGGCAGTCCCTGCGCGACCTGGCGACCGATGGTCCGCTGGACCCGGCCCGCGCCACCGCGATCGGCAACGCCGTCGCGAGCGCACTCGCCGCGGTGCACGCCACCGGCATGGTGCACGGCAACGTCCACCCCGGCACCGTCATGATCAGCGACGAGGGCCGTGTGGTCCTGGCCGACGCGCGCACCGATGGCGCCGACAGCCAGGAGAACGACATCCGGGCAGTCGGCGGCGTCCTCTACTTCGCCCTGACCGGCTACTGGCCGCACGCCGAGGCACCGCTGCACGGTGCCACCGCCGGCCATGGCCGTGCCGCCATCCCGGACGCCGTTCGCGACGCCGGAGGTGCCCTCGCGGCGCCTCGTCAGATCCGGGCGGGTGTGCCCGCGTACCTCGACGACCTGACCATGGATCTGCTCGACGCCGAGATCGCGCCGCCGTCCTCCGATGTGCTCGCCGCCGAGTTGGCCCGACTGGACGTGCCGGCCGAGGAGGAGCACTACCTCGAAAACAGCGGCCCGCTCCGGTTCGCCGCCGACACCGAGGAAGAGCCGTCGCCGTTGGCCGCGGCCGGTGGTCGCAAGGTCGCCGTGGGCATCGCCGGCCTGCTGGCGGTCGCCCTGGTCGGTCTGCTGATCGGGATCAGCACGCTGGGCGACAAGGACCCGCAGGCGAGCCAGAGCCCCGCTCCGTCTTCGAGCGCCCCGGCCGGCGATGCCACCCCGGCCGCCGCCACCGTCCGCAAGCTGCCCGTGCAGGGCGTCCGGATCATCGACCCGGACAGCCAGAAGCGCGATGAGCTGGGCGGCGCCGACAAGGTGATCGACGGCGACCCGGACAAGGGCTGGGGCACCGACACGTACACGGCCGCCAAGTTCGGCAACCAGAAGTCCGGCATGGGGATCTGGCTGGATCTCGGCGCGCCACACACCGTCAAGTCGGTGCAGGCCGTGCTGTCGGCTCGCGGTGCCTCCGCCCAGCTTCTCACCGGCACGGTCAACCCGCCGTCGACCTCCAACGGCGACAAGCAACTGATGGCCAACTACAAGACCGAGAAGACCGCCATCGGGCAGCCATTCGTGGACCACGACGGCACGACCATGGCATTCGACGGCTTCGACGCCGACGCGAAATACCAGTACCTGCTGTTCTGGATCACCGAGTTGCCGGCCAGCGAGCGGGGCTTCCAGGTCGACGTCCAGGAGATCACGGTCCAGGGGTCGTGAGCCCGGCATCTTCACCGTGGCACCGCATCCGCAGGGCGTGGTGATGGACGGGCACGCCGCCGCTTCGGATCTGGAGCTGCTGCGTGCCCACGTCGATGGCGACCAGCACGCTTTCGCCGAGCTGTTCCACCGGCACCGCGACCGGCTCTGGGCGGTCGCCCTGCGTACGCTCGGCGACCGTGAGGAGGCCGCCGACGCACTCCAGGACGCGTTGCTCTCCGCGCACCGGGCGGCCGGCCGGTTCCGAGGCGACTCGGCCGTCACCACCTGGCTGCACCGCATCGTGGTGAACGCCTGCCTGGACCGGATCCGTCGCCGGCAGGCACACCCGACCGTGCCGCTTCCGGACGGCAACCGGGCGGAGGCCGGCTCGGGCATCGGCGGTGTGGAGCCGACCGCACCCACGCAGGACCACGACACCGCGCTGGTGGTCCGCGAGGCGCTCGCCGCGCTGCCCCTTGAGCAACGCGCCGCCCTGGTGCTGGTGGACGTGCAGGGCTACCCGGTCGCCGAGGTCGCCCGGATCCTCGGCGTCGCCGAGGGGACGGTGAAGAGCCGGTGCGCCCGGGGGCGAGCCAAGCTCGCGGTGCTGCTCGGGCATCTTCGCCCTGCCGTCGCCACGACGCTCTCAGCCCGACCGGACCCGACCAGCCCGACCAGGGAGGTGCCGGACGTCACGCCAGGGAACCCCGGCCCGGCCGAGGGCGTCGGATCGGGGTCGGGCCGGTACCGGCGGGACGCCAACCAGGAGGACACGTGACGACCGAGGGGTTCCGGGAGGTCGACGACGACCTCCTCGCTGACTACCTCGGCGGGGCGTTGGACGGCACCCCGCAGCAGGAGGAGGTCGCCCAGCTGGTGTCCACGGACCCGGCCTGGGCCGAGGCGTACGCGCTGCTGGCTCCCGCGCTGACGGAGGTCCGTGCGGACCTGGCCCGCTGGGCCGAGCCGTCGCCCGAGATGCCGCAGGCAACCGCCGACCGACTCTTCGCCGCGCTGGCCGCCGCGGGACCGATCCCGAAAGACACCTCGACCGACGAGAACGCCACCGCCGCTCCTGAGGTCGACCCGCCTGGCAACGACGCCACGCCGCCGGTCGTGCCGGTGCAGGGCGGGGCTGGTCGCCGGCCAACCGTCTCCACGCCGGCCGGGTCGGGTCGCCGGGCGCCCACCGGACCGGGTCGTCGACGGCGCGGCTGGGCCCGCCGGGGCGCGCCGGTGGCCGCCGCGGCGATCGCCGTCGTCGCGGTCGCGCTGGGCCTCAACCAACTGTCGAGGAGCGCAACGGACACCGCCGGCAGCGCCCTGGACCGCCCGGCCAGCGCACCCGAGGGCGTCGCGGCGGCGGGGGCGGTCCGCACCACCGGGCCGGCACTGCACAGCGGTACGGACTACACCCCGCAGACCCTCGGCGACACGCAGGGCGCTGACGCGCAGAGCAGACCGGCCCCCAGCCGGGCCACCGGCAGCACGCTCGGCACCCAGCCGGAGGTGGGCGCCGAGGAGGATCGACGTGCTTCGCCCAACGGGCTGGAACAGATGGCCCGGCTTACCACGGAGGCCGCGCTGACCACCTGCCTGGCCGACGTGGCGGAGGAGCACGGATCCGCCCCGCTGGTGGTCGAGGTGATCGACTACGCGCGGTTCCGGGGCGAACAGGCGCTGGTCATCCGATTCACCGACGCGACCGGGGCCCGCTGGGCCTGGGTGAGCGGCCCGGAGTGCGGAGTGCCTGGGTCCGGCTCGGACAGCCGGTATTCAGCGCGGGTAGGGTGAATCCACGGTCAACGGCACGTAGACCGCCCACGTGACCTGACCCACCGGATGCCCGGCTCGGGAATCCCCGGTTCGTACGATGACGTTCTGGAAGTCAGCTGCCGGCCCCACCCAGGCGTCGGCAACTCGGATCAGCATCGGTGCTCGCGCCGACGCCGAACACACACAACTCGGGAGACGGCAGTGGACGAGGTCCGCAACCTGATCATCATCGGCTCCGGGCCGGCCGGCTACACAGCGGCGGTCTACGCCGCACGCGCCAACCTGAAGCCGCTGATCATTGAGGGCGTGCAGTCCGGTGGCGCGCTGATGACCACGACCGAGGTGGAAAACTTCCCCGGCTTCGCCGACGGCATCCTCGGCCCCGAGCTGATGGACAACATGCGCAAGCAGGCCGAGCGGTTCGGCGCCGAGTTCCTCACCGACGACGTGACCCGCGTCGAGCTGGTGGACACCGGCGACGCCGGCTCCGGTGCGGTGAGCACCGTCTGGGTTGGCGAGACCGCCTACCGCGCCCGATCCATCATCCTTTCCACCGGTTCGGCCTGGCGTCCGCTGGGCGTGCCTGGTGAGCAGGAGTTCCTCGGCCACGGCGTCTCGGCGTGCGCCACCTGTGACGGCTTCTTCTTCCGCAACCAGCAGATCGTGGTCGTCGGTGGCGGTGACTCGGCGATGGAGGAGGCCACCTTCCTCACCCGCTTCGCCGAATCGGTCACCATCATCCACCGGCGCGACTCGTTCCGGGCCAGCAAGATCATGGCCGACCGGGCGCTGAGCAACGAGAAGATCAAGGTCGAGTGGAACAGCACCGTCGAGGAGATCCTCGGCGACGACGGCAAGGTCACCGGCGTACGGGTCCGCAACGTGCACACCGGCGAGACCAAGGTGCTGGACGTCACCGGCGTCTTCGTGGCCATCGGTCACGACCCCCGCAGCGAACTCTTCCGTGACCAGGTCGAGCTGGACGACGAGGGCTACGTGAAGGTCCAGGCCCCCGGCACCCGCACCAGCGTGCCCGGCGTCTTCGCCGCCGGCGACGTGGTCGACCACACCTACCGTCAGGCGATCACCGCGGCCGGCACCGGTTGTGCCGCCGCGCTCGACGCCGAGCGGTTCATCGCGACGCTCAGCTGAAGCAACAGAACACATCCCGGAGGAGGGGCATAGTGGGAAAGACCAAGGCGGTCACCGACGCGAGTTTCATCGCCGACGTGCTGCAGGCCGACAAGCCGGTTCTGGTGGACTTCTGGGCCGAGTGGTGCGGGCCGTGCCGCAAGGTGTCGCCGCTGCTCGAGGAGATCGCCGGCGAGATGGGCGACCAGGTCACCATCGTCAAGCTCAACATCGACGAGAACCCCGAGACCGCCCGGGCCTACCGGGTGATGTCGGTGCCGACGCTCACCGTCTTCAAGAACGGCCAGCCGGTGCAGTCGATCGCCGGCGCCAAGCCGAAGGGTGAGCTGGTCCGACTCATCGAATCGGCCCTCTGACCAGCAGAAACATCCACCGAACCCCGTACCCGCTCGCCGGGTGCGGGGTTCGGTGTCTTCCCGGCCGCCCGGTCGACGTTTTTCTGGCCCGAGCCACCTCGCCGCCCTGGAACGCATAGCCTCAAGCCTGGGCCGCCCGGCCAGCCAGCGTCGTGCAGAGGGGGTCGTGCGTGCGTCCGATCCGACCCGGTGACCGGGGACCCGCGGTCACGGAGATCCGCAGCATCCTGACCGGCCTCGACCTGCTCACCGTCGCCGGTCCGCACACCGACGAGTTCGACCTCGACGCCGAGCGCGCGGTCCGCGCGTTCCAGCAGTCCCGGGGGCTCAGCGTGGACGGCCGGGTCGGGGCGGAAACCTGGCGCGCCTTGGACGCCGCCCGCTGGCGGCTCGGCGCCCGCACCCTCTACCACGCGGTTCCCGACCCGCTCAGCGGCGAGGACGTCCGGTCGCTGCAGGAGCGACTGCTGGAGATGGGGTACGACGTGGGCCGGGCGGACGCCATCTACGGCATCCGGACCTCCCGGGCCGTGGCCCAGTTCCAACGCGAGGTCGGCCTCACTCCCGACGGCTCCTGCGGCCCGCACACCATGAACGCGCTGCGCCGGATCGGCCGCAAGGTGGTCGGTGGCCGCCCGCAGTGGCTACGCGAATCTGACGCTATCCGCCAGTCCGGACCGGCTTTGGTCGGCAAGACGGTGGTCATCGACCCGGGGCACGGGGGCACCGACCCTGGCGTGGTGGTGCCCGACGGGTCGCTGCGCTGGACCGAGGCGGACCTGATGCATGACCTGGCCAGCCGGCTGGAGGGGCGCCTCGCCGCGACCGGGGTGCGGGTGCAGCTCACCCGGGGCCCATCGCCCGACAGATGCCTGCCGGACGCCGACCGGGCCCTGCTGGCCAATTCGCTGGGCGCCGACGTGTTCATCTCGTTGCACCTGGACGGCCACGCCAACCCGGCTGCGGAGGGCGTCGCGACCTACCACTACGGCACCGACAACGGGGTGACGTCCGCGACCGGTGAACGCCTGGCCGGGCTGGTGCAGCGGGAGATCGTCGCCCGGACCGGGCTGCGGGACTGCCGCACCCACGCCAAGACCTGGGACCTGCTGCGACTGACGCGGATGCCCGCCGTCCGGATCGAGGTCGGCTACCTCACCTCGCCCACGGACCGCGCCCAGCTGGTCGACCCCCGCTTCCGGGACCGGGCGGTGGAGGCGATCGTGGCCGCGGTGCAACGGATGTACTACCCGATCGAACGGGACGTTCCAACCGGCTCGCTGGACGTCAGCGAACTGCGCGCCGTCGTCACCGCCGGCACCGTGGTCGACTGATCCGCTGCGAGCTCAGTAGTCAGCCGTTGGTGGAGCGGGTAGCCGGGGTGGGACGGACCGGGCGGAGCAGGGTCTCCGGGCTCATCGAGCCGAGCAGCTTCTCCAGCGCGTACTCGACGTCGGACTTCCAGCTCAGCGCGGTACGCAGCTCAAGGCGCAGCCGGGGGAAACGCGGATGCGGACGTACCGTCTTGAACCCCACCGAGAGGAAGAAGTCGACAGGTGCCACACAGCCACCGGCGGGGTCGTCCGCATCGCCGAACTTGGCGTCGCCGAACGCCTCGATGGCCTTGATCCCCCGCTTGGTCAGGTCCCGGGCGACGCCCTGCACCAGCATCCGGCCCAGCCCGCCACCGGCGAACGCGGCGACCACGTTGGCGGTCATCAGCAGTGCGGCGTCAGCGGAGACCGGCGAGGTCGGGAACGCCATCGAGCGGGGCACGTAGGCCGGCGGGGCGTACATCACGAAGCCCGCCGGCATGCCGTCGACGTACGCGAGCTTGCCGCAGGAGCCCCACTCCAGCAACGTCTGGGAGACCCACGCCTCCTTCTCCAGACCCGGGTCGCCAGCGGCACAGGCCCGGTCCGCGGAGACCGGATCAAGCTCCCAGTAGACGCACTGCCGGCACGGGCGAGGGAGGTCTTCCAACGTATCGAGGGTCAGGCTGACCAGACGTCGCGACATATGGCGCATCCCCACAATAGGCTCGGTGGTAAGACCGGCATGGAACGACCGCGCCGCC